>CAJXRZ010000119.1 GCA_913060515.1 uncultured Pseudomonadota bacterium | reverse complement strand
CGAGATTTCTGCCTGTCTCGTGGGCTCGGAGATGTGTATAAGAGACAGCCAATGGACCGGCCCCAGGGCTCCAGCTTCGATGGCCACGTGCAAGGCATGGGCTTCCGCTTCAAGACCGAGCAGCCCGTGATTCCCATGCGCCTGAGCGTGTTCAACGGCGAGGACCCCAGGAACGTGGTCTACATGCTGGCTGACCAGCCAATGCGCATGGACGATGCTCCAAAAGAGCTGGTTGTACGTCAGATCAACGGAGAGCAGCTCTACCGAAATCTGACCGAGCCCCTGCAGATGGTGTTCACCGGTGGCACCGAGAAAGAAGTAGACAAGGCCAACATCGACGCCTTGGCCTCGATGCGGGATCCAAGCCCATTCGTGGCACAAGCCAAGGTGCTCTTCGCCAGCGACCTGCTCGCCGCGCGCACATCCGTGCTCTCCCTCGACCACGAGGACAGCGAGAAGGAGCTGCTCAACATCTCCGAGGCTCTGGGCCTGCGCGGCACGGAGATCGACGGCCTGCACCAGGGTCAGCTCACCGCCGAGCGCGAGCAGGCCACCGACGGTGCCCTGGACGACGTCAAAGAGATGCACCTGACGGTCCTGGACGGGGTCTTCCCCCAGGAGCTGCTCGCAGCCCAGAACCTCAGCTTCTCCAGCTACACCATGCCCATGGCCAAGAACACTCGTCGCACGGATGCTTTGCGGCCACAAGACCTCTACACCAGCGTTCCAAGGAAGCAGAAGCAATGACACCCCTGGCTCTGATTCTGTCCCTGTCCGGTCTCGCCACCGCCGATCCCTGCGGCATGGTTCCTCCCATTGGCACCGGCGCCGTGCCCTTGCAGCGAGACGGCATCCAGCGCACCTACGTGATGCACAGCCGGGGCTTTGAGACCATGGTGCTCCGGCCCGGGTTCACCGGCAACGTCGAGCACTTCGGCATGCTGATCCCCTTCCCAAGCCCGCCGGCCATCCGCAAGATCGACGACGACACCTTCGCCCACATCGAGGCCGCGGTGGACCCGCCGGTGCTCAACGTCAACATCTACGACCCCAACAATCGCTACATGGAAGACGAGGCGATGGTCATGGACATGCCCAGCTCCGTCCCCATGGAGGCCGTGGAAGAAGGCTTGGCCTATGCCGAGGTGCGCGTGATCTCCGAGGAGGCGGTGGGCATGTACCAAGTGGCCGTGCTCGAGGCCGGCTCCCCCAGAGCCCTGAGCGCCTGGATGGAGGACAACGGCTACCGCTACCCCGAAGGCATGGACGAGGTCACCCGGGACTACGTGGAGGCAAAGTGGTGCTTCGTCGCGGTCAAAGCCAAGGTCGGTGGGAACGAAGGGGCCACCCCCGGTCCCGGAATGCGGGCCGCGCCGATGGACCGCCCTGCTGGAAGCGCCTTTGACGGCCACGTACAGGGCATGGGCTTCCGCTTCAAGAGCGAGCAGCCCGTCGTGCCCATGCGCTTGAGCGTGTTCAACGGTGAGGACCCCCAGAACGTGGTCTACGTGCTCGCAGATCAGCCGATGCGCATCGACGATGTCTCCAAGGATCTGGTCGTTCGCCAGGTGAACGGCGAGCAGCTCTACCGCAACCTGACCACCCCCCTGAAGATGGTCTTCAGCGGCGGCACCCAGAAGGACGTGGACAAGGCCAACATCGAGGCGCTGGCCTCGATGCGGGACCCCACCCCCTACATGGCGCAGGCCCGCGTCCTCTTCTCGAGCGATCTGTTGGCTGCCCGCACCGGACAGCTCTCACTGGACCACGAAGAGAGCGAGAAGGAGCTGCTCAACATCTCCGAAGCTCTGGGACTGCGCGGCACGGAGATCGACGGCCTGCACCAAGGCCAGCTCACCGTCGAGCGCGAACAGGCCACCGACGGCGCCTTGGACGACGTCAAAGAGATGCACCTGACGGTCCTGGACGGGGTCTTCCCCCAGGAGCTGCTCGCAGCCCAGAACCTCAGCTTCTCCAGCTACACCATGCCCATGGCCAAAAACACCAAACGCAGCGACCCGCTGCAGCCACAGGACTTGTGGACCAGCGTGCCTCGCAAAGAGAGCCTGATTCCTGGCTTTTAGGTGCCGAGCTGGCAGGCTGAACTCCGCGCATCGAGCTTCTTGGGCCCCTTCTACCCAGGGAGTCCTGGCTGTGCTGCCTTCCACCAGCGCTTCGTGGACAGCGCCCAGCAACGGGGGGAGCTGCTCAACTATCGAGCGCGCGCTTTCGTTGGCATCTGGCGGGTCCCAGAACAGGAGACCACCCACTGCATCGTTCACCGCGGCTGGCAAGACGAAGGCGCCTTGGCGTGGGCCAAGAGTGTGCTGCGCGACCGCATTCCGGAGCAAGACGAGGGCCTGGAGATCACCCTGCCCGTGCGGGACGAGGCGCTGCGGCAGACCCTGATGGACCTGGGCCTGGGCCTCACCGCCGTGAACTTGGCGGGCCGAGTTCCCCTGGCCTACCAACGCTTGATGGCGGCATACCCGCCCCAGCCAATCTCAGGATTCACCTTGAGAGACCTGGTTCCCAGCGACGTAGACGCCGTCCTGGCGATGCGAGAGCGCGTCTTCGGCGCCGAGCCCGCCTACAACGTGCGGGCCAACACAGCGGATACCCAAGCCCGCGTTCGCGCGACCATTCTTCGCGACGACTGGGTGGGTTTGCGACAAGTCGTGGAAGTGCAGGGACAACTCCGGGGTCTGATCGAGAGCTTCAGGCGACCCCAATGCCCACACCACATCAGCTCAAGCTCTACCGGACTGATGCTCGATACCGAGCTGCGCGGGCTGGGAATCGCCAAGCAGGCCTACCGGCTCATCCTCGAGAACCTGATGGCCCACGACATCGCCTGGATCAAGGGCACCACAGGGCGTCCCTCGGTGATGCACTTGGGCCAGGTGATGGGCCGGGGTCCCACCGGAGTCATCCTGCGCAAGAGCCACACTCTGCCAACACAGTGGTTCCACGACACTCTGCACCCTCCGTCCGAATCGGGCATATGAAAGGGCGCCCCTGGAGCCCACTGTGCCGCTGATCCTGCTCGAGCTTCCCGAACAGACCATCGAGGTCGTCGCCGCCAACACCTGGGGCGAGCACGCGCAGCTCTTCGCATCGGCCCATGGCAAAGGCGACCCGAACCCGGTGACCCTCACGGAGCTGGCCCTCAAAGACGGCGCGGTCAGCGCCAAGCCCGCCCAGAAGCTGGGCACCAAGGCCATGTGGTGGGACGCTGGCTATGGCGGGCTGTGGGCCGTGGACGGAAAGGGCTTGGTGCAGCTCCCCTCCGCACGCCGCATCGCCGCGATGAGCACCCCCTTGGCCAACTTGGGCCCCGCCAGCCCTACCCGCAGCCAACTCGCACACGACCTGGACGGTGACGGGGCCGCCGAGCTCATCTTCTGGTCCAGCGGCCAATACAGCGTCTGGCGCTCGGACGGCAGCCCTCTGGGCAGCATCTACGCCCCCGCCCACGCCGAGCTGCGCGCCACAGACCGGGACGGCGGACAGGTGCAGCTCGCCACCCACACCGTGCCCGCCCTGGTGGTGGCAGACGTGGACGGAGACGGCCTCAAAGACCTGCTCCTGCCCCACAAGAAGACCCTTCAGATCCACTACTCCAGCGCCCGCGCTGTGGATGCCCGCCAAGCCACCTGGACCCTGCCCATCGGCCTGAGCAGCGACGAGATCACCGACCTGCACTGGGTGGACGCCACCGGCGACGGCAAGGTGGACCTGCTGGTGCACCAGATGAGCGAAGACGGCAGCTTCTTTGGAAAGGAAGGCCAGATCTGCCTCTTCGAGAACACCGGCGCCGGCATGGAGAAACAGGGCTGCCAGAGCACCGGCAGCAGCTCCTTTGAGATCTTCCCCAAGGATATGGACCAGGACGGCGACCTGGACGTGGTCATTCCCTTGGTCGACACCTCCTTCTCCGGCTTGGCTCGGGGTCTGGTGGCCCGATCCATCCCCATCCAGCTCTCGGTCTTCGAGTACGCCAACGGCTCCTACGCCAGCACCCCAGTGGATCTGCTCGCCGTCGAGGTCAGCTTGGAGGAGCCTGAGATCGCCTGGTCCATGGACGCCGATCTGGACGGCGACGGAACCCTCGATCTGGCCTTGGCCCAGAACGGACGCCTTCGCCTCTACCAGGGCACCGGCATGGGCTTGAACACCTCCCCCTGGGTGGATCTCGCCATCTCCCACAAGGTGGAGCGCATCTTGGTCAGCGATCTGGCCGGGGACAGGCGCCCGGAGCTGCTCTTGTGGACGCCAAGGGAGCAGAACGCGAGCATCTGGCAGAGCGAGTAGCGGCGCCTACAGGTTAAACGGTGGCCCATCGGAGGCCCCTTGCAAATCTTGGTTTTGAACGCTGGCAGCTCTTCCCTCAAGGTCGACCTGCTCGACTCCCAGAGCGGAGACCGCACCGCCACCCTCCGCGCGCAGCGCTTGGGTACCCCACAGGCCAGCTACAGCCTAGAGAGCCCGGGTCAGGCGCGCCAGAGCACCGAGCTGCCTGGAGCAGACCACGCCGCAGTGCTCCAGGCCGTCCTGCCGACCCTGACCAAGCATCCGATCCAAGCCGTTGGCCATCGGGTCGTACACGGCGGCACAGACTTCAGCCGGCCCACCAAGCTGGACAGCAGTGTGCTGGCCACCATCGCCTCCCTGGAGTCGCTGGCTCCGCTACACATTCCCGCCAACTTGGCCGGCATCCACACCGCGATGGCGCTGCTCCCTGATCTGCCCCACATCGCAGTCTTCGACACCGCCTTCCACAGCACCCTGCCCCGACGGGCCCGCTCCTACGCCATCCCCCAGGAGCTGGGCTACCGCCGCTACGGCTTCCACGGCCCCAGCCACCAGTACGTCTCCAAGTCCGCAGCCGCCTATCTGGACGAGGACCCCAGAGACCTGCGCATCATCACCTGCCACCTGGGCAACGGCGCCAGCGTCACCGCGGTGGAGTACGGCCGCTCCGTAGAGACCTCGATGGGGTACACCCCTCTGGAGGGGCTGGTCATGGGAACCCGCTGTGGGGACCTGGATCCCGGCATCCTGCTGGACATGCTGCGCTCAGGAAAGACCCTCGATCAGGTCGACGACATCCTCAACCGCGGCTCCGGCATGGCGGGCCTCTCCGGCGTGGGCAACGACTTGCGCGACATCGAGGACAGAGCGGCCGACGGCGACGAGGCCTGCAGACTGGCCATCCAGGTGCTCACCCACCGCCTGCGCAAGTACATCGGCGCTTACGCCGCAGTCATGGGCGGGGTGGACGCCATCGTCTTCACAGCCGGCATCGGGGAGAACTCCGCTCTGGTGCGCCACCGTGTCTGCCAGCGCTTGGACTTCCTCGGCGCGCGCTTCGACGAGGACAAGAACCGGGACGCCCAGGTCGACCGGAACACCCCTGTGGCGGAGATCAGCCGCAGCAACAGCCGCGTGCGCATCTTGGTCGCCAAGACCGACGAGGCCCGGGCCATCGCCGGAGCGGTAGGCAAGGTCGCCGCAGGGGGCGAGGAGCTCGCGGAGAACCCCCCGATCCCAATCGGCATCAGCGCCCGCCACATCCACCTGACCCAGGAAGCGGTCGAGACCCTCTTCGGCCCTGGCTACACCCTCACTGAGCGCGCCCCGCTCAGTCAGCCTGGGCAGTTCGCCTGCAACGAGACCCTCACCGTGGTCGGCCCCAAGCGCAGCATCGAAGGGGTGCGCGTTCTGGGCCCCATTCGTCCCAAGTGCCAGGTGGAGGTCAGCCGCACGGACGAGTTCTTCCTGGGCATCGACGCGCCGGTGCGTGCCAGCGGAGATGTCGCAAACACGCCGGGCGTCACCCTGAAGGGACCTGCGGGCACCCTGACCCTCAAGGAAGGCCTGATCTGCGCCTGGCGGCACATCCACATGACCAACGCCGACGCCGAGCGCTATGGCGTCAAGCACGGCGACATCGTGGACGTGACCATCAACTCCAGTGGAAGAGACCTCACTTTCGGGGACGTGATGATCCGGGTCAAGGACAGCTACGCCCTGGAGATGCACATCGACACGGACGAGGCCAACGCGGCCCAGATCAGCCGTGGGGACGTCGGCGCCCTGGTCTCCAGCGGCAAAGGCGGCACCCTTCTGCGTAGACGCACGAACTTTGACCCCGCGTAGACACCCTCAGGGGTAGCTTAGTCCTCATGTGGATGCTGCTTCTAGGCTGCCTTGTGGACTGTGAGCCCGGCTTCGAGGAGCGGGGCGGCCACTGCTATTGGGTAGAGGACGCCGCAGGCCCCGAGTCACTGCTCCTAGAGGCGCTCCAGGCGCCACTGCCCGACCCGCTCTCCACCATCGCGCGCTACCAGGAATGGACCCAGGGCGGCGACTCCAGCTGCCCCAGCGCGGTCGACGGTGTGTGGGACACCCTGGGATGCACCAGCGGTACCGGAATGGACTTCTCCGGCAAGGCCTTGCTCTTCTGGGTGACCGAAGCCGAGCCGCAGACCGGGCAGATGGCCATCGACGTGGCCCTGGTCTCCGCCGCAACGATGCGCCAGGGTGAGCGCAGCCTCCAGGCCGGCGGAATCACCTCCTTGGACGCCAGGGCCCAGGAGCAGGGCTACCTGATCCGCGCGGCGGTCACGGGAGACTTCTTCGAGAACCCGGCCCAGCAGCCGTGGATGGCCCAGGGCTTGGGCCAGAGCTTCTACGTCGCCCTAGACACCGCCACTGGAGAGATGGAGTTGGACGGCGGCATCGCTCAACCCAGCGCGGACCTGTACTTCGACAGAGTCCAGGTCGTAGACGGCTGCCCCACCGGATCGGTGCTCGTGCATGAGCACCTGGCGCAGGGATGGACGGAGCTGGCCTGGGAGTGCGGGTGCGGCACCGTGATCAGCGGGCCCCTGGAGGGCCAAGAGATCTGCGCCCCCTTGGCCGAGCGCGCTGCCGAGCTCGACGCGGTCCTCCGCCAGGCACTTCCATGATCTGGCTGTTGGCCTGCACCGTAGCCCCCACCGAACTGGTCATCCCGGAGCGACCTCTGGAGCCCCTGGAGGCGGGACTGCTGCTGCGTCGCATGCACCTGGACTTGGCCGGCACACTGCCCTCGTTGGCGGAGCTCGAGGCTGTGCGTTCGGACCCGGCGAGCCTGGATGCGCAAGTGGACACGCTGCTGGACTCAGAGCGCTTCTCTCCCCGTTTCCAAGAGCTGCTGGCCGAGCAGTGGTTGACCCAGACCGACCGCACCAACATCACCGTGCGTGAGCTGGAGTTGGACCTGGAACTTCAGCCCACTTTGGCCCGCTCCGTCGGCACGGAGCCGCTGGCGCTGATGGCGGAAGTGGCCGCCCAAGACTTGGCTTGGACCGAGACCGTCACGGCGGACTGGACCATGGCCAACAGCCTGCTCATCGAGATCTGGCCCTTGGAGGCCATCGACCGAGAGAGCACCGGCACCACGGACTGGGTCCCCGCCCGCTACACCGATGGCCGCCCTCCCGCCGGCGTGGCCGCCACCAACGGCATGTGGTGGCGCTACTCCTCCACCCCAAACAACTACAACCGCAGCCGCGCAGCCGCCCTCTCTCGGCTCCTGCTCTGCGAGGACTACCTGCTGCGAGAAGTGAGCTTCGACGCCGCTGAGCTGGCCGATCTGGACCCGGTTGTTCAGGCCACGCAGGAGGTGGAGAGCTGCCGATCCTGCCACGTGACACTGGACCCCATCGCCTCGGCGTTCTTCGGATACTGGACCTTCGACCTTTATGACCCCATCGAGGCCAGCAGCTACCACCCCGAACGGGAGCACCTCGGACGCCACTTCCTCGAGACCGAGCCCGCTTGGTTCGGCATCCCCGCCGACGATCCGGGCGCCCTGCTCGCTGAGCTCTCTGCCGACCCACGCTTTGCCCGCTGCGCTGTGGAGCGAACGGCACGGGCCTACTGGCGCAGGGAACCGGCCTTGCACGACTTTGAGACCCTCTCCGTCTTGGAACAGGGGTTCTTGGACGATGGGCAATCCATGAAAGCCCTGATTCGAAATGTACTCTCCACACCTGAGTACCGCGCCGGAGCGCTCATGGACAGCGCCACCGAAACCGAGGACAGCACCCGGACACTGCGCATCCTGAGTCCAGACCAGCTGGCCTCGGTCATCGAGCAACGCACCGGTCTGAGATGGACCCGCAGCCACGCAGATGTCATGTGGAACGACAGCTATGGCCTGCGCACCTTGGTCGGCGGCGTGGATGGCATTCAGGTCACCGAAGCGCAGCAGGATCCCAGCCTCACCGGCGTTCTGGTGACCAAGCGCCTGGCACAAGCTGCAGCGAATCATGTGGTCCAACACGACTTGGACAACCCCCAGGCCCCCACCCTGCTTCAGGGGGAGTGGCTGGCCTCTGGCCCCGGAGAGAGCACCTTCGACCAAGCTCTACAGGAGCTGGCTTTGCTGCTCTGGTCCCAGGAGATGGGCCAAGAGAGCGCTGCGCAATACGCCGCCTTCTTTGAACAGGTAGAGCAGGCCTCCGACCGCCAGCAAGCCTGGACCAGCCTGACGGCCGCGATGATTCGCGACCCCAAGTTCTGGAGCTACTAATGCATCGCCGCCGCTTCTTGGGTGCGCTGGCAGCCAGCATGGGTGCAGGACTCCTGCTCCCCCTGGGGGCGCGCTCCTATGCCCTCTCCGGAAGCGCCAAGCACCGCTTCTTGTTCATTCACTGCACGGGCGGCTGGGACCAGTTCATGGTCTTCACCCCCCGCTTTGACCCTGGCACCATCATGCGCTCAGAGCAAGAGAGCAGCGCTGTGGCCAGCGAGTCCCGCGGACTGCCCTTTGTAGACCATCCGGCACGTGAGCGCGTGCGCGCCTTCTTAGAGGGCTACGGCGCCCAGACGGCCTTCCTACACGGCATGGAGGTCCGCTCTGTGGCGCACGACGTTTGCAGACGCCTCCTGCTGACGGGGACCTCCCGCCCTGGAGCTGGAGACTGGGGCAGCCGACTGAGTGCGGCATCCCCTGTCGTGGCCCCCATGCTGGTCCTGAGCGGCCCGAGCTTCGCCGGCCCCTATGGCCCCTCCGTCGTGCGCATGGGCACTGCCGGTCAGCTCGTCGAGCTGGTGGATGGGAGCTGGCAGGTCAAGACCGCACCCGCAACAGAGTTGCCCTCTGAGAGCGTCCAAGCCATGGAGGATGCCTTCGCGCTCTCCCGGGTGCAGGACTTCCAAGCCAAGGCTCCGACGGGCCAAGGCACGGTGTTTGCTCAGGACGCCCTCAGCGCACAGCAACGCGTCTCCAGCTTGGCGGCGCTGGCCGATCTCCAGTCCAGCACCGGCCAGTTCCTCTCCGACACCGTCGAACAGGTCCTGGACCTCTTCGAGCGGGATCAGGCCATGTGCGCCGCGGTGGAGTATCTGGGCACCGGCGATCTGGGCTTTGACACCCACGCGGGCAACGATTTGCAGTCCGTACACTTCGACAGCCTCTTTGGGGAGCTCAGCGTCATCTGCAAGTCCCTGGAACAGCGCCGAGACACCAACGGCGAGTCCCTGATGAGCAACACCACCGTCGTGGTCCTCAGCGAGATGGGCCGGCACCCAAAGATGAACTTCCGAGGCGGCCGAGAGCATTGGACCTACACCCCCGCGATGCTCATCGGCGCAGGAGTTGCTGGCGGTCGCAGCGTCGGCAGCTACGATGCGGCCATGCAAGGTGAAAAGGTGGACTTGGAGAGCGGCGAGACCTTTGCAGGTGGCGAGGCCCTGGATCCCCGCCATCTGGGGGCGACCCTGATGGCCATCGCGGACCAAGACACCGCGGCGGCTGGCGTACCCCCGATCTCTGCGTTGCTCGCATGACGCCTCTGATCCTCCATTTCCTGCTGGCCTGCGCCTCCGAGAGTCCGGACACCGGTCCCTGCGCAGACCCGACCGTGACCTGGGAGAGCTTCGGTCAAAGCTTCCTGATCACCCACTGTCAGGGCTGCCACGCCAGCACCTCCCCTCAACGCTACGGCGCGCCGGTGGGCATCTCCTTCGACACCCAAGAGCAGGCCGCCGCGCTTCAGAGCGCCATCGAGCGCACCGTCTTGGACCAGGTCTCCATGCCACCGGCGGGCGGACTGAACGACGATGAGCGCGCGCTGCTCGAGCAGTGGCTGGACTGCGGAATCTGAGCTGGATGGCCCCCAGCGGGAACCCCCTCCGCTCGGCGCTGTCCACCTTGGGCATGCGCAAGTTCTGGCCCACGCTGCTCTTTGTTCCCCCCATGCTGGCGGCGTGGATCTGGGCTGGCCTGAGCTTGGGCGCCGAGCCAGATGCGCTGCTCACCCAGGCCCCTACCCAAGAACTGCGGGTGCGCCGCACTGGCGTGGAGACCCTCGCTCCGCGTCCAGCGTCTCAGGTCCACCCCGACGAATCCCTGCCGCCCCAGACCCCCAACGTCGCCCAACCCGGCTTTGAGCTCCCGGGGGCTGGCCTCACCCGCATCGAAGGTGAGGTGGTGGACCACGACGGACACCCGGTCGATGCCCTTGTGTTCTCCACCGAATGTCCCAGCCGAGCGCACACCGAGAATGGCCGCTACGAGCTCTACTTCTTCGCAGACGGCCCCACGGAGTGCGACGTACAAGCGAGCACCAAACACGGCATGCTCAGCGCCATCTCTGAGACCGAGTGGGTAGATGTGGAGCCCGAGGACCGCCTCTGGGTTCGCCTGCACATCGACGCCCAGCCACAGGGTGGCCTGGGGGTGGGCTTTGAGCTCATAGGAGATGGGGCTGAGATCACCTGGGTTCACCCGTCGGGCCCAGGCAGACGAGGGGGCTTGCAGATCGGCGACGTGATCCTCGAGGTGGACGGCGAGCCCTTCGTCGGGGTCTACGATCCAAACGCATTCATCCAGAGCACCGTCGGTCCCGTGGGCACGGAGGTGTCGCTGCTTCTGGAAGGTGAATCCCAGATCCGGACCTTCGTTCGAGGCCACATTGGCCAGGACACCGCCCTAGAGGGCGATGCAGACCCTTACCTAGAGCCGATCGAGATGTTGGAGCCAGAGGTCCAAGACAGCGGCTGGCTTCCAGACTGGGAGACCGGATGGCTGGACACGGGCGCTTTTGACCCCGAGAGCGGCCCTTTTTAGGACCCAAGGGGCAAAGTTGACATGCACTCTGGCCGCTTTTGGGCGATGCTAAGGGAGCTATTCAAGCGAGGACCCATGAAACGCATCATCCCCCTGGCACTCGGGGCGGCCTCTTTGGTCGCCTGCGCGCCGGCGGATGTCAGCATCTCCCTAGAAGACGACGGGGCTGTGATCGCCGGTGACGGCGAGACCATCCCTACTGAAGTCTTCTACGAGGGAGGCGGCTGGCAGATCGCCACCGAGTGCAACGAGTCGATCGAGGCCACGGGTAACGCCGTGGGTGACATCACCGGATCCACTGCCCTGCTGGCTCAGACCGGCGACACTGTCAACATCCATGACTTCTGCGACCGTGCGATCTTGATCGTCACGGGCGCATTCTGGTGAGGCAGCTGTAGAGGCGAAGCCGCGGGGCTGGAAGCCCTGTACCAGGATAAGAAGGATCAAGGACTGATGGTTATTCAGGCCTTGGGTGAGAACGACAGCAGTGTGACTCCTACGCAAGAGGAGCTTCAAGGCTGGGCCGATCAATACGGCCAAACCATTCCTGTCGTCGCAGACGCAGGCTGGGAGCTGGAGAACCGCTTCCGGGCAGACAGTGGCATCCCAAGCTTCACGCTCATCGCCCCTGGCGGAGAAGTGATTGCTGCGGATGACTGGGGCGCCGAAGGCTTGATCGATTCGGTCTTGCCAGAGGACTACGAGTACCTCGAGCCTGAATAGCAGGCACTCCGTCACACACCTCGGGCGAGGATCCAATCGGGTCCTCGCCCGAGCTGCTCTGGGGCCTGGCAGCCGGTCCACCCTCAATCCGAAGGTGTAGACTGAAGCCATGCGCCACCTGACCCAGGCCATCACCGACGCTGTGTGCCATCCCGACGAGCGGGAGCTCATGCCATTGGAGAGCGCACGGCGCGTGGTGCGCGCAGCCCAAGTCTACGAGCAGGGCCACCCAATCTCACTGGAGGACGGCCGCCCCAGCAGCGAAGGGGCCCGGCTCTGGGCCGCCCTGCTCTCCCTCGAGGATGCCGAGGAGTTTGTCGCACACGCCACGCGCATTCAGTGGCTGGAAGATGTGCCCGGCACCAACAACACCGCGCCGCTCTTTCGCTACGGCGATGACATCCTGCCTTGGCTGGCTCGCCAGGTCAGCAGCAACGGCTGGCTGCGAAACCTGCCCAGCTGCGTAGGCGCCTGTCTGATGGCAAGCCCCACAGAAGCCGTCTTCCACGTGCTGACCCCAGTCCGTGGGGTACACAGCCAGCCAGAGCCACCCAGCAAGGCCCCGCCACGGGACGCTGCCCCTGGGCTCTTTGACTGGGTGGCACGCTACCCACGCACCGGTCTGCCACTCTTGGTGCGTGGCGCCCGCCAAGGCGACCGTCGCCTTCATGAGCTGCTCCAGCAGCTCGTCTCCAGGGAGCCGGGCGCCTGCTTTCAGATGCTGGGCACACACTTCGGCGCCCAGCGCGCACAGGCCCTCTGCTTGGAGCTTGAGCTGCCCACGGACGGGCCGGATCCCCGGATTCAAGCTCTGGTTCGTCAAGCCCCAGTCCTGGGTGTGCCAGCAGGTCCGACGCTGCGCTTGCCGACGCTGAACCGAGCCTTCGCCCAGGGAATCCGCCCCTTCTGGGATCACGCTGGTTTCTTCACGGCGGCCGTCAGGGTCAGCGCCTTTGTGCATCCCAGCGGCGACTCCTTGCTCTTCGAGTCTCTGGTCACGGGCATGGTGGACGACGGCGTCCGAGTCGAGCTGCACGGCTATGGGCCCCACTTTGGTCCCCGTCAGGCCCAGTACCTCTTTGAGAAGGGGCGCCAGATTCTGGCAGACCACGAGCTGACCTCGACGGAGGGGGACAGGCTGACCCTGCACACCACTGGGGTTGTGCTGACGTGGGCGCCACAGGGCTGGCAACAGGTACGCGTCCCTTGGGACCACCCAAGACAGAGGGCAGAGGTGACCCTGGACAGTGAGATCCTGGACGTCCCCTTGAGTCTTCCTCAGGGCATGGAGGGGCACCTTGGCCCCACCGAGGCCCTGATGCTCAACTTGCCAGCAGACCGGGTCTTCATGCGCCCCGCGGCTCTGCTCAGCCACCTGGAGCTGCCGCCGGACTCCAGCCTGCTCTTCACCTTCGACTCCTTTCGCCTGCCCTTTGCCGGAGCGGACGCCTCCCAATCTCAGGATTTGGTGACCATGGTCGAGGCCTTGGGACAGCGCCGTAAGATCACGCGGCTGCCCGAAGAGCTGGCCGTCGACTTCCACCTGAGAGACCGCCTGCACACACGCGGTGGCTGGGGCACCTTGGCCGGATGGGGCCCGCGCACTCAATCCTAGGGCACATGCGCCCCAAGGGACGGGGGCCTCAGGGCGCTAGAACAGGCCTGTGGTGCTGTAGCTGCCAAAGGGGCCTTCCAAAGAGACGGCCCGCAGGCAGATGCCGGTCTCGCTCGTGGGCTCCGCGCCGTAGAGGGTGTCGCCCAAGATGGGCCATCCTCGAAGGGAGAGCTGTACTCGGAGCTGGTGGGTGCGGCCGGTCTGGGGCTTGAGCTCCCAGTGCAAGGCCGTCTCCTCGCTGCCGCCTCTGAAGTCCGCTTCGGTCAGCGCAGCCTTTCCGTGGGGCGCCCTAAAGGCCCGCTTCTTGCCCTTTCGCAGGCTGTCCCGGAAGGTCAACTGGTGCTTCTCTGGTGCAGGACCCTGGGTTTTGGCGTGGTAGACCTTTCGCACGGCGCGGGACTCAAAGGCCATGTTCGCGATGCGGTGTGCATCGGCGCTGCGGGCAAAGAGCACCAAGCCGCTGACGGGCTCATCCAGTCGGTGCACCACCCAGAGTCGGCCGTACTCCAGCTCCGCTTGGGTGCGCAAACAAGGGCGTGGGTCCTCGGCGCCCATGCGCCCGGGCACGGTCAGCCAACCCGGAGCTTTGTCGAGGACCAGCCAGTGTGCGTCTTGGTGTATCAATTTCATTCTGCCGACCTATCCCATTGCCCACCCCAACGAAGGGGGACGCGTGATAGAGAAGTCCCACCACACACGCGCTGGAGACCGCATGACCGCTATGAAAGACCGCAACCCACGGTCCGTCCCCGACATCCTGCACTTCCGCGTGGAGGAGACGCCCGACGGCGACGCCTTCTACTACCCCGATGCCAACGAGTCCTGGCAGACCGTCAAGTGGGGCCAAGTCGGCAAGCGCGCCCGCGACATCGCGATGGGCCTGCACGCCCTTGGCGTAGAGATCGAGGACCGCTGCAGCATCTTGGGCATCACCAGCATGGACTGGGTCATGGCCGACCTGGGCGTGCTCTGTGCCGGTGGCGCGACCACGACCATCTACCCCAGCAACACACCAGAGGAGTGCCGCTACATCCTGGCCGACTCCAAGAGCAAGGTCGTCTTTGTCGATGACGACAAGCAGGCCGCGAAGATGCTCAAGGTGCGGGACCAGCTCCCGAACCTGGAGAAGGTGGTGGTCTTCAACGGCACCCCCTCCACCGATGGCTGGATCATCACGATGGAGGACCTGGAGACTCTGGGTCGCGCCACGGATGAGAAGGACGAGGCGGTCTACCAAGCCCGCGTCGACCAGCTGACCCCCCAGCACTTGGCCACCTTGATCTACACCTCGGGAACCACCGGAACCCCCAAGGGCGTGGAGCTCACCCACGACTGCTGGCTGTACGAGGCTGAAGTGGTGGCCCAGGCCGACGTGTTGACCCCAGAGGACAAGCACTTCCTCTGGCTGCCCCTCTCCCACGTCTTCGGCAAGGTGCTCATCGTCGGGGTGATGTACGCCAACACCCCCACCGCGATCGACGGTCGGGTACCCAAGATCATCGACAACCTCTCCATCGTGCGCCCCACGGTCATGGCCGCTGCGCCACGCATCTTCGAGAAGGTCTACAACAAGATTGTTACCGGCGCCCAGGACAAGGGCGGCGTGACGCTCAAGATCTTCCGCTGGTCCGTTGGCGTGGGCAAAGAGGTCTCCGCACTGCGCCAGCAGGGCAAGGAGCCCAGCGGTCTGCTGGCCCTCAAGAACCGCATCGCAGACCGCCTGGTCTTCTCCAAGCTGCGCGAGCGCTTTGGCGGCCGCGTGCGCTTCTTCATCTCCGGCTCTGCACCCCTGAGCCGGGAGATGGCCGAGTTCTTCCACGCCTGCGGCATCTTGATTCTCGAGGGCTACGGCCTGACCGAGTCCAGCGCCGCCAGCTTTGTGAACCTGCCCGACAACTTCGCCTTCGGCACCGTTGGCCCAGCCCTGCCCGGCACCGAGCTCAAGATCATGCCGGAAGACGGCGAGATCCTGATTCGCGGCCGCGGTGTAATGCGCGGCTACCACAACCTGCCTGACGTGACCGCAGAGACTCTGACCGAAGACGGCTGGCTGCGCACCGGTGACATCGGCGAGCTGGATCCGGCCGGACGTCTGCGCATCACCGACCGCAAGAAGGCCCTGATTAAGACCAGCGGCGGAAAGTACGTGGCCCCCTCTCACTTGGAGAGCACGCTGAAGGCCTTGTGTCCTTACCTCTCCCAGGTGGTCGTTCACGGCAACAACCGCAACTTCTGTACCGCGCTGGTCACCCTGGACCCCGAAGCCATCGTGCTTTGGGGCGACGACCACGGCCTGCAGGGCAAGAGCTACGAGCAGCTCTCCCGCGAGCCGAGCGTGAAGGCGATGATCCAGAAGGCCGTCGACGAGCTCAACGCCAGCTTGCCTCGCTACAGCACCTTGAAGAACTTCGCGGTCTTGCCTGCCGACTTCGCGGTCGAGACCGGAGAGCTGACGGCCTCACTCAAGGTCAAGCGCAAGGTGGTGGAGAAGCAGTACAAGGACGTCCTGGACGGCTTCTACGTCGACGCCATCAAGGCCGTCTAAGGCGCCTTGAAGCGCAGGGTCTGTTCGCTTACAAAGACAGCTTGACCGCCTAAAAAGCTTGATTGCTTAAAAAGGGAGAGCCCTGTCTATGTGGCCTCTGCTGATCGCATCCGCCCTCGCGCAGACCTCGCGCTTGCCACAAGACCGCCTGGCCCTGCTCCCTGAGCAGGAGGGCTGGACGATGAGCGCTCAGTGGCAGGGGGACCGGATCGTCATCTCTGACGGCGCCGATGCCCTGCTCTACCAGGCCAGCGATCTGAGCCTGCTGGACACCCACCGCGTGAGCTACTGGGGCAGCAGCCTGCTCTCAGCAGACGGAAGCACCTGGGTGACCAGCAAGCGCCGCACCAAGATCTGGGACTGTCTCTTATACACATCTGACGCTGCCGACGAAGAGGATAG
>CAJXRZ010000118.1 GCA_913060515.1 uncultured Pseudomonadota bacterium | reverse complement strand
ACGAGATTTCTGCCTGTCTCGTGGGCTCGGAGATGTGTATAAGAGACAGAGCGAAGAGGGCGCGGTGAGAGCACGGCCACATGGTCCGAGGGGTCCGCCGGATCCCGACCCAGCATGATCTCCACGCGGTCCCCAACCCCATCCCCGTCGCTGTCCGCGAGGCTCGGATCGCTGCCATAGGTCCACTCACTCAGAGTGCTCAAGCCGTCCCCGTCTGCGTCCTCCCAGATCTGCTCCAGCTCTGGGTCCTGACGCATGCCGTGGTGCCCTCCGGTCCAACCTACGTCCTGTGTGGTGCCGTCGGCCTCGTAGCTGAAGGGATCGCCACCGTCCCAGGCCAGAGAGCTCTGAAGGGGCACGCCGCTGCCGTCCAGACCGGCACCATCGCTCGTGACCCCCAAGACATCACACCCACTCAGAGCGCTGGTCGCCCCCCGAATCATGACGTGACGCCACTCTCCAGCGATGCAGAGCTCGCCCGTGATGTCTTGCATGTAGATGTGATCCGCCCGCACCTTGCTCAGGTTCGAGCCCGTGAAGGCGTGCCGCAGCGAGGTCATGCTGATGTTGGAGAGCTCTACGTCGTAGACGCTGCTGAGGACCAATCCATCGGCCGTGGCCATGCTCCCGTCGAACCACACCCCGTGCATGCGCAGGCGCTCGCCATAGCCCAGACTGAGGGTGCCACTGACGCTGCTCCGCACGACGGCAGTTGAGCCAATGCTCTGCAGGATGGCCGCATAGTCGTCGCCGGTCAGCGCGCTGCCCTCGATGCTGATCCAGTCCAGGTCCGAGGCGGTGAAGCCATAGACTGAGCCCGAGATACGCACGCCGCTCAGCTCCAGGTGCTCGCCGCCCTGGACCCTCATCGCGTAGTAGCCCTCTCCCACCAACTCCAAGTCCTGCGCTTCCAGGTCCTGGACCTTGAGTTCTCCGCTCAGGAGGATGCGGGTCTCGTCCATGCCCGAGCCCACAAAGCGAAGTCCGCGGTAGCTGTCCACCGCCGCCGCCACCAGGGTGTAGTCGCCAGGAGCGATGTGGATGGAGTCCCGGGCCTTGAAGACCGCGGCCGCGTCATCCAAGCTGGCGAAGTCTTCCGGAACCCGGATCTCAGTGCCCACGTCTCGGACACGCCACTCCAACTGCACGCTGTCCGTGGACACGCCATCGCTGACCAGCAGCTCAAAGCTCCAAAGGCCCACAGCATCGGGGGTAAAGGCCCCTAAGGCGCCGCTCATGCTCAGCTCGCTGCCCAGGAGCAGGGAGGCTGAGGGCGCCGCCACGACCGTGATGGTGTAGGCCAAGGTGTCGTTGGTCGGGTCTGAGCTCAGCGAGCTGTCCAACACAACGGGGGTGTCGACTACGCCAAAGTCCGGCGCAGTCAGAAAGGCGCTGGGGCCCTGGTCGCTGGGGTCCAAGGGGTCAAAGCCCAGCTCCAGCTCTTCCTGATCTCCGGCCCCGTCCCCGTCGCTGTCCACATTTAGGGCGTCGGTCCCAAAGAGGTACTCCCCCAGGTTGTCCAGGCCATCCCCGTCATCGTCATCGGCTCCATTGGCCAGGCTGCTGTCCAAGCCCACGCTGTCCTCGTAGGCGTCCGGGATGGCGTCCCCGTCCAGGTCTACGTCCAGGCCCAGGAGCCCGCCGAGGTGTCCCAAGTCACAGCGACTTCCATCCACGTCCACACAGCTTGGGTCCCCGGCGTCCACGCCCAGACTCCCGCTTAGCAGCGTGAGATCGTCGGTGGCGGGCTCGCCTGTGTAGGAGGTCCACCCCGTGTCAAAGCCCGCGTAGATCGCCGTGGGGACCACACAAGAGTCCAGCGATCCTGCGTCGTAGAGCACATAGGAGAGCTGAACCGAGGGGGAGCTGCTGGAGCAGGTCACCGTGAAGGCATTCCCCACCACGCCGCTCAGCTCTACGGGGTAGCCACTCGAGCTGACATAGAGCGAGCTGTCCACGAAGCTGAACTGGCTGCCCGAGAGCGCGCTGCTCTGCAGCCGAACCGGACCGTCATAGAAGGCCACGTTCTCCATCTCTACCGTCGACAGGTAGGCGTAGAGGGGGTTGGCCCCCTGAAGGACCACGCGCCGCGCCTGTGCGTTGACCCCGTAGGCGTACAAACCGTAGCTGGTGCCGGAGAGGGTGAGGTTGTCCAGCCAGGCCTGGGCCCTCAGATCCAGTCCCAGGCTGCTGCCGCTCAGGCGCGTGTCCAGCGGGCTCTCTCCCAAGCCCACGATCCGAACCGCCGTCGTGATCTGGGTCCCGCCCACGTACTCCCCGGGCTCCAGCGCGATGTAGTCGCCATCTTGCACGTCCGCGAGGGCCGAGCTCAGGTCGAGGTAATCGCCACTTCCTCCCGGATCAACGGTCAATCTGGCGGCGTGGACAGGTGCGGCGAGCAGAGCGATGAGGATCATGGGCATCAACTACATCCTGCCTTGATCCGTTCTGGTCTGCAGGGCCGGCAACTCGCCGCCCGCGGAGACAGCTCATGAACCACGTCCTTGTGGTCGACGACGATCCCTTCATCCTTCGGTCCACCCAGCGTGTTCTGGCCTACCGTGGGTTGCAGGTCACAGTAGCGTCCACCGGCGCGATGGCCATTCGGCTTCTAGAGAGCACGCCCTTCGATGCGGCGCTGGTCGACTACGAGATGCCCGGCATAGATGGCTTGAAGGTCTTGAGCAGAATTCGCGAGGTGCAGCCTGGCTGCGTTCGCGCTCTGATGACGGGCCGACGGGACTTTCCGATGATCCGAGATGCGGTCAATCGGGGCGAAGTCCTGCGGGTCGTCTCCAAGCCCTTTGACCCCAACAGCCTGATCAACACCCTGGAGCAGGCTTGGGCGTCCGTGAACCGCATGGCAGAAGTGCGCATGGCCCAACAGCGCGCCGTGGACGACAGCGAAAAGCAGATGCTCGAGCAGTGTGTGGACAAGGGCCATCTGCGCCTGGCCATCCAGCCCATCGTCAAGCCCGGCCCTGGGGCGGAGATCTTTGGCTACGAGGCCCTGCTGCGCTCAACCCATCCAGTCCTAGATGGCCCCATGAGCATCCTGCGGGTCGCCGAGCGCCACAAGATGACGGACATGCTCGGAACCGAGGTCAACCGTCTGGCCGCAGAGATCCTGGACAACCTGCACTCTCAGCACGTGCTCTTCGTCAACCTGCACCCCGACCAGCTGGCCAACCCCATCGCCCTGCTCAAGAGCCTGGAGCCCCTGATGAACCGTGGCAACCGGGTGGCCCTGGAGATCACGGAGCGCAGCCGCCTCACCAACATTCCTGGTTGGGAGAGCACCGTCGAGTCGCTGCAAGAGCAAGGCTTCGCCATCGCCGTCGATGACTTGGGCTCGGGCTACAACTCCCTGTCCGTCCTGGCGGACCTTCAACCCAAGTACGTCAAGATCGACATGTCCATCGTTCGCGGCATCGACGCCACGCCGCGCAAGCAGCGCTTGGTAGACCTGCTCTGCAAGTTCGGCGAGGCCACTGACGCAGTGGTGCTTGGAGAAGGGGTCGAGACAGAGGCGGAAGCGGAAGCCCTGCGGGCATGCGGCATCCACCTGATGCAGGGCTACTACTTCGGACGGCCGCAGATTTTCGAGCCCCCATTGATGTTGGCCGCCGGCTGAGCCACGCCTCTCGCCGGCGGCATTCGGTGCCGCTGCACCAGGCGTTCGGGGGGGAGAAGGGGGAGCATGTTCTCTAGGGCAGCCAGGAGCGCCTTGCGCCTTTTCACGTGACAAGTGGAGCAAAACCGGGAAGAATGCGCGCCCCTGGAGGACACTCAATGCTCGTATTGCTCATGCTCGCTTGTGCCGGCGACAACATCAGCGCCAACGATCTCGTCACCGGAGATACCGGCTTTGACGCTGACGGCGATGGCTTCGACGCCTCGGTGGACTGCAACGACGACGACAGCACCGTCTTCCCAGGCGCTGCGGAGCTCTGCGACGGTCTGGATCAAGACTGCGATGAGAACGTAGACGAGTCCGCCTCGGACGCGACCGCCTACTATCCAGACGTCGACAAGGACGGCTACGGCGACAAGTCCAGCGTGCGCTACTCCTGCGAGGCCCTGGCCGACTTTGTCGAAGACGATCAGGACTGCGACGATTCCGACCCCGCTGTGAACCCCAGCGCCCAGGAAGTCTGTGATCCAGACGACGTGGACGAGGACTGCGACGGCAACGCAGATGACCTGGACGACAGCACCGACCTGAGCTCGGCGCTGACCTACTACGCCGACGCCGACGGCGACGGCTTTGGGGATCCTGAGACGAGCGAGGCCCGATGCAACGGATCCAGTGACTGGATCGCCGACGGCACCGACTGCGACGACACCAACCCCTTGGCCACGCCGGACAACGAGTGCGATGTGGGCTGGCAGGGCGTGTACAGCGGAACCTTGGTGATCGATGCGACCTCGCCACAACTCACCGACACCTGCACCGGAACCGCAGAGCTGACCATCGACGAGCGCTACACCCCGGTCGTCAACGGCGTGTGGGAGTGCGCTTGGACCCAGATCACCAATCCGGCCCCCGTCACCCAAGACGGCGACCCCGTCACCGATGACCAGTTCTCGGGCAACATGGACGTGGGCAAGCTCACCGGTGTCACCTGGGTGGGTGACATGAGCGAGCCGGGCAACATGGAGATCAGCGGCACCGGGACCGCCATTCTCTACGGGGTCATCGACGTGGAATACAGCCTGAGTGGCGAGCTGACGCGCTGAAGGGCTGGCCCAGGGGCGCTCGACTGGCGCGGTCCGAGGTGACCTAAACGGCCGGGTGGCGGCTCACTGCATCCACCCGATCGCTGGCCCGTAGGTCCAAGGCGTAGCAGATCATCTCCTTTCCATAGAAGGAGAAGGTGCCGCGGTCTTGGAATCCCCAGGACTTCAGCTGCCGGTTTGCGCCTTCGTTGTCCGTCTCGGTCGTGACCTTGACCCAGTGGTGTCCTCGGGCGAGGAGCTCATCGAAGAGCACCTTGTTGATGTGCTTGGCGCCGCCCTGGCCACGAAGCTCAGGCTCAAAAGAGCAGAACAAGGACTCCCCCTTGATCTCGGCTCCAGCCGCGCTGGCTTGGTTGTAGCGCGCAGTCTGAAGAAGCCGTGGGATCAGACGAGGTCGGCGTAGCACCGAAGGACCCGCGGCCATGGCCAGCGGAAGCTTCGTGCGGGCATAGACCGCTTCCATCATGGCTTGTGTGTCGACGGAGCCCGCGATGAAACCGCCCACCTGGCCGTCTTCCTTCAAGAAGACAAAACCCAAGAAGCGCTCGTCTCCGATCAACGCTTGGTACAGCGTCGTTAGGAAGGTCTCCCCGAGCTGAGCCCAGAGGCTGTTGCCCATGGCTGCGCAGTGGAGATGGGCCACCGGCTGAGCGTCGATGTTCATCATGGGCCGGATGCGGTCTAGGACCGCCGGGTCGGGCGTAAAGGGCTTTACAGGCATGGCGGGAGTCTACGCGATTCGCTCGCGCTTGGCCCCCACACAACCCTACTCGCCCTTCTTCGCCTGCTTGAGGGTGTCCAAGAAGGCGGTCTGGCTGATGGCCCGATGCTGCGCGGCCAAGAAGTGACCCAAAGCGTTCTGGTAGTCGGTGCCGTAGCACTCGTTGAGCAGGCGGCGGGTCAGCTGAACAGCCACGTTGTGGTTCGGCCCCAGGTTGTGAATCGCCTGGTTCAGTCCCACGTCCAAGTCGTCCACGACCGCATCGATCATGCCGTAGCCGGCCGCCTCATCGGCGGTGATTTCGGGGCAGGTGAGCAGCAAACGTTTGGCGATGCCCAAGCCGACGTACTTGGCCAAGCGGAAAGTGGCCATTCCAGGCAGAAAGCCCAACTTGACCTCGGGCGCCTGAAAGATCGAGGCGCTGGTGGCAAGCCGCTGGTCACAGACCAGCGCCAACTGTAGACCGCCGCCAATCGCCGCTCCATCCACCAGAGCGATGGTGCTCATGGGGAGACGCTCGATGCGTGTGCAGCACTTCTCCCACTTGTTGAAGCCGTGGATGTCCATGACCGCGTTGGGGTCAAAGTCGTCAAAGTCGATGCCAGCGCAGAAGGCTCCCCCCGCGCCACGAATCACCACGACGGTGGACTTGGACTCGTCCTCCAAACGGTCGCAGATGGCGGAGATCTCCCGCACCATCTGCATGGAGATGCAGTTCCCGCCGGGGCGGTTCAGGGTGATGGTGGCCACACCGTCTTGCTCGTTGAAGCGAAGGGTCTCGTACATCAGTCTGCTCCTACCAGCGGATCAGGGCGGTCTCGATGGTCGAGCCGGGCCCCATGGTCATCAACACGGCGTAGTCGCCACGTCGCACCTTGCCTTCCTCCAGTAGCCGCTTGTAGCTGAACAAGAAGCTGCCGCTGGAGAGGTTGCCAAAGTCGCGCAGCACCGAGGTGGTGTGCCGGACGTCGTGCTCGGTGATGCCGACGTTGTACTTGATGGCGTCGATCACCTTCTTGCCGCCGCTGTGCACCACCCAGTGGGCGATGTCCCGGCGCTTGAGGCCGTGGGCGTTGAGCAAGCGGTCCACGGGCAACTCGGCGTGGGCACCGACCACATAGGGAATGTCGCGATCCAGGAAGAAGCTGAACTTCCCGTGGTGCTCGTCCCAGTCGTAGCGCATCGCGCCCAGGGCCTCGGTGATGATCTGGCTGTTGAAGCCCAGCACCCGTGGGGCGAAGCGCCGGTCGTCGGCCGGATCCGCGCGAACCAGCACCGCCGCGCTGCCGTCGCCGAAGAGGGAGTTGACGATGGCTGTGCGCATGCTGCCGTCAAAGACGTAGGCGGCGCTGCACACCTCGATGCAGAGCATCAGGGCGTTCTTGCCAGGGTTGGCCTTGGCCCAGGCGCTGACCGGATTCAGCCCGTTCAAGCCGGCGTTGCAGCCCATGCCCACAATGTCAGCGCGGCTGCAGTCCGGCCTAAAGCCCATGTGCTTGATGATGTGGGCGGTGAGCCCCGGCGCCATAAAGCCGGTGGTCGTGATGCAGCACAGATAGTCGATGTCTTTGACGCCCAAGCGCAGGGGCGCCAAGCAGCGCTCTACAGCCTGAGGTCCAATCTCCAAGGCGCCGCGCAGGTGCTTGGAGAGCAGCTCTCCTTGGGTCTCCGAGGGGGCACCGCGCTGGTCCACTGGCGGCAAGTAGAGATGCCGGGTGTGGATGTGCGCGGAGCGAAAGAGACTGCGAATCCGGGGATCCGGGATCTCGAAGCGCTCGGCTATCTCTTCCTGGGTGTAGCGCTCGGGCGGGTTGGCGGTGCCAACGGAGAGCAGTCGGGGCTGGGTGTCGAGCATCGGAGCTGCCGGAGCCGGGGAAGAGGGAGCTTCAGTGTAGTCCAGGCTCTAGGAGGACGCTGCGCTGCCCGAGCGCCTGGGGTCCCCACCTGCGCTCAAGCCGCCGGCCCACTTGCCGGCCACGTGCAAGCCTCCGAAGTACATCGAGTACTCCGGGAAGGAGATGAACGCGCCCCACTCTCGGCCTACGGCCTCCAGGATCTTCGGGTCCCGCTCAAAGGTCTCCAAGCGCAGCTGTCCACCCTCCATGTGCAAGCGAGGCCAAGCCGAGACGGCCGAAGGTGGCGCGTGGTGATCGACGGCGTAGAGCACGCCGTGCAGCACGGCGCTGCGGATTCGGCTGCTGCCGCCGGCGCCCATGGCGATGATCTCCTCGCCGCGCTTCATCAGAGCCGGCGTACACATGGTCAACAGACGCTCCCCAGGCGGGCGGGGGTGCCCGGGCGGGTTCACGTCCGCCTCCCCCAGAAAGTTGTTGGTGACCACCCCCGTCTCAGGCACCACCCAGCCGCTGGTCTCCCCCAGGGAGCTGGTGATGGAGACCGCGTTGCCCTCGTGATCGACCACGCTGGTGTGGGTGGTGTAGCCACTGCCCATGTACTTGGCGCCGAAGCCGTGACCAAAGAGGGCCACCCGCTCGGTGGGCATGGCGCGCTCGGCGGCGTCCATGGCGCGGGCCACGTCCAGGATCTCCTGCGCCGAGAACGCGACCCGCTCTGCACGGCCCAAGGCGCGCAGGGCGTGCTGCACTTGGTAGCCCCCCTGGCTTGGGGCGCCCGGCATGTGCACCTGCACGCCGCGGTAGTTGGCGCTGAGCGGCTCGGTCCAGAGCGCGCGGTAGGCGGCCAGATCGGCCATCCCCAAGGCTGAATCCGGCCCCAGAGTGCGCACCATGGCCTCGGCGCCATCTCCGGTGGCCAAGAAGGCGGGGCCTTCCTCCGCAAGCCGCGCCAGGGTGGGTCCCAGCGCAGGGTTGTAGAAGGTGTCGCCCTCGCGCACCGGCCGCCGCCCACCATGGCCATCGTCGCGCCCAAAGAGCGACTCGCTCAAGGGCGTCATCTGGAGGATCTCCCAGAGCAGCCCGGCACTGAGCTCAGTGGCCCGGGTGACCGGCACCCCCTCGCTGCAGGCCCGCACCGCGTCTTGGGCCAGCTGTGCCATGGGCAGAACCCCGTGGCGCTGGTGCAGCACCCAGAGCCCCTGGGGCATGCCTGGAACACAGGCGCTGGCCGGACCGGCCAAGAAGCGCTGGCGCACCGGCCCAAAGTCCACGTCGATGCCCGCCATGGGCCCATGCTTCTTGCCGCACAGGCCCGGCATGGTGCCGAAGAAGTCCAGCACCTCGGTCTCACCAGCCATGTGCACCATCGCCAAGCCGCCACCGCCCAGTCCGGTGAGCAGCGGCTCGGTGATGCAGGCCATCAAGGTGGCGGCGACCACGGCGTCTACGGCGTTCCCGCCCTGGGCCAGAGCCGCCATGCCGGCCGCAACAGTCTGGGCGTTTCCGCCTGCGACAGCGCCTCTCACTGGGACTCCTTGCGGCCGTACAAGATGGCCTCGCTCAAGCGCTCCTTGTTCAAGGACTCCGTGAGCTGAGGGTCCAAGACTGACTTGGCCAGGCGCAGCGCGAGGGGATCCCGCTCCCCCAGCTTCTCTGCCCACTGCAAGGCCAAGGCCATCGGGTCGGCGTGCACGGCGTTCACCAACCCCCAGTCCAGGGCGTTTGCGGCGCTCAAGGTCGTTCCGAGCAGCACCATCTCTTTGGCGCGGCCAAGACCAATGATGCCGGGCAGGCGACTGCAGCCTCCGGCAGCGGGGATCAGGCCCAGGCCCGTCTCGGGCAGGCGGAAGATGGCCAAGGGGCCGGCCACACGCAGGTCACAGGCCAGGGTGAGCTCCAAGCCACCGGCGACGGCGGCCCCAGCAATGGCAGCGATGCTCACCCCAGGGAAAGAGGCCAGCTGCTCAAAGACCTGCTGGGAGCGAAGGTCCAATGCATCTTCTGCCTTGGCGTGCTTCATGGCGTTCAGGTCGGCCCCAGCACAGAAGGCCCCTTGCCCTGCCGCCCCAAGGATCAGGACGGGATCCAGACAGGACTCAATGGCCTCGCTCAAGACATCGAGCATCTCCCGGGTGTAGGCGTTGGCCTTGTCCGGGCGGTTCAGAAGGATGCGGGTGGCGCCACCGGTGCTCAGAGACAGGCGCTCGACGGTCAGGGACATGCAGGCTCCGATGTGGAAGGCTAACGGCCAAGGGCACCCGGAGGCACCATGGCTGAGCAGGACGATTGGATTCTCTACCCGCACACCCGTCTGGACAACGCCACGATGGAGGAGCGGGCCCAATCCTTCCACAGAGAGTTGGACGGCCGGCGCACGGTGCGTCGCTTCTCACCGGACCCTGTGCCTCAGTCCGTCATCGAGGCCTGTGTGGCCGCCGGCAGCACCGCCCCCTCCGGCGCCCACCGCCAGCCCTGGCACTTCGTCGCGGTGCAGGATCCACACACCAAGACCGAGATCCGCCACGCGGCCGAAGCGGAGGAGCGCCGGAACTACGAGACGCGCTTCCCGGATGCCTGGAAGGAGGCCCTGGAGCCTTTTGGCACCGACGCGGACAAGCCCTACCTGGAGGTCGCGCCCTGGCTGATCGCGATCTTTGCTCAGAACAGCGGAGCGGAGGGCAAGAACTACTACGTCACAGAGTCCGTGGGCCTGGCCACTGGAATGCTGATCGCTGCCTTGCACCGGGCCGGCCTGGTCTGCGTGACCCACACTCCCTCTCCAATGAAGTTCCTCAAGGACATCCTGGAGCGCCCAAGCGGCGAGCGCGCCTACCTGCTCTTGGCCGTCGGTCACCCCGCGCCAGGGGTCAAGGTGCCTGATATTCAGCGAAAGGCACTGGCCGACGTTCTCACCGTGAAGTGAGATCGGCTACCCTCCGCCTATGGCGAGCTTGGACGGCCCCCCCCAGGGCATCCCCATCGACGCGACCCCCCACGACTGCCCCTACCTTGAAGGGGAGCAGGCCGTGCTGCCTCTGCGTTGGTACCGCCAGAACCTCGAGGGTGCCGACTTTGACGCCCTCCTGGCCAAGTCGGACCGTCGCGTCGGCCGCAGCATGTACCGGCCCGCCTGCCCAAGCTGCCAGGCCTGCCAAGGCATTCGCGTGCCGGTGGACGAGTTCAAGCCCACCAAGAGCCAGCGAAGGGTGCTGCGCAAGAACCAGGACATCCGCATCCTGGCCGGCCCGCCTCAGGTGGACGATGCCCGCATTGAGCTCTTCAACAAGCACAAGCTGATGCGCGACTTGGCCGAGACGCCCACCACGGCCAACCACTACCGCCACTGGCTGGTCACCAGCTGCACCCAGACGCTGGAGACTCGCTACATGCTGGGCGATCAGCTCGTTGGCGTGGGCATCATCGACATCGGCGCGCGCGACGCCAGCTCGGTGTACTTCTACTTCGACCCGGATCTCTCGGACCGCAGCCTGGGCACCTTCTCAGCCCTGGCGGAGATCCGCTGGCTCAACGCCCGTGGCTTTCGCTACTACTACCTGGGCTTGTACGTCCAGGAGTGCGCACAGCTCAACTACAAGGCGCGTTTTCGCCCAAATGAGCGACTGGTCGACGACACCTGGATTCGCTTCGAGTAGCGCCCCGACTACTCCGCGCGGACCGCATCCTGCTGTGCTTCGCCCACCAAGTGGAACTCCACCCGACGGTTGATGGCCTTGCCCGAGGCCGAGTCGTTGGCGACCAGTGGCCGGCTCTCTCCGTAGCCCATCCAGGTCAGGCGCTCGGCGGAGACGCCGCGGCCCGTCATGTAGCGAACCACAGACTCGGCGCGTCGGTCCGAGAGCTCAAAGTTGCTCTGCTCGCTGCCGTCGGAGTCGGTGTGACCCTGCACTTCGATGCGCAGATCTGGGTACTTGATCAACACCGCGGCGGCCTCGTCCAGGATGCGGTAGCTCTCCACCGTGATCTGGTCGGAGTTGACCTCGAAGTTGACCCCGTGGATGACGCCTGTGAAGCGTTCAATCTCCGGCGCGGTCTCGTCCGGACAGCCGTCCTCGTCTTCAAAGCCGTTGTAGATCTCGGGGTCGAAGGGACAGGCGTCCAGAGCATCGGGCAGCCCGTCGCCATCGTTGTCCGAGTCCTCACAGCCGTCGTCGTCCTGGAAGCCGTCCATGTCTTCGGGGTGGTTTGGACAGCGGTCGTTCAGGTCTGCGATGCCGTCGTTGTCGTTGTCCAGGTCCGGGCAGCCGTCCTCGTCGCGGAAGCCGTCTTGGTCCTCGCGGCGCGTCGCGCACTGGTCCAGGTCATCCGAGATGCCGTCGTTGTCGTTGTCCCACTCGGGGCACCCATCGCCGTCCTCGAAGTCGTCGAAGTCTTCGACGTCCATCGCGCAGTCATCGTCCACGTCCAAGATGCCGTCCCCGTCGTTGTCCGGATCCGGACAGCCGTCGGTGTCCTGGTAGTCGTCCCAATCCTCGGGCTGATCGGGGCAGGAGTCCACCTTGTCGTAGATGCTGTCCCCGTCGCTGTCTCGGTTGCGCTCGGCGGCGCGAAACATGAAGCCTGCGGTGAGCTCCAAGTTGGAGAAGCGGTCCGTGTTGCCCGCGTAGGGCTCCTGGCCCATCGTGTAGACGTAGCGGGCGTCCAAGCGCAAGGCCATGCCACCGGCCAGTGGAATCAGGATGCCGGGGCCGATGTTGAGCAACAGGTCCGAGTCTGGGTTCTTGTAGTTGCCCAGCCCGGCGCCTTCGAACTCCTGCTCTTCCTGGGAGTCTTCCAGGCGGTAGACGCGCACCCAGTACATGCCCGGCCCGGCCGCGACAAAGGGCACCACCGGCAAATCTGGCCGGATCAAGAAGAGCAGATCCAGGCGAGGGGTCAGGGCGTTGTAGCGGTACCCCCAGCCTCGGGTTCCGGCCTGCATCCACCCGGTGTGCGCCTCGAGGTGCAGGTTGCGCGTCAGGGAGTAGCCCAGGCGCGGATTCAGAGTCCAGGAGCTCTGGATGTTCTCGCCAGCATCCGCAAAGTACCAACCACCGGAGAAAGTGGCGGTCACGCCCCACTCATCCTTCCCGGTGGGATCGGTGTTCTGGGCGGAGGCGAGGCTTGAAGCCAGGAATAGGGCGAGGAGAGGGCTCACAGCTTCCGCAAGTCCCGGCCGGAGAGCTCGACCTTGGCGCTGATGCCGGCCACGACCTCAAAGCCAACCCCACCCAGGGTGTACTTGCCCACGGGCAACATGCCGTCGAAGGTGCCCTCGTCGATCAGGGCCTTGCCTGCCGCTTCAACCTGCAGCCGCTGGTCCGGTGCGAAGGGCATGACCTCGGGCACGAGCACCACGCCCTTGGGCACAATGAGGGTCACCCGGCCAAAGTTCTCGTTGATCTCGTTGAGCCAAGCAGCTGTCTCGTCCTCCCCCTCGACCTTCTGGGCGCGCTCAAGGCGGTCGACCACAGCCTTCATGTTGCCGGTGGACCGAGCCGCCAGAGCGGCGTTCATGTGCACCTCCCGGGGGATCTCCACGCCGGGCAGCTCCATGATCTTCTCGTAGTTGCGCTCTACACCGTCCCAGGCCTGTCGCTCGGAGAGCGTGGCGATGTCGGTGACGTAGCGCTCCAGCTCCGCTTCTTCGCGCGCACCGGCGAAGGCAAAGGTGGAGAAGGCAAGGCAGAGCAGGAGGAGTCTTGTCATGGCGTGATTCTACCGGTGTCGGGCGTGCTTGTGGGCAAGTGCAACCCTTAACGCACATCATGCCTTCCCCGGGCCGCCAGCGCAGTAGCGCCACTCTTACTTGATCCCTCCATCCGCCATGCGGGCCGGATCATCCTGCAGAAGCTGCTCAACGCGGGCGGCCGGGGGTCCGAAGAGTCCTTCATCCCCAATTGGAGTGACCCCGTGGCCCCATCCCTCGTTGCACGGCTCATCATCATCGACGACGGCGCCCCTGGCGCCCTGCAAGACCTGCTGGACCGTGAGCTGCCGGAGACCCTGGCGCTCGTCACCTCCCCGCGTGTGCGCCCCCAAGGCATTCGCCGCGGCGTCTGGGTGAGCCAGTCCCGCCTGCGTGAGCTGCTGCCCAGTCATGGGTCCGTTCGCATTCGCGTGAGCGCCGATCCCGACTGGCAGATCGAGGCCGACTCCGACGTACTCCGCAAGCTGCTTCCTCCAGCGGAGCCCGCCGTGGCCTTGGCCGTCGCCCTACAGGTGCTGGGCAAGAGCGCGCCTGCGAGCACTCCTGAAGACCGGGTCCTCTCGGCGTGGCGTTCAGCCGTCACCGCCTGGAAACTGCAGGACCTGGAAGCCGCCCGCGAGGCCATTACGGTCGTGAACCGTCGCTGGCCCACCTGGTCCCCCGGCTGGGCATTCGCCGACGAGGTCTACACCTGTCTGGGCAACTTCCACGTCGCCCTGGCGTGTAGGAGCCGTGCAGGCGAGCCGCCGGTGATCACGATGCGGCGCAAGCGGGTGGAGAAGGACGCGGCTTAGAACCGCCTCGGTCTATGGGCCCGAGGGTTCGTAGTTGGGGGAATCGCAGGTGTAGAAGTGCTCTGCGATCAAGTCAGTGGCCAACGCGTACTCTTCGGCTGCGGACAGGTCACCAAGAGGCGCGCAGGACTGTTGTCGTGCAACTTCCGTGTAGGACTTGGCGGCGCACCAATCGACACAGTCACCTTGATCTGCAACGTGAGCTTCCGTCGCATAGAGCAGATCACTGAAGCAATCATCCCACTGAAGTTCGTCTTTGACCTCGCAGTCAGAGATGAGCCACATACAGGTCTCGCTCACCATTTCGAAGCGAATCAGATCGATATCCCCGGGATCACTGCAGTCGGACTCAACTGCGGAGTCCAGCGGCTCACCAGGGCACGCAACAAACGCCAAGACCAGGACAATCCCGCTCACCAGTTCCTCTCTTCACACCGATAGATCGGTCCATCGTCGGCATCGACCATCGCGGTATGATTCTCGCCGCAGGGTGTAGCCTGCATCTGAACAATCCAGGGGTCCACAGCGCACCAGTCCATGCATGCGATCTCGCGCTGGGTGATGTAGGTGGAATTGGATTGGAAGGAGACACACATGATGTACTCCTCTTCGGTGTACACCCCGCACTGAATTGAGCGCTGACACTCCGCCTCGACCATCGTGTAGAGCGCCCGCCCAAAGTCGCCAGGCTCCTCGCAGAAGGACAGGTCAGCGGACGCAGTATCTTGGCCATCCGGCACAAGGCAGCCCAAGACGTAGCTGAAGACAAGCATCATCCCTCGCACACGCTCTCCTGTTTCAACGTGGCGGCTGCAGGAAACTCAGGGCTTCCCGAGCTGAGCGGTGAGGGCTCGACACAGCTACTTTCATGTCCAAAGTTGCAGCTCTTGCTGCCCACCCCGACTTCGATATTGAACCAGATATCAGCCCAATTCATATCAATGTCCACCGAACCGTTTCCGGTCGCCGAGTCGATGGCCAAAAAGACAGTGGCTTCATGAGCAGCCAGTGCAGCCTTTGAATCACTCGTCAAGAGACTCCAGATGTCAGTTGAAGCACCGAGCGGGAGCTGGATAACCATCTTCTTCAGAGAGTGTTCGATAACGGGGCCAACGACTACCCCCGAGTATTCGTAAGTACTGTTCAATGCATCGAACGCAGCAGCGCACGTTCCAGGCAAGGTCAACACCGTTCCCTTCGGAATGGCATTCGTAGCAAACATATAACGCCCAACATCGGCCGCCTTTCCAGACAACTCACCGCAGGCTCCGGCATCTCCCGTCTCGTCTTCGAACTTGGTCACGTCTTCGAAGTCGTAGACGCATGGGGATGTGTCACCAACAGCCCCAACACTCATGAAGTGATCCGTTCGAAAGGCAACGAAAGTATCGACCCCATCCTCCCAAAGGAGCACCTCAGATTGACTGGGGAAGAAAGCACCAGTACCTGTATTATCGTTTCCAACCCACTCTTGACCAGCCAGGGTGTAGATGCCGTCCAGGGCAGCACAAGCTCCACCACCTCCAGATGTGGTCGAAGTTTCGGCTGCAAGGGTCAACCAAGCGCGGTCATCCCCGGGTTCACCGATCACAAGGTCCTCCCATTGCGTCTCCGCGACGTACCCAGAATTCAGAGCCACCGCGTATGGCCCAGCGGAAGCCACAGGCGCATGTAGAATTTGAGGCGGGGATACGGTCCAATCAATCCCATTCTCTTGGGCGTGGTTCAGCAACAGAACCCCAACGCCGGCACCTGGCCAGCCGATGGCTACATCACGTAACTGAGCTGCAGGCGAGTCAGTCCCATAGTTGCTGTCAATCGCGACAAAGTTCCCAACAGCAACACTCTCACCCAGGCGCCCGTTGGCCAGGGCCAGCCCTGGTCCCGGGGAGCGGAAACAAGACTCTGTGCCCAAAACAACGTTCGTCGGGTCACTTGAGTCCTGCTCAAAAGTGAACTGGCACACCGCACCACTGTCGTAAAGGCTCGCGAGGTCGTAGCCAGGGACTCCAACAACCAACGCATTGAGGGTCACACCAGGCGCCGGAAACCCTGGACTGCCCCCCGCTTCATAGACCAAAGCCCCAGCGGCTAGCGCCGAGCCAAACTCATCCGCTTGCAAAATGGGGGTGGGCAAAGAGGTATCCGCGACCGCGACGGTAAAACCTGTCGTGTGGAACGCTCCAGCACCGTCGACCCAGGGAAAGACCTGAATCCAACCTCCCCCGCTGTCCTTTGGAGCTCCGACAACCAGATCGTCAAATCCATCGTGGTTCAGGTCCTCAAACAGAACTTCGGACCCAAAGCCCGCCGTCTTCCCCGTCGAGGTGAAGGTCTGGAAAGCAGTGAACGGAGAGCCCCCCGCACTCGCAGCAAGGGGGTCCACGGAGAAGACCTCAACTCTGCCATCTCCTGGAGCCCCGACAGCCAACCACTCTGGGCTCAGGTCTCCCACGGCCCATGGCGTATTCGCTGGTGGCGAGGCCTGAGAGATAGCCATCGACGATCCAAACTCTGCTCCGAGAATTCCAGAGGGATCCAGCAGCTCTCCCGCTGGTACCAAAACGGGGTCGTAGCCGGGCTCGTAGAAGTAGACCCTTCCCGCAGAGCTGTGGGTGCTCCAGTCAGGGGCGCCCACTAGGAGTTCTTCGCCGCAGGCAAAGTCATGCACCCCTACCTGCCGGCAGTCGCTGACATTTGCAGCGAGAAGCTCCGCACCAAACTGATAGGAAATGGCAGCCGCCCCAAAGTCAGAGGGAAGAAGCTGCATGTTTGATGGGCTACCGGCTACCATCAAACTCGTATTCAACGACGCTTCTCGAACCTCAACGAAGCCATCAAGGTCGCCATCCGGAGCGGCCCCTGCGGCCACGTATCGGTACAGGTCCGTCGTCGTACCGCTGGAGCCAACGGAGAAGATCTCTACTGTGCTGATCACAGCTGTTGAGCCTGATAGCCGCAAGCTCGGAACCAGCC
>CAJXRZ010000117.1 GCA_913060515.1 uncultured Pseudomonadota bacterium | reverse complement strand
GGCGCGGTTCGGACAAGGTTTCCTGGTCCACCCCAGGCGGGGATGAAGGCGGGGAGCAAGGCGCGGTTCGGACAAGGTTTCCTGGTCCACCCCAGGCGGGGATGAAGGCGGGGATCTGAGCGCGGTTTGGACAAGGTTCCCTGGTCCACACCAGGCGGGGATGAAGGCGGGGATCAAGGCGCGGTTTGGACAAGGTTCCCTGGTCCACACCAGGCGGGGATCTGAGCGCGGTTTGGACAAGGTTCCCTGCGCATTTCCCTGCGGGAATTGCGCCTGATCTAGGGCGCTACGCGCCGTCGATTCATAGGCCGGTTGCTTCGCAACTGGCCTAGTGAATCGACCTCGCAATCCCCATCTGGTCCTCCAACAAGCCCAACCTCTCCCTCGCCGACTGCCGCAGCGGATCCAGCGAGAGGGTGTGCACCAACCAACGCCTGGCGCTGGGGTAGCGCTCCCGCTGCGCCTCGGCCTTGGCGATGGCCTCGCAGACATTGGGGTTGCGGTGCCCGTGCGGCGCGGTCGCGTCCAACACCAACAACGCATCATCGGGCTTCTCGGCCGCAAGCAACAGGTCAGCGGCTTCCAACACCAGCTGGAGCGCTTCCTCAGCCAGCTCGCGGCTGGGCACGCACAAGGCTGCGGCCTCCATGCCAGCGTCCTTGGTCTGTCCCTGACCCAAGATTAGGCGGGCCCGGTCCATGCGCAGGCTGTCATCCTCTGGCGTCCGCTCCAGCGCCTGATCGATGAGCACCAAGGCCTCGCTCTCCCGGCCATTCCGTCCCATGAGCTCCGCAGCAATGCCCGCGGCATAGGCTGGCGCACGACCAGCCATGGCCCAGTGAAGGGCCTCCTCAGCCGCCAAGTCCCCCAGCCCCGCAGCCTCCAGCTCCTGCAGACGCAGGGTCATGGCCACGTCGCGGTCAACGCCCCGGTGCCACGCTGTGGTGGCAAAACGCACCGCCAAGACGTGGCAGCCCTTCTCGCCGGCGGTCTCGGCAGCGGTGAGCAGGTCTCCCCCCATGCGCGCCGCCAGACGGTTGGTGAGCTTGTCCGCCTCGGATGCTCGGGCACCACAGGAGGCACACGGAGTCTGTCTCGGCCAATCACCACAGGCACGACAGGCGTCTTCCTGGAGGCGCCGCATAGGCCCCTTCCAAGGGAGCAACTTCACGGCCTGGCCACGGGCGTCCAACTGGACATCCCGAAACTGACCCTTGACCTGTCTTGTCGCCCATTGGCTCATCTCTGACCCTCGACGCAGCGTTCCCCATTGGATTAGCACGTTGGGGCGGAGGTGTGTGTGCGTAGGGAACCGTGGATCGCGGCAGTGATCGGTGTCACTTGCTTTGTTGTGGCACTGGCCGGATTGAAGATCTCCGAGCAGCGCAGCGCCATGGAATTGACGGCCTTGCCCCCCATGTCTGACCCGGGCCTCCGCGTGCGTCTGCTCAACCCCATGGGCCAGCCGGTCCAGGACTGCCGGGCCAACATCTGGGAGCCTCTGGCCAACGGCTCCATGAAGATGGGTCAAGAAGGCCAGGCCCAGTGCCAAGACGGCGTGATCTACTACCCCGCGCTCGAGCCGGGGAGCTATCGGCTGCAAGCGGCCACCAAGGGCCTGAATCTACTGGATGAGAGAATCCTCATTCGCGCGGGTGAATCCTTGGATCTGGGAGACATCCAGCTGGAGACCGCCGCCATCCTACGCGGTGAGGTGGTCTTCCAAGGGGAAGTGGTGCCCGGGGCACGCGTTCGCTTGGACGACAACTACTTCGATGACGCCGCAGACCAAGAAGGGACCTTCCGAGTTCCGATATCCCAGGGCGAGCACACCCTCACAGCCGGCAAGGACAACATGACGGGGTCCGCTCAGGTCACCATCGACCTAGAGACGGAGAACCGGGTCGTCATCGAACTGCAGGTCATGGACGAGCCTGGCACCCTCGGCCTTCAGCTTGAGGCCGTTCCCGAAGGCATGAAGGTCACCGCCTTGCACCCCAAAGGACCCGCCGCCGCGCTCCTCTCCGTCGGCGAGATCATCGTCTCCGCCGACGACACCTCCTTGGTCGGTCTCACGCTAAACAGCGCTGCCGTGCACCTGGGCGGCGCCCCTGAGAGCAACGTGACCCTCACCAACTCCCAAGGGGAAGAGAAGACCCTGACACGGGCAAGGCGCAGCGCCCTCGACTAGCCGCCCAAGCGGTCTTCACACGCCAGCACCGCCGCCGCGGTGGTCACCAAGTCCACAGCCTCCGGTCGTTCAGCAGCCAGGCCCTGGTGCACCAGACGGGCCTCGGCGCAGCGATCATTCGCCACCAAGACGGACACGGCACTTCGGGCAAGACGCCGGTCCCCTGGGTAGTCCAAGACCGCCTCTTCGAACCAAGGCACCTCGCCCAGGGTGTGGACCTCTGGGAAGCGGGCCTGCAGCTCCAGACGCTCCAGCACGGCGGTCCCCGTCAGACGCCCCCCTTGGGCAATGACCATCGCAAAGAGTGCGTCGGCCTGTTGCATGTCGCCCACCTTGTAGAGGGCTCGGGCCAGGTCCAGACGCTTCCGCTCGCTGATGGGGTTGTCCAGGTGCGCACTGCGTACCGTGGCCAGCTCGGGTGGCTCCCCGACCTCGACCGAGGTCATCATCTCCTCGAAAATCGGTGTACGCGCTCCACTCTGCTCGTCCTCGTCCAAGGTGACGATGTAGCCCACCCGATTGAGCCAAACCCCTTGCAGCCGGTGGTGCTCCACCAAGAGGTAGTCCGGCTCTCCTTCCTCACCGTCAAAGACCAGGGCGTGTGCGCTCCAAGCAGGTCCGCGGGAAGGCGGCGGGGTGACCTCACGGGGGGAACCTTCGATGAGGCGTCCCCAGTCGTCTTCCAGGACACCGCCCACGAGGGGGTCTCCTTGGGCGACCCGCTCCCAATCCAACTCGACCAGACCACAGAAGAAGAGCTCATCGGAGTTCGGAGAGCTGCGCCAGGCCGGCATGCCCCGCACGGTGATGCCCTTTCCGGGGGGCGCAATGAAGCGCGAGGGGACCTGGAGGCTGGCGCCAACCTTGGGCAAGTCGACGCGCTCACCGCCCCATAGGGCGCCGGGCATCACACGAAGGAGGGGGCCCAGGAGCAAGGGGGAGAGCAGCAGAGCACCCAAGATCGGCCAGAGCGCCTTGGGGCTGCGCGTCGAGAGGAACTGTGGCTTCCAGAGCAAGGCCCCCAGCAAGCCGCCGACGAAGCCGCCGGCATGGGCCGCATGGGAGACATTGGGGGTGGTCAAGGTGCCGGCCAGGATGACGGCCGCGAAGAGCAGGTTGCCAAAGCCATAGAAGCGCCGCTGGGACGCCGGCAAGGTGTCGCCAAATCGGAAACCGATGGTGAGCTGAGCAGCGAGCAAGCCAAAGGCCAGTACGCTGGAGCCGATGACAGTGCCCCGCTGGCCCATCGCGACGAAGAGCGCTCCGAAGAGCACGCTGAGAATGGCCACGACGGCGTAGCCATCCCGGCCCAGTGCGCGCTCTGTTCGGTAGCCGCTGTAGGCGATCACCGAGAGGTTCCCCAAGAGGTGCACGGCGAAGTTCGCGTGCACCAGCTGGCTGCTGTACGGCGCCCAGAAGCGGCCCTCGAAGGCCATGGGGTCAAAACCCACGGCGGCATTCTCATAGAAGGGCAGCAGGGCGTCCCAACCCATCTCGGTGATCACTTGCAGAGCACCAAAGAGCAGGATCAAGGCGGAGACGCCGATGGCGGCCCATGAGGTGGGCGCGTGGGCCAGTCGCTGAGAGAGGCGGGCGCCAGGGGCGCGGAAGGCGTCCTGGAGCTCGGGCAGTTCCCCAAGCAGGCGCCACTCCTGCCCGGTCCACGGCGCGTGACGCAGCTGAGCGGTGGCGGGCAGCGAACCCGCCCGCACCCGCTCATCCAGATCGTTGAGGTCCACTGGGACAGTGGCACCGTCGTACTTGAGCTCCGCCATGGCCCGCAGAGTAGCGCAGTGGCCGGGAGCCTTGGGGGCTCCCCGATTTCGCGCGGCTACAAGAGCCCCGCTGCGGTGCCCCGGAAGGCCCTTTTCGGGAGCCCTCCGCGCTACACTTTCAGCTCACGCGCCTGCTTCAAAGGACCAAAAGGCGCGAGCGCTGGCCAGACCTCTTGCTCCAGGAAGGCAGCGACCTGCTCCGGGGCACGGCCCACGAAGCTGGCGGGGTCCATCAGGGCATCAATGTCCCCATGGATAGGAGCAAAGCTGGGGTCGGCTTGGATGCGCTCGATGAGGTCGTTGTCGCCGCCCTGCTGCTTGACCACCGCGGCGGCGGCCATGCTGTGTACGCGGATGGACTCATGCACGTCCTGGCGGTCGGCACCCCGGCGCACCATGGCCATGATGAGGTTCTCCGTGGCCATGAAGGGCAGCTCAGAGGCGATGCGTCGGCCGATGACCGCTGGGTAAACCACCAGACCTGAGAAGACGTTGCCCAGGACTTCCAACACGCCGTCGGTGGCCAGAAAGGCCTCGGGCAGGGAGATCCGCCGGTTGGCCGAGTCATCCAGGGTGCGCTCCATCCACTGAAGGGCGGCGGTCCAAGCACTGTCTTGGGAGAGGGCGATGATGTGCCGGGAGAGCGCACAGACCCGCTCGCTGCGCATGGGATTGCGCTTGTAGGCCATCGCCGAGGAGCCGATCTGGTTCTTTCCAAAGGGCTCCTCGAGCTCCTTGAGGTTCGCCAGCAGGCGGATGTCGGTGGCGATGCGGTGGGCGGTGGCCCCAAAGCTGGCCAGAGCGCTCAGGATCTCGTGGTCTACCTTGCGGGTGTAGGTCTGGCCGGTGACCATAAAGGCGCTTGGAAAGCCGAACTTGGCCGTGACCTTGGCATCCAGCTCTTCGACCTTGGCGTGGTCCCCATCGAAGAGGGCCAGGAAGCTTGCCTGGGTGCCTGTGGTGCCCTTGACCCCGCGGAAGCGCAGATCCGCCCGGCAGCGCGTGAGCGCGCGCAGGTCCATCAACAGCTCTTGCAGCCAGAGACAGGCGCGCTTGCCCACAGTGGTGAGCTGGGCCGGCTGATAGTGGGTGAAGCCCAGAGTGGGCTGGTCCTTGTGCGTCTCGGCGAACTTGGCCAGGTGCCCAATGGCGGCGGCCAGCTTGGGGATCACCAGGTCCAAAGCGGCGCGCAGCACGACCAGGTCGGTGTTGTCGCCGACATAGCAGCTGGTTGCGCCCAGGTGGATGATGGCCTTGGCGCTCGGGATTTGGTCGCCCCAGGCATGTACGTGGGCCATCACGTCGTGGCGAAACTTGCGCTCGTAGGCGGCAGCCGAGTCGTAGTCGATCTCCTCCAGCGTGCTCCGCATCGCATCGAGCTGGGCATCGGAGATATCCAGACCCAGCTCTTGCTCCGCTTCTGCCAGGGCCAGCCAGAGCTTGCGCCAGGTGCTGAACTTGGTGTGGGGAGAGAAGGCCTCGGACATCTCGCTGCTGGCATAGCGGCTGACCAGGGGGTTCTCGTAAGTGCGCTTGGCAGACATGATCAGGGTCTCCGGAATTGAAGGCTGGCTAACGCTCTCCGAGCGGAGGGGGCCCTGCTCGGCTACCCTTGGCACAGCAGGGGCACAGGAGACACGATGTTGTTGTGGTCGCTCATCTCGTTGGCCATCGGTTGCAAAGACGCCCAGGACACCGGCTTGGGCTGCGAGCCCAGCGGAGAGCCCACTTTGATCGTGGGAACTGGCCTGGCTGGGGACTTCTACCCCTTCGAGGACGGCCAGACGGTGGGCTTGACCTCGGCGCCGCAGGGAGGCTTTGGAGTTGGCGTACGCGCCAAAGTTTCAGGGCTTGTGGTCGATGAGGGCGACGGAAACGCCCCCCTCCCCGTCCTGATGGAGACCTACCTGGACGGCGCGCTCTCGGACAGCTTCACCAACACCGGTGCCACCGCCTACTGCCAGGAAGACGGCAGCGGGCTGGTCTGGGACTTGGTCGTGGGCTTCGATAGAGAGACCTACAACAGCGCCGATGATCTGATCGGCCTTCAGGGAGCGCTCGCGACCCTGCGAATCCAAGCCACCGACCTGGACGGCGCCACAGCCTCCGGAGAGGTGGATGTCGTCATTGAGGTGGACTGATGTGGGGTCTGGCGCTGCTGCTTCTCTCGGCCTGCAAGTGCACCGGCGGAGAGGAAGAATGGGACCTGGCCAATGGCGAGGCCTGCCTAAGCTGTCACGTTGGCATCGAGGAGGCCCACCCAGGCTTTGAGGGCGAGTGCACCGTCTGTCATGGCGGCGACGGCACCTCCGTGGTCCAGGCCGAGGCCCACGTGCCCGTGCCCGACGACTGGGCCGAGATCCGCGGCTCCTTGCCACAGGCGCCCGATGGCTTCATCAAGGACTTCCCCCCCGACCTGCTGGACCGCATCGACGGCGACTACCTGCGCTTCATCAACCCCGGTGACATCCGCGCAGCCGAGGCCTCTTGCGGTGACTGCCATGCGGACAAGGTGGCCTCGGTCAAGAACTCGGTGATGACGACCAACGCCGGGCACTACATGCCCACGCGCATGTACGCCGGTCTGCAGGACCGAGAGGCACTCTATGGCTCCCACCCCGCCATCGACCCCCAATGGGACGGCTCCATCGCCGGCACAGTGCCCAGCCTGGACACCCTGCCCCCTCCAGACGAAGCCCAGCTGCGCGCAGCCTTGAAAGAGCTGGAGGACTTCGACAACATCGGGCCTCTGGAGTCGGCAGCCTACGACCACTACCTGGCCAAGAACTGCAACACCTGCCACGCGGCCGGGTACCCCAAGAACAACTCCAAGGCGCTCTACCGGTCCACGGGCTGCAGCGCCTGCCACATGGTCTACAACGAGGACGGCGTCTACAGCGGCGGCGATGAGGCCATGCCCACCAGCTACCCGGTCTACCCGGCGCGACACGAGCTGACGACCGCCATTCCTGCCGAGCAGTGCGCCACGTGCCACTTCCAGGGCGGCCGCATTGGGCTGAACTTCCGCGGCATCCGGGAGGGCGGCTTTTCTGCCGACCAGACCCCGCCCAACGCCGAGCTTTGGGAGGACAACGTCTACGGCCACACCAGCGGCTACTACATCCTGGACGAGGACACGACCCAGTACGGCGACGAGACCCCGCCCGACGTGCACTTCCAGGCCGGCATGGTCTGCGCGGACTGTCATGTGGGCTCCGACGTACACGGCGATGGCCGCATCTACACCACCTCCAAACAGCAACAGGAGCTGCGCTGCGAGGACTGTCACGGCGGGGTTCGCGAGCGGATCCAGCCCGACTCGAGCGGTGTCTACCGAACCCAGGCCGGGCGCCCCCTGACCCAGCTCAGCACCTCCGATAGCGGCGAGGTCATCTTGACCGGCAAGATGGACGGCAAGGAGCGGGTGGTCGACCAAGCCTATGACATCGTTCGGGAGCTCCCCCAAGCCCATGCCGGAATGGGCGTGGACGCCGAGGGCTGGTCCCACACCGACTCTTTGACCTGTGACACCTGCCACAACTCCTGGCAGCTGCAGTGCCTGGGCTGCCACGTCGGCATGGACATGCGCCTGGACCAGACCGACTACCAGACCGGCGCCAAGACCCCCGGTCTGACCACCGGCTCAAGATCCTGGTTCTCCCTGGACACCCTCATCCTCTGCGAGAACGAAGAGGGGCGCGCACAGAGCTGTCATTCCAGCCAGCAGGTGCAGCTCAGCGTCACAGACTTTGACGGCAACCTGGTCATCGGAGATGAGGAGCTGGGCGGTGTGTTCCGCCAGAACGACGACTACCACGACATCACCGGCTGGAGCCCCTTCGACCAGCACACCACCTCCTCCCGCCCCCGGACCTGCAGCAGCTGCCACCGCCAGGACGAGAGCCCCGAGGAGCTGGAGCGCGTTCGCGGGGTCTACGGCTACGGCACCGGCGAGTTCATGCTCACCAACCCCGAGGGCCCCGACGTGGACGCCCTCCAGTTCCTGGACGCCGACGGCAACCAGATCACCGATTTTACCCATGAAGGGACTGGGCCACTGTCCAATGAAGTCCGGGACCGGGCCATCGGGGTGGTGCTGCAGTGAGCGCGGCGATCTGGTTCCTGTTGGCCTGCCAGTGCACCGACCGCCAGGATGACACCGCCGAGCCCGAGGCCTGGAAGATCGTCGGAGACACCCTGGGAGACGCCGTTCTCTTGGGGGCCTGGTCAAGCGAGGAGGAGCTGCTCATCGTCGGCGGCGATCTGGGGACCGAGAGTCCACACGGGGATCTGCTGCGCGTCACGGGCGATGCCGCCTGCGTTGAGGAAGCCCTCACCGAGCACCCGCTCTGGTGGATCCACGGGCTCTCTGCCGAAGACTGGTGGGCAGTGGGAGAGGCTGGAACCGTCTTGCATTGGGACGGCGTCTACACGCGCCTGGACATCCCTACGAGCGCCACCCTCTATGGGGTCTTTGCCGCAGCCGAGGACAGCGTGTGGGCCGTCGGCGGCCACAGCGACACCGAGACCGGGGAGATCTGGCACTGGGATGGCGAATGGACCCTGATTCAGGGCGAGATCCCCGGCCAGACCTTCAAGGTGTGGCAGGACTGGATCGTCGGCGACAGCCAGGCCTGGCGCATCACCGGAGAGACCGTGAGCGCGGTTCCCACGGACGCCCGCCTGGTCACAGTGCGCGGACGAAGCTCAGAGGATGTCTACGCGGTCGGCGGCCAGGGCAACCCCACCGTCTTGCACTACGAGGGCGCCGACTGGGAGGAGCTAAGCGTGCAGAAGCTCAACGGTCCCGTCAGCGGCGTCTGGACCGCCCCCGGAGAGACCGTGTGGGTGACCGGGAACTACGGCGTGATGGCCCAGCTCTCGGAGGATGGCTGGGAGATCCCGAGCTTTCCACTGACCTCGCAGCACTTCCACGCGGTGTGGCAGTGGGACGGCGCCATGTGGTTCGTCGGCGGGAACCTCTTTGAGCGTGGCCAGAACCACGGCACCTTGGCCTGTCATGGCTGCGAGCGGGAGATCAGCGCGCTGGCGGCTTGCGAGTAGGCCCCAGCGACGGTCCACTCCTCCACAGAGCAAAAGAGCAAAAGAGCCCCCAGCGTTGGCTGGAGGCTCTCCTTGCGCAGGCTGGCCGCAAAGGGCTGACCGCTAGAGCTGGCTCAGTTCTCGGTTCCGGGCACAACGACCACGATGTCCAAGCTGTCCAGCAGCAGGGAGTCGTCGCCCAGGATGAGCAGGGTCATCGTGAAGAGCTGATCCTCTGGGGTCGCAGGCACGGTTCCCGCGAAGTTCAAGGTGAAGTCCAGGGTCTCCAGACCCTCCCACTCGATGTTCTCGTAGTACTCGGGAGAGATGGACTCGACCATGCCGTAGGTGTCGCCTTCGATCTCCAGGGAGATCTTCTCGAACTGCACACTGGCGACCAGCTGCTCAACAGCGGTAACGACGTTGTTCTTGAACTCTTCAGCGAAGCTTCCGCCACCCTGTGGGACCACGAAGACGAGCTCGTCGTCGTACTCGCCGTCTTCGTCCAAGTCCGCCAAGGAGTTGGTCGCGTTGGCCAGCTCAATCATCTGGTTGTAGGGCGAGTAGCTGGAGGTAGAACCACCGGAGCTCACGTCCACGCCGATGATGTAGCCACCCAAGTCCGCCAGAGCGGCGACCACGTCGTCGGAGCCAGCGTCAAAGTTGCAACCACCAGGAGTCGCGGTCAGGCCGCCCTGGGTACCGGTGTAGTCGGGGTCACGCATGTAGATGTCGGTCGCGTAGACCATGACGGGCAGGGCGTAGTCACGGAAGCCAAAGCCACCGTTGGAGCCGGTGCCGCTGACCTTGGAGTCGTAGCTGTCACTGGCGCTGCCGCTGAAGGGGTCGTCGGAGCCGCCGCCGATGAAGGGCGCGACGTCGGTGCCGGCGTCGTAGCTGCCGTTGCAGTTCTGGTCATAGCCCTGACCGGTGGCTCCTTGGAAGAGGGCCTCCATGTCGGACTCTTGTCCGTCACCGCCAGAGTGAAGCTGAATGTTGTTCAGCTCCGTCTGCATGTCCTTCTCGGAGTCGGTGATCTGCTGCAGGAGGGCGAAGGGCTTGTCGCTGCCGCCGCCCATCGAGCCGTAGTTGTAGTCGTCGAACTGGGCCAAACCGAAGCCCATGTTCTCGAAGGTTCCAGCCAGCTCGGAGACGATCTCGCCGAAGCGCTGCGCGGTGGCGCTCATCGTGCTGCTCATCGAACCCGTGGTGTCGATCAGGAAGGCGATGTCGCCGTACTGAATCTTGGGCTCGAACTCAAAGATCTCCTCGACCGTGGAGCGCTCCTGCACCTCGACGTACACGCCGGTGATGGTGGATTCGGCGTCCAAGGGGTCGGTGCCAGCAGCGAGCTCAGCGCCGTCGGTCTGGCCGTCGCCGTCGGAGTCCGAGTCGTATGCGTCCGTGCCGTAGAAGTTGATCTCGTCGGCATCGGACAAGCCGTCGCCGTCGGAGTCCAGGTCAGCGGAGTCGTAGGTGCCGTCACCGTCCGCGTCGCTGGGCTCACCGCAGCCGGGGGAAGCCTTGCCCTCGTCCTGGTCAATGAGACCGTCGTCGTCGGAGTCCAGATCGCGGAAGTCGTAGGTGCCGTCGTCGTCGGAGTCGATGGGCTCCTCGCGGTAAGGCGTGGTCCCGCCCTCCCACATGTCGCAGAGCGTGTCGGCGTCGGAGTCCAGATCCATGTAGTCCGGGGTGCCGTCCGAGTCGGTGTCGACCGGGCTGCCCAGGATGGTGATCTCCCACAAGTCGGAGATCTGGTCGCCGTCGTTGTCAAAGTCACGGAAGTCGGGCACGCCGTCTACGTCGGTGTCCACGCCAACCTTGGGCTTGGAGCCAGACTCCTCGGCATCGGGCACCAAGTTGTCGTCGGAGTCCAGGTCAAAGTAGTCCGGCACGCCGTCCAAATCGGTGTCGAAAGGCATGGTGTACAGGTCGTCGTCGCCTGCCTCAACCTCGTCCAAGATGCCGTCACCGTCGGAGTCCAAGTCCTGGAAGTTCGGCGTACCGTCTCCGTCCTGGTCCTCCTCACCCTCGTGAAGGTCCAGAATACCGTCGTCGTCCGCATCGTTGTCGGGAGGCGGCGGCGCCGTATCTTCCACTGCAGTGTCGGTGCCGACATCCGAGTCGGTAGCACCGTCACAGGCGAGCATGCCGATGAGGCCGAAGGAAGCAAGGAGGCTGAGGGTCATGGAGTCTTCTCGGGGCTTGAGCGACAATTCTGCACAAAACTAACACAGGCTACGCTGGGTACGCGCGCCGTGTGACGCAGGATCTTGTCCCTCTGACATATTGAGTATCCGGGGATGCCCGCAGGACTCAGAAAGCCTGACATGGACCACCTGCGTTACGATTCCGGCGTCTCTCGCTTCTTGGAGGAGTTTATGAGCAACACCCTGGCCCTGACTGGCGGCCTGATCGGTGGTTTGATCCTTGGAATTGGTGCAGGCTATGCCCTGCACAGCTTCCTAGCGGACCCGGTGGAAGTCATCGTCTCCGAGCCCACGGTCATCAAGGAAAACCTCACCGCAGAAGAGATTGCCGCCTTCTGCGAAGACGAGGTCCTGGACGAGCGAGCCGCCCTGGGTACCGCCCAAGACAAGGTGACCGATCTGCAGTCCCGTTTGGACGCGCGGGAGTCGGAGCTGGCCACCCTCCAGAAGGAGACGGACTCCAAGAAGGCCGCCGCCGGCGCCGCTTGGACCGAGATGAAGAAGAAGCTCGAGGCCCTCGAGGCCGAGGTCGCCACCTTGGAGACCCAACTCCAAGAAGCCCAGCAAGAGCGCGACACCTTGCTCGTAGAACTCAAGGAGACCGTGGTCGCCTTGGAGAAGCAGATCAAGGAGACCGTGAAGCAAAAGGAGCGTGGCGACAAGTACAAGGCCGAGTCCCATCAGAACCTGTGGACCACCTTCGCCGCCGAAGCCAAGGTGGACATCTGCGACCGCGGCACGCGCAAGCGCCACGAGAAGTGCCACGACGCTGTGACCGAGGCCCTGGCCAAGTCCAGCGTTCAGCAGCGCTTCATCGAGTGCGTGGACACCAACCAGGCCACGCCCAACTTGGTACAGGCCGAGCGCAACGACCGAAAGGCCGGCAACCTGCCCCCCCACGCCAAGTGGTTGGACGACGACAGTCGCTTCACCAACAAGGGCTGGTACGTGCAGTACTGCGATCCAACACTGCCCGAAGCGGACATCGGCGACGCGCCCGGATGATCAGTGGGGCATCAGCAGGCCATGGTCTCGGCCTCTGGGGTCAGCCAACGGCTGAGCGTCTCCTTCAGCATAGGCAGCAGGACCGGTTTGGGCAGAAAGTCGTCCATGCCGGCCTGCAGGCAACGCTCCCGGTCCTCTGAGATCGCGAGCGCTGTGAGCGCGACGATCGGAACGCACCCGGGTGCTCCACTGAGCGCTCGAATGCGCCGGGTTGCCTCGAAGCCGTCAACAACGGGCATGGAGCAATCCATCAAGATCAGGTCCAGGCCTTCCTCCGCTGCCATATCCACGGCCTCTTGTCCCCCTTCGGCCAGAAGGACTTCGCACCCCATGCTCTGGAGCATCCGGGCGCCTATCAAGCGGTTCACCGGGTTGTCATCGACCACCAAGATGCGCTTGCCCACGATGAGGTCCAGTGAGCATTCGGTGACCTCGACGGGGGCAGACTGCGCTTGAAGGGGAATCACGAAGGAGAAGCAAGTGCCCACGCCAAGCTCGGACTGCACCTCAATGCTTCCCCCCAAGCGTTCAACCAAACGTGAGCAGATGCTCAAGCCCAGTCCGCTGCCGCCTTGCCGCTTCCAAACATGCGCATTGGCTTGCCTGAAGGGGATGAAGAGCTCCGGCAGGATCTCTGCAGGGATGCCCGGGCCAGTGTCTCGAACGAAGAAGCGAACGCCGGCCTCCACCTTCGAGGCCCCCAGCACAACGCGTCCTTCCAGCGTGAAGCGCAGAGCGTTGTCGATCAGATTGGTCAGCACTTGACCGAGTCGGGCCTGGTCCAGGAGCACCCATTCCGGCAACCCTTGGCCTATTGAAGCCTGCATCTCCAGGCCACGCACCCGAGCATTGGCGCGGTGCAGCGATGCGACCTTGGAGATCAAACCGGAGAGCCTGACTGTCTCGGGTTTCAGCTCTACCGACCCAGTCTCCAACTGAGCGAAATCCAAAAGCTGATCCACGAGGCCAATCAGGGAGATGGTGGAACCCTGGAGCACATCAACGAGCTCTTCTTGGTCAGGGTTCAAGGCACTACCGGCCAAGAGCTGGGTAGTCCCAAGCACGCCGTTCATCGGAGTACGAAGTTCATGGCTAATAGAGGCAAGGAGCTTCGTTTTCGCTGTGTTTGCAGTCTCAGCGTCCGCTCTGGCGACCTCCAAGGCCGACGCGGTCTCCTCCTGCGCCAGGATGCGCCGCTCCAGCTCATCCTGAATGTTGGAGGCGATGATCCGGGAGGCCGTCGTGGTCTGCTCGCTGTTTCTGAGCGCCGCACGAAGCCGATCTCTCTCCCGAACTGCACGCTTGAGCTGCTTTCGCAGTGCCTTTTCGTCCGAAGGCGTCACAGGCCACGCAAACCCACTGCTACGCAGGTCTGGTTGTGAATGCTGGCCCCCAGCTCACCCAAAGGGCCCAACTCCGCAAAGCCGTAGAAACCGGCAATGGGGGCCTTGGTTTGGGAGAGAATGTGCTGCCGCTCCTCCTCGGCGCGCGTGCCCAACATCCACTTTCGCGCCGTGCAGCTGAACACCAAACAGCCATCCGCTGGCCCGCTCATCTCCGACATCGCTTGCTGGACTGCTTGGTCCGCCCCGCTGAGCACACCATCGTGGGTCGCACGTGTCACTCGAACGCTGCTGCCTTGGGGGACCTCAGCTGGGAAACGAATTGCGCCGGTCTCTTTGTCCACCGAGTACACCGCACGCAAGTAGAACTTTCCATCGGCCCCCTCTGGATAAACCGCCAGCGGAAACTCGATGGTCACGCTCGTCTCAGCGCTCCCCAACCAAGCCTCCATGGTCTGCAGCGCGGGTCGACCGTCCAACTCGTAGACGATGTTTCCTTCGGCCCTGGTCGCCACCCAGGTGTGACCACTGGGCCGCCAGCCGCTGGCTACCCCCAAACCCACCTCGATGTCTCCGTAGATGGCCATCAGAGGAATGCTGTCCGCGTGGGACACCCCATTGGCAAACTCACGGGCCTTTGTAAACTCGACCCGATCGCCACTGGCCCCACCTACGATCGGCGCATCCTCGAAGCGGGCCTGCAGAGCTCGCATCGTCTCATCGAGGTTCGAACGCAGCGAGCTAGGCGTGCTAAGCACCAACGCCGGGCTCGCTGGCATTTCGGCAGAAGCCTGGGCGACGGCCGCCCAGGGGTCCGCTTCCAGGTTCTGGCCCATACCGACCCGCACATCCTCAATGGCTTGGCCCGAGAGCAGCGTGATGAGCACTCCGTCATGACTAAAGGCCTGAGTGCTCAGTTCCCCGTCCGTGGTGCAGCCGATCATCGGAACTGCCCCGAAGCGCTTGCGCACGCAGCTTAGAAGTTCCTGGTCGTCGTAGCTGGTTCCGGAAAAGACAAGAAGGGCCTTGGGCTCACCGATGAGCTGAGCGAGGGCTTGGTCCGCCGCCTCGTCAACAGCGTCATCAACGTCCGGGTCATCAGAATGGCCAACACAGAATTCAAGCTTCGGCACTTGGGCCTCCCTGTTGGCGTATATCAGCAAGACATCTAGAGGACTTTAGGGCAACAACCCCCTGAGATCCAAATGCTTCTCCAAAACGTCGGCGGCCGCCTCATACCCAGCCTCCCGACTGAGCCGGGCGCCACCGGCGGCCTCCTGAGTCGCCGGGAGCCCCTTCCTCTCCCTGAGCGCCGCAACGAGCGCGTCCCGGACCTGGGGTGTGTCCAGCACGCCGTGCAGGTAGGTCCCTGCGACCAGACCCTGGCTGGTGCCGTCGGCATGCGGCAGTCGAATCAGTGGCCTCGACTCCGTCAAGAGATGGCTTTTGCCCTGATGAATCTCGTAGCCCTGCACCGGTAGACCTTCGGGTAGGAGCCATCCTCCCGCTGTCTCTCCTTCTGCCGGTACCGTGCGCTTGTCGGCGCCGAAGACCGTCTCAATGGGCAAGAGACCGAGCCCAAGGACATCACCGGCCTGACCGGAGAGCCCCTCTGGGTCTCGCAGACGCTCCCCCAGGATTTGGTAGCCACCGCACAGCCCCAGAACCGGGATGCCGCGCTTGGCCGCGGCCTTCACGCTGCGGTCCAATCCCACCTTGCGCATCCAGGCCAGCGCCTGGAGGGTGTCCTTGGCGCCGGGCAGCACCAAGAGGTCCGGGTTTCCGACCTCTTCTGGGGACTCTGCGACGCGCAGCCCAAGTCCCGGAACGCGGCTCAGCGCGGTCAAGTCCGTGAGGTTGGAGGCCGTGGGGAGCCGCAGAACACAGAGGTCGATCTCACCCGGGCCGAACTTGGTGGGGTCCGGTCCGTCCTCGTCGTCGATGTAGATGTCTCGCCGGTAAGGCAGCACACCGCGCACCGGAACCCCGGAGTGTTTCTCCAAGAGCCCAGGTCCGGCCGAGAAGAGCGCAGGGTCCCCCCGGAAGCGGTTGACCACCAAGCCCGAAAGCATGGCTTGATCTTCAGGATCCATCAGCTTGACGGAGCCGATCAAGCTGGCAAAGACCCCGCCGCGATCGATGTCTCCAACCAGGAGGACACTGCCAGGCTGGCCGCTCTCCTCGGCCCGCATCACAGCGTGGCGTGCCATGGGCAGGTTCACCACATCCCGGGTCATCAGGTTGAGCTCCACGGGGCTCCCTGCGCCCTCCAGCACGACCACATCGCAGTCGGCGGCCAAGCGGTCGTAGGCGTCCAACACAATCTGCTGCCACGGCGCCCGCTCACGCCAGTAGGTCTTGGCCTGAAGGTGGCCCAGGGGCTTGCCCAACACCACCACCTGAGAGCCCATCGGGCCCACGGGCTTGAGCAAGATGGGGTTCATGTCCACGTGCGGGGTCACCCCCGCAGCGGCGGCCTGGGCAGCCTGGGCTCGGCCAATCTCCCCCCATGTCCCATCGCTGCACAGCGCTGGCGCCGCGTTGTTGGACATGTTTTGAGCTTTGAAGGGCCGTACCCGCAGGCCACGACGACTCAAGAGGCGGCACAAGGCCGTACAGAGCCAGCTCTTGCCTACGCTGGAGGCGGTCCCCAGAACCATGATTGCGGCAGCCATTCTACTCCTATGGACACGTCAAGTTAGATCCTTGAGAGGATATCCAGGTTGGAGTCTAACTTATTGTGTTGACGAAGAAAGTTGCGATTGCTACCCTAGCACCTGTTGTAGCGGAATGGAGCTGAAGATGTCCAACAAGCCACAGGCACGCCAATCGGCTCGCCCCCACGCGCGCCCCGAGGACCTGCCCACGCCAGACGGCCTGGACCTGGAGCCCGCTGTCCACTTGGCGATGGACCTGGAAGAGATGGAGGAGGCCGCACAGCGCAGCGAGCGCGCGGTGGACCTGCCATTGGCCGATTCGGAAGAGGGCGACACCGAGGATCTGGAGCAGGAAAGCGAGAAGGATCTGAGCTTTGTGCTCCTGGACAAGGGCGGCGTGCCCGTCCCTGGCGTCTCTGCAACCCCACTGCCGGCCGCCGAGCGCAACATCGACCCCTCGCCCGGAGAGTCCGCCCTGCGGGACTGGCGCCTGCGCGCTCCCAGCCGCAAGGCAGAAGCCGTCGAGATCGAGCGCCAACAGTCTCTGGTTCGCACCCTGCAAGGCAGCGCGGCCCTGATGGCTGTGCTTCTGGTGGGCAGCGTCGTCGGCGTCCGCCTCTGGAACTGTCTCTTATACACATCTCCGAGCCCACGAGACAGGCAGAAATCTC
>CAJXRZ010000116.1 GCA_913060515.1 uncultured Pseudomonadota bacterium | reverse complement strand
GGCCGGGGGAGAGGAATTCGACGGAGGGTTCGCGGTGGGATTCGTGGGTGGTGAATGCGTTCTCAGCCACCTGAAGAACCTGGGCGGCGCCGCCAATCTCAACAACCGGAAGCCGATTAACGTCACCTGTTTGAAAGTGAATAGTGGGATTCAGGCCACCCATCAGGCCCTTGGCCACCGTCGAGTTGAGTAGACAGAGGATCTGTTCAGGCCTGCCTGAGAAAACGGAACGGCCCATATCTGCAAAAATACCAACATACTTCGATAGTCTGGCACTGAATCCAGCACCGATACTAGCGAAGGCCACTCCGCCTGGCCTAAAGAAGTACTGTTCGTTAGCGTATTTATAGACTGTGCTACGAGTTCTCGTGGACATATAGGTCTTGGGTTCGACTCCACCAGTCGACCAAAGGGCAACTAAGCGCAAGGGCTCCATCCAAGTCGCCCCGTTGGCGCCGTTCGTGAGCGGTACCCAACGGGTGTCTGCAGTAGAACCCTCGCTGGTTCGGATGGAGGTCGCCGGTATCTCATGTGCCTTTCGGATGAAACGCGCATTGTTATACAGGCCTTGAGTCGCTCGAGCTGGGGTTGTTGTTCCAAGTACGGGGTACTTCTTGTAAAGGGCTAGCTCATCATCCCACCAATACACCACCGGCCACTCCGGCACGACCTTCAGCGCCGCCGGGTCGAACTCGTGGCGACCGACGTGGCAGAGGGTTGCTGCGCGTTTGCGTTGGGTCTCTCCGATCTGTAGGACGGTCTCGTCATCGAACGCTTTGATTGCGAGAGACTGGCCTGCATTTGGAGCCTTGCGGAATATGCTGGAAACCACCGACACCACAACCTGAGCGGCAGAGATCTCCTGGAAGGCTCCCGAGGACAGGTCGTGTAGGGAGCTCAGATCGTTGTTCTCAAGCAGATACTCGCGCAAACCCGCGTACTGCTTGATGAACATCCAGTTCCGCATGGTGAGCATCGCAGACACTCCGCCCTCGCGAACAAGCTGCAAGCCCCTCAACAGAAAAGCCGCATACACATCGGCTTTTCCAAGCTTGTACTGCTTTTGAACGTATGCCGCATCCCTCAACTTGGACGTGCCCTGATACGGCGGATTCGCTACCACCAAGTCGTAGCCGCCTTCCCTGACCAAACGAACGAAACGCACCCCCGCCGCCAACTGTTCCCCGCGCAGTCGCAGCCCTAGGTCGTCCCCGGAGCTGTGCTTGGCCAGGAAGCCTTCCAGACTGTCCAAGACGCTGGCCTGGGCCTGGTCTGCATCAATGACCTGCCGGTCGTCGGCCTGAAACAAGCCCTGCTGTGGCAGCGAGCGGCCCAGACCGGCCTCGTGCTCGGCGATGGCATCTGCGACGGTCGCGTCTACTTTGAGCAGGCTGCCCAGGTGGTCGGCACCCTTGAGTGCGCCCAGAATTTTGTCCGTGAGCGTGCCCGGAACGCCTGTCTCACGCTCCACCGTGTTCCGCAGCTCAATCAAGGCTGGGTCGTCGTCGGGCAGGCTGGAGAGTTCCAGCTTGGATGCTACCAAGTTCAGCTTGGCCGGACGTGCTTGAGGGCTGAGCGCCTTGGCCTTGAGCCAGAGTGCTGCCGCCGCAATCTGTACCGCACGGGGATCCAGGTCGATGCCGTGCAGGTTGTTCTCCAGAATGCTCTCGGCCACGGCCTTGGGAGACCAGCGTGCTTGGCCGGTCTCGCCGCGGTGCGCGGCTTCTTCGGCGTAGAGCGCGACCAGCAGATCGAAGGCCACCACCAAAAAGTGACCCGAGCCCACAGCGGGATCCAGGATCTTCAGACCGCGCACACTCTCCGGGGCCTGGGCCACGGCGTCCGTTGGAATGGGCTGGGGCACGTAGTAGGCCCAGCGGCACTCGGCATCTGTGTGCAGTGGCATGAGCTCGGTGAGCTCCACCAGTTTGGCCTCGCGCTTGGAACGCCAGTCCACTCTGCGCTGCTCTAAGGCTGCCAGAGTGCCCTGGGACTCCGCCCAAGGGGCCCAGCCTTGCTTCTCACACATCGCCAACCACATCGGGCCCAGGCTGTTCTGGAGCAGCCAGTCCACCATGTAGCGCTCGGTGAACATCTGGGTCTTGCTGGCGATCTCGTGGGACTCCACCTTGCCGCCAGCGTTGAGCTTGGCGTCCAGGGCTTCTCGCGCCGGGTCGTTCCAATACTGGTAGACCCAGCCCAGGGTGAGATCGTCGCTCCAGCAGCTCTCCAGCACCGGCTCGTCCAGCAGCTCCACCATGTGCCGCAGGGTCTCAGGGGGCATGGGGACCAGGGCGGTGAGTCCCACGGGGCCAAAGAGACCGGGCAGCTCTTGGGAGAGCTCGCCAAAGACCAGCTCCAATAGGCTCTGGTAGCCCTGGCTGGCGTCGTTGCAGAGTGCCGGGGCCAGCTCGCGAAAGTCGCGGTAGCCCTTGCTGCTCCAGCCGCCGGTGAGCACTTGGATGCGCTTGCTGCTGGCCTCGATGATGCGCAGCATGATTAGGCGGTTGAGCCAGGTGCTGGCGGCCTGTTGGATGACCTCGGCTTGGGCCAGAGCGCGGGCTGCCGGCTGCTTGGGTTCCGGTAGGTGGTGGGTGCGCGTCTTGAGCCAGGACTCCAGGCGCTCCCTTCGGGCCTTGCTGCGTGCGTCGAGGTGCGCCTGCTGGGTGCTGAGCTCCAGGCGGTAGGTGCCGACCAGGGACTGCTCCAGGGCTTGCAGCAGGTACTCCCGCAGCTCTCGGATGGTCTGGGACAGGGCCGACTTGCTCTCGGGGGTCATGCCCGCGCTGGCGCCGCTCATTTCAGGCGCACCTTTCGGCCGGCCTTGAGCTCCAGGGCCACGCGGCTGCGCAAGTCGTCGAGCAGCTCGTCCAGCTCCTGTAGAGAGCTCACGTCGTGGTTGCTGAGCTTGAGGGGCACGCGCACGGTCTCCACGCCGGGGTTCAGGAAGCCGTCCAGCAGCTCCCAGGACTCCGCTGTGGCCTCTTGCAGCGCAATGCGGGCTTGGTCTCGCATGGCCAGCAGGGTGGGCTGGGTGGCATGCCGGTCCATGGCTTGGCTGGGGCGGCTCAGGGGAGTGACCACCGTATGGCGGTCCCTGGGATCCAGGTCGTCAAAGCCCTTTTTGGCCCGGATTTTTTCCCGGACGCGCTCCTCGGCGGTGACCTGTTCGGTACACAGGCGCTCGCGCTCGGCCAGGTAGGCGGCGGTGAGGGTCTTCAGCTCGCCCTCCAAGCTGGTGGCGCCGTCCCAGGAGCGTGGGGACTTGAGCTGGGTCTGGATGCGCTCAGAGGCCGTCAGAGCGTCGCCGGTGAGCTTGCCGGCCAGCTCGAGCTGGGGGATGTGGTACTCGGAGAGGTTGCTCAGGCGCTGGATCATGTCCAGGGCTTGGTCGTTCAGGGTGCTCAGCCAAATGCCGAGCTGCTCGATGCCGTCGTTGAGGGCGTCCAGGTTGTCGTCTACTGCGATGACGGTGGGCTCGATTTGGCGGGAGCTCTGGGTGACTTCCAAGGCGCGGCCCAGCTTGTCGATGGCGGGCGGCGGGGTGACGTGGCCGGGCAAGCGGTTGAGCTTGGTGAGGAGCTGTCGCAGGCGGCCGCTTTGGCGGGGGAACTCTTGAAAGACGGCGTCTGCGATGGCGTCGTTGTCTCGGTCCACGTCTAAGTTCAGGCGGTCCTTGAAGAAGCGACAGATGGCCACGCGCTGCTTGCGGCCCAGGCCCACGCCGCTGTTCTTGAGCAGGTCTGCCCGCCGCAGGGCGCGGTCTCCGTCGAAGAGGTCCTTGACCCCGGGGTCGTTCAGGCTGGTGATAAGCTGACCGCTGTCGGGACGGATGCGGATCTTGCCGCCGCGGAGCAGGCCGGTCAAGCAGGCGCGGATGAGCACTGGGGCAAAGCCGTAGGGAGGCTCGGCGAAGTGGGCGAACAGAGCGCTTCCGGCGGTCCCGCCGCTCTCTTCGATGTTCTGCAAGACGCGGGAGGGCACGGGGCCGTCGCAGCTGGCTAGATAGTTGCCCTCGTCTAGGCTGAGAATGCCCAGCTGGCCGGTGAGGAACTTGGGACTGACACCGGAGAGGTCCTTGTTGAGGAGCTGGGTCATGTCGGACTTGGTGATCTTGATGGACTCAAAGTGGGGATAGAGCGCCGGCAGAAAATCGGTGCTGGCTTTCATCAAGGCGGTGGCGAAGCTGGCGCCGATGCCGGTGGGCTGGATTTGCCGGCCCCGGAAGTACATGCTGCCTTGGAAGAAGGCGTCCTCTACCTGGCGGCCGAGCAGGGCGTCTAGGTCCTGCTGCTTGGATTGCTCTTGGAGGAGCAGAGCGCGGCGGTCCGGGGACAGGCTGGCCTGTTGGGGCTGGTAGCGGTTGATCATGTAGGTGGAGCGCGCCAGGGCGCGGCCGGTCTCGTGGACCTGTCCGGTTGGGCCCACGACCCACACCAGGCGGTTTCGGAGGCGCTCCTCGGCGCTGCGGCGGATCCAAGCGGCCTTGTCCCCGCCACTGGCTCCCACGAGCTGCAGGTCCAGGTTGAAGGTGGGCTCGTTTCGGTAGGCGCGGAAGACCTCGTCTTTGATCTGCCGGCCGTCGCTGAGCCAGCTCTGGATGCGGAAGGGCACGCCCTTGAGACGGGGGTTTGTGTTGGGCGCGACAGAGTGCTGCAGCTTGTCTTTGACCAGGCTGCTGATCTGGTCCAGGGTGACCCCGTGGCGGTCGCGCTCGGTGTCCCACTCTTGGCCTGCGCCGGACTGGAGCTTGTAGCCGCGCTTCTCAGAGTAGGAGAGCAGGGAGGCGGTGCGGAGCTGCTCCAGGGCGTCCCGGATGGCCTTGGTGTTGTCGCCGCGGTCCAGCGTGTCGTAGAGACAGCGGGCGACGAGCTGTTCGGTGGTGGGCCGCTGGTCTTGTACGACCTGGAGCAGGGCGACGGCCTTTGCGACGCGCAGTGCGAGGGGGGCCTGGTTGTCGGCGGTCCAGGACAGAATGCGGGCCATGGTGGCTTGGGAGGCGCCGCTTAGGGAGCTGCCTTGGATCTCGTAGATGTCGTCCAGGGTGATGAGCCTGCCGACGGGTGCATCGGCCAGGTCGTGGGCACGGAAGAGCTCCCCCAAGAGCTGCAGCAGACCGCGGATGGCGTGGTTGTCTCCCTGGGCACGGCTGACTTGGCTGCGCAAGGCGCTGGTGATCTGGAGCAGCAGGTCGATGTGCCCGGGCAGCATGGGGTAGACCTCTACAAAGTCCTCCTCGCTGATGTGCTCGCAGCCAAAGGCGTGCAGCTTGAGCTTGGTGCGGTGCTCCTGGAATGCTGCACGCAAAAAGTCGTTGTGTTCGGGCTTTTTCTGTAGGAGGCGCTTGTGGACCACGTCACGGATGTTGATGGTTCCCAGGTGGACCCGCAGGCTCTCTGGGAAGCGGTCCTTCATCTTGCCGATGACGGTCTCGTTGTTCTGGGCGTCCAGCTTTTCTTGGCCGGTGACCATCAGCCAGACCTTGCCGTGTAGGCGCTGTCCCAGACCGGAGACAAAGGACTGGAGCGCCAGCATGCGGGCGTCGCTCTTGTGGATGTACTGGGAGACCTCGTCCACCACGACGAAGAGGGTCTTGCCGGGGGCGTGGCGGTCGAGCATGTCCCCCAGAGCCCGGACGGCCTCGGAGGAGGAGATGCCGGAGTCGGCCGTGCCGGAGCGGGAGTCGACCCAAGCCTGGGGATCCTCGAACATCTCGGGGAAGAGGTGGTGCATGACCAGGGAGAACTTGTCGTCTGCCATGCCTTGGTTCTTGATTTGGTCCCAGGGCTCGCCGTGGACTTCTTCGGCCTTGACCAGGAAGTCCTGCATCTTGCCGTCTCGCTCCAGCTTGAGCTCGTAGTCGGCCACGGTCCTGTCTTTGCTGTAGCCCAAGCGCCGCTGAACCTGCCGCAGAGTCGCTGCGTGGATGTGCTCGTTGTCCCTGGCTTCGCCGCCAATGTCAAAGACTACGGCGATGGGGTCGGCGTTGGCCTTTAGGTCTTGCCATGCCTGCTCAAGCTCCTTGGACAGGGGCGAGGTGTCGCGGTTGATCCAGGCTTGGTCCAGGGGGCTGCCGTTCGGCAGGGTGCGGTTGTCCAGGGAGAGACCGAGCAGCTTGGCGAAGCTGGATTTGCCGGAGCCGTAAAAGCCCGAAATCCAGGATGCTGGAAGGTCCACGCCCTGTTGGGTCTTGAGGCGTCGGGTGATCTCCCGCAGCAGGCGCACGTAGGCCTCGTGAATGCCATGAGGCACCCGCTTTTGACGGGGGTCGTCGTCTGGGTATCCGCCCGTGATGATGTACTCGCCAACCTCGGCTTTGAGCTTCTCTGGGGCCTGGTCATGGAAGTAGACGACCGGCGAGATATCGCGGGTCACGTCGTTCAGGAAGAGTGCGGAGAGCTTCATGGTGGGGGCCATCAGGGGTAGATGCGGGGTCGGTAGTCGGTGTCCGCGGGCAGCTCGCCCATGAACTTCAGTGCGTTGCCTTCTTCGCGGGTGCCCGGGTAGAGCAGCACCACGGGGACGTTGTCCGTGCGTCCAGCGATGTGCTTGAGCAGGGCTGAGACTCGGAAGAAGGGGTAGAGGGCGCCTGCGCGGCCGATGAAGACCACGGTGTGGTCCTTTTTGTCGGGATTGGCTCGGGCAAAGTCGGTGATCACTTTGCTTACGTCGGCGGCCAAACCATCTGGGCCCTCGATGTGGGGCGCGATCTTGTCCCGTACGGTGGCCAGGGCCCGGTCCCGCTTGTTTCGGTCGAAGAGGCGCCGTTCCCTTTCGATGATCTTGGGCAGGTTCTCGCCCATGCCCTTGAGGCGCTCCAGCAAGAGGTGCTGCAGGTCGATGGTGGTCACCACCCAGCCGTTGTCGCTGAGCTGCTTGGAGAGGGCGTGCACCTTCTGGCGCAGGGCGTACTCCTCTTTGGGGCTGTAGGGCACGATGGCGAAACGGTAGTTCCGCATGGTGCTGATTTGGGGCCCGTCGTCGCGGACCAAGTCGGCCTGGAGGGCGGAGAAGGCCAGATCCAGTTGGTCTTGGTGCAGCATGCTCATTGGCTCCCCCCGACCCATTCCACAAGACTGGGCGCTTTGAAGGTCAGTTCTACCAGATCCCCCATGCGGTTCAGGGAGATGTCGGGCAGTTGGCCGATGCGGTCCGCCAAGACCCCGCCGTCCAGGCCGACGCTGCTCAGGTAGGGGTTGTCGACCATGCTGCCTTGGAAGCGAAGCTCCCGGAGCAGGTAGAGGATGTAGGTCAAGGCTTGGTCGTTGACCCGCGGGCAGGCCAGAGGTCGGGGATCCCGCCGGGAGGAGACCAGACCGACTTCGGCCGCTGCAGCGAGCAGCTTGGTTGCCCAGGTGCCCATGGTCGTGGCGGCCCAGCGCTCGGGGTACTCACTCTCCAGCCAGCGCAGCACCTCGGCCTTTCGGATGGTGCCCGGTCCGATCAGCCGGCGCTTGGCAATCCAGGCGCTGAAGCTCCGGTAGAGGGGGTCGGCGAGCTGGGTGTGCCAGTGGGCGATGATGGTGGCGCTGTAAAGGTCCATGTTGGGCCATGCATGAAGCGCTTCCAGTGCGGCTGGATAGGCCTGGTAGCGCATGCGAAAGGCGCGCAGGATGAAGTCGACCCGGGCCTGGCTCTTGTGGGGGAACCAGGACTGCTCGAAGACCTGGACGGTTGTGGTGGCGACCCCGGGCTCGACCTGGGCCCAGTAGGCCCTGGACTCCTCTACGCCCAAGGTGAAGCGCAGCAGGCCGGTGTGCACCTGGGTGTTCTCTTCCATCCCCTTGTTCCCCTGCGTCTGTTGGCTCATGCGTGGGCGTGGGCGTGTGGGAAGGGCCAGCGTTTTGCGAAGCCTCCGCCGTCTTGGAGCAGCATGGCCGAGAGGCGCTCGATGAGGATGGCTTTGGGTGGGGTGTCGCCGACCAGCAGGCGCCCAGCGGGAGAGGCCTTGTGGCTGGCGCTGCCCATGCCGCTGAGCCAGTCTGCGAAGTCCTGGGCGTCAAAGGCCGAGTCTTCGTCGCATCCTGGCCCGGTGTGGAGCTTGAAGAGCAGCTCTGGCAGGGCTTGGTGGGGCGGCAGGTTGGCGGTGCGCAGCTCGTCCAGGCGCTCGTCCAGGCGCTCGTTGAGTGCGGGTCCCAAGTCGAAGATGGAGTAGTAGTGGTCGGCGTTGGCCAGGGTGCCTCTGCGCTCGGCATCCACAGCGGCCGCGGCCTTTCGGATGGCGATGAGCGCTGCCCAGGTCCAGGTCTGTGGGAGTAGGCGTGCGAGAAAGTCCCCGCCGGATGCTGGGGCGGAGAGATCGCAGCGCCACCAGTTCAGGCGTTCGGGGTCACCGTCGGACTCGCCGGCCCAGGCGATGTTGAGCTGGATGGAGAGGATGTGGTCGAGGGTGGAGTTTGGGGTGATGGGCATTGGGGTTGGCTCGGGATTCGGTTTGGCGAGGAGGGTACCGCGGGGGGCAGCGTGGCTTTTGGAGGGGCGTAGGTTTAGCCCAGCAGGTCTGCTCGGAGGTCTAGTTGGGTTTTGCCGCAGAGCAGGGAGACCGGGGCGTCTATGAGCTCGAAGCGGGTCGGGCCCTCCAGCCTTTGGCCCTGGACCTTGGGCGGGTTCTTTGGCTTGAGGGGTGTGACGACCACTGCACCGTCCTGGAGCTCCAGCTTGAGGTGTTTGCTGGAGACGAAGGTGTCGCTCACGACCACATCACAGCTACGACTACGACCAAAGATCAGCCCTGTCCCTTCAGTCAGGGTGTGCTCCTGGCCGTCGACGCTCAGCGTCCAAGAGACTACATCCAAGTAGGCTGTCTGCTCGGTTCCATCGGCGGTGAATCCGGTGTCCTGGGTCTCGGAGGTGTCGTTGGTGGATGCATCGCTGAACTCCGGCTCCGGGTGGTGCGGGGGCGGGCGTTCTGCTGGGTTGGGTTCGACTGGCGGTGGTGGTGCTGGGGAGCGTTCGGCAGGCGGTGGCGGTGAAACCTGCGCGGTCTGGGGCTGGGACTTGAGCCAGCGCCACAGTTGCCGCACTTGGTCTGGGGCCAGCTGCCGGTGAATGGACGAGAGCCACCGCTCTTGCACCCACATCGGCGAGCGCATGGAGGGTCCGGTCACAAGAAAGGTGCCGGTGGGGGCTTGGGCCAGATCGCCGGTGAAGCGCTTGGCGCCACGGTCTTCGAATATTGACTGGACTCGGTTTTGGTCGTTCTTTTGCGTGAGCTGACCCGCCACCATGGTTCCGATGTTTCCGAGTGCCCGCACGTCAACCGACATGGGGTTCTGGGTGGCCAGCAACACGCCCAGGCCAGCGGAGCGCCCTTGCTTTACGAGCAGGTTCAGGGGCTCTTTGGACGGGGGATTGTATGGGAAGGATGGGAAGAAGGCGCTGCGTCCGTCTCCCCCACCGATCTCGTCCATGAAGAAGAGTGTGCGTAGTCCCTTGGCGCCTCCCGTGGCGCGCATCCAGCGGTAGAGCTCGCTGCAGACTTGGGCGACGATAAAGGCTTGGAGCTGGAAGTCGGAGAGGTGGCCCAAGTAGATGATGGACAGCGGGGTCTTGCCTGTCGCGTTTGGCGTGATGAGCGTTTCGATGGACAGAGGGGTGCCACGGAATGCGTCTCGCTCGGCACCAACGACCAAGGACGCCAGCTTCCGGCGCAGGGTTGTGCGTCGCCTCTCTGGAAGGTACTCCTCCATCGGCATCCCAGCCACGGAAGCGAAAGGAGGGTCGGCAAGTAGCTTCACGATGTACTGAATGCCCTCCTCTCCACTCAGGTCCCTACCTTGATCAGCACACCAGCCAACCAGCTCCTCTAAGAGACCAAGTTCTGCCGCTTGGGATTTGGCTGCTCGCTCTCCGTACATGCGAACCCCAAGCCCACGCACCAAAGACTGAATCAATGTGCGCCGGTCGGGCGCGTCCGCGGGGTCCTGTACGGGACCATCGAAGCTGGGCAGAGCGGCAAGGGCGAGCTGTTCTCCGTAGACTCCTCTGGGGCTGTAGACGCGCACGTCTACGTTCTTGGCGAAGCTGTCCATCTGTACCTGTGCTGCCCGTTGGCCACTGATGCCGTCGTCGAAGTTCTTGCGTACGGCGGGGCCGTCCTCTCCGAATAGTGTCTGGAAGTCCTGGTCGCGCAGTAGGCCTCGGGCCAGAGCCATGCTGACCAGGTCCCCCTTGACGTCGATGGCGACCACCGGGACGCCGGACAACAGTGCCTCTTCGACCAGTGCTTTGGCAAAGACCGTCTTGCCGGCTCCGGTGGCTCCGCAGACGAAAGCATGGCGGTTCAGATCGTCGCCCTCGAGCTCGAAGCGCGAGCCTCGCACCCAGCGCTCGTCAAAGCCGCGGCTGGTCTCGTAGCCAACAAAGAATGGACGCTTCATGGGTCTCCATAGGTAGATTCCAACACGGATCTGAGCTGGCGCACAACCGGCTGGTCTCCGCCCGTGGCGCCCAACACGGCGAGGAGCTGGTGGGCCTTGTCGGCGACCTCGTCCCCGCTCTGGAGCAGTCCACGGAGCCAGCGGCGTTCGGGCTTGGTTCCTTGCTGGAAAGACAACCTCACGGAGGCTTCGAGCTGGCAACAAGGGTCCCGATGCGCGGTGGCCAGCTCCAGCATTTCCGTCCACTGCTGCTGGCCGCCATAGGCCTGCATCACGACCCGCGGATTCAGGACGCCGGGGTGCCGCTCGTCGAGCGAGAGCACCTCTGAGAAGTGGTGTTGATGCAGGCAGAGCGCAGCGAAGCCCTGGACCAGCGCGGGGGTGGCGTCGCTGCGGTGGGCAGACTCTCTGAGCGCACCAAGCGTACGCTGGAGGTATCCGCGGCCCAGTCGGCTGGATGCCTCCAGGACAGCTTGAATGTGCTTCTCCTTCAAGATGAGCAGTCGCCGTGGGGGCGCGTCGGCAACGGCCAGGAGCACTTCTTCGAGCTTTTCTAGGCGGGTGTTGGCCTCGAGTCGCCAGAGGAAGATGTTGTCTGTGACAGGTCTTGGCCAGCCGAAGAGCAGGGACTCCCATTGGGCGTGTGCAAAGGTCCCTCTCTGAACGAGCCCATTCAGAGTGTTCATGGCCCCTTCGTTGCCCAGCCCGCCCAAGGCTGCGAGCCCCTGAATCACGACTGTCTGGTCCCCTGCAGCATCTCCAGCACGGACAAGCTCCTTCCAGCTTGCCTGACTGCCGTCCGCGGTGGCCACCTGGGCAAATTGAAGGGCAATACCGGGAGCGTCTCGCCTGCGTTGGTACTTGGAGAGGGAGCGAGCGAGGACTGGAGGGACGCTTGGGCGAGCGGCCAAAAGGGATGCGATGGGCTCGGCATCCGCGCGGTCTGGGCAACGGCTTGCAAGGTCCAAACAGAGCGCGCCGGTGGTCAGGTCCCCGACACGGAGCCGCCATGCATCCAGAGCAAAGTTGAGCCCAATGCTCCAGTCCCGGGCTGCTTGGTGCTCCTTGGCCTTTTGCAGGAACCAACGAATGCGGTCCTCTTCATCTAGCCCCAGACCGAGCCTGGCAAAGTCAGCGGGCCGAGCAGCCGCGAGCCCCATCGCGATGTCCATGAAGGAGTCGGCTGCTGGAAGATCGAGCTGAAGCCGGCCAAGGAGTGTTTGCCGAATGCCGTTGTCCGGGGGCTCCTGACGGAAGAAGCAGGGGCCGAGCGCCCAGTTGCTGCGCCGCTTGTCCCGGGCGAGCTCTTGGGGCGCGACATGATGCAGCAGGGAGACACCCCATTCCCGCTCCACCTGCACGAAGAATCGCAGAGCGTCGTGAAGGGTTGGAAGGCCCACGCTTTGGAGGTTCACTGCCGAGGGATAGTCTTGAAAGAGTAGTTCGGTCGTAGCTTGGGATCGGGTCACTTGGACGAAGGGCAGTGCAAAGCTGGAGCGGATTCTCTCGTAGCGGGAGAGTCTGTCTTCGAGGTCGTTTGTGGTCTCGGCGAGGAAGCGGTGCTCTGAGGTGGTCACAGGAGCCTCCAGAACCCAGATATGAATTCGTAGACGGCACCGTCAGCATGAGCACGGTAGCGTTTGGAGCCGGAGAGCATGGTGTCTACCGTGAACAGCGCGACTGATGTGGTTCCGCTTACGGATATGCTTGTACTCACGGTGAACCAAGGTAAGACCGGGGCTACACGGCGTTTGTAGAGTCCCTGAATCTGCGTTGAAGACTGACCTAAGGGTTGTTTGTTCGCGCAGTACTGGCATACTCTTCCGCCGCTTCTTGGCCCCTTAATGCCACAGTTTGGGCAGTTCAGAATGCCGGCTTCGCAGTACCGACCACGAGGATAGTAGGGAATCTCCCGGAGAAGCGACCTCTCATGCCGCCTGCTGTGGCATGTGCACTCCGCGCCGTGTGTCGAGCACACAGGCTTGCCCGATGTGGCACAGTTCTTCAGGTCGGACACCTTTGCTGGGTGGCCTCTAAAGGCACACTGCGCGAAGTGGTCCGTGCAGCCCCACTTGCCGTGCTCCAGCTGGAAGGGCGCACGCTCCAAGACCATCCGGCGGCCGCAAGCGGCTTGTCTGGTGTGCTCAAGACATGAGTCGCGCCCAGTGACCTCGCACGTGATGGCCTCGTCTGGGAGCACCCAGGCATCATGGTCTTGGCAGCGCTTTCGGTGCTGCGGGCAGACCAACTTTCCGGACACTGCGGAGGCTACGGTCAGGCTCTCTGCTACTCGGCGATTGCAGCAAGAAACGATGTGCGTCTTGGACAAGGCTGTGGTCTTGTTGCTGAATTCGCAGCGGGTCGCGGCGCTTGGATGAAGGTAGCCACCACCGTTGAAATCGTCCCTTTTCGCCAAGTCTCGCGCGATGTGCTTGCCAGAGACGGAGCAGAGCACCACGCCGTCGGGATGGAGCAGCCGGCCTGAGAGCTCAATACCCAAAACGGGATCGAACAAGAGCTTGGTGACAGGACATTTCTGTATCTCTGTGGCGAGCAGAACGGCCCCGCTGACGCTGCAGGTCTTTGCAACGGACTCGTCCATCATGACCCCCGTGCGCGAGTGCTTTCGGGCGCGACCAATGGCCACCTTCATCCGCCATGGTTCGCCTACTTCGACCAAGTGAAGCGAACAAAAGAGCTCCTTCGTTGCGGCGCACTCTGCCATGTCTTGGGGATGATGGAGGGCTTGGTCCGCCGAACAAGGGACTGCTCTGTCCTGTGCGACCCTCTTTCCGGAGCTTGGGGAGATGAGCACGGCTTCGGGGTGCAGCGCTCGTGTGTCTCCAGGCACGGAGACGGCATGTTCCGGAGCGAGGAGCTTCCAGGTCACGGGACAGGTCAACAGGGCGCTGCGCGCCCTCCATCTCTTGTCCACGGAGCACTGGCCTGCGTGCTCGACGCACAATTTCCGTGCCGTGCCGTGCTCAATGACAAGGTGCTGCTGGCAGACGACGCGCGCGCAACACTCTGGTTGCTGACCGTGGTCTGCACAACAGGACCTTTTGCAAACCGCACAGATTTCTGTGTGCTCTTTGCAGAAGCGTGGGGCGTCACAGTACCTGCACACCGGCTTGGTCTGGTGCAAGAGCACGCTTCCGCATTCGCTGCTCTGACAGTTCAGTCCGCAGGTGGTGCAGACCAGCGCAGGGACGCCTCCCTTGGGGGCGCGGATCAGGTAGTCGTAGCGCGGCTCTTGGCAGTGCTCGCACTGGTCATAGAGGAGCTTGCCGGCCCGTAGCTTGGGCCGAAGGGTGAGCTGAGCGCCTGTTCGGTCGTGTACATAGCGCAAGGCCAGCGCGAGCTCCCCTTGCACAAGGAGCGTACGGGAGAGCAGAGAGCACTCGGCTTTGGAGGAGTCCATCTCCTTGAGCACGTCGATCCGGCGCGTGTGCTCCTCGGCCAGGTCTTGGCGCTCCTCTGGGCTGGAAACCTCCTGATGGCGTGCCAGAAACTCCCGTTCGAGGCGCAGCTTCTCAGAGGTGATGCTTTCACGCCTCCCGGCGGAGGCGGTGTGCATTAGACCGGCGAGCTTCCGTTGCAGAGCCCTTTCTGCGCGGTTCTCACCCGTTTTGAGCTTCTCGGCTTTGGGCCAGACTGCAGGCTTGCCAATCAAGCTGGCGACTTCGGCCTGCTCGTACCACTGGGCTCGGCTGAGTTCGGCGGCTCTTGTCTCGTCCAGAATGTCGCCACGTTTCGGGTCCCAGAAGATTGGGACAAGTTCGGTTGTGGGCGGGGGGCCGGCCAGTTTGACCTCGTAGACGAAACGAATCAGAGCGTTCTGGCGCGGGGTGGCGTCCGTGCGCTCGAGCTTGGCTAGCACGACGGTCATCCTCTTTTCCCACTCCTCCCCCAGCTCGGTGCCCTGGGAGAAGGCTCCGCTGTACACGACTCCGGTTCCTGCGCCCAGCTCCCGCAGGGCGTCCTCCAGGGAACGAAGCACGCTGCTTCCGGGGGCCACCAGCTCAAGATCGCGCCCCTGCTCCCAGAGCAGGTGCTCGAAGGCGAGCCGAAGGGTCTTTCGGTTGTCGAAGTGGTGCCGGTGCGCTGGAGGAATTTCAACCCGGAGCAGGTTGTCGGACTCCCAACGGAGCGGGGCTCCGAGTGACTCGAGGGCGCGCTCAACGACTTCGCGGAGTTCAATCATCGTCTTCCAGGAAGGAGAGGTCGATGTGTTCTTCGTCCGGCATGGGGGCGTCCCCAGCGGCCAGGAGGTCGGCGTCGCCAAAGAGCCGATCGAATGGTCTTCCGCCCTCCTCTAAGTCCCGGTCTACGGCGCGGGTTGCTTTCTCGATTTCTCGGTTTTTCGCATTCATTAGGCCCACATCCGCGTCGAGGTCTTGGGTCAACACTTCCGCCAGCCAGCGCTCGAAGCTCTGGCTGTTGTCTTTGTCGAAGAGCCGCCCCAGGACCTGTTCGGTCTCACCAATGACGTGGGAGAACATACGGAGCTTGTCGCTCAGGACCTGGTAGACGCGCTCTTCCACGCTGTTCTTGACGACGATGGTCACGACAGTCACACGCTTGCGGCGTTGGCCGAGCCGCTGAATACGGCCGATGCGCTGTTCCAAACGCATGGGGTTCCACGGCAGGTCCATGTTGACCATGACGCTGGCAAATTGGAGGTTTAGCCCCTCTCCGGCCCCTTCTCCGCAGATCAGGAAGCGCTCTGGCCCGTCGCGGAAGCGGGACAGCATCTGCTGCTTCTTCTTGCCGGTGTTGGCCTGGATTAGGGCCAGGCTTCCCCCGTGCGGGGCGAGCAGACGGGCCAAGGCATTCTGCGAGGCCCGGAAGCGGGCGAATACGACGACCTTCTCGTCCTTGGGGATCCGTGGAACCACCCGCTCCAGGAGCGTTCGCACTTTGGGGTGTTCTTCGTCCTGAAGAGCACGCAGCCATTGGCGATCCTGCTGGCCAAAGGACCATGCTAGCTTTGACTCAACCAAGCTCTCGTAGGAGCTCGCGAGCTGCTGGAGATGGATCAGGCGGGCAAATGTCGTTGTGTTGGCTGTGGCGCTGGCAACGATCTTCTTGGCCCGCACGTATGAGGCGTCCGGCTCTGCAGAAACCATGACGGGCTGTCGCTTGGGGAAGCGGACCAAGAGGTCTTGCCGACGCCGACGAATGGTCATGTCGCGGATTCGCTGGCGAAGCTCCGGGGTCGGCTTTCCTGCGTAAAAGCCCCGGTTGAAGAAGTCCTCCTTCGTGGCGCCCAGGTAGCCAGGCCGGATGGCCGAGTAGACCGTCCAGAGCTCCTCTTCCTTGCCCGAGAAGGGTGTCGCAGACATGAACAGCACATAGCGGGTGACCAAACTGCGAATGGCCTTGTAGGTTTGGGTCTTGCGGCTCTTTAGGTGATGGCACTCGTCCACAAGGAGCATGTCCCACTGAATCTGCTTGAACCTTGGGCCATGCCTTTTTCCCCTCAGCATGGAGAAGGAGACGATGACCAAGTCGGCCTTGGCCAAGCCCTGCGGGCCTACCAGGTTGTCGCCTGGGTTCTTATCGCCGTTGCTCTTGTACTCCAGGAACCGCAGCCTGAACTTCTCTTCCATCTCTTGCTGCAGCTGCTTGAGCAAGAGCCCTGGGGGACAGACGATCAGCACCTTTCGGGCCAGGCCGCGGTGCAAATACTCTTTGATGACCAGGCCGCCTTCGATGGTCTTGCCCAGTCCGACGTCGTCTGCGATCATGGCTCGGCCGTTCATCCGGCTCAGGACTCTTGTGGCAGCAGCGCGCTGGTAGTCGTAGGGCTGAACGTCGATGTAGGGCAGGCACTGAAGGGTGCCGAGATCGGCGGAGGAGCGGATGCGCGCCAGATCATGCCAAGCCTGCATTAGGCGAGAGGATGGCGCTGCAGGGGCGGTCCCGAAGAGGTTTGGGCGTTTCTGGATGTCGGCCAGATCAGAGGAGCGGCGCTTTGCGCGTTGGGCGTCTTGGTCGGCACCGCACCAAGAGCAGTACACACGCTCTGCGATGACAGACCGCCCGCAGGCGCGGCAGGGGGCGCCCCAGAGATCGTCGAGTCCACTGGAAGCTCCCCCTGTGTCTGAGCCAGTGGCAGCCTTCTCAAGGCTTGCGAAAGCGTCCAGGGCGCTAGCAGGGCGGACGTTGGGGTTGGAGTCACAGAGCCGCAGTGCCGCTCTTACGACTTGGTTTCCCAACCCTCGTGTATCCCCTGCTGGTGGCCTGGAACGGGCGTTGATCTTTGCGAATTGTTGATGCCCAAAGAGGAGAAAGAGTGCCGTGCGGCCCAGTGCAAAAATGTCGGATGCTTCAGAGGCTTGGCCGACTTCGGCCTCAGGCCCCATGTAGCCGCGGGTTCCCGCGCGGAGCTGCTTTTGATCGGCGGCGCTTGCAAGGTGACTGATCCCGAAATCCACCAGGCGGACACGCCGTGTTCCACGGGCCAGCATCACGTTGCTGGGCTTGAGATCGCGGAACACAATGGGACGCGGCTGCCAAGAGTGGAGGTAGGCCAGACGGTCTGAGATCTGCCGCAAGAGCAGTAGAAAGAGCGTACGGTCCATCGCAGTGACGCCATCGTCTACGACCAGCTGTTGCAGGTTGCGCCCCTCCACCCAGTCCATCACGAGGAAGACTTGCCCGTTGGCGCGGATGTCTTCGTGGACAGTCGGGAAGTAGTCCGCTCGCTTGAGCTCCCGCAGCAGCACGACTTCGCGGAGCAGGGCCGCAACATGAGCTGGCGTGGGCGCCTTGACAGTCTTGATGGCAACCAGCCTCTGAGGGCCCAGGTTGTCCGTCGTCCTTGCCCGCCAGACCTGCCCCATTCCGCCCTGACCGACCTTCTCCTCGAGTTCGTAGAGGCGTCGGCCCTTGAGCACGCCGCCAGGCCGAAGGACGTCGAGTTGACCCGTTGATATCACTCCTTTTGGATGGGTTCCGGGGCCGACTGTCTCCATCCAGGTACCGGTGGGTGCGGTGCCTGGCCCGAACATCGTGGCCGTTGCGAGGGTCTGGTTGCTTCGTGGTGCAGGGGGTTGGGGCTGTCTCTTATACACATCTCCGAGCCCACGAGACA
>CAJXRZ010000115.1 GCA_913060515.1 uncultured Pseudomonadota bacterium | reverse complement strand
CACTATCCTCTTCGTCGGCAGCGTCAGATGTGTATAAGAGACAGGATCCGCGCCACATCTCGCGCGAAAGGCTCATGCCCGACGGTGCCGGCCCTCCGCGACGCAGCGAGCTGCCCCGTCCCCCCGAGAGTGGCAAAGCGGGTCGCCAGCAAGGTCTTGATGAAGGCCGGTCCCACCAAGTCGAGGATCAGGCCCCGAGGGTCCACGGCAGGCTCCTGGGCGCCGATCTCTTCCAGAGCACGCGCAAGCACCTCGGTCTGTGCGGCGTGGCCGAAGCAGTTGACGTTGATACACAGCTCCAGCGCCTGCACCGCGTGGAACCACATGGGCGGGATGTACAAGACCTCGCCGGGCTCCAGCAAGACCTCGCGGGCGCCAGGGGGAATCCCGTCGGCAAATACGTCCAACTGGCACTGCCCCATCGCCGGGTGCAAGAAAGGGAACGGTCGTGCCACCTGCCACGCCTCTGGCGGGAGAAGCACGAAGCGCTTTCGCCCCACGATTTGCGCATTCAGGTTGGGCTGGGTGTCCCAATGCAAGTGGGCACAGACCTCGGCCTGGCCGATCCAGACAAAGACGGGGTCCTCGGGCTCTAGCCGGATCTCTGAGGCGACGACTTCCCGGCGAGCGCGCTCCGGCGAGAACGCGTCCAGCAGATCGACGTAGTAGTGGTACTGGTCGGAGGGGCTGAAGAACGCCGCGGGGGTCAGCTTGGTGGTGTCGTGGGGGTTCCCGGGCCGCACCGTGGACAGTTGGCCCAGGGGCCGCCCAGGGTCCCACAGGGGGCCAAAGACGGGGCCGGAGGTCCTGGGCCGCGTGTACACCCGCGTCAGCCACCCGACGTCCTCGAAGGCCTCTGGGCCCCATCGGTCCATGGCCGGCCAGGTACACACCCGACTGTTCTGATACACGACCGGTTCCTTCGGGGCGGCCGCCGCTACATGGGCTGCGAGCGTACGCCCGAAGGGCAGTCCGCCGACGTCGATACGCGAAAACGCCACGGTCACTTTTTGGGCTTCAACTCGTAGGTTGTGCCTGGGCCGCTGCCAGCCGTCGCTTCGATACGGAAAGCGTAGCTGACGTCCTGGAGCGTTCGCCCCGCCTGGTTGGTGTTCAGGGCGACCGTGATCTTGGGGACCTTGCCCTCGCTCAAGAGCGCCTTGTAGCTGGGGTTCGCGAGCAGCTGTGTGCAGCTCGTCTTTGCATAGCTCTGCAGGTCGGACGTGAACCGTGCGGACGCGCTGCACTCGCCTTCCAACTTCGGGAACTCCTTCGGCCAAGGCTGCTGGATCACGAGATTGCCGTTCTGGCCCTCGGTGGCCTCGACCTTTGCGACCACTGCCTCGCAGTAGTCGGCGGCGTTGAAAGCGACTTGCTGCGGTTCAATCTCGGGGCAGTCGGCGTGACTGACACTGGCAAGGAGGAGTCCTGTGGGGACGGCGAGCCAGGGCGTGCGAGACATTGGACAGCTCCAGAGTAGGTCAAGGGACAGGAAACACGAGGGGACTCCCAGGGTACCAGGGGACGGCGCCGTCACCAACTGATCTCCAAGCAGGAGGCGCGTCCACCGTCAGGCCCCGGCCTCCCTGACCGCATTGAACACCCCGCGCGGCTCCATGGCGGCCGCACAGAGCAGTCCCCCCATCATCGCGCCCATCACACCAACGGTCGTGACCTCGCAGCCGCTGAAGAAGAGGTTCTTCACCTCGCTCCTGGGGCGGAGCGCCGGGTTGCCGAAGCGCTCGGGGGTGGGCTCCAGACCGTAGATGCTGCCGCGCATCGGACGGCAGAACCAGTGGGTGCTGATGGGGGTACTGAGCTCGCTGTAAACGAGGTACTTCTCCAGCTCTGGCATCTTCTTGAAGTACTGCTTGAGCATCGCGTCGTGGATGCGCTTCTTGAGCGCATCGTACTCGTCCCCGCGTTTGCGCCAGCGGCTGTCCTCCCACTTCTCAAAGAGTTCGTATGGCACGAAGGTGACGACCTCGCCCGTGTGACGCTCATCCGGTCCCGGGTCGTGCCGTGGGTCCTTGAGCGAGGGGAAGCTGCAGTACAGGCAGTGGGACTCCCCAACGGGCGCGTCGGCGTCGATGAGCCAGTCGCCCGTTTCCATGTCCCACGTGTCGTAGAACCACTCGTTGGCGCCCGACGCACCGCCCTCGCGGATGTCGCCCTCAAAGCCGAGGTACAGACAGAGGTGAGCGGGAGCCGGATCAAGCTCCTTGGTCTCCTGGGCCCACTTGGCCTGGTTGTAGGGTGCTGGGAGAAGGCGCTCGACGGTGGAGAGGATGCCGCAGGCGCTGACGATGCGCGGGGCCCGAAGCTCCTCACCGTTGACCCGCACTCCGACCGCGACGCCGTCCTCGACAAGAATCTCCTCGACATCCGCGCAGATGCGGGTCCAGCCACCGTTGTCGGCAACGGTCTTCAGCAGGGTGCGTGCAATCTCGGCGCTGCCGCCGTCGGGGTAATAGCCGCCCCACATGAAGTGCTTGGCCACGAGCGCCTGCATGGCGAAGCTGCTCTTGCTCGGAACGCTGCCGTAGTAGCCCCACTGACCGCACAGGACCGCACGCAGACGCGGGTTGTCGGTGATGCCATCGATGACCTCTTTGGTGGTCATCGTCAGGTACTTCTGGGCCTGCCGGGCAAAGAGCTTTTCGGCCACGACCCCGACGCTGCTCGGCATGATGCGGGCCATGTAGTAGGACTTCATGGCGTGGGCGACCTTGCGCACCATGGCCAAGTAAGCGTCGATCGAATCGACCTCATCTGGGAACGCATCGATGAGGTTCTGCCGGAACTGCCCCGGGTTGTCCGGGAAATCGATGGTCATGCCATCGGGGAAATGGAAGTGCTCGTACGTGCTCCCTAGACTCGACCAGGTCAACTCACCCTGGCTCAGCCAGGACAGCACACGACCGGTCATGGCGTGCTCGGTGACCTCGCCGATGGCATGAACCCCAACGTCCCAGGTGAAGCCTTTGCGGGAGAACACGTGGGTGAAGCCTCCCGGCACATAGTGCTGCTCCAACACCAGGACCTTCTGGCCCAGCCTCGCCAGCATCGAGGCGGTGGTCATGCCACCCATGCCGCTGCCGATGACGATGACGTCGTAGGTGGCCCCCTCTGGGGATTTCTTGCTCCAGTACCGTTCAGGTTTTGCCATGACCAATGATAGGCCAAGTGCCTTCTGGCCGTAGCCGCATGATGCTGGAGGAGACCGAGTAGGTGGCGGGCCCCCCGCTTTCGTGGTCAAGGCCGGCTCAGATCAACCACCCACTCCAGGAACATCCGTGCCGCCGCGGACTGGAAGTTGTGCTTCGGCATTAGCGAATGGAGCACATGGCCCAGTGGGCGGCCCTGTGGGAACGGTGAAGGGTCACACCAGCGACCAAGGCCCATACAGTAGTTGGGCACCCCAGGAAGGCATCAATGAACAAGCTTCTCATGACCGCATCCATCGCCACTGGACTCGCCCTGGCGCTCCAGACACTGACCCCAATCGGTGTGGCGCATGCTGCAACCGATGTCGAGAAGGTTGGCCTCAAGTCGCTCGCTGCAGACCTTGACGGCACAAAGAACCATCGCGTTGTGATCGATACAAGCGGTGACATCCCCGACTCCGTGGGGCTGACCATGGTCTCGACGAGTTCGGAAGGGGACGATGTCGAGTTTGACATCACCTCGCCGCACAGCGGGGCGGTGCTCACTTCTGGCACCCTAGACTTACTGATTCAGCCTGAAGGTGGTACCGCCACCCTGGTCATCCTCGGACTCGGCGATGGCCTTGCAGTCGGTGACGAATTCGAAGTCGTCCTCCCGCTCGACCCGGAGGAGGGCGGTGAGACAGACGTGGTCTTCTCCGAAGGAGAGGGCCTCATCACGGCCTCTTTGACCCCGGTCGAGGGCGAAGTCGACACCTACCATGTCCTGCTCACCTTGGACTTCGAGATCACTGGCGACATCGGAGGCTTCGAGTACTTCGATGTGACTGTGCAGGAGACTGATGGCGACGTGTCCGTCATCGACGAGCAGGCCGAACTCAACATCGACGGCTCGGACCTTCGCTGGCGCAGCGACTTTACAACCACCGAAACCACGCTCACGAGTGTCTGGTACGAGGCCAGCGTCTCCGTCACCAGCGGTGGAGTCGAGACCGAAGAGGATGCCTTCTCTACGTCGATCGCCGACGCAGATGAATCGGATGTCTTCGGGGTGAGCAGCCTGACCGTCTTCGTTCGCAGCAAGGCGCGTTCAGGCGGCGACTTCAAGCTGGTCACCAAGCAGCTGGTGTCAGTACCTGACGACGAGGTCCTCAGCTCCTCCTACACCTTGAGCACCGAGGATGGCACAGAGGTTGCATCCATCACACCGGTGGTCAACCGCACGGCCAGCAAGTTCTTCATCGAAGACCTCAACTTCGCCCAGAGCGCCGTCGGGTACACCGTTACGCTCGACGTGGACATGTTGAACTCGGATGACGAAGTTGTCGCCGTTCAGACCCTCGACGTCGTGGTCCGTGCCTCGGACACAAGCAAGGTCGACACCACGTCGGCCACCGAGGACGCCTACATCTGGGGTCTGTCAGCCCGCGAGTTGGAGGACGGCTCCGTCGGCGTCTCCCTCGCAATCTTCGGCGAGCTCGCAGAAGACGTCGTCGCGATCAACCTCGACGTCACTACGACGGATGGCCCGGAACTCACAGGCTCAACCTCCTTCTACGGAGAGCGGGTCGGCCGACTGGTTGAGTTCCGGGGAGTCGCTATCGTAGACACCGACTACGCAGACGAATCCCTCAACTTCGTGACCGAGCTGACAGACAGCTCCGGCGAAACCGTCGAGACGATGGAAGGCACAACGGGGCAGACGGCGCAGCGACGCTACCGCAGAATGCGCCGCGCCATGAAGACGGACATGGCCAACTGCCGCTGCCCTCGCTACTAGTCTGCACCTGTCCACAAGGTCGGCCCAGTCATCCCAAACGGATGGCTGGGCCTTCGTCGTCGCACGCTTGGCCTTCCTTTAGGCAGCGCCCGAACGCACCGACTCAGGAGTCCTTCCGGTCCAGTCTCGAAAGGCGCGGAAGAAGGAACTTGGCTCGTCGAAGCCGATAAGGAACGCGACCTCGCCATAGCTTAGGTGTGTGTTGACCAGGTAGTGCCTGGCGAGCCTCTCGCGAGTGGCCTGGACGACCTGGCGAAAGGAGAGCCCCTCCTCCGCCAAACGTCGCTGCAGTGTACGGCCGCTCACGCCAAGTCGCCGGGCTGTTCCCTGCAGGGTCGCCTCGCCGCCAGGAAGGCACTCGAGCAGCATCGAGCTCGTACGCACGGACATCAGCGCTTGGGCTTCGAGTTTGCTCACCCGACGTCGCAGCTCGGGTTCGAAGGTCTGCCACAGAGTTTCACTGGCAGTAAGGAAGGGCAGATGGGCATCCTCTACTGTGAAGGTCAGGCTGAGCCTAGGAGCCACCACCGGAGCGACGCCGAAGAACGCCTGGTAGGCCTCGGCCGGCTCCAAAGCGACCGGGCAAGCGACCTGGGTTGGCTGAATGTTCTCGCGCGTGGCAATGCGGGCAAGCTGCGTCATAAAGACCAGCTCCATCGCCATCAATAGACGGGGCGACCGAATCGTGGGGTCGTCCCACTCCCAGGCGACATCCAGCCCTTGGTCCGTCTCGCTGTACCGCAGGTGCATCGGGGCGATGAGCCGTTTGTGAGCGGCAATGCGCTGCACTGCGATCGACAGGTTCGAGCTGCACAACGCAGCGAAAATGGGGGGTGAGAAGCCCTCAGGACTAGCCGCTTGACCCAGCCGCAGCGGCAACAGGGGGTCCTGGGCAAGGTCCTCAGCGGCGCGCACCATCCTGAAGTACTCACTGACGCTCAGTCGCGAGGACTCCCGGTTCAGCAGGTCCAGCGACAGCTCCGCTCGGCGCAGCACATCCTGTGGGTCCAAGCCAACGTCGCGCAGCATGATGATCCAGCCACGGTCGAGGGTGATGTCTCGGGCTTCGGTCATTTGGGACCTCCGACAATCATCCTAGGCTGCCCACACGCGGGCGTCACTCGCGAGCCGCGCCACTTCGCACGCGGCTTGCGCCAATTTGGCGCCTCTCGCAAACAGGTTGGCGCGACCTGCGAATGCTCAGGGCTCCTCGCACCCCTACCTTGGAGAGGCAGTGGCGGGTGGACCCGTCCGCCTCACCCCAGCTCCAAGGCACCGAATGCTCATGCCCCTCTCTCGCCGTGACCTCTTCCACTCCGCCGCCGCCGGGGCCACCCTACTCGCCATCCCGGGGTTCTTGGTCGGCTGCGCCAAGCCAGGCCCAGTCCAGGCCATGGGCTCCACCGAGCAAGACGAGGTGATCTCGCTCATCGAGGCCTGGGCAGGAGCCTTTGGCTACTACGACGGTCGGATCGACCTGGAGGACGGAGATGACTTGAGCGCCTTCACCACCGCCGACTGCACACTGACCGCTCACGCACCACTGTGGGGCACGAAAGCTGGGGAAGAGAAGGCCATTCCGGTCGCAGAGGTGCGAGAGCAGCTGGCCGGAATGCTCAAGTGGGCACGAATCGCACGCCACGACATGCACCTGGCGCGGCACCCACTGGGCAACGCCGTCTGCTTGTTCTTTGTGGTGAAGGCGAGGGCCGGCGCCGTGCCGATCAACCTCATGACCGTTCCGCTGGCCTTTGTGGTCAACATCGCCGAGACGGAAGACGGACTCCGCATCGAGGACATCCACGAGAGGCCCGCGGAGACGCTCGAAGACGCTCGAACGGTGCTTGTGGATGAGTGTGGCTGGCCAGCCGAGACGAGCTTCCAACCCACCCTCGCCTTTGGAGCAGCATCATGAGCTGGACCCCCGACAACCTACCGAGCCTGTCTGGCAAGACCTACGTCGTCACAGGTGGCAACAGCGGCCTGGGCTTCGAAGCTGCCAAAATTCTCGCAACGAAGGGCGCCCGGGTCGTGGTCACCACCCGCAGCGAGGCCAAGGCCTTGGACGCCGTCGGGGCGCTGCGGGCCGCGGTTCCGAAGGCCGACGTGGACTTCGTTCTGCTTGACCTGACCGACCCGGAGAGCATCGAGAAGGCCGCCGACGCAATCCTTGAGAAGTGCCCTCGCCTGGACGCTTGCATCAACAACGCGGGCGTGATGCAGACGCCTGAGCTGCGGACCTCGGAGGGCTTTGAGCTGCAGCTCGCCACCAACCACCTGGGCCACTTCCGGCTCAACCGCCGACTGCTCGCTCGACTCGAAGAGAACGCCGGACGCGTGGTGCCGGTCTCCTCGGTCGCCCACCGATCTGGGGTCATTGATCTCGAGGACCTAAACGCCAAGAAGGACTACGACTCCATGCGCGCGTACTCCCAGAGCAAGCTGGCGAACCTCATGTACGGCTTCGAGCTTCAGCGGCTCCTGACCGAGCGCGCCAGCCCTGTGGTCTCCATCTCCTGCCACCCAGGCTACGCCGCGACGAACCTTCAATCGACCGGCGTGGGTATGGAGGGTGGTAGCGCCATCTTCCGCACGGTCTACAAGGTCCTGAACGCGGTGGTCGCTCAGTCCGCCGAGAAGGGGGCCTGGCCTCTGGTGCTCGCCGCGGCGGACCCCAAGGCCGAAGCCGGTGCCTACTACGGACCAACGGGTCTGGGCGGTGCGCGCGGCAAGGTCGGCAAGTCCTTCGTGGACCCTCGAGCACAGGACCAAGACCTAGCCTCCGCGCTGTGGAAGAAGACCGAGGAGCTGGTGGGCCCCTTCTTCGATTGAAGGGTCAGCCAGTATAATGAGCGTCCGGCGGCCCCTTCTACAGCCCCCGTCACCTGAGTCGACATGAACCAACTCGATCCGGCGCTCTGATGCCACTCCTTATGCTGATCCTCGCCTGCTCGGACCCAGACCCGACCTTGAGCGAGCAACCGCTCACGGACACTGGAGAGGACACGGCGAGCGACACCGCGGACACGGGAGACACCGGGGACACCGCGCTCGCGCTCCCCTCCCTCGCGGACATCCTGGACCACTCGGTCAACCAGGCCTCGGCCACCTTGGATACGGACCCGAACACCTCCGGCGCCGCACTCTGGGTACAGACCCAGGAAGGCGTGAATGACGCCGGTGGATTCAACGGCGCAGGAATCGGCAACAAGGCCATCGCCGGCATCCCCGGCTTTGACGGTCTGGCGCTCTCAGAGCTCGGAACCGTCCACATGTCAGCCCGCCACGCCTCCGGTGCCCAAGAGCTCTACTTGAACCTACTCTTGGACATGGCCTGCGATGGCGAAGACGTGCGCATCCTCGTCGTCACCGACCATGGCGACGCCCCCCCGGACGACCAAGGCTACTCCGAGGTGAACATCACCTCCGAGGCCCCAATCTGGAGAGCCGTCGGTGGCATCGACGACATCTTGCCCGGTCACCTCGACCCTGAGCCAGGCTCCCTGACTCCGGTCCTCAGCGCCTACCCAGCGGCCTGCCTTCGTGACGTGGACACCCAAGATGGTGGAATGCCTGCGAACCAGGTCACACGCTCCGTCCTCTGGGTCCTTGGCGACTCATCGAGCAACTCAGCAAACAGCTGGTACATCCGGGCCCTCGAGGTGGCCGGAGTTCGATTCGAGGCACCCTGACGCGCCCCTAAAATGGCTCTCGCTCCAGCTCCCAGGGCGGGTCTTCCGCGACCTTGACTGTGATCTGTAGCGGCACGGCGTCCCCACCGGCCTGGACCTGGATGCGGGTCAGGGTCGGGGCGTCCTCGTAGGGTTGGTCCTCGATCCAACTGTGCCCGTCACCGTGCACGAGCAGCACAGGACGGTCAAAGGCCACGACCATGGGCACCAACGCGTCGATGAAGGGGTCGTGCTTGGAGCTCGGCTTGGCGTGCATAAGCAGCACCATGGCCTGAACCGTGCTGCCATGCCGCGCGAGTTGGGCTGCGACCCAGCTGGAAGCATCTGCTTGGAAGTCAGCCCACGCCTCTTCAGAGTGAACGGCGCCACCTGGAAGAGTGAAGCCAAGAAAGAGCGTCCGTGACCGCACAAAGGCGAAGTTCTCATCTCTTCCCTCTTGTGTCTCTACTCCAGCAAACTCGCCGTAGAAACCAAGGAAGGCCTCGGTCCACAGGCCCCAAGCCTCATCCGGGTCTGGGCAGTCGTTCCACTCGTTGTCGCCGACCACCACAAAGACGGGCACGTCCAGCTGGCGCAGCTGAGCTGCGACACTGTCGTAGACCGCGGCATCGCAGGGGTCCCCTTGGCTCTTGATGTCGCCTACGTGCACCATGAACGCGGACGCGCTGGAGGCGTTGTGCTGCGCGATGTGCTCTTCCAGCGCAGGGATCTCGTCCTCCCCGTATGGAATGTCGCCCATCACGGAGAACTGCACGGGGTCCACCGGGTCGGTGTCGGTGTCGGCGTCGCTGTCAGCGTCCGAGTCGCTGTCCGAATCGGCATCCGTGTCCGCGTCTGTCTCGACCGGCTCTGCGGGTTCGATGACCGGGTTGCCGCCGGTACAGGCAATGAGGAGTAAAGCGAGCATGCCCGCATACTACCACTGCAAAACCACCCGAAGCACGACGACAAGGGCTTTCGCGCCTAGCTCCAGCCGCTCAGTGCCGGGCCACCGTGTCGAAAATCACCCACCCCAGCAAGCTGAAGGTCAGACTCGTTGAAATCAGCCAGCCCACCAACATGGACTTCTTGATGGCCGCAGAGGAGAAGCCTTCTGGCGCCGGTCCCTCGTTGAACTTCCGCACGAAGCTGAGCAGATCCTCGGCGGTCTTCACCTTGGAGGCGGTCGGTACCTGACTGGTGATGAAGTGTTGGGCGTATGGGAAACAGCCCACCGAGAGCGGCTCTGGCGCGTACAGCCCCTGGTGCCAACTCAGCTCCTCGATGTGAACGTGCTCGGGGGCGATGCGCAGGGCCCGCTCCATCTCACCTGGGTCGAAGAGCAATCCAAAGGGCTCCGCCCCTGCCTCGTCCGAGAGCTCTCCGCCGTAGCCAATGGACAGGTTGCCATCCACCCACAGCTGCTGGTCCAGCGCAGTCTCCACCCCGTCCCGAGCGCTGGCGTTTACCGCGATGCGGCGCGCATCCACAGCGGACTTGAAGTCCATGACGACCTCGCCGCGGTGGCTGGTTGTGATGACCGAGCTGCGGGTGTTCGCGTTGGCGAAGCCCATGCCTGGATCGAAGCTCAAGGTATTGCTGTCGTAGTCCACGATGAGCCAGGAGAGCAGTCCGCTGGGGATGTGCTCGGCGACGATGTACATCTCCACCCGGTTGCCCCAGAAGGCGCTGGTGTGGACCGAGAAACCACCGAAGATGAGCAGTGGCTTGGGCTCCTCGTCGGCAAACATGCGCGCCGGAACGATGCGGTAGTCGTCCGGAATCATGGCCTGAGCACGCTCAATGTCGGTGATCTCGTGGGCCAAGAAGAGCGCATAGGGCTCGACCACGAAACCCATGTAGGGATTCTTCTTGGTCGAGCTGTTCATGATCTTCTTCTGCATCGAGACTGGCAAGAGCCCAAGCACACCGCCAAAGATCGTAATGAGCGCCACTTCTGGCGGCTGCACCAGTCCCTCCGTACGCTTGACGTAGGCACGCAGAAGTTCGTCGGACACGTGTCACCATGGTGGATGGCCAGAGAGGCTCAAGCGCTTCCCAGCCCGCGCGGAGTAGGGTTGGGCTAGGACACAATTGCACCGGAGCCCCGCATCTTAGAGCAGCTGCCAGCCTGGACTGTGAGTCTTCTTCTGGGCACCGGACTGGCTGCTTGGTCACTCCTGGCCTGTGCTCTCTTGTCTCGAGCTTGGAGCGGACTGCGCGCGCTGCCACGGCACGATCTACGGGACCGCTGGATTGTGGTGACCGGATGTGACTCAGGTCTTGGGCAAGGCCTGCTTGGGCAGCTTGCAGACCGAGGGGCCAAGGTTGTGGCCATGTGCTTCACCCCAGAGGGCGCCCAGGCCGCCTTGGAACGTGGCGCCGCCCTAGCGCCATGTCTTGACCTGACGGACGAGACAAAGGTGGCTGCAGCGGTCCAAGAGATCGAGAAGGCCTGTGGAGGAGCCCTGTGGGGCTTGGTTCACAACGCCGGCACTGTGCTTCCAGGCTTCATCGAGTACATGCCCATCGGCTTCTACAGAAGGGTCATGGACGTGAACTTCTTCGCGCCCGTTCTGCTCACCCAGCATCTGCTCCCGCAGCTCCGCCGGGGTCAAGGCCGCGTGGTGTTGGTCAGCAGCGTAGACGGCTTGGTCAGCCTGCCGGGCAACGCCCCCTATGACGCCTCCAAGTTCGCCATCGAGGCCTACGCCGATGCCCTTCGCTGCGAGCTGAGTCTCTGGGACCTACCTGTCAGCGTGGTGAACCCGGCGACCCTCCGTACCCCCTTGGCGATGAGCTTCTTCGACGCGCACAGGAAGGCTTGGGACGAGATGGACCGCCAGGACGGCGAGGGCTCCTGGAAGCAGATCTGGACCCGGGAGTGGCTGGAGGCCTTCATCCAGTTCAACGCCGCCCGACTGGACACCATCGCCCAGGACCCAGCCCATGCCATCAACGACATGGTGCACGCGCTGAGCGCACGCCGCCCACACCTGCGCTACCTGAGCGGCACGCTGGCCAAGACGGTGTTTCGTGCCCTCTGGCTCGCGCCTGAGGGGTGGGCACTGGCCTTCAAGCGCAGCACCATCAAGCCTCGGCCCCCCAGCGCGAGAGGCGGTCCATGAACGCCTGGCTCCTAGGTGGCTTGGTCCTGGTCGGACTTGCAGCGGGAATCACACTCATTCGAGTGATTCGCCGCAGACGCTCAGCCTTGAACGTCGACGGCGTACTCCACATCAACGTGAACTGCAGCGACTTTGACCGCTCACGCGCCTTCTATGAGCAGCTGGGCTTCAAGGTCTTCATGGAGGTCGCGCCAGAGGGGCGGGGCAAGGTCGCGGAAGCAGTCGGCATGGCGCACTACACCGTGCGCGGCGCTCTGATGCGGCACATGGATGGGACCACCTTGGACCTGCTGGAGTGGCAAGACCCTGTCGACCCAGAGCGTCCCAGTTGTGGACTTCACCGCCTAGGCATCGCCCGCATCGCACTGACCACACGGGACATGGACGCCGACGTTCTCACCTTGCGCAACGCTGGCGTGGAGTTCCTCTCCGAGCAACCGGGCGCGGTTCCCGACGGTGTCGGTGGAGAGACGCGCTTCATCTGCTTCAAAGACCCCGATGGCACCATTCTGGAGCTGGTGGAGCTCGGCCCCCTGATGGGCGGGGCGTATAGAGCGTCCAGGTTGTTGCCGAGGCTCTGAGCCCGGCCACAAGCTAGCATCCGCTGCGAAGGCGGCAGATGCCTCTTCGCGAACGTCCACGATGGCCGGGCCATGGGCCTTTGCGCCCATGAGAATCGGGGAGAGAATCGGACATCCAAGAATCTCCGAGAGGGGTCGGCCAGTATCCCCCAATCACAGGGTCCAAACGCTGTGGACGCCTCGAAGGCTGACCAACGTCAGCAGGCGGCTCGGGACGCCGCAAATGGCGTGGCGCAATGCCCAAGAGACGGACTCACACCTCTGAGCCGCTGCCATCCCGATTCTGAAACAAAAACACCTCGGCCGGCAGCTTCCGGGCCATGAGGATCCAGCGCAGCCAGTGGGCCTCGTTCTCCGGGGTGAAGTCGATCTCCCGCAGGCGGTACCCAGGCACAAAGGGAAAGACGTGGTGCAGCTCGTGGGCATCGAAGTGCAGCAAGATGAAGCGTGAGAACCAGTCTGGGAAACGCAGAGAGCGGGTGAACACCCCCTGTTTCTGTGTCGCGAAAGGCTTGACCGGCTCCCCTCCGCTTCTCTTCAGGGGGATGTGGGTGTGCTGACTGAGCATGATGGGGTCGAGCATGATGAGCGAGAGCACCAAACCCGGCCCAAGCGCCAAGAGCAGCTCGCCCAAGCCGATGGTCCAGATCAGCCCAAAGTAGAGCAGCGCCAGCACCGCGGCGTTGATGGCGATCCCGCGAACCGCCTTGGGCAAAAGGCGCTTCAGACGCGGCAGGTTCCAGAAGTTGGAGACCCGATACACCACAGAGAAGGCCGGAATCCAGAAGCGCCAGCAACCGTTCATCAACAGGCGCTCGGCCTTTCCCAGCGGACGGGGAACCAAGGAGGCCGTGGTCGGGTCCAGGTCCTGCCACCCCGTCCACTTGTGGTGCATGGCGTGAATGGGCTGCCAGCTCGCAAAGGGAATGGTGCAGAACAAGCCCGCCATGTGGCCGACGACGCGGTTGAAGAAGCGTGAGCGAAAGAGCACGCCGTGGCCGCACTCATGCAGCAGCACAAACCACTGCAACAACCCCAACGCCAGCAGAAGCTGCCCAAGCACCCACGCCCCCCACTGCAGCGGCACCATCAAGTCCGGCCAGAGCAGGTCCAGCTGACCCAGAGCGAGTCCACCCCCAGTGAGGGTCAGGCACAGCACCGTGTACAAGGCACCGCTCAGGTTCCGGGCCTTGAGCTGAGCGACTTCGGAGATGGGCGGCAGATCAGCCACCTGGCAGCTCCCGGGCCCAGCCGTCCAGACGACACCAAGTGCCGACCACACGCTCCAGAAAGCGCTGGGGCCGGAAGGCGTCAATCATGGCGTAGAGCGGAAGCCGGGTGACCATCAGGTCCGCCAAAGCGGCACCAAAACCCAGGCGCCACTGCTCTGGGTTGAGGGTCTGAGCGGATGCCTGCTCCAGCGCGCTGCGGTGCAGCTCAACGAGCTCCGCAATCTGTAGCGAGTCCGTGTCTTTGTCCAGGGTGAAACACAAGAACTCAGCGAGGTCACGTTGGGGCAACCCACCGCTCGCCAGCTCCCAGTCATAGACGCACAGCCGACCATCTTCACGCAGTGCCGCGTTCCTGGGGCTGAAGTCATTGTGTATCAGCGTCCGTGGTCCGCTATCCAGGCTGCTGGCCCAAGACATGTCGGCCCGAAGCTCGGCGTAGCGCGCTCGTCCAGCCAGTCCCAGCCACTCCCCGAAGGATCGGCTCAGAGCAAAGTCGGCCAAGGCTCTCCAGAGCGAGGTCTGCTCGAGCACGCTGCTAGAGCTGCGAGGGGCAGCCAGCCAGTCCTGGTCCAGGGTCTCCCCCAGCCACACGCTGTGAAGCTGGGCGATGCCCTGGAGGGCAGCCTGGATGGCTTGACTGTCCCAAGCCCCTGGCTGCTCCGCGCAGTCCATCAGAGGCAGCCCGCTCAGGTCCTCCAGCACGAGCTGACCGGGGCCCTGACCATGCAGCGACGGGGTGTGGGCCACAAAGCGGGGGTCCTGGGTGCGGTACAGGGCCGCCTCGCGCAGGTCTCCTTGGAGCACCTCGCTGTGGTGGCGGTGTGCACGCCACGCATCTCCCAGGGCTTCGCTACACAGGGCGGCAACTTCGCCGCCAATCTCAAAGGCCGAATCGCCAGGCACCTGAGCCTTGAGAACCACAGGCAGGCTCCCTTCGGACAGCTGCAACTCAAAGCGGGACAATCCAGCAGCTTGGCCATAGCGCCAGGATGCCAGCTCGCCGATGACGCTGCTTCGCACCTCCGAGCCAGCCTCTCCCCATGGCAGACGCTTCGCGGTGAGCACCTGCAGGCCAACTGAACCCGTCCGCTCCAGGCAAGCCTGAAAGAGAGCGCGGTGCTCGGGCCCCTGGGCCTTCGGGGTGACCGGCCGACTCGGCGCGGGCATGAAGCCGCTGGCCACAAGGCCGCCGAAGGCACGCTCCAAGAGCTCCGCATCCAGAGCTCGCCGAGGCAGGGAGCGCAAGGCATCGTTGGAGCGCTGACTCTCGATGTTGTTGCGACGGCTCTCCTCGTAGAGCTGGGGCAACCGCAACCCATTCAGGCCCGGGACGGGACGGGTGAAGAAGCTGAGCAGCGGCCGCAAGGTGGCCTCGGGGTCGCGACAGTGCAGCTTGAGTTGCCTGCTCCAATCGGCGTAGGGCACCAGCTTCACTGCATAGCCACGCAGGTTCATCCAAAGCACCACAGCACGCCAGGGGCGCCGGTCCTGGGCTTCCATGTGCAGAGTCCCAGGGTGACCTGCACGGCTCACGGCGAGGCTGGCCACTTCATCCACCGGGCAGACGTCCAGCCACCAGTCCATCTCTGGGGCCAGGCCCATCTCGATGCACCCCTTGAACAGAGCCGAGAGGAAGTCCCCAGGGCTGTGCTGGCCAGTCTCGGCGTTGGAGAAGATCAAGCCGGGTCGCAGGATGGAGACGGGCACACCGCGCTCCCCTGCCTGGCGAACGAGAGACTCACTCACGGCCTTGCTGCGGGCGTAGTCCAGGTGGATTCCCTCGATGTGCGCCATGGGGTCGCTCTCTTCGCTGAACACCCCCTCCGCGCCCAGTGACCAGCAGCAGGCCATGGTGGAGATGTAGACGAAGGGCGTGGCCTTCTGGCTGGCCAGGCGCAGCAGGGCCAGTGTGCCGCCGACGTTGCTGGGGGCCAAGGCTGCGTAGGGGTAGACCCAGTTCACCATCGCGCCAGCATGAAACACGGCGTCAAAGCCTCCTTCCAGCTCCTCTTTGGCTGCTGAAGACAAGCCCAATCCGGGCAGACTCAAGTCGCCCTCAATGACTTGCACCCGCTCTCGCCACGTCGAGCGCCACCCGGCGTGGGCTGCCAGAGCCTCCAGCAAGCGACGCTGCCCCCCTCCCCCACGCACCAGACAGAGCACCTGCTGAGCGCTCGTGCGGAGCAACTCCAGCACGATGTGGCCCCCCAGAAAGCCCGTGGCCCCTGTGACGAGGACCCGGCCGCTCGGCTCAGGCCGTGACACGCCGCAAACCAGCTCTGCAGGCAGCTGCGCATCTTGGAACCAAGGGGTCTCCACCGGGACCGCCGGCTCCTGTAGGCGCTCATGCAAGCTCTTCAGGCTCAAGCCCAGCAGCATGGCGATGGGCAGCTGCCCACCTTGGTCTTCGAGCTCAGCGAGCAGCTCGAGGGCCCGCACGGAGTCCAAGCCCAGCTCTGGCAGCGTGAGGCTCTCATCCAAGGTCGAGACTTCTACCCCGAGCAGACTGGCCACACGCTCGCGCAGTGAGATTTGCTTTGTGCTTGCTGCCGTTGCTGTCACTGCGAGGGTCTTGAGCTTCCCATCCCGCCAGAGCTTGGCGATGCGCAGACGCTGACGCTTGCCGCTGGTCGTGCGAGGCAGGGTCCCCGGCTTGACCAGGACCACCACCGAGACCGGCACTGCGTGGGCACGTGCCACCGCCCGACGGACCCGCTGGGCCCACTCCTGCAGCACTTCAGGCTCCGGACCGGCGGCCAGGGCCGTGCGGCTGATCTCCGCGACGATGCCCGCGCTCTCCTGCTCTCCCTGCACAGCAAAGGCCGCAGCGCCCCCGCGACGAAGCGCACTCTCTGCGGCCTCGGCGGTCTGTTCCAGGTCTGTCGCATAAACGTTTTGTCCACGGGAGACGATGAGCTCCTTGATGCGGCCGCTAATGTAGAGTCCCTCCTCCAGCACAAAGCCCAAGTCTCCAGTGCGCAGGTAGCGCTTCTCCTCCCCCTTGATCTGGGCTGCGAAGGTGTCCTGGGTCTGCTCTGGACGTCGCCAGTAGCCTCGGGTCACGCAGGGCCCTGCCAACCAGATCTCCCCCTCCTCGCCCGGGGACACTAGCTCATGGCTCCTTGGGTCGACGATGCGCATCTCCATGCCCTCGGCGGTGGTCCCACAGGACACCAACAAGCGCTCGCCGCTGCCATCAACGCGCCGCTGGTAGCGAGGTTCACCGCCAGCACGCCCTTCTGTTACCCCAAGGGTGGCCTCGGCCAAGCCATAGAGTGGACGGAAGGCCTTGCGCTGGAAACCAACGCCCGCCATGCGGGCACAGAAGGCCTCGATGGTGGGGACACGAACTTGCTCAGAGCCACAGTAGGCGAAGCGCCAGCGGCTCAGGTCCAGCTCCGGCGCCAGCTCCATCAAGGGCTCGGAGCCCAGGCGGTTGAGCAACAAATCGTAGGCGAAGTTGGGTCCACCGGAGACGGTCACGCCGTACTCAGAGATGGCCTGAAGCCAGCGAAGCGGCTTGCGCATAAATGCGACAGGTGACATCAAGTAGCCATGGTGACCGCTGTACAAGGGCTGCAGCACCCCTTCGATGAGCCCCATGTCATGGGACATCGGCAGCCAAGAGAGGGAGACGGTCTCCGGCCTGTTCTGCTCGGCCCAGTAAATGTGACTCAGGTTGTGCATCAAGTTGTCGTGGCCCACCATCACCCCACGCGGGGAGGAGGTGGAGCCAGAGGTGTACTGCAGCAGAGCCAGTTCTCCGGCTTGCTCTCTGGATACAGGCGCAGTGCGCTCTAGGCCCTCCAGGTTCTCGATGGAGAGCCACTGCAGACCCGGTGCACTGGGAAAGAAGGCGCTTCCCATCTGGGCGAGCTGAGCTGTGGTCACCCTGTCTCTTATACACATCTCCGAGCCCACGAGACAGGCAGAAATCTCG
>CAJXRZ010000114.1 GCA_913060515.1 uncultured Pseudomonadota bacterium | reverse complement strand
GATCTACACTATCCTCTTCGTCGGCAGCGTCAGATGTGTATAAGAGACAGAGTACAAGGTGTCGACGGGGGACATCATGATTTGGGGGGCGTACTCCAAGGAGCGCTTCGGGACAGGCCTCACAGGACTTGCCAGCAATCCTGGAGGCCCAGCCGACACTTTGGTAATCGGCGCCCCAGGAGAGGCGCTGTCAGGAACTGATGCTGGATGGATAGGTGCGTACTCGACTCCAATTCTGGAGGGGATCGAAAAGAGGGATTCCGACTGGCAGTCCTATTTCTCGACCGGGGGTCAGGGGGCCGGCGCAGCAATCGTCGATGTTGGGGACATCGATGGGAATGGCTACGGCGACCTGTGGGTCGCTGGCGACCTCGAAAAAGACAGCGATGAGGGACACTTGTTTTTGACGGCCAGTTCAGGGTCTGGAACCCAGATCGAGGTGTCCGCTGGATGGCCCGGATACGGCTACTCTGCTGCAGGCTTGGAACTGGGGGGTGGTCAGCGTGCATTGGCTCTGGGAAACATTGGATGGCTCCACAACACAGGCGCTGTCTGGATCTGGACGTCACTCCCAAAGGACGGAGATCCAGTCTATGACGCGGAGATTCAGCTCTACGGGAGCAACGAAGGTGACCTGCTCAGCTGGCTGCATGGCCTTGAGTCGGCCGACTTTGACGGAGATGGCATTGACGGTCTCCTGATCAGCGAGCCAGCAACAGACAGCCTGTATCTTCTTGAGCAAAGCACTTGGGCTACCGGCGAGTTCGGGATCTCCGATGTAGCTCTGCGCTTTGAGGGGGCGTACGAGGACACACAGTTTGGAAACAGCGCGCAGACCGGCGACTTCAACGGAGATGGCTACACAGACTGGGCTGTATCGGCCCCCAGGCAGTCAACATCCACTTGGAGCAACGTGGGTTTCGCCTACGTCTTCCTGAGCGATGCCTCTGGCTGGACCAGCGGTGGAGACGCTGGAGACGCTGACGCATCCATTCAGGGAAAGGGTGGAGGCACCAGCTTTGGTTTGGGGATGGCCACTGGAGACACCAATGGTGATGAAGTCTCCGATCTGGCCGCATTCCAAGCCCTGGACAAGGACAAGAGCACGATTTGGCTGTTCGCAGGCCCCCTAGAAGGCGCGCTCACGCATGATGACGCCACGGCCGAGTTCGGCGCTATCGAAGATGGTGAGTGCGGGTGGCTCTCGAACATGACAATGCTTGACGTCAACGGCGACCAGATGGACGATCTGGCGATTGGCTGCGGGAACACAAGTACAGCCGAGGTGGGCTCTTGGGTGGGCGTGACGAGCATCTTGCTCACTCAAGGCCTGTAGACCCCAGAGCAACAAAGGCGGCCCCGAAGGACCGCCCTTGCTCAGCGAGCGGCGTTGGAAACAACCGCTCTCAACTCAGTCGCGACGACGGAAGACCAGGGCCAAGCCAGCCAACAGCAGACCAAAGCCAGCGAAGGATCCACCCGCAACGCTGCTACAGCCAAAGAAGCCACCGCTCTCCTCACCGGGGTCGGCGAAGGGGTTCGAGGGGCCGCCATCGGGGCCGCCTGCGGACGGGTCGGTCTCGTCAGTGTCGGTATCCCCCGTGTCGAGCACGCCGGTGTCTTCGCCGGTGTCCTCGCCCGTGTCCTCGCCCGTGTCATCGGGCTCGTCTGGGGTGTAGGCCGGACGGGTGAGCTCGATGTCATTCACAGCGACGGAGAACTCGTTCCACATCTCGGCTCCCCAGCCCCATCCTCCCTGATCGAATGCGGCACTCATCTCAAGGCTATCGATGGTGAAAGAGGTGCCTTCCTCTGCCTGCATGACCAAAAAGTACTCGTAGTAGGCGCTCTCCGATTCCTGGTGGTCATTCGTGAGTTCGGTGCTCCACTTCATCTCACCCGGCCGCCCGAGAACCCGAGTCTCCCAATGCCAAAGCTCAGTGGTGAACTCCGTCTTGACGTTGTACTCACTGGAGACGTTGCCCTTGGCTTGGACCTTACCTTCAACCTTGGTCGTCTCGTCGATGTCGTAGGTCTCAGCGTACATGGCCGAACCCTCGGCCGACGCACCTACACCGTAGCTGTTGCGCAGAGTGGCTTGACCATAGGAATCCAGGCCATAGCTCTCGAAGGGCAAACTCCAGTCCCACCGGAAGGCCTGGGAGTCACCGACCGCCCCGTTGACCCAGACCTGCTGTACAGGATTGTTCGCCCCGGTGTTCAAATAGTAGTCATCACTCAGATTCGGGGTGGACCGGACCTTAATCACGGCAACATAGAAGTCCGCCCCACGGTCGATTGAGCTCTCGAACCAGAAAAACTCAACGATTCCATCCACGGAGTTGCCGTCGTCATCCTCCGCTCCCATGTAGAGGGTGTTGCCTGACCAATACGCGTACTCCGTCTGACCAATCTCACCGGTGAAGTACCCGTAGTCATGAGTCACACCAGCACCGTAAGTCGCGACGCTCGCGTCCACCTTGCCTTCCAAGATGATGGCGCCGGTGTAGTTGGTCTCAGCGTCCGAAATGCCACTCTCTTCAGCAGAAGCGAGAGAGACGAGAAGCAGGGATGCGAGCATGGATGAACCTCCGAAGGATGGGCAACTTTACAGGGCTGTCACCGCAGCGTCTACCGCAGCTCTCTAAGGCTCCGAAAGAAGCGTGCCAACTTGGCATGGGCTTTCTTACACCCTGGCATGCCCGTGCCAAGGCGCATCCGCTCCCAAAACAACAAGGCCCCACCCGAAGGCGAGGCCATGTGTTCCCTTCCTACACGTCCGCTCAGTCGGCGTTCTTGTAGAAGGTCGGGATGTCGTAGTCGTCGTGGTTCAGGTCAAAGCCGCTGGAGAGCTGCTTGCGACCACCGCCACGGGTTTGACGTCCACCGCCGGCAACCTGGGCTGCGACGCGACGCTCCACACTGGGCAGGGCAGACTGGCGGGCCTCTTCAAAGCCGGTGGCGATGACGGTCACGCGGGTCTCGTCTTCCATGGTGTCGTCGATGACCCAACCCCAGATGAGGTTCACGTCCTCGTGGCACTCCTCCTGAATCAGGGTCGAGGCCTCGTTGATCTCGTACATGGTCAGGTTGGAGTTGCCCGTGATGTTCATCAACACGGAGGTGGCTCCGGAGATGCTCACGTCGTCCAGCAGAGGACTGGAGATGGCGCGCTGGGCGGCGTCCACAGTCTTGTGCTCACCGCTCGCGGTACCGACACCCATCAGGGCGACGCCCTTGGCTGCCATGGTGGTGCGCACGTCAGCAAAGTCGACGTTGACGATGCCTTCGTTGTTGATGAGGTCGGAGACACCCTTCACAGCCTGCAGCAACACCTGGTCGGCCAAGTGGAAGGCCTCCTTCATGGTGGTGCGCTCGTTGGCCATGGAGATCAGGCGCTGGTTGGGAATGGTGATCAAGGTATCGACCACACCCTTGAGGGTCTCGATGCCCTCCTCAGCCTGACGACGGCGCTTCTTGCCCTCGAACCAGAAAGGACGGGTCACGACGCCAACGGTCAGTGCGCCAGCTTCCTTGGCCAGCTGAGCCAAGACGGGTGCGGAGCCGGTACCGGTGCCGCCGCCCATGCCTGCAGTCACAAAGACCATGTCGGCGCCAACGACCAGCTCGGAGAGACGGTCACGGTCCTCCAAGGCAGCCTCGCGGCCCACCTCGGGGTTTGCACCGGCGCCCAGGCCGCGGGTGAGTTGACCACCCATTTGGAAGCGGCGGGTGGCCAGGCTGCGACGCAGGTCCTGGCTGTCGGTGTTCACAGCAATGAATTCAACGCCGGTCATGCCGGAGGAGATCATCGTGTTGATTGCGTTGTTACCGCCGCCCCCCACGCCGATCACCTTGATCTTCGCGCCGTCGGACAGCTCGTTTTCGATGAGCTCGATGTTCATAGGAGAGGCTCCAGGAGGGGGAGAGAGGAGGGATTTGTTGAGCAGGAGCTCAGGAGGGGAAATCAAGAAGGGGGGGTGCCCGGAACAGACCGCAAGGCGGCCAAGGGCGTTGCGAGAGCCAAGCCGTCCAGGTCGAGGTCGACCAGGGTGGGCTCGCTCAGGTCCAGACTGCGCTGCACCATCGCATCCAGGCGCGTAATGGCCTGATCGGGCGAGAGGTAACCGATTCGGATCTCGGTGCCATTGCGCATGAGCAGGGAAAATCCAAGCAGTGGATCAAAGTGCAGTTCGGACAGATCATCCCGCGAAATCGCGGAACTGGAATCGACCCGAACCAGCACCGCCAAGGCCTCGGAAATGATGCGCTGCGACAGCGGTCCCTGCTGGTCCAAAAGCTCAGGGCTCAGACCGGTGAGCAGGACCTGATCCAGCTCGCCGCCGCGGGCACGCACGAAGACCTTGCCCTGGGGAGAGACCCGGTACAGACCCTTGTGGGTCGCAAGAAGCAGAGCGGACTCGTGCTCCTGAACCGTGACGACCACCTCGCCGGAGAGGTGGCGAGAGAGCTCAACGTGCTCGACCCAAGGGTGCGAGGCGACTTGGTCGAGCGAGCGCTGGGTGTCGATCAACAAGAGCGACTCGCCCAAGCTCAGGTCAGCGAGGTGCCGAATGGACGCTTGGCCCGCGTGCTCAGCACCCACGACCTCGACGCTCTGAACCCGCGCGAAGGACTCGTAGTGACTGCATCCGAGAACGAGGCCACCACTGACCAGCAGAGCTGCGAGCGCCACGCGCCCTCGGCGCACGACCCCATCCACCCAAGTAGGGCGCTGAAGGGTCTCCAGCATCTGCTCCAGCCTGCTCATTTTCCGCACACAGTCAGCTTTGTTTGCAATTCTTACCAAGGGCCGAGTGCTCTTGACAAGTAAATACCTGTAAGTCGTTGATCAAGGATCCTTGGAGCCTTTGGCTGGCTGCTTCTCGCAGCGGGCGCCAGCCAAGATGGCCTCGACGAGGGAGGCAAAGTCCATGCCTTCCAAAGAGGCGGCCATAGGCGACAAGCTCGTGGACGTCATGCCCGGCAGGGTGTTGATCTCCAAGAACCAAGGCACCCCTTCAGCGTCCACAATGAAGTCGGCCCGCGCCACCCCGTTGAGACCCAAGGTTTCGTAGGCCACAAGGGCATATTGGCGCGCAGCACGGTCCACGTCCGAGGAGACCTGCGCCGGGACCTGGTACACGGTCTTGCCTTCGACGTACTTGGCCTCGTAGTCGAAGGTCCCGCTGGCCGGTACGATGCCGACGCTGGGGAAGGCGTGGCCGTCCAGAACGGCGACAGTGATCTCCATGCCGGTGACGAACTGCTCCAGCAGCACCTGACCACCGAGCTTGCTCAAGTCCAAGAGCGCCTTCTCCAGGTCTCCGGCGTCGTGGCAAATGGCCAGACCGAGGGTGGAGCCACCCTCGGGGAACTTGGCGACGACGGGTAGACGTACGGCCTCTGGGAAGGGGTCCCCGCCCCGCCAGACCCGGTCCTGGGGCATCGGGATGACGGTGTCCTGAAGCAGGCGCTTGGTGGTGATCTTGTCCATGGCTGTGGCCGAGGCCAGAACCCCGCTCCCGGTGTACGGGATGCGCATCAACTCCAGCAGGCCTTGAACGCAGCCGTCCTCGCCGAACTGGCCATGCAGCGCCAACCACGCCACCTCGATGCCTTGCTCTCTCAGAGTGACGGGCAGCTCGCTGTCCACCATCACCGCGACGGCGTCCCAGCCCCGCTCCAAGAGCGCCGCGAGCACGGCCTTTCCAGACTTGATGGAGACATCGTGCTCGGCGGAGAGACCGCCCATCAGTACACCAATACGCTGGCTCTTCTCGATGCCCATCAGCGCCTCCCGCGGCCGCGGCCGCCAGTTGAGGAGACGTTTCGCCCCCGGGGTGTCAAAGCCGAATCCAGCACCACGCCCGTTCGCGCTCTGACGCGGTCCTGGCTCAGCTTGAGGAGCAACAACAGGTCTTGGACCGTGCCCTCCCCGCTTCGGTTGATGACTTGGTTGGGCTCATAAAGCCCGATCTGCAGACCGCGAAGACGCACGCCGCAGAGGCCGCTCTCAGCCATGCGCTCAGCGGCCGTACCGCGCTTGGGGTTCTGTAGGAGCATGCCTGGAAGGCCCGGACCCACGCCGCGGCGCTTGGCCACCACGCCCCGTCCTGCCCCTTGAACGGCCCCCACAGTCGAGGTCACCACAGGCAAGCTCACGACCAAGAGGTGGTGGTTCTCTCCCAGCTTCTCTCCGACAGAGACTCGGCGGCCTCGCATGCAGCGCAGAGTCTCAGATTGGACCTGGCCACTGCGTACGGCATCGGCCACGGTGCCGGCCTGACCCGTGAGTGCTTCCAAACCCGAGAGACCGAGCGCTGCCATGCGGCGCGCCGCCACTGCCGCAGGAAGCTGGGCACCGATGTGCACCTTCTCCTCGTCCACCTCAAAGCCCATCGCAGGGCTTCCAATGCGCAGCCAGGCCAAGTCGTCCCCGCCGTCTCGAACCAGGGCGTTGGGTCCGTCGAAGGGACGCAGCCGCAGCTTGGCCTTGGAGCAGAGGGTCACGCACTCTTTGGCGGCCTGCTCGGTCTCGGCGACGAGGTAGAGCACCGGTCCGCCCACCCGCCAGACGCAGTGGACGGCCATGGGCTCCCGGTGCCTGACCGAGAGACCTTCCACTTGGGAAAGCTCCTCCAACAGGCGCGTATCTATCACCGCAGACGCTCGGCCAGGCTGGTGCAGACGCTGTTGACGTTTCCAGCGCCCAAGGTGATGACCAAATCGCCCGGCTCGACCATGGCGACCAAGTGCTCGGTGGCTTGGTCCAGATCGTTGGCGACGTGCACGGAGCGGTGCCCGTGACTGCGCAGTCCCTCCGCCAAGCTGTGGTGGTCCACGCCAGCGATGGGCTGCTCTCCGGCCCGGTAGACCGGACAGACGACCACGTGGTCGGCGCGGTTGAAGGCGCGGCAGAAGTCGTTGAAGAGGTCCCGCACCCGCGTGAAGCGGTGGGGCTGCAGCACGGCGATGATGCGCTTGTTGGGGAAGCCCTCCCGTGCACCAGCCAGCGTGGTCTCGATCTCCACGGGGTGGTGGCCGTAGTCGTCGACAATCATCACGCCGGCCTCTTCGGCCCGCACGGTGAAGCGGCGCTGCACGCCGGTGAAGCCCTCTAGTGACTCTTGGATCTGGACGAAGGGAATCTCCAACTCCAAGGCTGTGGCTACCGCCGCCAAGGCGTTGGCGACGTTGTGGAGACCAGGCATAGAGAGGCGCACGCGGCCCTGGGCCACACCGCGCCAGACCACGTCAAAGCTGCTGTCCAAACCCACTTGCTCGATGGCCTCGGCACGAACGTCAGCCTGCCTGGACAGGCCGTATGTGATGACGCGCTTGCGGAGCTGTGGCAGGAGCTCCTGCACCACAGGGTGGTCCAAACACACGACAGCGAAGCCGAAGAAGGGCACCTTGTTGGCAAAGGCCACGAAGGTTTCCTTGAGCTTCTCAAAGTCGCCGTAGTGCTCCAGGTGCTCCGGATCCACGTTGGTGATGACGGCGACAGTCGGGTCCAGGAACATGAAGGAGCCATCGCTCTCATCGGCCTCGGCGACCAGGTACTCCCCGGCCCCCATGCGGGCGTTGGAGCCGATGGCGTCCAGCTTGCCGCCGATGACGATGGTGGGGTCCAGACCCGCGGCCGCCAAGACGGTGGCCAGCATCGAGGTGGTGGTGGTCTTGCCGTGGGTGCCTGCGATGGCCAAGCCGTACTTCATGCGCATCAGCTCAGCGAGCATCTCCGCGCGTGGAATCACGGGCACGCCCTGTGCCATGGCAGCCTTGATCTCCGGGTTGTGCAAGGGCACCGCAGTGCTCTTGACCACCACGTCGGCCTGGCCCAAGTTCTCCGGTGCGTGGCCGATGATGATCTCGGCCCCCAGCTCCCGGAGGCGCCTGACGCTGGCCCCTTCGGCCAAGTCCGAGCCGCTGACGTGGAAGCCCATGTTGAGCAGCACTTCGGCGATGCCGTTCATGCCCGAGCCGCCGATGCCAACGAAGTGAATGATGCGGACCTGACCGCGGAACATGTGGCGCATCTACAGCCCCTCTGCTTTTCGGGTGGCCCGGTAGACCGTGGGTCCGCGCGGGATCGGCGTTTGGTGGGCCGAGATGTTCAAGAGCAGCCCGATGCACACCAGGTGCCCCATGACCGCCGAGGCGCCGTAGCTCATGAAGGGCAGCACCAGCCCCTTGGGTGGCACGATGCCCATGGCCACGCCCAAGTTCAGGAAGGCCTGTCCGCCGATGGCGACGGTGAGCGCCGTGGCGGTGATGACCCCAAAGAGGTCGGAGGCCTGACGGGCGATGCGCAGGCCGCGCCACATGAGCAGGCCGTAGGCCACGATGAGCACGAGCAGGCCGATGAGGCCCAGCTCTTCAGCGAGCACGGATCCCACAAAGTCGGTCCAAGGCTCAGGCAAGAACTGGTGCTTGGCCTGGGACTCGCCCAAGCCCGCGCCGGTGAGGCCCCCGCTGTGAAAGGCAATCATGGACTGGATGACCTGGTGGCCGTCGCCGTAGTAGTCCTCCCAGGGGTTCATGAAGCTGGTGAAGCGACGCACGCGGTACTCGGCGCTGAGCATCACAGGAACACCGACGGCCAAGCCGCCACCAAAGAGCCCGATGACCCAGCTCTGCTTGAGGCCGGCCAAGTAGATGCACAGGAACGCCAGGCCTGCGGTGATGACTGTGGTGCCCATGTCGGGCTCCAGGAGCAACAAGACAAGGGCTGGCGCCGGCAGCAAGATGGCCTTCCAGAGGAAGCCCTTGATGTCGTCGATCTTGCCCACGTTGGAGCTGAGGAGCTGGGCCATGGCCAGAACCACTGCGATCTTGATGAACTCGCTGGGCTGGAAGTTCACAGAGCCCAGGGAGATCCAACGCCTGGCGCCACCTTGCGCCGGGAAGGCCAGCACAGCGGTGAGCAACAACAGGACCGCGCCGTAGGCATGAAAGGCGTACTTGCGCAGCCACTCATAGGGCACCAGGGCCACTGCGAAGCACCCGACGATGCCCGCGGCCATGGCCATGCCCTGACGGCGCACGTAGCGGAAGGCATCGCCGTAGTCCTCGGCTGCGGTGGGCCCGCTCGCGGACTGCACCATGACCAGGCCGACGATCAGGAAGACCACCACCAAGCCCATCAGGACCGTGTCGTAGCCACGACGCGGGGCCATGGGCAGTCCGGGAGAGACGCTGGGGGCGCGCTCCTGGGAGGCAGGCTTGAGAGTGTCTGTGCTCATGAGAGCTCCTGAACCAGGCGGGCGAAGATTCGTCCACGCTGCTCAAAGTTGTCGAATGCGTCAAAGCTGGAGCAAGCCGGCGAGAGCAAGACGCTCTCCCCTGGCAAGGTGACCCCTTGGGCCCGGGCGACCGCCTGCTCCAAGGTGGCCACAAGCTCACCGCCCAAGACCGCGTGGATCTCTGGGCCGGCTTGGCCAAAGCAGATGATGGGGCGGCCGTCGATTGGGCCCTGGAGCGCGGCGTAGTCGGCGCCGTCCTTTCCCTTTCCACCCAGCAGGATGACCCCGGGCCCTTCCAGCGCGGAGATGCCGACCTGGGCCGCCTCGACGTTGGTGGCCTTGGAGTCGTTGATCCACGTGCGCTCGTCCCGGCTGGGCACAGGCTCCAAGCGGTGGGGCAAGCCCTGCAGCGTGGAGAGATCATGGGGCACCACACCGACCTCGGCTGCGAGCAGCATGGCCACCGCTGCGTTCCAGCGGTTGTGGCGTCCGAGAATGCGCAGGGAGTCCAAGACGGGTTGATCCACGTCCACATCGTCCAACCAGACCCGTCGACCCGGCTTGTCTTGGGCTGCGGTCTCCAGGTGCTCTTGGTGGGGCATGCCCGCCAGGCCAGCGGGTCGAAGGCCGTCGAAGATGCGGGCCTTGGCTTGGGCGTAGCCGGCCATGTCCCCGTGACGACCCAGGTGATCTGGACTCAGATTCAGGATGACCGCGGCCCAAGGCGAGAAGTCTCCGGGCAGCTCCAGCTGGTAGGAGCTGACCTCGACTGCCAGGACCTGGAAGCCCTTCCCAACGGCCGCGCTCAGAGGCGTACCCAGGTTGCCACCGGCGAAGGTCCTCATGCCGGCCGACTCCAGGATCTGGGCCAGGAAGTGGGTCACGGTGGACTTGCCGTTGGTGCCGGTGATGGCCAGAATCGGCTGGGTCTTGGCCAGGTAGCGGGCGGCGAAGCCCAGCTCTCCAATGACCTCGACGCCGGCGTCCTGCGCCAGCTTGACGGGCGCAGCCCTGGCCGGGATGCCTGGGCTCAGGACGACCAGATCGGTCTGGATGAGATCGGCCTCATCATGGACCCCGTAGACGTGGCGAACGCGCTCCGCGTGCGGGCCCTGGTAAAGGGGCGCCTCGGTGTTCAGATCCGTCAGCACCACCTCACGCGCACCCTGAGCCAAGGCCAGCTCAGCAGCAGCCTGGCCGGAACGTCCGGCACCCAGAACAGTGACTTTGGAGAGGGTGGCAGACATCAGCGCAGCTTCAAGGTGGTGAGTGCGACAAGGGCGAGCAGGATGCTGATGATCCAGAAACGCACGATGATCTTAGGCTCCGACCAGCCCTGCTTCTCATAGTGGTGATGGATGGGCGCCATCGCGAAGATGCGCTTGCCTTCGCCTGTGAGGCGCTTGGTGATCTTGAAGCCCATGACCTGGATGACCACGCTGGCGGCCTCGAGCACGAAGATGCCACCGACCAGAGGCAAGAGCAGTTCATGCTTGGAGAGCAGGCCCACGATTCCGAGGAATCCGCCCAGGGCAAGGGAGCCCACATCGCCCATAAAAATCTGCGCAGGATAGGCGTTGTACCAAAGGAACCCAAGACCCGCACCAATACACGCCATACACAGAATGGTGAGCTCGCTGGCCCCCTCCACGTAGGGAACGGACAGGTACTCCGCAAAGCCGGTGTGGCCGGCGATGTAGGCCAAAATCGCGAAGGTCGCCGCGCTGATCATCACGGGCCCAATGGCCAAGCCATCCAGACCATCGGTCAGGTTCACGCCGTTGCTCATGGCGACCAAGATGAAGAGCCCAGCGACGACATAGAGCCAGCTCAACCAGCTCGGAGCGCCGTCCCAGAGGTTGGCGAAGTCGATGGAGGTGCCCTTGAGGAAGGGCAAGGGAATCTCTGGGGTCATCGCACCAGACCAGAGGCCATAGGCCAGGGCCACCCCTCCGAATCCCAGCTGTCCGATGATCTTCCAGCGACCGGCCAGACCGTCGGAGCTGCGCTCCATGATCTTCTTCCAGTCGTCTACAAATCCAATCACGCCGTAGCCAAGCAGCACGATCAGCGCGATGTGCACCACGGGCTGGTCCAGACGGCACCAGAGCAGCCCCGAGAGGCCAATGCCCATCAGGATTGGAACGCCGCCCATGGTGGGGGTTCCCAGCTTGCTGGTGCGGTGGGACTCCGGTCCCTCCGTGCGAATGATCTGCTCGAGCTTGCGCTGGTTCATCCACTGAATGAACCAAGGATAGATCAGGTAACAGAAGCCCAATGCTGTGAGCATCGCCAGCGCCGTCCGCGTACTGACGTAGCGGATGGGGTTGAAGATGATGCTCGTCTCCGAGAGCGGAACCAGTAGGTGGTAGAGCATTAGGCCTCCTCTCCAGGTAGGCACTGCAAGGCCCGTTCCATACGTGCGCCGCGTGAGCCCTTGAGCAGGACCACGTCTTTGGCGTGGATCTGCCCCTTGAGCATGGCGGCCAGCTCCGTGGCGTCCTTGGCGGCAACCACCTCAACGCCCAGCTCCCGAGCGAGGCCAGCTTGGGCCGCCATCAGCGGACCGCTCAACCCAACCAGATCCAGGTTCAACAGAGCAATGTGACGGATCACAGCTTCGTGGAAGGCCGCCTCTTCTCCACCGAGCTCCAACATCTCACCCAAGAGCGCGATGCGGCGGCCAGGCAGCTGAGCGAGGGTCTCTAGCGCAGCACGCATCGACGCCGGGTTGGCGTTGTAGGCGTCGTTGAGCACGGTCACCCCACCGACGCTGTCGACCCGCATGCGCATGCCCACGGGCTGGTAGCGGGAGAGCCCCTCTGCGATCTGGTCCGCGCTCAGACCCAGGGACCACCCCAAGGCAGCAGCGGCCGTGGCGTTGAGGGCCAGGTGGCGGCCGGGACTTGGGATGCGGGCGCTGAGGGTCTCGTTGGGCAGAGCGATCTCGACCAAGGTGCTCAGAGTCTGCGGATCCACGGTGGCCTGGAGCAGGCGCACGTCCACGTCCCTGCGGCTGCCGTAGCGGATCTCGCGCACCCCCTCGGGCAAAGGCATGGCTGAGACGAAGGGGTCATCGGCGTTCACCAGGCAGACATCCCCTGGGCGGGCCCCATCGAAGAGCTCCTGCTTGCAGCGGGCCACCCCCTCAACGGAGCCGGTGCCCTGGAGGTGGGCGGCAGAGACGTTGGTGACGATGCGGTGGGTGGGCGCACCGATGTCCTGGAGCAGCTCGATCTCGCCGGGTGCCGACATGCCCATCTCGAGCACCATCAGGTCCGCGTCGACGGGGGTCTCGAGCAGGGTCAGGGGCACGCCGATGTGGTTGTTCAGGTTGCCTGCGGTCTGGTGCACGGTGCCCAAGGCCGAGAGCACGTCAGCCACCATGGCGCGGGTGGTGGTCTTGCCTGCCGAACCGGTGATGCCGACCACGTGGCCGACAAAGTCCCCGCGAACAAAGCGGGCCGCGTCTTGCAAGGCCACCAAGGTGTCCGGAACCAGGACCAGTCCCCCACTCCACTCGCCTTCAGGCATCTCGGAGACCACCGCGCCAGCGCACTGGGCCGCCTGCGCATGCGGCAAGAACTCGTGGCCATCAAAGCGGTCTCCGACCAGAGCGAGGAACCACGACCCCGACTGCAGACGTCGACTGTCGGTCTGGACTGGGCCCGCAGGTCCCGAGGAGACCAAGCGTCCTCCGGTGGCTTGCGCCAGCTCTTCGGCGGTCAACATCATGCGCGGCTCTCCAGGGCGGCCTTGGCCACAGCTCGGTCGTCAAAGGGCAGCTTCTTGCCCGCGATCTCTTGGGTGGTCTCATGGCCCTTTCCGGCGATGAGCACCAAATCTCCAGGCTCTGCTGAGGCGATGGCTTGGCCAATGGCCACAGCCCGGTCCACCTGCACCGAGTCAGAGTCGCGCAGGCCGGGACGCATCTGGTCCAAGATGGCCATGGGGTCCTCGGAACGGGGGTTGTCCGAGGTGGCGATGACCCAGTCACTGCCGCGCGCGGCCGCTTGGGCCATCAAGGGACGCTTGGAGCGATCCCGGTCCCCGCCACAACCGACCACACAGATCAGGCGCTTGGGCTGAAGCTCACGCAGCGCGGCCAGGACGCTGTCCAGGGCGTCGGGGGTGTGCGCGTAGTCGACCAGGACGCCAAATCCCAGCCCGTTGGGAACGGCTTCCAGCCGGCCGGGCACGCAGTCGAGCTGGGCCAAGCCGGCGCCAACTTGCGCAGGCGTTGCCCCCAAGGCCAAGGCGGCACCGGCAGCACCCAGGGCGTTGAGCACGTTGAAGCGGCCGACCAGCTTCAGACTGAGTGGGAAGCTTCCCTTTGGCGTGTGAACGACCGCTCGGGAGCCGAGGTGATCCATGCGCAGATCCCTGCAGCGCAGGTCCCCGACCTCGGTTCCGTAGAGCCAACGCTCACCACTGAACGGCACCTGCGAGGCCACACTGTCCTCGCCGCAGAGCACGGCGATTCCCTGGGGGTCCAGGAGCTCTGCGAACAAGCGCGCCTTGGCGTCTTGGTAGGCAGACATGCTTCCATGAAAGTCCAGGTGGTCCTGGCTCAGGTTGGTGTAGACGCCCACGGAGAAGCGCGTCTGGTCCACCCGGTGCGCGGCCAAGCCGATGGAGCTGACCTCGGCGGCCACCCAGGCGCATCCGGCCTGGTGCATCTGGGCCAACAAGCCTTGCCACTCGGGCGCCAAGGGGGTGGTGAATCCGGCCGGGATGGCCTTGCCGTCGATTCGGTTTCCCGTCGTTCCAATCACACCGATGGGCTGCGCGGCGGCCTGGGCGATGGACTCCAACATCCAGGTGATGGTGGTCTTCCCATTGGTTCCTGTGATCCCGACCAGGGACAGCTCCTTGGAAGGATGCCCATGGAGCGCGGCCGCGAGCTGCGCCAAGGCGATGCGCGTGTCAGCGACCTGGATGCAGCTCACTCCATCCAGAACTGGGATGGGGTGGTCCACGATGACGGCTTCGGCCCGAACACTGGAGGCGTAGTCGTGGCCATCCACCTGCTGCCCTTTCAAGGCGACAAAAACCACCCCAGGACCACCCTTGCGGGAGTCTTGGGTCAGTGCCGTGACGGTGCGGTCGAGGGGTCCAGAGAGGACCGTGTGTTCGACTCGCTCGAGCAGGTCGGCGAGGGTCATGGAGGGCGCGGATTTGAGGAAGGGAGAGGAGGGGAAAACAAAGGTCTATGCAGGGTAAGTGGCCAACCTCGAGTCAAATAAACTCAGGGAGTCACGCGGGATTGGAAGGTGCGAACTACGCTGCCCGAGGAAGGCCACCGACCCTTGCATGAGCGCTCTACTGCGGCTCGAGAGTCCAGCCGCACTCCTCCGCCGCAGCCTAGGTGCACCGGGGTTGCAGCAGGAACAACCAGCAAGGTGGGTCGGAAACAGAAGGAGGAACGTGCGGGGGCCGCGCGACCTTGATTCGGGATGGAGCGGCGGTGCGGATGCACTGCACGAGACTCCAAGGGAGATGAGACCCAAGCAAGGTAGGGGCGCTCCAGCACGTGCCCCCGGCGCACCGAGGCGGGGCGGGAGAGAGCAGCCAGGCAGTCCGTGAGCGAGAGCGGGAAGCAGACGCAACAGGATTCAGCAGGACGGTCAACAGCGTTCAAATTCAGCAGGACCCTTTGGCAAGGGGTGTGGGTACCGGGGAGGCACCCACCAGCGGGCAACAGCAGCGACCTGTACAGACTCAGAGACAAAAGGGGGGACCTTCGGCAACCCCGAGGACCCCTACCCGCGGGAGCGAGAAGGAGTGCACAGGAAGGCGCCGGCGGCCCGCCCCCGCGTCACGGGGCCAGGCAGTAGAGCATTCTAAAAACGTCAAAGAACAGGGAAAATCAGTCGAAGACCAGCTCGATCCGCTGGCCTGAGTGCAGGGCGCTGCCCGCACTGGGTCTCTGGTCCACCAACAGCCCGCTGCCTTGCACCGAGAGCTCCAAACCGGAGCCCTGAAGGGTGACCAAGGCATCGCGCATCGACAGACCAGCAAGGTCGGGTACCCGAAGGGCACCCTCTGGGGTCCAGCTCAGCTCTGCGACGACCGGCGCCTCAATGAGGGGCTCCGCGTCGGGAACTGGGCTGGAATCTGGCTCTTCTTCCACAGGCGCATCCTGAGGAACACCCAGGTAGCGCAGGGTGCGCTGGCCAATGAGAGAGAAGGCTGGACCAGCGACGGTTCCGCCGTAGCGGCTGCCCTCGCTGGGGGTATCGACCATGACAACAATCACGATCCGTGGGTCATCCGCTGGCGCCACACCTGCAAAAGAGGCGACCCGTGCGGTTGGGCTGTAGCGGCCGTCCACCACTTTCTGCCCGGTGCCGGTCTTGCCCGCGGCGGTGTATCCAGGGATGCGCCCGCGGGTACCGGTTCCGCCGTCGTCCAAGACAGTGGCCATCATGGCGATGGTGGCGTTGGCAGCTTCCTTGGAAACCGGGCGTCCGATGCCTTCAGCCTGGTTGCGGACCTTGACTTGACCGTAGCGGTCCCTCACCTCGGAGACGATGAAGGGCTGGAGCAGAACACCATCGTTGGCCAGCGCCTGAAAGGCAGAAGCGACCTGGATGGCCGAGGCCTGCATGCCCTGACCGAAGGCCGTGGTCGCAAGCTCAATGGGCTTGATGGTCTCTGGACTGCGAACAACACCCCGGGTCTCGCCGGGCAACCCAACCTGTGTACGCCGGTTGAAGCCGAAGGCCTCCAAGCCGCGCACGGTGCGCTCCGCGCCAAGAGCAAAGGCGATCTTCGCCGTGCCGATGTTGGAGCTGTACTTGAGGACCTCGGAGACGGTCACCACATCATGAGGATGGTCGTCCCGAATCGGACGACGGCTGCGGCCGAAGCGGTGAGCGCCGCCCTCGCAGTCCACCAGGGTGCTTGGGGTGTACAAGCCGGCATCCAAGGCCAGGGCCAAGATGAAGGGCTTGATGATGGAGCCCGGCTCAGGGGCATCAGCGACCGCGTGGTTGTTCAGGTTCGCAATGACCCGATTGCGTCGGTCATTGGGGTTGGTGCTGGGCCGGTTGGCCATCGCGAGCACCTCACCGGTGCGCACGTCCAGCACAATGGCAGTGGCCGAGAGCGGCTTGGAGCGCTCCACGACCTGGTCCAGCGCCTCTTCCGCAGTGCGCTGGATGTAGGGGTCCAGGGTCAGAGTGACCTGGCCGCCGGACTTGGCTCTGGAGCGGGCCTCAAACTCGGTGGAGATGACGCGCCCATCAGCGTCCCGCTCCTCTACGTAGCGGAAGGTGGATCCACGCAGGTGGCGGTCCAGCTCACGCTCGATGCCCTCGACTCCGCGGCCCTGGTGTCCGACCACTCCGAGGACCTGCACGGCCCCTTCCCGCGATGGGTAGTAGCGGGTGGGACGACTGCGCGTGAAGAGCACACGGCCGGGGTCCAGAGCCTCGATGGCCTCCAGGCGGTCCGGGGCGACCTCGGTGGCGAGAAGAACGTCCCGGCGCTCGTGATTGGAGAGACGCCGGACCAGAGCATCCGCATCCTTGTCCAACAGCGGAGCGAGCGCTCGAGCCAAACCCTCTACGTCTTCGGGGTCCAAGTACTTGGGGTCCGCATGAACGCTGGGCATCATCACGGTCGTGGCCATCACGCTGCCGTCGCGGGCCAGGATGTCGCCGCGGGGCGCCTCAACTTCGACTGAGCGCTGGAACTGAAGGGCGGCCTGGGCTTCCAGGCGGCTGTCTTCCATCACCATCAAGGGCGTCGCTCGAACAGCCAGGACCAAGTACCCAAGCGCGACCATCGCCACGACCAGAGTCGAGCGGTAGCGCGCACGGTCTACGACCAGACCCAGGCTCTCGGCCTGAGGAGGTGTGACGGGTGGCTTGGTTGGGGAGCGGCTCACTTGGCGCGAACCTCCACAACTTCGACGTCCTGGACCAGTCCCATCGCCGCACTGCTGCGCTCCAGGGTGGCCAGGTCACTGCGGGTTGCCAGCTCCAAACGCAGCTGATCCTGAGCGGTCAGCGTGGCCTGGTAGGTACGCTGGGATGACTCCAAGTCCGAGGCTGCTGTGCGCACATCCACCCGAGACCACACATAGAACATCAGCGCGGACACCAAGAGCCCGGCGTAGATGAGGTACCCCAGTACGCCACCCAGCTCCAAGCCCACGAATGGACGAGTCGGATATGCGGCCCAAGCGCCGCGAACGGGACGAGGAGAATCCATCAGCGATGTCCTTTCGGCGGGAACTTGAGGGGGAGGTCAGCGGGGAGAGGGCTGGGAGCCAGCGTCAAC
>CAJXRZ010000113.1 GCA_913060515.1 uncultured Pseudomonadota bacterium | reverse complement strand
CGTCGGCAGCGTCAGATGTGTATAAGAGACAGCAGCAGGAGGGGGTGCGCTCAGATTCGTTCGATTGCTCGAAGCCGGGCTGAGCGCGCCCGAGGGTTGTCCTGTGCTGCCACAGCCGAGGCCACGGTGGCCTTTCGTGTGATCAAGCGGACGGTGGGAGCCCGGGTTGGGTTCCCGTATGGATCCTTGGGGGAATCCACAGAAGCCAAGTGCCGGAAGCGGCGCTTGACGGGTCGGTCTTCCAAAGAGTGGAAGGAGATGATGGCGGCTCGGCCACCGACCTTGAGGACCTGGGGAAGGGCCTGCAAGAGGGTCTCCAACTCACCGAGCTCATCGTTCACTGCGATGCGCAGAGCTTGGAAGCTCCGGGTCGCCGGGTGGATGCGGCTTGGCTTGCCCTTGGGCATGGCGCCCTCGACGACAGCGGCCAGCTCCGTGGTGGTATTGAGTGGGAGAGCCGCCAAAATGGCGCGGGCGATGCGCCGGCTGTGACGCTCCTCGCCGTATTCGTAGAGCACCCGCGTCAGCTCGCCTTCGTCGACGTCGTCCAGGTACTCAGCGCAGGTCTGACCTACATCGCTCATGCGCATGTCCAAGGGACCCTCGCGCATGAAGGAGAAGCCTCGGTGCGCTTGGTCCAGCTGCGGAGAGCTGACGCCAAGGTCAGCCAGGACACCGTCGACCGCATCGATACCGAGCTCGTCCAGGGCTTCCCGAAGCTGCGAGAAAGGTCGTTTCACGGGGATGAAAGACGCGCCAAAGCGCTCCAGACGGGCACCCGCTGCGGCGTGAGCCCGGGGGTCTCGGTCCAGCCCGATGACGGTGCAGCCGGCCTCAAGCAAGGCCTCGCTGTGTCCACCGCCGCCCAAGGTGCAGTCCACGACGACCCGGCCTGGGGCCGGAGCGAGCAACGCGACAGCCTCCTGAAGGAGGACGGTGCGGTGGTGAAACTCCCCCACCTCAGCCCTCCTTGGCAACTGGGCGTTGGCTGCGGTTCCGGCGGTAGTCCTGGCGAGATTGAGCCTGGACAGCCGCGAAGTTGCTGGGGTTCCAGATCTCCAACCAACGCAGGATGGAGAGGACCCGGACTTCCTTGACCAGGCCAGCTTGCTCCCGCAGTCGGATCGGAATGCGAATCCGTCCCTGGCCATCGACCTTGCAAGTCTCGGCATCGGCGAGCACGGCGTAGAAGTAGGCCTGAGCCTCGGGATCAAAGGGGTCGGCATCCGCGTAGGGTCCTTCGATGCGCGTAGCGAAGTCTTCGGGCGTGAAAGCCCGGACTCCACCGTCAACGCATGTAAGGACCAGCTCATCAACCTTTGCCTCGGCCATTTGAGTTCGCAGCCGTGCTGGAAGCGCAAGTCGGCCCTTGGAGTCGATCGAAGAAGTGAGCTGGAAGCGTTCACCAAGCATCGTCGTTTCTAAAGGTCCAGTTGCGTTCTCCCACCTTGTACCACTTGGTCCCACCATAAACCACTGACTCCCACATGCAAGCGAAAGTGGGCAAGTCGCGCACTGAATTCAGTATGATGATCCAAGCACCTGATTTTATGTGTGTTTTGGCAATCGCCGCATCGCCGCGAGTCTTACATTCCATTGCACTGGCCCAGGGGGGATCGTCCTGTTGAGATCAGGCCAATCTCACCCCCCGCCTTGCCTCCCACCTCAGCGGTGCTAAAGCTCGGCCTATGTCGAAGAAAAAGGCCAAGAAGGAAGACCCCAACCGTCGCTACGTGGCGCGGAACAAGCGGGCCGCCCATGACTACGAGATCCTCGAGACCTTCGAGGCTGGTCTCGAGCTGCGCGGCTCCGAGGTGAAGACCCTGCGCGGCGGAAAGGGCACCATCGCCGAAGGATATGTGCGCCTGAAAGATGGCGAGGCATTCCTCACTGGTGCCACATTCCCCGAGTACCAACAGGCCAGCTACAACAACCACGCGCCTCAGCGTCCACGGCGGCTCTTGCTCAACAAGAACCAGCTCAAGCGCCTGCATCGGGCAACCACCGAGAAGGGTCTAAGCATTATTCCGGTTGGCCTGTACTTTTCAGGGTCCTGGGTCAAACTTGAGATCGCCCTCGGCCGCGGCAAGAAGCTGCACGACAAGCGCGAGACCCTCAAGAACAAGCAGAACGTGCGTGAGGAGAAACGCCGCCGCTACTGATCCGCGTCAGGGCCACGGTGGGAGAGAGTGGGAGGGATTCCTACTGGGGGGGCCCGGTGGGAGAGGGTGGGAGGCCATGACAGTGCCTTGGGGACCGGATAGGTCGGGCCTGTGAACCGTCTACCCGCAAAGCTGTTGTTGGCCGCTGCTGTCCTGACCGGGATTGCTGCTGCCGTTGTCTCAAGTTCCGACCCCGGAACCGGCCTCATCATCGGCATCTTTGCCATGTGGCTGGCCTCCGCCGGGGCAACCGCCTGGGAGCCCATGGCGGGCGGCGTGCTCGGTGGCCTCTTTGGCGCCGGGGTGTCCGCATACCTGGTGACCCAACATGAAGCGGCCATGGCCGGCGGATCCGGTTCCGTGTGCAACATCGACGAGACCTTCAACTGCGACCTGGTCAACACCAGCGAGTTCTCGGAGCTCGGTGGGGTGCCCATCGCGGTCTTTGGTGCGGCCTTCTATGCGGCGGTCGCGCTCATCTCTCTGCTGAACTGGCAGAAGGTGGAGCGCTTCTCCGGTGCCCCCAAGCTCATCGCCATCACCAGCGGCATCGCCGTCGCGGGCGCGCTCTACTTGGCCTGGGCGAGCAGCACCCTGGGCGCTTGGTGCTTGCTCTGCATCAGCACCTACGGCATCAGCGTCATCTTGCTCATCGCTGGCGTCCTGGCCATGCGCAAGTCCCCCGAAGCTGCTGGCGGGAGCGCAGAAGGGAAGAAGGAAGAAGGATCCGACCGCTCCCTCATGGTGGCGGTGGTCTCTGGGCTGCTCGTTCTGGGATTGGGCGTGGTCAGCACCGCTGGCGAGGCCGAGGTCCCCGGAGCCGAGGGCAGCGAAGAAGGAGACATCAGCCAGCTCTTCACCAAGGTGGACGGCGAGGTCACCCTCTCCGGCTCAGAGCCTTGCTGGGGCAGCCCAACGGCCCCCTACTTGATCATCGAGTACGCCGACTTTGAGTGCCCCCACTGCGCGATGAGCTTCCCAGAGCTCAAGCCTCTGGTCGCGGCCAACCCCGACCTGCGTGTCTGCTTCAAGAACTACCCGCTCTCCAGCGACTGCAATCCAAACGTGGGCGGTCCAATGCACCCCAACGCTTGCATGGCTGCCGCGGCCGCGACCTGTGCTCAAGAGCAGGGACGCTTCTGGGAGCTCTCCGGGCAGATGTTCGCCAATCAGAACGCTCTGGCCCCAGGAGACATCTTCTTCATGGCCAAGCAGCTGGGCATCGACGAGACCGCCTTGCGCGAGTGCATGCTGCGCGAGGACACCCAGGCCAAGATCGTGGCTGAGGGTGTTGCCGGTGGAAAGGCTGGCTTGTGGGCAACCCCCACGCTCTTCCTCAAGGGCGCCCACCCAACCGATGAGTGGATCCAGGTGGAGTACGGCACTGAGGGGGCTTCGGTTCTCCTCGCAGCTGCCCGCAGCGGCGAGCCACTGCCTCCTGCACGTCCTGCCGAGCGGCCCTGATGTCCTCATGGACTGAGCTTCGGGTGGTCGTCCCCCGCACCCACGTCGACCGCCTGACCACCATCGCGCTGGCTCACGGTGCATCCGGAACCCAGGAAGCACCGGGCCCGGGCGCACCGATGACTTTCAAGCAGCCCTGGGACACCAAGGCGCCGCCGCTTCCCATGTTCTGCACCTTCAAGGCATGGTTCTCTCCTGCAGATGCGGACGCAGCGAGCAAGGCCTTGGGCGACGAGACCGGCTTGGAGATCGAGTCCATCATCGTGGACGAGGAAGACTGGGCAGAGTCCTGGAAGCGGCATCACCATCGGATGGCCATCAGCGAGCGCCTGCGCGTCTCTCCCCCCTGGGAGGCGGTGCCCGGAGACTTGGTGATTCCCCCAGGCAACGCATTCGGCACGGGCGACCACCCGACCACACAGGCATGCTTGGGCGCCATCGACGCACTGGCCGAGGAGTGTGGCACCTGCCTGGATGTAGGCTGCGGCTCCGGCGTCTTGGCACTGGCAGCGACCCAGCTGGGGGTTCGAAGCGAGGGCATCGATATCGAAGCTGACTCCGTCCGCGCCAGCCAGGAGAACGCAGAGCTCAATGGGCTCAAAGCCCGCTTCTCAGCCGCTCGCCTGGAAGACCTCGAGGGCCCATACGACTTGGTCGTGGCCAACCTCTTCGCCGAGGTTCTCATCGGAATGGCTCCCGAGCTGATCCGCTTGACCGGAAAGCACTTGGTCTTGGCCGGCATTCTGGCGGACCGCGCCGACCGGGTGGTCGAAGCACTCTCCCCTCCCCTCGCAGTGAGCGAGCGCATCCAGACTGGCGAGTGGGTGAGCCTGCGCTTGGTGGTGCTCTGAGTGCGCCGCTTTCCTGCAGCTGAGCTCCCAAGTCCTGGCCAGGAGCTGCAGCTTGATGCGCAGACGAGCCACCACGTTCTACGGGTGACGCTGCTCCCCAGGGGAAGCCACCTAGAACTCTTCGACGGCCAAGGTCTCTGCTGCCAGGTAGAGCTCATCGGCTCTCAAGATGGCTTGGCACTCGTCCAGGGCTTGACCACTCCTTCGGCTACTGCGCCAGTTCCAGAGATCCACGTGCTCTTGGGCCTGCCGCGCAAGCCGGCCGTGGAGCGCGTTCTGCGAATGGCCACTGAGCTCGGCATGGGCCACTTCTGGCCTTTCGTCGCCCAGCGCTCCATCGCGAAGGGCACCCACCCTGAGCGTTGGGCCAAGCTCACGGAGCAAGCTGCACGGCAGAGTGGCCGCTCTGACTTGCCGGAGATCCACGCCGTGGCCTCGCTTGGGGAACAGCTAGAGAGACTTCCGGAGCACCTGGCACGGGTCGTTCTCTCGCCAGGGGCTGAGCAGGGCGCAGATCCCACAGCCCCCATTGCACTCTTGGTGGGACCGGAAGGTGGTCTGACACCAGCTGAGCTTGAGCTTGCGCAAGCGCATGGCTTTCAGGCTCGCCCCCTTGGAGCAACCATCTTGCGCAGCGACACCGCAGTCATCGCAGCCATCGCGCGCTTCGCTCTCTAGGCGCTCAGGGGACCCGGATCTCCAAGGTCACTTCCAGCGTCTGCGAGCCAATGATGTCGTCCATGGTCTGGTCTTGGGCGCTGGCGCTGAAGACCGCGCTTCCCGGCGTAGCCTTCTTGTAGGTGCTCGCTGCGACATCAAAGGGGATCTCCGCGTCGTTGAAGCTCGTGTAGGCCGCCCGTCCCGGATCCAAGTAGGCATCGCCATGCAGCAACACTTCACGCGCACGGATGTTGGCGTTCTGGGCGCCCCAGGTCACCTGCCAGAGATGCACCATCGACATGAGCACGACCATGAGCCCGAAGACCATGAGCATGGTCTCCACAGCAGATTGCCCGCGGCGGCGGACTCTAATGACGAAGCTTTGCGGCGGCAGATGCATGGGGCGATGTACTCGCGGCGTAGGCGTCACGGGGGTTTAGGGCAGCGGCACGTCCACTCGGAACGGAGCTGGATGACCACTCGCCGAATCCAGCCAAGCGGGCTCGGTACTCCGGAATCATTGAATCCACTGCCGTCTGGGAAGAGCTGCTGTCAAAGTAGGGACCGTTGGGCACGTTTCCAAAAGCCTCGTCCCGACTCAGGGAGCTGGGTCCGACGCTCCCGCCGTATGGCTTGGCGACCGCTACGGCGACCATCTCGTCCGTACTTCCGCTGTAGCTGGAAGCACCAAAGTAGCCGCCATCAGTCCCTGAAGAGCTGAAAGCGATGTCCAAGTAGGTGTTGACGGGCGTTCCTCTGGCCTCGGCCATCACCCAGACATCTGGCTCTTGGGAGGGCCGGTACTGACTCGGGCTGCTCAGGTCCTGGCCCTTGTAGTACCAGGTCTGCAGGGTGTAGGTCTCCTCTGAGGGCACCACGCCGGAGGGAACGCAGCCCACCGCGGTCCGGCAGTACAACAGCACGGGGTAGTTGAAGTTGGAGACTGCCCGCCGGTAGTTCGCGATGGCTGCTGGGGTGCTGCCCACGCCCTGGACCCGGTAGGCTCCATTCCGACTGGCGCTGTCCGTTCCCGTGTGGATCTGGCCACCGGCAGCCAGCGTGCCAGACATATTGGCGTTCATCGTGACGTTCCCAGCTGCGACCGCTGGCGCGACACTGGCACTCCACTGCGCCAGCCCCACGAACTCCTGCGCTTTGGCATCGATGGAGCTCTGACAGTTCTGCAAGTAGAGCTCCGCAGCCTCGCTTCGGGCCTCGCAGTCACAGTCGTCGTTGTCCCACGGGCGAGAGGTGATGGTGTCGCGGCACGAATCAACAACGTCCACAATCTCCCGGTTCTTGGCGACCAGAGCATTCAGCTGCTGCGCCTCCTTGTAGGCACCTGCATAGGCACCCAAGTCCGCGGAGTTCTGCATCCGAATCTTGTCGTTGACCAAGATGCCCATGTTGGTCGCCAGCGCCAAGAAGATGATCAGCGAGAACAACACCAGCGCGATCAACACCGCAGCTTGTCCGGAGCGGTGGCGCCGGCGCAGCAGGGTCATTGGCACAACATCCGGTTGTCCGATCGCGTAACCGCAGTATTCCCTACTGCGGCAACTCGACCCAGCCGGTCATTGCCCTCGTGGTTGCACTCACGCTCTCCCATTGTGACGGTCATGGAAGCGTCCATCTCGCCCATGAGCTGCTCGAACCCGGGGGACGTCGCCTCCCAGATCAGGGTGCTGGTGACGCTTCCGGTAGCGGGGTTCGTCACGATGCTGACGTCGCCTGTGGCGTAGTCAACCATGCGCCCAGTGAGCAGGTCTTGGACAACCGCCTCTGGGTCGTCGGAGACCTGAAGCCCCCGTGCGGCCGAGAAGGTCGCGTAGTTCACGTAGTTGAGCGCGCCCAGGTAGTAGGCGTACTCAATGACCGCGAAGAGCAGGCCAAAGATGAGGGGAAGCATCAACGCAAACTCGGCGGTGCTTTGTCCCTTGCGACGCCGACTGCTCAAGTGTCCTCCTACCGCAACAGTTTAGCAGAGCAGAACGGGCCGGAGTACCAAAGTACACCGGCCCGTTCATTCATCCCTCAGCGAGGGCGTTCAGCGACTGGAACTCAGCGCTCTTCCTTGCGACGGAAGAGCAGGCCGAATGCTGCGACCAAGCCCAGCATGCCAAGGGCCTTGCTGCCGCCACCAGTGGTGCTGCAGCCTTCCTTGGGGATGGTCACAACTTCAGTCTTCTTCTGGTCGAAGTAGCCCGCTTCGTAGACCACCACGTCGGCAAAGGCCCAGGTCTGGTTCACGTCCTCGTCCGAGGCCACCACGTAGAAGCGGTAGATGTCACCGACATCGTCGATGAGCTCTTCGGGAGCAGTCCAAGTCACGGTTTGGCCGGTAGCGTTGTCCAAGGTACCGCCGTCAGCCGACCATGCGTAGCCAATGGCCTGACCGTCCTCATCGAAGACCTCAACGTGCAGCTGGACCGACTGGCCAACCTCGATTGCGGTCTGCGAAGCATCCACGCCACCAAAGACGTAGGGCTCGGAGTCCAGGTCGATGCATGCATCGTCAACCAAGCCATTGCAGTCGTTGTCTACGTTGTCGCAGATCTCAACGGCGCCGGGCTTGATGTCGTCGCGCAAGTCATTGCAGTCCAGGTTGACTTCGGCGTAGCCATCGCCGTCGTCGTCGTAGAGCTCGGTCTGCTCGTCCACAGTTCCGTTGCAGTTGTTGTCTGCGCGGTCTGGGGCCTCTGGGGCGCCTGGGTAGGTGTCCGCGTTGGCATCGTCACAGTCGCCGTCCAACTCCGAGAAGGAGTCGCCGTCGTCGTCAGCACCATCGGTGCCCTCGTCGACCAGACCGTCACAGTCGTTGTCGTCTGCATCGTGAACCTCAGCGGCCTTGGGGTAGGTGCTGATGTTGTTGTCGTTACAGTCGAAGAGCAGACCGGTGTCCAAGTCACCGTAGCCGTCGCCGTCATCGTCCGATTCCGTCACGGTCGACAGAATGGTGAGCGGCAAAGAGGCATAGGAGGCAACAGCCGAGCCGTCACGAACCTCGATGAGGAAGGTGTCAGGTCCAGCACTCAGGAACTCCATGGGCACATCAACAAAGACGTGGCCGGAGTCGTCCGAAGGGGTGCAATCAGCGATGGTGGCGCTCAACTGCACAGCGCTCTTGACGCGACACTGAACCGTGCTTGCAGCCTGGTTCTTGTCGAAGACATTCAGCTCGAGCGGGATGGGGTCCGGCGAGGTGTGGATGTATCCAGGAGCCGGCGACCGCAAGACAACCGTTGGAGCAACGTTGGTTGGGTCGGAGCCCTGGTTGCCCTGCAGGTTGATGTCAATCTCATCGTTCTCCGAGTCATCGGAGGGGATGGTCACGGTGCAGGTCGCAGCGCGGTCATCGACAGGAGTGAAGGTCACCTCGACCAGGGTCTGAGCGCCACCCTCGAGCAGCTTGGTGCTGGCATCGCCGCCCAAGTAGCTCCAGGTGATGCTGTAGGCCTCGTCACAGTTCTCGCTGAGCTGGGGCGCGAGCAAGGTCAGGTCGCCGTCCCCGGCGTTGATGACCTCGATCCAGCGGACCGTCTCGTCACCCTCAAAGATGTGACCAAAGTCGACGGTGCGAGGCTTGACGACCAAGCGGCCTTCACCCTTCACGCCCTCGCCCTCGAGGTAAATGATGGACGCGGTCTTCCTGAAGTCAGCGAAGTAGGTGGCATCGTTGATGTCTTCGACATCTTCGTTGGTCGTCGTGACGATCAGAGAGCCGTAGAGCGGACCGACATCGACAGGGTCGAAGGTCACGTTCACGTTGGCCTGGCAGTCCTTGTCCAAGGTGAACAAGACGTTCTCGTCAACAGGCTCATCCGTGTCGCCGGTGTCATCGGTATCGCCAGTGTCGCCGGTGTCGGTGTCCCCTTCGTCGTTGGCCGTAATGGGCAACTCGAAGACAGCAGGAGTAGCGTTGGAGACGATGATGAGGCTGCCCGCAGCTGGGGTGCCATCAATCGGGTCAAACTTCACGACGATCGATGCGGTGTCCCCGGCTCCAACCGTCGTGCCGTCGTAGGCACCTACGAGAGAGAAGAGGGCGCCCTGCGCACCAACAATCTGCAGAGAGATCAGGCTCAAGTCCTCATCTCCGGTGTTCGTCAACACAGCTGTTGCGAAGCCAGGCGTTCCGACAACGACCGTACCGAAGTCCAGGGTCGTGACGTCCAGGCTCAGCTCAGCAGCAGGAGGTCCGACGACCTTGGCCTCGGCCTCAGCCTCTTCCTCGCCTTCCTCGGCTCCTTCTGGGCAAGTGATGTCGTCCTTGCTCCAAGAGACCGAGAAGTTGGCAGCCTTGCCCTCGCCGGCTTCGATGCTCTTCACGCCCATCGGCAGATCGCCGGTGTTCTGAATCGCGAAGCTTCGGACCTGGGGATCCCCATGATCAACTTCACCGAAGTCCAACCAAGTGGAGGAGTACGTCGCTGTTGGGTACTCGTAGGTGATCAGCTCTTGTTGTTCCTTGCTGCAAGCAAGGATGCTCAGGACACCGATATTTAGTGCGAGAAGGCTGGGCATGTCGGGGACTCCCTTTCCGTGTTGCTGGGATAGTGCGTCGAGCCCGTCAAAAGGATCACAAAAAAGTGAACCAGGGCTCTCCAGCTGGCGACGCACCATACCGCACTCGGCGGAATCACAGAAGTCTTCCCCCCCGGGAACACGCTCCTACAGCAAGTGCCCGCTCTTCTCCTTCTTGGTCTCCAAGTAGAAGGCGTTGTGTTTGTTGGGCGGCGTCCTCACAGGAAGGGTCCCGACAACGGCGACTCCGGCCCGGCGAAGCCCCTCAATCTTCTTTGGATTGTTGGTCATCAACACGACCGACTCAATCCCAAGCGCCTTCACAGCTTCGGCCGCCTCGTCATAGCGACGAAGGTCGTCTTCGAATCCAAGGGCTTCGTTGGCTTGGACGGTGTCCATGCCTTGATCCTGCAGCGCGTATGCACGGACCTTGTTGACGAGACCGATTCCTCGGCCTTCTTGCCGAAGATAGACGACCACACCTCGCTCGGAGCGGCCCAAGAAGTTCAGGGCGGCCTCCAGCTGGTCACGGCAGTCACACTTCAGGCTGCCCATCACGTCCCCGGTGAAGCACTCAGAGTGCAGTCGCACCGGAACGCCTGCCTTGCCGTCCACGTCCCCCTTGACCACAGCGGCGAACTCATCGCCGTTCGTTGTCGTGAAACCCACAACGTCGAAGTTCCCAAATCGACTGGGGAGCTCCGCGCGCGCACTGGCGGTCACGCCCGGCACGAGCCGAGCCTTCTCAGTAACTGCCATTCTCTACCTCCTGGGCGACTGCCAGGGGCAGTCGCGTGGGCATTGCCCTTTACGGTCTAAACCGACGGCCACGCGTGTGCCGTTCTGTCCCTAATTCGACTTGGGGCCTGAATTGTTGCGATCAAGATCGCAAGCTGGATTCAGGCCCCACTTCGAGGACATAGTCTCAAATCAGGCGTTCAGCGCCTGCTTGAGCCGCTTGCCGGCGCGGAAAACAGGAATCCGGCGCTTGGGAACGGTGATTGGCTCGCGGTTCTTAGGATTGTGCCCCTTGAAGGACTTGCGCTCGGAAACCTGGAAGGTGCCGAAGTCCGAGATGGTGACCTTGTCGCCATTGCTCAGGGCATCCTGAATGGTCTCGGTCAGGATGTTGATGTAGCTCGCAGCGCGAACCTTGGGGATGTCGGCCTTTGCGGCGAGCGCTTCGGTCAGGTCAGCCTTGTTCATGAGAACACTCCTTTGGGATGGTGGCCCAAAATAGAAAAAATCTAAGGGCGCGAACATTGCTCCGTCTCTGCCTCGGCACCGAGACATCGACTCTGCGATGCTGAACCGACTTCTACCCTACTCTTTGGGCGTCCGCACGGTCGTGCGGCCCAAAAACTTCGAGCAGCCAGAAAATTGTCACAACTCGCGGATACTTACAATAGTTCAAGTCTTGCGAAATCCGCGGCCGTCCCAGACCTCGCGATTGTGCTCCAGCAGCGGAGATCTGAGCCATCCACCCCGCACTTGAAGCTGCCGCTCCACGCATCGAAACTCGGCAGATAGCCACCCTGGCTGCTCACCATCAAGGTCGATCAACATTCGATCTTCTCCGACACTCTCGGCCTTCAAGGATCGGATTTGCACGCGGCGAACGCCGCCGATCTCGTGCGCTGTTCCGTCATAAAGTCGCCAAGTCGACGCCATCAGACGGGCCGTTCCGAGCTCAGGAATGATGGTCAGGTCGAGCAAGCCATCATGCATGGAGCCTCCGCGCCCCATGTGCATGCCTCCTCCGCAGTAGTGGCCATTGGCGACGAAGGCCGAGAACAGGTCCCCTTCCCACTCACCCGGACCGTCTGGCCCCTCCCACGTCAGGCGCGTGCGCTGCGCCCGGTACCCCATGATTGAGCCAACGGTCGCCTGAAGGAAGGTGGCCCGACCGCCGAAGCGCTTGCTGCTTGTGTTCGCCCGATGCACAACGTCTCCGTTCGCCCCGAATCCAGCAACGTTGAGGAACACGCGCTCCTGTTCCCCTTCCGCTGTCTGAAAGCGAACAATACCGGCGTCCGTAGGCAAGGTCATACCTGTAGAGGCGACCCAGAGCGCATCTTCAATTCCCGAGGGTGCCCTGAGCGACTTGGCCAGGTCCGAACCGGTTCCCCACGGAATGATCGTGAAGGTCGCCGTTCGCCGGAGCAGCTTGCCGTTCTCAAAGAAGCCGTTGACGACCTCGTTGCAGGTACCGTCTCCCCCGACGGCCGCTACGATGTCGGCTCCGTCCTTTACGGCCTGGCGAGCCAAGACCGTGGCATGGCCTGGCCCTTCGCTCACGACGACTTCGCCATGCACGAAGGCACGCTCCACAGCGCGACGTAGTTCCCCAAGCCGGTCTCCAGCAGACCCAGCAGCGGCTTTGGGGTTGAGCACGCAGACGATTCGTTCGTTCTCATTGCGAGCACGAGCAGTGGTTCGGTAGTCGTGGACGGAAGGAAGCTTGTTCCGCCAGCTCCAGTTGGCCATGAGGACACCTCTCGGCCACCACTAACGGATAGAGGACCTCCCCAGAAAGAAGAACACCCGACCCCCTAAGGGGCCGGGTGTCGATGCGATGAGGTGTGGCGCGGCACCGCCAGACCCAAGCGTCTTTCTCCGCCCACCTCTCAAGCAAGCTCCATGCCAAAAGGCGGTTTCCGGCCCTAAGCACCTAATATTTGGTAGCACGGACTTGCAACCCCTTGGTGACGAGCCTCCTCGAAGGCCAAAATCACGACATCTATGTCGCGGCCAGGGCCAACTCGCGCTCCATGACCCGATCTGCAAGCTCCCATGGGCGCTCCACCAAGTGCATGTTCCTGCCTCCGGGAATGACGCTGGGAAGGTTGGCCCCCGGACCTGCTAGCGCACTTCGAAGCTGTGCCAGTGGGTAGAGAGGGTCTGAATCCCCCCAAATTCCAAAGACTTCGCTCATATCTACGGCCCAGTCTTGATCCACATCAGCGGAACAGGCTCGAATCCAGGCCGAGGCAGTAGCGCGTGTCTCCGGTGACTCAAGAACCGCAGCGCTAAGTCTGACAACCGTGTCGCGGTCCATCACGTACGGGTTCACAACCGCCCGACGCAGGCCCGCGGAGGAAGCCATCCAGCGTCGGGCGAGCGCAGGCTGCATGATGAGTTGAGCCAGCGTGCTCTGCCCGGCGCTGGCCAAACCACGCAAACCAGCATCTGGGGCACGCAGCGGTCCATTGGAGACGTAGACCCGAACCCCCTTCGTCCGCATGGCAACAGGCACAGCCAAACCATGCGCCACCACCGCTGAGGCTTGGGTGGCCTGAACGACCTGGTCCATCTTCGCTGAGAGCCCGGCCAAGGTCGCCTCGCTCGAGGGAATCCCTACGAGCTCGACAGCGATACTTTTCCGAGGAGCCATCCGACGCTGAACATGCTCAAAGACGACTGCCCCAAGGGGGGGCCCGGCGATGAGGAGAATCGGCGAGCCCGTGGTGCCGTGGGCGTGGACTTTTAGCCCTGCAATTTGCTCGTCCAAGCTGGACCTCCAAGGCTCGGAGGGTAGCGCGACGGTAGAAGCATCGCCAGCCTGGGCTTGTATCGCCACGAAGCCAGCATTAAGGGCCATAGACCGGGACTGAGCACACATCCCACTAGGAGCGCGCACGTGTACGACTTGGTCATCGAGGATGCAACCATTGTATCGGGTGGGGGCCGTGTCGTTGCCGATATCGGTATTCGAAAGGGCAAAATAGCCTTCGTGGGCGCCCGAGCTCCAGGCCGCTCCAAGCTGAAGATCAGCGCGATCGGCAAGTTCATCATGCCGGGCATCGTGGACATGGGGGTTCGCATTGCGGCCCCAGGGCTGAGCTCTGAGGAGTGTTGGGAGACTGAGACTCGGGCTGCAGTGTCCTCTGGCGTGACTACCCTGATCGAATTGCCGGACAGTATTCCCCTGAGCAGAAGCGCGAAATCCATCTCTACCAAGCGCAAGATCGCTCGGGTCCACTCCCGCGCGAACTTTGGCTTCTGGGCACAGGCAACCGCCAAGAACCTGGACAAACTCGACGCCCTTCGGGAAAAAGGCGCCTTGGGGATCTGGATAGACTTGGCAGCCCGAGACGTTGGCGCCCTGAGCCGGGAGCAGATCTTAGAGCTGCTCACCTCATTCAAGGGCGTGATCAGCATCATGGCCGAGGACGCCTCGATGCTGGAGGAGGCCCATGCTGCCACCAAGGACCTCAGCGATCCCCTGGACAATCAAGTTCGCCCCCCCGAGGCGGCCGAGCGCGGCGTCTCCTATGTCGTGGAGCTCGTGAAGGAGACGGGACGGGCCGTTCACTTGATGGGACTGTCCACCGCCGCAGAGCTCCACCTCTTGGATCCACTACGTGGCGACCTTCCCATCTCCGTTGGGACCTCGCCAAACCATCTTTTCTTGAACTGCGAGAACCCCGGCAACTTCAAGCACCGGCCCCCGCTGCGCGAGGAGCTCGATCGCCGTTCCTTGTGGACTGCCCTCAAGCGCCAGCGCATCGACGTAGTTGCCAGCCACCACGCCGGATACCAACAGTCCGATCTGGAAGGTCCATATTGGGATCGTCAAGTTGGACTGCCAGGCGTTGAGACGAACTTCCCGCTCATGATGGCCGCCGTCCATCACGGCCGAGCAGGCCTGGAGCGCATGGTCGAGTTGCTCAGCGAGGGGCCTGCCAAGCTCATGGGGCTGAGCAAGAAGGGCGCCATCAAGCGGGGCAACGACGCAGACCTCCTGCTCTTCACCGAAGGCCAGCTCGAGACGCTCGAGAAAGAGCATCTGCTCGGACGCTCAGCTTGGAGTCCGTACTTGGGACGGGAGCTGGCCGGGAAGCCTGAGCTGGTATTGGTGGGCGGCGAGATCGTCGCAAAGCGCGGCCGGATTGTGAACGACGCAGTGCGTGGCACAGAAGTGGTCTCGAGAAAGTAGAAGGACTGGGCCCGCGTTGTCGCCACCCTCCCAGGTGAATCACGAACCCAGCCCAGTCTTCAGCTCTTGCTCAGTGCACCTCTTCTTCTTCGCTTGGCCCAGGGAGCCCAGCGGCAGCACGCACCAAGGCCGTCAGCCTGCCAGTGAGATCTGAGTCGGCCTTGAGCTTGGCCCGGGCATTCTCACGCCCCTGGCCCAGTCGCTCTTCTCCCATCGAGAGCCAAGATCCAGCCTTCTGGACAACACCCCACTCAAGGCCAAGGTCTAGAAGCTCCCCGAAGCGACAGACTCCCTTTCCAAAGACGATGTCGAACTCCGTCGAACGAAACGGCGCTGCGACCTTGTTCTTGACCACTCGAACGCGGGTCCGAGAACCGATGGACTGGTCCTTGTGCTTCAGGGTCGCAATGCGTCTGACATCCAGCCTCACCGAGGTGTAGTACTTGAGCGCATTGCCTCCCGTCGTGACCTCCTTTGGGCCGAACATCACACCGATCTTCTGCCGCAGCTGGTTGATGAAGATGACGGTGCAGTTGGTCTTGGAGATGACCGACGTCAGCTTTCGCATGGCCTTGGACATCATACGGGCCTGCAGCCCAACTTGAAGGTCACCCATCTGGCCGGAGATCTCCGCCTCAGGCACCAGCGCAGCGACGGAGTCGATGACCACCAGATCAACTGCAGCAGACCGAACAAGCTGTTCAGCAATCTCCAGGGCTTGCTCTCCCGAATCCGGCTGACTGATGAGAAGCTTGGGCAGGTCAACACCCAAGTTCGAGGCATAGCTTGGGTCCATGGCATGCTCGGCGTCGATCATGGCTGCGATGCCACCCGCAGCTTGAGCAGAAGCGATGGCCTGAAGGGCCAAGGTGGTCTTGCCTGAAGCTTCTGGACCGTAGATCTCCACCATGCGGCCACGGGGGTAGCCCCCCACTCCGAGCGCCAGATCGAGGCCCAAGGACCCGCTCGAGATGGGGTCTCCGACCAGATCAGCAATGCTGCCATCTAGCCGTTGAATGGACCCAGCTCCAAACTGCCGGTGAATGCCGAGAATGGCCTTCTCCAAAGCTTCGGACCGGGCCGTCGTTTCAGTCGTTCTCATAATTGCTCTCCTTGATGTGCCGGGGTCCCCCCCCAGCGGTTGAATCGGGCACTTGCCCGAAAGCGATGTGGACAAGCCCGAGTGGGACGCACGGCCCGGAGGCGGTCCCCTTCCCGACTGCCCCTGGGAATGCAGCGGCTGTCCAGCTCGATGACTTGGTCCGCAGACAGCTCGACAGCGGCCCCCGATCCTTCACGCTGGTCAAGCACCGCCATGGTCAACAACGCGAGGCCAGTCATTCCGGCCCCCGCTGTCGGAAAGCCAAAGCCTCCGCCAAGTGTGTGACTCCGATTCTGCTCGCGCCATCCAGGTCTGCAATCGTCTGAGAGACCTTCAAGACCCGGTCGTGAGCACGTCCAGACAAGGGCAAGCTGTCCACGGCCTCTCGAAGGAGCGAGGAGGCCGCCGGATGCAGCTTCGCGACCTCTCGAATTCGTGGGCCAGAGATACGGGCATTGCTCGTCGGCCCATTGGGACTTCGCGCACCTTGTCTTGCCCTGGCCTGTTCCACCCGCTTGCGGATGACCAACGAGGACTCCCGCTCGGCTATCGAATAGAGCTCGTCCGCCTCGAGTGGCTCGACCTGAACATGGAGGTCGATCCGGTCTAAGAGTGGCCCAGATAGGCGGCCTTGGTACCGCCTCCGATCTGTCTCGGTACACCGACAGGGCCGAGTCGGGTGTCCAAAGTACCCGCAAGGGCATGGATTTGCAGCCGCGATCAACATCAGGTCCGCAGGTAGGCGAACGGAACCAATGGCCCGGGACAGAGTGACCTGATGGCTCTCCAGAGGTGCGCGCAGCAACTCAAGGACTTGCCGGCTGAACTCGGGCACCTCGTCCAAGAAGAGCACTCCCTTGTGAGCAAGACTCACTTCCCCGGGACGGAGCTTGGCGTTGCCGACCAGCCCAGCTGCCGTGATGGAATGGTGCGGAGCCCGGAACGGCCGCTGCAGAAGCAAGGACTCTCCTCTGCCGAGCAGCCCCGCAACACTATGGACGCGCGTTGCTTCCAGAGCCTCTGCGAAGCTCATCTCAGGGAGGATGCCAGGCAAGCGTGCGGCCAACATGGTCTTGCCAACGCCCGGCGGGCCAATCATCAGCAGGTTGTGCCCCCCCGCAGCGGCAATCTCCATTGCTCGGCGAGCGACTTCCTGGCCCCGTACCTCAGCCATGTCCGGCGCAGATATTGCGCTGGTCGGTCGCGGAGCTGGGCTGGCTGGCTGCAGAGCCAGCTTCCCGTCCAAGAACAGACAGAGCTGCTCTAAGTCAGCAGCCTCATAGGCCGTCACCCCCGGGACAACCGCAGCTTGGGCCCCACACCCTACCGGAACGACAACCCTTTGAAGACCACGTTCACGGGCCAACATCGCCAGAGCAAGAGCACCGGGTACGGGCCGAATGGTCCCAGAGAGCGAGAGCTCTCCTAAGAACAGGCAGTCTTTCGGCAACACTTGGACCTGCTTGGAAGCCCCCAGAATGCCAACAGCAATCGGAAGGTCAAACCCCGTGCCCTCCTTCCGCACATCGGCGGGTGCCAAGTTGATAGTGACCCGGAGCTTGGGGTAGTCAAAGCCGGAACTGACGATGGCACTTCGCACCCTCTCGGTGCTCTCGCGCACCGCGTTCGCCGGAAGCCCAACGACTGTTGTCTTTGGCAGGCGCCGGACAAGATCAACCTCGACGGCCACCAAGCTGGCCTCGACGCCAATCAAGGTTGCTGAGAATACTGAGCAGGACACTGTCACCTCCGCCCAGCATCAGTGCAGCCTCCGTGCCACCGCTAAGTACCTGAATTCTCGTTGCCGCCCTGTCGGAAAACCGCAACTCTGCCAGGGGGGTGTCAAAGACCTGACACCCTCAGGGTAGAGACCGAGGAAGCCGCGGCCCTCCAGCGACCAGGCCCCCACCGGCCGTTCCGCTGCTCACCAGGCGGCTGACTGCTCAGGGTCGCTTTCTCACCTGTGAAGGGACACCAAGGAACAAAAAGAGCCACCTCCGAAGCGTAGCGCTTGCGGAGGTGGCTCGTGCAGCTGACTCGACACAGTTCTGCGCGTCCGGTCCATCGGACACAGATCCAAGGAGCACAAAAAGCCACCCCTGGGAGCAAAGATGCTCGACCAGGGGTGGCAAAGTGAAG
>CAJXRZ010000112.1 GCA_913060515.1 uncultured Pseudomonadota bacterium | reverse complement strand
GAGACAGCAGGTTGTGGGGCCGGCTCAGGTTGTGGCGCCGGCTCCGGTGTTGGGGTTGGAGCCGGACCGGGCTCCGGGGTAGGCGGTGGGGGCGCTGGTGGGGGCGCAGAGAGGTTCAGCGCCGTGCTGACCTCGTCCTTGCGCACTTCCACCAACACGCCGTCGCGGGAGCGCTCGATGCGCACGGTCTCGCTGCTCAGGGAGACGATCTTCCCCTCCAGCTGCTTGCCGCTGTTGGACTCCAGGCGCACGGTCTGCCCAACAAGGGCCTGCCACTCCGGCTCGCTCACAGCACCCCATGCCAGGGTGATCCACAACAGCAACTGCATCTTGGGAACGCTCCACGTGAAGTGCAGGGTGGACCCTCCTGCGGGGATCTGCAATGCTGAGACACGCAAAGATCAGGGGGCCGCACCCTATGACTTTCGCACTCCAAGCGACCAGGCAAGCCATGAACCACCGCATCCAAGGATTGATGGACCAGACTTCTGGGCGCCCCGTGCGCGTCGGAATCCTGTCCATGTACGACGTTGAGAACAACGCGGTGCGCGTTCTGGCGGCCACTCTGCGGGCGGCGGGCCACACGGTCGTTGAGATCTACTTCAAGGATTGGATCTCCAACCACTTGGCTCCAGCGACTGAGCTTGAGTACGAGAACCTGGAGAAGACCATCCGGGATCGCAAGCTGGACATGGTCTGCGTGAGCATTCGCGCCAGCGCCTACTACATGAGCGCCAAGCTGCTCACGGAAGAGATGCGGGGCCGCACCGACGTGCCTTTCCTCTGGGGCGGCATGCACCCCACCTTGGAGCCGGCCGACTGCATCGAGACCGCCGACATGGTGCTCAAGGGCGAGGGGGAGCTGGCCCTGCTGGAGCTCATCAACCGTCTCAGAGACGGCGTGGACATCTCCGACACCAAGAACGTGGACTTTGCCCAAGCCGACGGCAGCGTGCGCACCAACGGGCTGCGTCCTCTGGTCACCGACCTAGACACGCTCTCCTTCCGGGACTACACCTCGCACGACGACAAGGTGCTGATCTACGGGAAGATCTACGAGACCGGCGACCCCATGCACGGTGACCCTGTCTTCCAGATGATGGGCAGCCGAGGCTGCATCTACAAGTGCAGCTACTGCTACAACAGCACCTACAAGAAGGACATCTACCCGGGCCAGAAGTGGTTCCGGGTGCGCTCCCCACAGTCGATGATCGACGAGATCAAGGCGGCCCGGGAGCACTGGGACTTCAAGCGCATTCGCTTCGACGACGAGGTCTTCAACTTCCAGAAGGCCTGGCTGGTCGAGTTCTGCGAGCTCTACCCCAAGGAAGTGGGCCTGCCCTTTGAGATCTTCATCGAGCCCAAGCTGGTCTCCGAAGAGCGCATGACCATGCTGCGAGATGCGGGGTTGATCCACGTCTACATGGGCATTCAGTCCAGTGAGCGGGTCACGGGTCACTTGTACGACCGTCGGGTCAAGAACAAGAGCATTGAAGGCATCGCCCAGCTCTACCACAAGCTCGGGATCAAGCCTCACTTTCAGCTGATCTTCGATGATCCTGTCTCGACCGAGGGCGACAAGAAGGCGCTCTTCGAGATGGTGGAGAGCTTCCCGCCTCCCTACGATCTGTACCTCTTCTCTATGACGGTTTTCCCCGGCTCGGAGTTGGTCAATAAGCTGCTCGATAACGGGATTATCAGCAAGTACGATGTCGAGGGAACCAACACCCGCGTCTTCTACCAGCACCGCGTGAACCTCAAGTACCCACGCCCGGTGGAAGACACTTTCTGGATCTCCCTGATCCAGATGCAGTCCAAGCCCTTCATCCCCAAGACCATGCTGCGGGCCCTCTCCAAGTCCGAGACCCTGCGCCAGCACCCCTGGCCCTTGATCCAGATGGCCCACGCCTCCAACTTTGTGAAGCTGGGCAGCACAGCTGTGCGCATGGCCGCAGAGGGAGAGATGACCAAGACTTTGTGGCGACGGTGGTCGTCCATGGAAGGCGTCATCACGACCTGATAGGGTCTGAGGGTGACAGATCAGCACCCGCCCCCCGCGCGCACTCGGATGGACACTGTGCGCTCGGTGGAGACGCCCGAGGGGGTACAGCTTGAGCTCCGCATCGCGGGGCCCGTCGCCCGTGGTTTGGCCCTGGGCATCGATGTGATGGCGCGCAGCATGGTCATGACCGCGCTGGCCATCCCGCTCTCCTTCTTGGGCGAGTCGGGCATGGGCCTGCTGATGATCTGCTTTTTTGTGCTGGAGTGGTTCTACCCGGTGCTCTTCGAGATGTACTTCGAAGGAGCAACGCCAGGAAAGAAAGCCCTGGGTCTGCGCGTAGTGCGAGACGACGGCACACCGGTGGACTGGACCGCCAGCGTGCTCCGCAACCTGCTGCGGTTCGCCGACGGGCTGCCCTTTGGGTACCAGGTTGGCCTGGCCAGCATCATGATGTCTAAGGATTTCAAGCGATTGGGTGATCTGGCTGCCGGTACCGTGGTCATCTACTCCGACCGTGTCTTGCCTCCTGCAAAGCTTCCTGCGGCCAAGCCCCGCCAGGTCACGGTGGGTCTGAACCCCCGAGAGCAGCGCGCCATCCTGGACTTTGCCGAGCGCACTGAGGCGTGGGGAGAGGAGCGCAGCACCGAGCTGGCCGGCTTGCTCACCCCCATGGTGGGCACGACCCGCCGAGTGGAGCGTCTGTTGGGAATGGCCCGCTACCTGATGGGGGAGCGGTGAGCCAAGAGAGCTTTGTACAGCGCCACTCTGCGGAATGGACCGCCTTCGAGGCCAGCTTGACGCGGGTCTCCGTCCCCGTGCGCTTTCGCCGAAACACGGTGATGCAGGCCACCCAAGACACCGACTTTCCCCAGCAGTACCGGCGCATCTGCCACCAGCTCTCCCTGGCCCGCCGTCGTCGCTATTCCAACGACATCATCGACCGGTTGAACCGCATGGCGCTGCGGGGGCACACCCTGCTCTACCAGCGTCCACCCGGCTCCATCCAGCGCCTCGCCCAATACGTGCTCTGGGAGATTCCCAGGGCGGTACGCCGAGAGTGGCGCTTGGTTGGCTTGGCGCACCTGCTCTTCTACGGGGCGGGGCTGGCCGTGTTTATGGCCGTCCAGGCCGACCCGGATCTGGTCTACACCTTGATGGATCCCATGCAGGTCGCGGACCTGGAGTCCATGTACGACCCGGCCTCCGAGCGCCACAGCGTGCAGCGCAGCTCGGACTCGGACCTGTTCATGTTCGGCTTCTACATCCGAAACAACGTGGGCATCTCCTTCCGCACCTTTGCCGGCGGGTCCTTGCTTGGGCTGGGATCCCTGTTCTTTCTGCTCTTCAACGGGCTGTACATGGGGGCCGTCTTCGGTCACCTGCATCACATCGGCTACGGCGGGCCGCTCTACTCCTTCGTGGTCGGCCACGGAAGCTTTGAGCTGACGGCCATCGTGCTCTCGGCGGCGGCAGGGCTGCGCCTTGGAATTTCCTGGTTGGCCCCGGGCAATCGCAGCCGCAGTCAGGCCTTCCTGCACGCAGCCAAGAAAGCCACGCCCATCATGTACGGCTTCTTCGCCATGCTGATCGTGGCCGCGTTCATCGAGGCCTTCTGGTCTTCGAAAGCCATGGTGCCCAACTCGGTCAAGTACGGCGTTGGCGCCATGCTTTGGATCTTGGTCTACGGCTGGTTGGGCTTTGGTGGCAGCCAGCAAGGTTCTGGCGCGGTCCGTCATTCTGGCGAGCGGCAGGGAGTCTCCGATGCGGCTTGAGGACCTGCGCGCCGAGCTGCGTCCCCGCACGAACTGGGAGGCCATGGACCTGGGCCTGCGCATGCTGCGCGAGTGGTGGCGGCCGGTCTTTGCCGCGTGGTTTTGCGTGGTGATTCCGGTCTTTCTGGTGGGCTTTGGGATGACCTGGTGGGCGCCTTGGTTGGGGGCCTTCCTGATCTGGTGCGCCCAACCCCTCTGGGACCGGGTTGTGCTGCATGTGCTCTCCCGAGGCCTCTTTGGCGCGCTGCCCACCCTCTCTGAGACCCTGCGTGAGCTGCCCGGGCTGCTCTTTCGGGGCTGGCCGCAGGCCTTCGTGGCGCGCTTCGACCCCACCCGCGTGCTGGTCGCGCCGGTGTACCAGCTCGAGGACTTGCGTGGCGCTCAGGCTGGCCGCCGCAAGGCCGTCCTGCGCTCCCGAGGCGCAGGCGCTGCCCTGACCCTGAGCCTGTTCTGCTGGGGCATGGAGCTGCTGGTGGCGGCCGGTGTGGTGGGCTTCGTCTTCCTGGCATTGCCACAGACTCCGGCCTTCAATGAGCTGCTCATGGCGGACCTGGAGGACTGGGTCTTCCCCGCTTGGCTGCAGGTGGTCTTCGTCGGCTCCTGGCTCTTGGCCCACACGCTGATCGAACCCCTGCACGTCGCGGCGGGCTTTGGGCTCTACGTGAACCGCAGAACGCACCTGGAGGGCTGGGACGTGGAGATTCAGTTCCGTCAGCTGGCCCGCCGCTTGGCGCGCATCGGCACCGTCGCGGCGCTCCTGCTCGGCCTTGGTGCTGGTTTTGCCGGAGTGGCCCAGGCCAAGGGTGGCCTCTTTGGCGGAGAGCCGGCCCATGAGCTTGGGGTCTTGAGCCCAGCTGAGGCGGTGGAAGAGGTGCTGGCGGATCCAGACTTCTCTACGACCGAGACCCGCAAAGAGTGGGTGCGCAAAGGAGAGGGCAAGTCCGTCTCCGACTTCCTCAAGGGCTGCGAGAGCGTGGAGCAGGAGACCCAGCAGATGGCGGGTCCGGATCTTTCCCTGGCCAGCGGTGGACTTCAGGGCCTGCTCTGGGCCTTGATGGCCGTCGGGGTCGTCTTCTTGCTGGTGCTGTTGTTGCGGGGTCGCGGAGGCGGTGGGCTCAAGGGCCTGCTCGAGCGCCCATTGCCCGAGAGCCGGAGCGGCGTGGACCCTGGGCAGGAGCGCTTTTTGCCGCCCAACCTGCCTCAAGTGGCCCGCGATTTGTGGGAAGAGGGCCAGCACGCTCTGGCCATCGGTCTGCTCTATCAGGGCGCTGTGGCCGATCTGGTTCGACGGGGTCTGCCCATCGATGAGGGTGCGACCGAGGGCGAGTGCCTGCGGGTGGTGCGCAAGCAGATCAAGGGCGAGCCCCTGAAGTACTTTCGCGCTCTGACCAGCACCTGGCAGACCCTGGCCTATGCCCACCGGGCCCTGAGCTGGGAGCAGGTGGCGCCCCTCTTTGAGCGGTGGTCCAGCCACTTCTCTGAGGAGGCGGCATGAAGGACCGCGTACTGGCCATCGTCGGCGGGGTCCTGGCTCTGATTGCCATAGGACTCATCGTCGGCTTCTTCACGACGCACGAGGCCATCGAGAAGGAGGTAGACATCGGTCCCCACGGGCTGGCGCGCATCAACCCCTTCTTGGCCGCAGAGCGCACCCTGGACACCCTGGGCGTGCCCACGGAGACCTGGTACGCGATGGGCGAGGAGCCGGCCCACAGCGCGACGGTGCTGGTGCTCTCCACCGACCTTCAGGAGCGCGAGCGCATCCACGAGCGGCTGCAGGACTGGATCTGGTGGGGCGGACACGTCGTGGCGGTGGCGGTGGACGATGGCGCAGACCCCTTCATGAGCGCTGCAGGTGCAGAGCTGAACGTCGAAGAAGCGGTGGAGGAGCACGAGGAGCTTGAGCAGGGCATGCGGGACTCCGGCGGTGCCGAACAAGCCTCGGCGGAGCTGCTGGCGGAACTGCAGCGCTCCAATGTGCGCACCTACAGTGTCTGGGATCCCATCAACGATGTGGAGTTTGAGCTTCAGGCCGAGGTGGACGGCCAGGTCAGCTCTTGGCGAGAGCTGGAGACCTGGGTTCAGGATGAACAAGGCGAGCTCATCAGCGTCTCGGTGGTGCAAGGCGAGGGCCGGGTCAGCATTGTCTCGGACGCAGGCTGGTTCACGAACCAGAAGATCGGCGAGCACGACCACGCCGCGCTTCTGATGGCGGTGGTGGCCGACGATTTGCCCTCTCGCATCATCCTGGTGACCCGGGCCGGTCAGGCCTCGCTGGGGAGCTTGATCCTGCAGCATGGCTGGATGGTGCTGCTCAGCGCTCTTGTGCTGCTGCTGGGCTGGGTGGCCTACGCCGCACCACGCTTTGGACCCATGGAGCCGGTGCAGAGCACCACCCGGCGCAGCTTGCTGGAGCACATCCAGGCCGCCGGCGCCTACCACTGGCGCCACGGACACACCGAGACCTTGCTGGCCCCTGCCCGCAAGGCCGCCATCGCCCGCGTGGGCCGGCGTCACCCGGAGCTCTCCGGGGTGCAGGGAGTGGCGCTCGTTCAAGGGCTCGCTTCCAAGGAAGAGATCACAGAGGAGCTCGCCCGTGAGCTTCTCTACGGGCAGCCCAAGGGCGCGGCCCGATTCACGCAGACCATGGCCATGTTGCAGAAGCTGGGGAGCTAAGAATGGAATTGGAGACCAAGGGTGCCGCTGTATTGAGCGCCGCCGAAGGGGCCGAGCTGGCCAACGCACTGCGGGAGCAGCTCACCGGTGTTCTCCTGGGACAGGAAGACGTGGTTGAGCAGGTGCTCACCGCGTTTTTGGCAGGTGGTCACGTGCTCTTGGAGGGCGTGCCTGGCTTGGGCAAGACCCTCTTGGTCCTGGCGCTGTCTCGGGCCATCGGCGGGCGCTTCTCCCGCGTGCAGTTCACCCCGGACTTGATGCCCTCGGACGTGACCGGTCATGCCGTCTTTGAGATGGGCACAGGGGCCTTCCACGTGCGCCGTGGGCCGGTGTTCTGCAACCTGCTCCTGGCCGATGAGATCAACCGCGCTCCAGCCAAGACCCAGGCCGCGCTCCTGGAAGTCATGCAGGAGCAGCAGGTGACCATCGAAGGGGAGCGTCATGCCCTGACACCGCCCTTCATGACCCTGGCCACCCAGAACCCTCTGGAGCAGGAAGGGACCTACCCCCTGCCCGAGGCCCAGCTGGACCGCTTCCTGCTCAAGGTGCGCCTGGAGTGCCCTTCCCAGGAAGACGAGGTCTCCATCGTCAAGGCCGTCACTCTGGGCCGCGTGGGCAACCAGCTCAACGTCGACGACGTACAGCCTGTGCTGACCCTGGAGCAGGCCATCCAGCTGCAAGCCAGCGTGGCGCGGGTCACGGTGGATGACCGAAACGTGGACTACGCCGTGCGCATTGTGCGGGCTACCCGTGAGCGCCGCGGCATCTCTGTGGGCGCTGGACCCCGTGGTGCCATTGCCTTGGTTCGCGCCGCCCGCGCCTTGGCCGTGCTCGCTGGCCGCGACTTCGTCACCCCCGACGACATCAAGGATGTCGCTCTGCCGGCCTTGCGCCACCGCATCGCCATCTCGCCGGAGCTGGAGATCGAGGGCACCCACGCCGACGACGTGCTGCGCGGCATCCTTGAGCAGGTCGAGGCCCCTCGCCGGTGAGGCCCACCTCCCGGGCTCTGCTGCTGCTCGCTCTGACCCTGCTGGTCAGCGCTGTGGCTGTGTTCGTGCCGGCTGTGCTCAGCCTGTGGATCGCCCTGGGCGTGCTCAGCGCGCTCCTGCTGCTCGCCGACATGTTCCTGTTGCTGCGCACCCCCGTGCCCACCTGCACCCGGCGTGTCCCCAAGGCGCTGTCTCTGGGCGAGTGGCACACCCTGACCTTGCGTGTGAGCAGCCGCGCTGGCCGGCGCATGCACTTGATGGTCCACGACCACGCACCGCGGGTGCTGGAGACAGAAGGGCTGCCTCGCTCCCTGGACCTGCCCGCCAAGGGCTGGCTGGAGGTGGACTACCGCGTGCGGCCCACCGTTCGCGGTCCCGCAGAGTTCGGCTTGGCCGACCTGCTCATCGACGGACCCTTGGGCCTGATCCGGCGCCGAGTCCGTGTGGGAACCACCCAAGAGATCAAGGTTTATCCAGACTTTAAGGCCGTCTCCAAGTTCGCCCTGCTGGCTCTGGACAACCGACTCTCTCAGCTGGGCGTTCACTTGCGTCGTCGGCGCGGCGAGGGCACTGAGTTCTTCCAGCTGCGCGAGTACCGCCAGGGTGACAGCCTGCGTCAGGTGGACTGGAAGGCCGTGTCCCGACGCCGCCAACTCGTCTCGCGGGAGTACCGCGATGAGCAGGACCAGCGTGTGGTCTTCCTGATGGACTGTGGCCGTCGCATGCACACCCTGGACGGGGACATCAGCCACTTCGACCACGCCTTGAACGCCATGCTGCTGCTCAGCTACGTGGGCCTGCGTCAGGGGGACGCCGTGGGCATGATGACCTTCTCCGGCGACCAGGACCGCTGGGTGCCGCCCATCAAGGGCGCCGGCAACATGACCACCTTGCTCAACCGGGTCTACGACCTACAGACCAGCGCCCAGCCCTCGGACTTTGCCGAGGCGGCCAAGAAGCTGCTCGTACGCCAGCGCCGGCGCTGTCTGGTGGTTCTGCTCACCAACCTTCGGGACGATGACGCCGAGGATCTGCCTCGGGCCTTGGGTCCCCTGCGCAGCAAGCACCTGGTGCTGCTTGCCAGCCTGCGGGAGCCGGCCTTGAACCGGGCTCTGGTCGAGCCCATCCAGCACTTGCAGGACGCCACTCGGGTGGGCGCGGTTGCTGGGTACTTGGAGGAGCGTCAGCGGGTCTATGACTCCCTTCGCGGTCGGGGGATTCTGACCCTGGATTGTGAGCCGGGGGAGCTGCCGGTCGCGCTGGTGAACAAGTACATGGAGATCAAGCGCACGGGGATTCTGTAGGAAGCCGGTGAAGGATTTTGGAGTCACTTTGCCCAAAACCACCTCCAACGACGTTCTTCCTCCGAAGGTGCGATAAAATCTCTTCGCCCCGGAGACCCTCTTGAGCCTGCGCGACGCCCTGGACCTGTACGACGCGGTCGTCGACCTGCCCTTTGCTGCGCGCCAAGCCCTCCTGGACGCTGCAGAGCCGGAGCCTCGGCGTTTGGCCTTGGAGATGCTCGCGGTCGAGACCAACTCCATCCGCTTCCGGGAGGCGGTGGGCTGGAAGGTTCAGTCCGGCATGCGCGAGCTGCTGGATGACCCGCAGGATCTGCCCCAGGATCTGCCAGGATTCCGGGTGCTCGGGATACTCGGCCAAGGCGGCATGGGCCGGGTTCTGGACGCTGAACAGCAAGCCCCCAAGCGCAAAGTCGCCCTCAAGCTCATCCATCCTTGGTTGGACAGCCCTGGCTCCCGCGCCTGGCTGCGGGACGAGGCCCAGGCCCTCGGTGCCCTGCTGCACCCCAACATTCCCCAGGTCTACGCCTTCCAAGAGACGGAGAGCCTCAGCTTCCTGGTGATGGAGAAGGTGGACGGGGTCTCCATGATGCGCTGGGCCCAGGACCATGGGCCGGTGGTGCGGGTGGAGGTGTTGGCCCAGGTGGCACGCGCCGTGGCCCATGCACACGCCAGAGGCTTCTTGCACCTGGATCTCAAGCCCGGAAACGTCCTGGTTACTGCTGAGAATCAGGCCAAGGTCCTGGACTTTGGTCTCTCGCGAACACTGGACCAAGCCGCGGATGGCACGGCCGGAGGAACGCCCGCCTACATGTCGCCGGAGCAAGCTGCGGGGAAGCGCCTGGACGTGCGGGCCGATGTCTTTGCCCTGGGCGCGGTGATGTGGGCGGTGCTGCGCAATGAGCGGCCTCCGGGTGGGCCTCTGCCTGCGCTGTGGGATGAGAAGAACTCTGGCGCGGCTGAGCTGGCCTCGATTGCGGCCAAGGCCTCTCACCTGGACCCTGAGCAGCGCTACCCCTCGGTCGAGGCCATGTTGGCGGACCTTCAAGCCCACCTCGACCACCGTCCCGTACAAGCCCACTCCAGCGGCGGCGTGTACCGCCTGGGCAAGTCACTGCGACGCACGCCTGCGCTCTGGGCGCTGGGCAGCTTGGCGGTGCTCTCACTGGTCCTTGGAACGCTCGTGAGCGTGGACAGGGCACAGCAGGCGGAGCTGGCACGGCAGGATGCCATCGCCGCCCTGGCTCAAGCCGAGGAGTCCCGCATTCAGTCAGAGGCAGACGCCGCACGGGCGCGGGCGTCCTCGGAGTTCGTCACCGAGGTCTTCTTGGAGATGAACCCCAAGCGCACCACAGGCCAGAAGACGGTGGTCGAGGCTGCGGAAGCCGCGATGGAACGCCTCGATGAGGGGGCACTGTCCGAGGCCCCCCAAGAGGCCAACACCCTGCGGGTCGCTCTGGCCGAGGCCTGGATGCACAAGGGCGAGCTGGAGAAGGCCCAGGCCCTCACGCAGACGGTGGTGGACTCCTATGGACCGGGTGGACTGCCCGTCGACGCCTCCTATGTGGACGCCCTGCACGAGCAGATCATCATGGCCACATGGGCCCGAGATGAGGTGGCGATCGTTCAGGCTTGGCCCTTGGCACTGGGCGCTGCAGTACAGCTCGACGATGAGAGCCGCATCGCCGACCTGCTGCACTCCCGCGGCTACTCCCTGAGCAGACTTGGGGACTACGCCGGCGCCCAAGAGCTCTTTGAACAAGCCTATGTCCGCAAGGTGGCCATGGGGGACGAGCTGCCTCTGAATCTCTTCTCCAACACGGTCAACCAGCTCGGCTATCTGCAGTACATGCGCGGGGACTTGGAGGGTGCCAAGCAGGTCTTCACGGAGCTTGCAAAGCGAGCCAAGGAAGACGGCCCCAGCAGCCGCGGCATCCAGGCTACAAGCCACCAGTGGCTCTCGGAGCTCGCCTTGTTGCAGGGCGAGCCGGAGCTGGCCTTGGAAGAGCTGAATCTGGCCACGCAGATCCGGGACGACTTGGGCATCGACCTGGGTGTCTCGGCGCGCTCCGGAGAGCTCACCCAACGGGTCAAGGTTCAGGTCGCTTTGGGTGATTTGGAGGCCGCCCGCGAGGCTTGGGATGCCTTCGTAGAGCACCGCAACAGCACCAAGCCCTTCTACCGAAACGACGCCAAGGCCTTCGAGGGACTGCTGGTCGCCGAAGGACGCATGGACGAAGCCCAGGAGATGGTGGACGCGGCCTATGCCAGGGACATCAAGTCGGTGGAGGGCAGTGGGTCTTGGGCCTGGGCCTACACCACGCGCGGCCTGTGGCGGGCCCGCACCCAGCAGCCCGGCGCCCGGGACGACATTGAGAAGGCCATCTCAGTGTGGGAGCCCCGCTTTGGCCCCAAGAGTCCCAGGGTGGTGGAGCTGCAGACCGCTTTGGATGGCTTGCAAGAAAAGTAACACTCATGTTACCAGTTGTGCATGCTCGCTTTAGACGCCCTAGGAAACCCGGTCCGTCGGGACATTCTCCAGCTCTTGCAGGCCCAGCCCATGGCGGTGGGGTCCATCGCTGAGCACTTCCCGATCAGCCGCCCGGCCGTCAGTCGGCACCTGCGGGTGCTGCGCGAAGCGGGCTTGATCACGGTCACGGCTCAGGGCCGAGAGAACCTCTATGCCTTGCAGATCGACGGCTTCGCCCAAGCCCAAGGCTGGCTGGAGGGCTTCTGGGACGAGGCCTTGATGCGCTACGTCTTGGTCACCGAGAACACCGCCCAGAGCGCCGTCCAGGCCAGCGTGGAGACGCCGTGATTCACAAAGAGATCTTGGTTCGGGCCAGCCCCGAGCACGCCTTTGAGAGCTGGCACCGCAACGTGCACCTCTGGTGGCCCAAGGGACACCATCCCTCCGGGGACCCTGCAGGCCGAATGGTCCTGGAAGCGCAGGAAGGCGGACGCTTTTTCGAGGCGGCACCCGACGGTCGCGAGATCGAACTGGGCCGCATCGAGCGCTTCGAGCCACCCAAGCTCTTGGCCTACACCTTCTTCATGGGCACTGGAGCTTCGACGCCTACCTTGGTGGAAGTTCAGTTTGTCCCAGTGGAAACCGGCACCCAAGTGCAGGTGACCCACCGCGCGCACATCGCCGGTGAGCGCTTCTCCAAGACCGTTCCCGTATTCAACCGCTCCTGGGAGCGGGTTCTCTCCGACTTTGCCAACTACCTGGAGTCTCCATGACCCGTCGTCTTGCCCTGAGTGCTGTCCTGATGAGCGTGCTCTTGAGCGCCTGCTCCCCGCCCGTGCCTCCGACCGCCGCAGCCGACCCCGCTCCTGTCAACGGCAAGGTTCAGAAGCTGGACGCCATCGAGGACGCCAAGTTCCTGCAGTACAGCGTCGCCACCCACATCGATGCGGCCCCCGATGCCGTCTGGGCTGTCCTCACCAACGCCAGCGCCTACCCAAGCTGGAACAGCACCGTGGTCTCGGTAGAAGGGGACATCGCCCAGGACGGAGAGATCGCTCTGGTCTCCACCCTGGATCCCGAGCGCACCTTCGAGCTCCAGGTCACCACCTTCGATGCGCCCAGCACCTTGGTCTGGCAAGACGGCGGCAACACCTTCAAGGGCGTGCGCACCTTCACCTTGACCCCCATGGACGGTGGCACGGATCTGGAGATGCGCGAGGCCCTCAACGGCACGATGATGAAGATGATCGCGCCCAGCCTGCCCGACTTTGGGCCCAGCTTTGAGCAGTTCGTGGCGGACTTGAAGGTCCAGGTCGAGAAGGGCTAGCTGGCCTGCACCTGCACCCACTCCTCCTGACGGGGATGCCAGAACTTCAGCGCCACGGCCCGCAGGCAGATCTCCGGCGCCAAGCGTCCAGCCACCCCGCCGTAGCGTCGGTCCCCCAAGATGGGGTGTCCGGTGTCCGCGGCGTGTCGACGGATCTGGTGGGTGCGGCCGGTCTCCAGCTGGATGTCCAGGACGGTTGTGCGGCCTGGGACGCGGGCCTTGATGAAGTGGGCGGGCAGCGGCGGGGTGACCTCGGGCGGGGCAAGCGCGAAATGGGTGCGCGCTCTCTTGCCGTCCAAGTCCTCGGACCAGGTCCCTGGCTCTTCGATCTTTCCCAACACCAGAGCCCGATAGCTGCGCTCGATTCGATGCTCTCGAAACTCGGCGGCGATGGAGGCGTTGACCGACTTGTTCAGCGTGAAGAGCACCAAGCCGGAGACCGGCGTGTCCAAGCGGTGGTGCAGGCCCACGTACTTGTGGTCCGCGCGCAGCTGGTCGTAGACGTTGTCTCCGCCACCCTTGGGAGACTGGGTGGGCAGCCCGGCGGGCTTGTCGACCACGATGAAGAAGCGGTCTTGGAAGACGATGGTTGACTGGAGCATGGGCCCGTTTAGCCCAGAATGAAGGCCGCTGGCACATGGTCGACCAACCAGACCCCGTTCGAGGACAGAAAGAAGGGCACGCCGCTCTGGCAGAGGTCTCTGGAACGCACGTGCAGAATCACGGCCTTTCCTCGGCGCTGGCCCACCTTCCGTGCGGTCTCCACGTCCGCGGAGAGGTGCACGTGCTGGCGGCTGCCCTTGAGTAGGCCTTGGGCTCGGATGCTCTCGATGAACTTGGGCACGGTGCCGTGGAAGAGCAGCTCGGGTGGTTGTTGCGGCTCCAGTTCAAGGTCCACTCGAAGCGAGTGTCCCTGGCGTGCGCGGATGCGTGACGCGTCGGCGCTGAGCTCGAAGCGTTGCTTCTCGGAGCTGGCGACCAGGTCCTGCAGTCCGGCCAAGCTCCACTGGGAATCCTTGGCTTTCAGCCTGCCCAGCAGCTCGGGCACCGAGACCCACCCATGGGCGTCCAGGCGCACGTTGGCGGTCTCTGGCGCGTGGCGGAGAATGAGAGAGAGGAACTTGGAGTGTTTCTTTGTGAGGGGTTTCATGCGGCCAAGGGTAGGCACCGGGCCGCAGGGTGCAAGATGCACGGCTCTCTGCGCCCCTTGCGCTAAACTGCCGCCACCCCCGAGGAGCCCTTCCATGAAGATGCACGAGCTGCTGGTCCACGCCGTCAAGGTTGGGGCCTCGGACATTCACCTCTCGGCCGGAGAGGTTCCGGCACTGCGCATCAATGGGGTGATCGAGCGCTTGGCCCAAGCCCCCCGCCTCGACGCGGAGATGTCCAAGCGGCTGGCCTACTCGATCATGAACGAGAAGCAGCGCACCATCTTTGAGAACAAGATGGAGGTGGACTTCTCCATCGGTCTGAAACAGCTGGCCCGCTTTCGCGTCAACGTGTTTACCCATGCCCGTGGCATCGGCGTGGTCATGCGTCAGATCCCCACCAAGGTGCTCACCCTCGAAGAGCTCAGATTGCCCCCCATCTTCCGGCGAATCGCCGGCTACAAGAAGGGTTTGGTGCTGATCTGTGGTCCGACGGGCTCCGGCAAGTCCACCACGATGGCCGCCATCATCGACCACATCAACAAGAACCGGGCCGAGCATGTGCTCACGGTCGAGGACCCGGTCGAGTTCGTGCACCAGCCCATCAAGTGCATCATCAACCAGCGCGAGGTCGGCGCCCATACCCACTCCTTCGCCAACGCCCTGCGCTCGGCGCTGCGTGAGGATCCCGACGTCATCCTGGTCGGCGAGCTTCGTGATCTGGAGACCATCTCCTTGGCTCTGACGGCCGCTGAGACCGGTCACCTGGTCTTTGGCACCCTGCACACCAACTCGGCGCCGGAGACCATCGACCGCTTGATCGACGTCTTCCCCCATGAGCAGCAGAGCCAGGTGCGTACGATGCTCTCCAGCTCCTTGAACGCGGTGGTTAACCAAGCGCTGCTGCGCCACCAAGACGGCCAGAGCCGCGTCGCCGCCCACGAGATCATGGTCGCCACCCCGGCGATTCGGAACCTGATTCGCGAGAACAAGCTCTACCAAATCCAGTCCATCCTCCAGACCGGAAAGGCCGACGGCATGCAGACCATGGAGGACTGCCTCAAGGATCTGGCGCTGCGCCGCATCATCAACCGCAAAGACGCCGTGGAGTACACCGGAAACCACCGCCTCTTCGAGAACGAAGATGGGCCCAAGCGTAGACCCCCAGGGCGGCGCTGATGCAGATCCACGTCAACGGCGAGCCCAAACAGGTCACAGAAGGCCTGAGCCTGGGTGCCCTCTTGGTCGAGCTGGACCTGAAGGTCGAGGCGGTCGCGGTGGCGCTCAACATGAGCGTGGTTCCGCGCAGCCTGCTGGCGGAACAGATCTTGGCCGACGGCGACCGGGTCGAGGTGGTGCGCGCTGTCGGCGGAGGCTGATCCGCGTCCCTGGGATGTGTTGCTCATCGCGGGCAGCTTCCTTGTGGTGCTCGCCTGGGCCTGGCGTCCCATCTGGGACATCGACCTGTTCTGGCATGTGGTGGTCGGCCGCCTGATCCTAGAGGGTGGGGTTCCGAGCACCGATGTGCTCTCTGCAGCGGATCCCACAGCCCCGTGGACCACCTTCCAGTGGGGCTACGAGGTGCTGGTCGCCGCCGTCGAGGCCACCTTGGGCCTGCCCGCCCTCAAGGCCCTGCACGCGGGTCTGCTGGCGGCCACCTTCGCTCTGCTCGCTGGCCTGCTGCGCAAGACCGGCGCCTCCCGCACCCTCTGCCTGGGCATCTTGGGCCTGGCCCTCCTGCTCGTTGAGGACCGAATCCGGGCCCGCCCGCACCTCTTCGAGCTGCTCTTCGTGGTGGGCCTGAGCCCGCTGCTCTACGGCCGGGAGCGCCAGGCCACCCCCATCGTTCTGGTCCTTCTCATCGGGCTCTGGGCCAACCTGCACGCGGTCTCCAGCTTGTGGTGGTTCGCCTTTGTGGGCGCCTGGGCGCTCTCTCGGCCCTCGGTCAAACGCTTCGGGACGCTGGCCGCCGGCGCGGTGGTGGCGCTGGCCAGCCCGCCTGCACGTAAGGGACTCTTTGGCGCCTTGCTCTCCCACTCCGACTGGCCCGCCGAGCTGGTGCCCGAGCTCCTGCCGACCTGGGCCTACTGGGAACAGGGCTTCTTTGGCTGGGCCATGCTGCTGGGCGTTGGCCTGGGGCTGGCCTCAGCGCTTCACTTTGCCAGCGCCAAAGAGCAGGAAAGAGGGGCCAAGATCGCCGCAATAGGCTGCGCTGTCGCGGCTCTGCTCATGGCCCGCTGGGCCTGGCTCTCGGTGCTGCCAGTGGGCTTGTGGCTGCTCTGGCAACGGCCTCGTTGGGGCTGGGTTGTCGGCGCGCTCTCCGTGGCCGTGGTGCTCGCGCACGTGGGACCCCGCTGGTCGCTGCAGGATCGACTTGAGACCCTAGAGACCGGCCGCTTTCCGGTGGCAGCCTGCCAGGCCATGCAGGAGCACGGACTGCGCGTTCCCCTGGACACAACGCCTGCTTGGAGCGGCTATTTGCTCTACTGCTTGTACCCGGATGCCCGGGTGCTCGCCGACGGTCGTTTGGTCTTTGGACCGCAGGTCACCGAGCTGCTCCTGGCCCGGGAGGCCGGGGATCTGGCCACCTTCGATCAAGCGGTTGGGGTGTATGGGACGCAAGCTTTGGTCTGGCCCACCGAGAACAGTCCGCCCTTGGATCCAGCCCGCTGGCGCAGGGTCCACAGCGATCCCACAGCCGAGGTCTGGTTGCCCAGTCCGGTCTGGGGTTCGTGGGAGTGACCGGCGGCCTCTAGAGCAGGCGGCGGTTCTCCAAAGCCCGCATCAAGCTGACCTTGTCCGCGTACTCGATCTCCGTGCCCACGCTCACGCCATAGGCCAAGCGGCTGACCTGGATGCCCAGGGGCTTGAGCACCCGGTGCAGGTAGAGCGCGGTCGCGTCGCCTTCGACGTCGGGGTCGGTGGCCACGATGACCTCCTTGACGCCGTCCAGGTTGGCCAGCAGGGGCCGGATGCGCAGCTGGTCCGGGCCGATGCCGTCCAGTGGCGAGATGGAGCCGTGCAACACATGGAAGAAGCCGCGGTACTCCCCGCTGCCTTCGATGGCCTGGATGTCCTGAGGACGCTCCACCACGCAGACAATGCTGGGGTCGCGGCGGGTGTCCGAGCAGGTCTTGCAGGGGCTGGTGGTGGCGATGGTGCAGCAGCGCTCGCACTCCATCACGCTGCCTTGCAGCCCGCCTACGGCTGCGGCGATCTCGGTGACGATGGAGTCATCGGCACGCAGAAGCCACCAGGTCAGGCGCCAAGCGGTCTTCTCTCCAATGCCTGGAAGGCGGGAGAGGGCCTGAACGCAACGGCGAATGGGGTCCATCTGGGGCTCCTTGCGTGCCAAAGGCACTTGCAGGTCTTGCCTACATCAATCCGGGGGGCAGGGGCATGCCGCCTGTGGCGTCTTTCATCTTTGCGGCGACCACTTCCTTGGCCTGACGCAGGGCGTCGTTTGTGGCCGCGTGGATCAGGTCCTCGAGCATCTCGCGGTCGTCCATGGCACTGGGGTCGATGGAGACGCTGACGATCTGCTGGCCGCCCGTGGCGACCACCTTGATCATGCCGCCGCCGGCTTGGCCGGTGACTTGGGTCGCCTCGGCGTCCGTCTTGGCCTGCAGCATGCGCTGCTGCAGTCCGGCCATCATGCCCTGCAGGTTGTTCAGATCGAAGCTCATGGGAGTCCCTCAGGTTCGGAGAGTGGAATTAGATCAACAAGTTTGGCGTCCAGGGCCTTGATGGCCCGTTGGACGATGGGGTCGGCGGCGGCTTCTTCGAGCAGCACCACTTTGTGGGCGGCCAGCATCTTGGCGCGGGTCTCCCGACGGGTCAGGTTCTCTTGGTCACCGCTGTCTCGCAGGCGCGCGTCCAAGGCTGTAACGCCAGGAAAGATAATGCCGATGGCGCGCAGCAAGAAGGGGTCTTGGGCCAGCTTCTTGAAGCGCAAGACGGCCGCCTCGCCAGGGGCGACGATGCGCAAGATGTGGGCGTCTACGCCGATGAGCGCGGTGTTCTCCGCTGCGCCCCAGTACTTTGCGCGCTGAGGGGCCAGCCAGGCCTGTAGGGCGTGGAAGCGCGACTCTTCGCTGGCACCCTGTGGGAGGGGAGCGGGCAGCGCGACGGGGATCTCGGTGTCGTTGTTGTCCAGCATGCCCGCTGTCTCTTATACACATCTCCGAGCCCACGAGACAG
>CAJXRZ010000111.1 GCA_913060515.1 uncultured Pseudomonadota bacterium | reverse complement strand
AGGGTGGTTCCTGACTTGCGGCTACAAGGCTCAACTTCTATGAACGCGACAGTAATGTTCCCATCGGCGTCATCGCAGTCCCCGCCATCGGCCACGTAGCCGCTCGGACGCTCGCACTGATCCAGGGTGGTGCTGTCCAAGCCGTAGCCATCGCTATCACCATCTAAGTACCAGGTACTGGTGCCCGTGACGCCGCTGTCGGCGTCGTTGACCAGGCCATCGCAGTCCTCGTCCACATCGGCGGAATCGCAGACTTCTGTTCCTGCCGGACTCACCAGAGCGTTGGTGTCATCACAGTCTGTGTCATCGGCCACGTAGCCGGAGGGGGCCGTGCAGCTCAGCTCGACGGTGTCGGGGTCTCCGTAGCCATCGGCGTCACTGTCCGCGTACCAGGAGAGCATGCTCACGCTGGCATCGGCCGGATCACAGTCCTCGGAGTCCACCCAGCCATCGCCGTCGCCGTCCAGCTCACCGGGGAACAGGGAGATTCGGCCGCGCACGCCGTCCTCGGCCTCAACCGCCACAGCCATGTCCAAGTAGCCGTCTCCGTTCCAGTCCATCCCGGTGGACACAGCGCCGATGGGGCTGTTCAAGTCCAGATCGTAGCTTCGGTCCATCGAGGTCGACACGGACACCGAGCCGCCCAAGTAGAGCTGAAGCTCGGCGGTGTACTGCAGGGACAACCCCACATCGTCGTAGCCGTCGCCGTCCACGTCGCCCAAGGCAAAGGCCGAGCCAAAGCGCACGCCAGTCTCGGCCGTTGGGCCGGCGACGGGGCTCTGCAGCCCGGTGGCGCTGCCCAAGATCAGCTCTGTGTCCGCGGCAGGGCTGCCGGCCAACACATCCTCGAATCCGTCGCCGTTCACATCTCCCACAGAGACCAGCTCGTACACCCGAACCCCCGGGGAGAGGGTTTGATCCGGGGTGCTGGAGAGCCCGCCGGCACCACCCCAGAAGAGGTGAACGCCGCTGCTCAGGCTGGAGGTGCTGATGACCGAGTTCAGCACCAGATCGTCGTAGCCATCGCCGTCCACGTCCAAGATGGCCAAGCCTCGACCCACATCCTGAGAGGAGGTGGTGCCTGAGAGGCCCCAGGCCGAGGTGGTGTCGATGCCTGCGCTGTCGCCAAGGTGTACCAGCACCGAACCACCGCTCGATCCCCCAGCATTGAAGGCCAGATCGGCGTAGCCGTCTCCGTTCAGGTCCCCGCTGGCTACCCTGCGGGTGTCGGTGTAGCTGTGGGTGGCGCTCAAGGTATCCGAGCTGCCATCCAAGCCAGAGGCGCCGCCGTAGAAGAGCACCGCCTGGTTGTCGCCGTTCGCGAACACCACAAGCTCCGGGTAGCCGTCGCCGTCTACGTCGCCGGGGCTGTGCAGCAGGGTGGGCTTGTAGCCAAAGCCAACAGCGCTGGTGGAGAGCACATCGTCCGGAGTGGTCGCCACGCCCGAGGCACCGCCCCAGCTCAGACCCACGCCAGACTCGCCCAAGGCGTAGGCCAGATCGTCATAGCCATCCCCGTCCCAGTCATCGGCGGCCAAACCGTAGCCCATGCCGTCGTACCAGTCATCGGGCTCCCAGCTCAGGTCCACGCTCAAGCTGCTGCCCCCCAAGAGCACACCCGCCATCTCTTCGGACTGGCCGATCCCAAGATCCGCATAGCCGTCTCCGTCCACATCTCCGATGGCGCCAAGCGCTCCAATGCCGACGCTGGGGTCTCCCTCGTAGCTCATGTCCGCAGTGCTGCTGGGCGCCGTGCTGGCACCCAGATGCACGGTCACTCTGCCCAAGGCCGAGCTGCCGTAGACCCCGTACTTGGGCTCCAAGAGCGCCAAGTCGTCCACCCCGTCGCCGTCCACGTCCCCAGGCGCCGCGATGACTTGGGTGTGCCCGGCAAGAGAGCCGATGTAGGTCTGGTCTGGAGAGGTGCCTGGCCCGGAGCTTGAGCCCAAGAAGAGCTCCACATAGCCGTAGGCCTTGTGTCCCACGGCAAAGTCGTCGTAGCCGTCGCCGTCCACGTCCCCCACACCCAAGACCTGGCTGCCGTACTTGGGCACACCGCTACTGCTGCTCTGAGTCCACGATGCGCTGCTCGCCAGACCGGTCGATGCCCCCAAGAAGAGCACCACCTGGGCATCATCGTAGGAGCCAAGCACCACGTCTTGGGTGCCGTCGCCGTTTACGTCCCCGGCGCAAGACAGGGAGCTGTCCACGCCCAGGCCCAAGGCGGTGGTGTGGGAGGTGAAGCTGGTGGAGAGCCCGCTGCTGCTCCCAGCGAAGACCGCCACATCGCTGTTGCCCACCGCCACCACGTCGTCGTAGCCATCCCCGTCCACATCACACAGAGCGATGTCGCGGGCGGAGGTGTCGAAGCTGGTGCTGTCTCGGGTGATCAGCGCATCCGGGGCGCTGGAGATCCCCGAGGAGGAGCCCAAGAACACCCGCAACAAGGTCAGGGTGCCGTCCAAGTCCCGCTGCCGCAGCACCAGATCCCCGTAGCCATCGCCGTTGATGTCGCCGGGCACCAGACGCCCTTGGTGACTCAGGTTCGCCATCGTGCCTTCGATCAGCAGATCGTGGGTGGCCGAGGGACCCGCGGCGCTGCCCAAGTACAGCCAGTAGTAGCCCCGGTCCCCATAGACATCGGCGCTCACGACCATCTCATCGTAGCCATCGCCGTTCAGGTCCCCAGCGGGCATGACCCGGGCGCCGTAGTCCATATCGCTGGTGTAGCCGCCCAGGATCTCCTCGTCGGGGGTGCTGTAGAAGGGGTCCAGAGTCACCGGCCACACGGCACCGCGGGTGTCTGCGTGCACATGCATGGACTGCCCTTGCACGCGCAGCCCAGCTGGAAGGGCGCGACCCGAGGCGTCCCAAGCGGCCACCCCGTGCACCCGGATCAGAGGAGCGCCGGAGGCGTTCAACAACATGGCCTCGTTGGCGGAGTGCGGCAGGACCAGGGCCCCGCTGACCTGGATCTCCTTGGAGACGGAGTCCCCGCCCTCCTGAATCACCCAGCCTTGCTCAACCCCTCTCTCAGTGCGCTGCCACCACTCCAGACCGTCCACAGTGGCCCGCTGAGCCGGCTCACCACAAGCCAAGCTTCCGCGACACACACCAAGATCAAAGAGCCCATCTCCACCGCCATCCAGCGTGATCTCTTGGCCCCGGACCGCGAGCACCACTTGCTCTCCGAGCGCGAGCTCCGGACCGGTCAAATGCACTGGATTCGCCTGGGGCCCCTGTCCAGATTCGGTACATGCCAGCGCGAGAAAGAGCAGTTTCATCGAAGACCCCTGTCCGAGCTCACAGTAGCACTGTCAACCTGAGGGTGACGACATTTCTGTGTCAGCCCCCAAAGAGCTCACCCACCGCGATCCTGGCCCCATTGACCAGCTGGCGGGCCCCTCGAGCGGGCTTGCCCGGGAGCTGCGCGCTGTGGATGTACAGCACTCCTTGGCCCGTGGAGACCGCGATGTGCTCTCCGGCAAACAGCACGGTGCCCGGTGCCTGGTCAGAGCCGCCTTCCCCAACCGAGGCCACCTTGATCTTGAAGGCTTCCCCTCTAAAGGTGGTCTGGGTGCCCGGCCAAGGGTTCAGCCCTCGAACCTGGTTGTGCAGCTCCTGAGCGCTTCGGCTCCAGTCCATCTGAGCATCGGCCTTGGAGAGCATGCGGGCGTGGGTGATGCCATCGGCGGGCTGTGGCTCTGGGGTGAGCTGCCCGTAGCGGTTCACGGCCTCCAGACAGAGCTTGGCCGTCAGGTGCGAGAGACGCTCCCCCAGCTCGCTCTGGGTCTCGTTCTCTCCGATGTCGATCGCTTCCCGAAGCAAGACATCGCCGGTGTCCATGCCTTCGTCCATCTGCATCACACACACGCCGGTCTGGGCGTCCCCGGAGAGCAGCGACCACTGGATGGGACCGGCCCCGCGCCAGCGCGGCAGCAGGCTGCCATGACCATTGATGCAGCCGTGCTTGGGCACGTTGAGCAGCTGCGCAGTCAAGATGCGGCCGTAGGCCACGACCACAGCCAAATCCAGCTCCAGAGCCCCGTAGTTCTTGGGAAAGGGTCCGCTGCGAACGCCCTTGGGCTGGCGGGTCTCAATGCCCAGCTCCCGCGCCCGCACCACCACCGGTGGACTCTGCATCTTCTTGCCGCGCCCCGAGGGCCGGTCAGGCTGGGCCACCACGGTGACGACTTCGTGCTCGGATGCGGCCAGGGCATCCAGGGTGGGCACGGCGTAGGCAGGGGTGCCAAAGAAAGCGAGACGCACGGGGAGACCTCCGGAGGAAAAAGCGGCTAACTTGCTCCCATGCTCTGGACCCTACTCCTCGCTTGCAAGCCTGATCCCGTGCCCTTCGATTCCCTGGCGGTCTTCCCCAGCGCGGAGTTGATGGAAGGCGGCGTGGTGGCCATCCCCGCTGACCTCTTGCCCGTGGCAGAGACGCCCACGCCGGTGGAACGTTTGCGGCACAGGGATGGATTCTCGGTGGTGCAGAGCACGGTCTTCGATCTGGGCGTGGCCATCGACTCGGCCTCCCTTCCCACTGCCATGGAGGTCGACCAAGCCGGCTCCGTGCAGATCTGGGACCTGGACACCGGCGAGCGCCTGCCGGCCTGGGCCGAGGTGGACGCCTACCCACAAGACAGCGAGGTCCCGACCCTGCTGGTGCGACCGGGCAGCGTCTTGCCCCTGGGACACCGGGTGGCTGTGGTGGTCACCGACCAGGTCCTAGACGTGGACGGCAACCCTCTGAGCGCCACGGACTGGTGGAGCGCTGCCCAAGACGAGATTCCATTGGAGGGCGCCGACTCCGAGCACTGGCACGCCCTGGCCCAAGAGCTGGCCGAGCTGGGAATCGAAGGCATCGTCGCCGCCACAGACTTTCCCATCGGAGACGGCACCGCCCCCATGCGTGCCATGGCCGCACAGGTGCAGACCCCCAGCGAGTACACCCTGCGCAAGGTGCGGGACTCGGAGCTGGGCGACTCGGTTCAGCCCCAGACCTGGCGCTTGATCGAAGGCAGCTTTGAGACCGACACCTGGCTGCTCGACGACGACGCCCTGGTCTTGGACGACCAAGGTCTGCCCGTGCTTCAAGGCAGCGAGACCGCCGACTTGATGATCCTGGTGCCCGAGTCGGTTCGTCTCGCCGGCAGCGCCAAGGCCGTCTGGATCTTTGGTCACGGCATCTTCTCGGGGCCCGATGACTACCTGGATGCTGATGGCGACCCCAGCGGCGTGGTGGCCTTGGCCGATGAAGCTCAGGTGATTGTCGTTGGCACCCGGTGGCGGGGTCTCACGCGCACGGACTTGCCCAGCGCGGTGGCCGCCGGAAACGACTTTGGTCGCATCCCCGAGGTCACCGACAAGCTGGCCCAAGGCGTGGCCAACACCCTGGCCTTGCTCAAGCTGGTCACCGACACAGATTTGATGGACCAGGAGCCCTTGGCCGGTCTGTGGGATGGCGCGTCTCTGGGCTACTACGGCATCAGCTTGGGCGGCATCCAAGGGGCCACCTTCATGGCCCTGCAAGAAGAGGTGCCCTACGCGGTGCTGCATGTGGGCGGCTCAGCTTGGTCCACCATGCTGGAGCGCAGCGCCAACTGGACGGTCTTTGAGGAGCTGGTGCTCAACGACTTCCCCTCGGCCAAGGACCGTCAGATTCTGTACGCGGTCAGCCAGCTCTACTGGGACACCGCAGACCCCGCTGGCTACACCGCTGAGCTGGCCCAGCGAAACACCCTCTGGCAGTACAGCATCGGCGATGAGCAGGTGCCCAACATGACCACAGAGCTGCTGGCGCGAGGCACCGAGATGGTTCAGATTCAGCCCAGCGTCTATGCGGTCCCAGGCTTGGATCAGACTGTGTATGAGGGCTTGCGATCTGGCGTTGTGCAGTTCGACCCCCAGGTGGCCATTCCTGATGCGGGCAACCGTCCTGGAGAGACCTCGGGGGCGCACAACAATCCCAGAGTGTGGGAGGGGACACGACTCCAGACGGCCACCTACTTGGACCCTGCGACACCTGGCCTCATCCAAAACTTCTGCGGCAACGCCCCCTGCAGCCAGGACAACTCTGGACCGTGAAGCTGCGCGCTCCACCGACCTCTGAGGACGAGCTCTTCCAGCGGGCACGGCGCCTGGCTGGGCGGGATCTGTCTTGGCTGGCCAAGCGCTTGGACCGGCCGGTGCCGCCCGATCTCAAACACGACAAGGGCTGGATCGGACACCGACTCGAGGAGGCCTTGGGGGCCACCGCCGGCAACCTGGCCGACTGTGACTTCCCCAAGCTGGGCATTGAGCTCAAAACCCTGCCCACCGACGAGAACGGCAAGGTCTCCGGGTCCACCTTTGTGTGCGGTGCCCCCTACGATGGCGGCGGCGGCCGTCACTGGGAGAGCTGCTGGGTGCGAAAAAAGCTGCACCGGGTGCTCTGGGTCCCCATCGTCGGCGGCGGCTACGTAGGCTCCAGGCGCATCGGAACGCCCCTAATGTGGACGCCGGATGCGGAGGAAGAAGCCATCCTCTCCGCGGACTACACCGAGCTCGCCCGCATCTTGCACAGCGGGGAGCTCGACCAGATCTCCGGCAAGCGAGGCCAAGCCCTCCAGCTTCGCCCAAAAGCCCTACACGGCGACCAGACCACCTGGATGCTGGACGATGAAGGCGAGTGGGCCCGGGCCATGCCCAGAGCCTGGTACTTGCGGGCGAAGTTCACCCGCAGGATGCTGGAGAAGGCCTTCCTGCTCTAGTCCAATCCCGTCTTGCCCGGCGCCCAATAGGCCCGCGTCTTCACCGGAACCTGGGCCTCGCGGAGCTTTCCCCGAAGGGTCTTGAGCAGGGTCGGCCCACCGGTCAGGCCCACCCTCGCCCCTGACGCATGGTGGCGCTCTCTGGCCCACTGCGCAAGGTCCACGCAGTGGCCCAAACCCACCTCTCTGGGCAGCACCATCGCCGGCCGCAGCCCCAACTTCTTCGTCACAGCGCTCAGGTCCACATCGGACTCAAAGGCACAGGCCACCGACTCCGGTCGGGCCAGCTGGTAGGCCGCCGCCACAGCGATGGAGGTCTCATCGCCGATCATGCTCAGCGGGCCCTCCGGCAGAGGCAATGAGCGTTCGGGACCCAAAAAGCGGAGCGGGTCCCCAATGCGCACCTGCTCGGCCCACTGAGAGGCCGGGCTGCCCCCACGAACGTAGACCAGCAGACTGGTCTGCCCGTCGGCGTCCCAACCAATGGGCGTGTAGGTGCGCACCTCGTCCATCGGCAGCAGGAGCTGAATCTTGTCTCCGGGTTGGTAGGAGGCCGCCTGCTCCCTTGTGCCCTGCACCTGAATCCACACAAAGTGCGAGCCAAAGTACTCAATCGAGGTGACGACGGCCTGCTTGAGAGCAAGGTCGCCTAAGAGGCGGAGGATCACGGCTTTTGCAGACATGCAAATAGCCTAATCTCCAACGCACCCCTTTCGGCCGAAGCTCTATTTACCTTTGTTAAGGAGTGTGAAATATGTCCTATTTCAATGAGTTAGAGAACGACCCATGCAAGCCACGGGCCGCTCCTACTCTTCTACTCGGCGAAGGTGACCACGTGGAAGTACAGGTCATCTGGGACGGCAAAGTAGGCCATCACAGTGGGACCAGCGGTTGCGTTCATGTCCACAACACCAATACCTGGCTTGCTGTCTCCATAGGTGACCTCGCTGCCGACCCAGAAGGCACCGTCCCCGCGGATGTCTCCGCGCAGTCCGTGATCGTCGGCATCCCAGATTTCGACATCGTTGGTCTCGCTCAGCTCACCCACAAGGTCCATGGCCCCATCGCTGGGGTCGATGTCCCAGAGGGAGCCGCCACCATTCATCCAGTAGATCGTGTCGTCATCGCTGACACCCATGTGGTGGCCCCAGGAACTCTCACCAGGTCCCATCGCAGTGGTGACACCCGTGGTGGTGTCGATGGAGATGAACACATCGTCATACTCGGTCCAACCAAAGGCTGACCCGTCGCTCAGGAACCCAAGAGATGGTGTCGGACCGATGTCCATCTGAACCGCCAAGGTGGCCTCACCCGTGCTGGTGTCCACGGTCATCAAACAGGCATCACAGCCACCCACGTTCTGACCGCCTCCAGGCTCCTCGCCACGGGTGGTCGCATAGAGCTGGCCGTCTGCGGGGTTGACTTGCAGGGCGATGAGGGCGTGACCAGTTGGACCGATCTCCTTCGCGCGACCGGTGTTCAAATCGTAGGAATAAAGGGTACTCTCCTTTGAGGAGTTGCCCTTTGAGATGGCCCACATCATGGCAGGAACGGCGTCATCGTCACAGGCCTCGCCAAGTCCGTCACCGTCCAGATCGATCTGGCTCTGGTTGAAGACCTCGGGGCAGTTGTCGTCCAGGTTGAGGACCCCATCCTCGTCCAGGTCTGGGACCAGGCAAGTGGTCAGCTCAGCGTCGACCTCCTCCGCCTGCAGGGCGCCATCACCGGCGGTACCACCCGGGTCGCCGTCGTCCAGACCGCTGCGGGTCGTCATGTAGCCCTGGCTGCAACCAAAGCCGGTCTCGTAGAAGGCTTTGCCCTCCACAAGGGCCGAGTAGCCGTCGCTCCCGTCCTCGCCATCCGTGCCATCGGCACCCACCGAGCCGTCGACACCGTCCGCGCCATCGGCGCCAGCGGGCCCTTCACAGGCCACGTTGAGGGAGAGCAAGGAGAGGGCCAAGAGGCCGAAAATTGTGTTCTTCGTCATGGTCAAATCCTTGGTTTCAGTTTCGGGTCAGGCATTCGGTCAGGGTCACATCGACCTCGCCGTCTTGAAGCGTCGCATCGCCGGCAACGCCACCCTCAGCTCCGTCGTCTACGCCGATTCGTGTGACGCGGTAGCCCTCCTCGCAACCAAAGCGTGCCTCTTCAACCTCAGTGAACTCGCTGAGAACGGCGTAGCCGTCGTCTCCGCTGAGGCCTTCCATCCCGGTGCTGCCCAGTGCTCCGTCCTGGCCTGCTTCGCCCGCAGAACCATCCGGACCGGCATCGCAACCCAAAGCCAACGCCAGCAATAGGCTGCCGGCCACAGTTCTTCGACTCATAGGTCCTCCTAGTGGGTTCCCTTATCCCACTGGCAGTCTCCGAGTCTCAATCCCTGCCCACGAGACCTGCCCCGAAGGCACTTGGAGCGAGCCCCACCGTGGCCTTGAAGTCCCTAGAGAAGTGCGCCAGATCGGCGTAGCCCAACTCGAAGGCCAGCCCGCTCAGATCCATGTGTTTCTGGGCCTTGATGGCCTCGACTGCGCGCAGCATTCTGACCCGTCGCAGCACCCACTTGGGCGAGACCCCCACCCACTCTCTGAAGCGCCGCTGGATGGCTCTCACCCCCAAACCGGTGCGCTCAGCCAGCTGCTCTACGCGCGATAGGTCCTGATTTTCCTGGAGCCAAGCCATCCACTGGTGCAGCGCTTGGGTCTCTGCACTCAGCTCGGGTAGGTGCTCAGAGAGCAGGCTTTGCACTTGCACACCGCGCTCTATGGCTGGCAGATCTTGCTGCCACAGCGCCCACACTGGAGCGGCCAGAGCCGCCACCACACCCGAGGCCAGCACACGCCGGTCCGCCAAGAGGTGAACGGAGCTTGTGCTCCAGTCTCTAAAGCCGCCCGGCCTGAACTTGATGCCCAATACCTCCCCCTTTCCCAGAAGAGTGCGCGTGAAGGGGGCTGTACTTGGGCCACCGATCCAGCCTTGCTGCTCCAGGGTGAAGTGCACTGCAGGATGGGGCAAGGTCTGCACATCGAAGGGCTGCTCCAAGTCCCACTGCACCCACCAGATGTGTTCGATCCACGGGGCCAGATCAGGCCGCACCGCCCAGCGCTTGTGTTGCACCCCCTGGGGCAGAGTGCGCAGCACACCTTGGGCGGGCCCTGGAGAGTTCTGGGGCAGGTCGCGTTCCTTCAAGCGCGGGCGCGCGCTGGGCCATAGGGTATCGGCATTGACTGGAGCACCCCATGAAGATCCAAGCCGCCGGTACCTTTGAGACCGAGAGCACCTTTGAGCCCCCCTTCCACAGCGACGCCGGCATGAACCTGTGCCGCGCGACCGTCAACAAGGTCTTCGCGGGCGAGCTGGTGGGTGCCAGCACCGTGCACATGCTGGCGGCGATGACCCACGAGAAGGGCTCGGCGACTTATGTCGCGATGGAGCACATCTCGGGCAGCGTGGCGGGCAAGCAGGGTGGCTTTGCGGTCTTTCAAGTCGGCCGACGTGACCTGGGCGCTGAGACTCTGGAGATCGGCATCGTGGCCGGCTCTGGCTGGGGCGGACTGACGGGGATCCGCGGCACGATGGGCATCACGAACACCGATGGGCAGCACGAGTACACCTTGAACGCTGAGCTGCCCGAGTAGGGCATCGCTCGCAGACGAAGCAAATCGGGTTGAACGCTCCGCTGCTCAGGGGCAAGTCGGGTTCAACGCTTCAGTTTCATTCAACGGAGGGCTGTTTCATGCCAATTGGGGCCCGATACGCCCCAATCCAGGCAACTCTCGCCCCAAAGTGGCGCGTTGAACCCCACTTGCTTCCCAAGCGTGTAGCGTTGGGGTCGACTTGCTTGACCTCAAGCCTCAGCGGGCCACCTTCCACTGTTGCCCGTCCCGCCACACCTCCCGATCCTCGCTGCTCTCCCAGACGATGACGCGGTCAGCGTGCCAGGCCAGAGCCGGCAATCGGGACTCCGGGCTGTGTACACGCTGACCCGGCTCGGTCTCCTGGGCCAAGGCTTGACCGGTGATGCGCAGCATGGCGCGGGAGGGGGCCTCCTGCATCCAGATGACGCGGGCGCGCGCGACGGAGCGGGCACCGGCCAGGGACAGGCCGATGAGCAGCACGATGGGCAAGGCCAGCCTTAGGCCCTTGCGCTGCATGAGCGCCGGGATCTGTGGCAGGTAGACCAGCGAGAGCAGGGAGAGCCCGGAGATGGCGTAGAGCTGCCAGTAGGGGTGAATGGCGGCACCCTGTAGGAACAGAGCGATGTGCGCCAAACCCACACAGGCCGGCACGGCCAGGATGCTGCGCTGGCGTAGGGCCCAGATCAAGGCCGGCACGCCCAGCAAGGTCAGGGGCCAGGTGGCGCCCCAGAGGTGATGCTCAGCGATGGCTTGCAGGCTGGGGACCAGACCCATGGGCGTGCTGGATTCGCTGAGGAAACCGGTGGCGCCGGTGCGGTGGAGAAAGGCCGCCCAGAGAGCAGGCAGACCGCCGAGCGCAGCGATCCACGCCAGGATCCCGCCCCCCAAGAGCACAGTGGAGCCGGCGTAGATCCCTGCGTTTCGCTTCTGCTTGTTCAGCAGGGCCCACAGGGCGAGGAAGGCGCCCAGGAGCAGACCGGGCCAGTCCATCCAGGCCGTCCAAACCATCGCCGCCACGGCCAGCCCTGGCCTCTGCAAACGGGCGGCAACACAGGCCCAGAGCACACCGACCCACACCAGGGAGCCTTGGGGATCCGGCAAGCTGGCGTAGGTGGCAAAAGCGGGGTGTACGAGGGTCGCCAAAGCGGCCAGAGCCGGCCAGGGATCTGCGCCTTCAGTCTCTCGCTCCGCCTGCACCAAGCAAGCCGCGCCCGCAGCAGCCAGCCCCCCACAGAGCCAGGGAATCAGACGCATCGCCAGAGGGCCGTGGCCCAGCAGCTGAGAGGGCTGCCAAGCCAGCCAGACCACCCCCGGAGGATGGTCCAGATACAGCTCGACCTCGGGACGCATCGCACCCCAGTCCTGCCAGGACAAAGCGCGCACGGCCTGGCCATAGAAGGCCCCAGACCAGCCCTGGTCACTCTCGCCGAAGCCCAAGGTCAAGCCTTGAAAGCTGAGCAAGAGCGCGGCCGCAGCACACACCCAGGGCAACAGGCGCTTCAACGCAGAATCACAGCGCGTCCATCGCGCGGATCAGGATCTCGGTGATCTCCGGCTCGGAGACGGAGTGCCCGGAGCCCGGCGCGATGTGCAGCTCGGCTTGGGGCAAGGCCTGGGCCAGCTCGTAGGCAGACTGCACAGGACAGATCACGTCGTAGCGACCCTGAGCGATGACCACAGGGATGTCCTGGAGCTTGGCGCGGGCGCCTTCCAAGAGCTGGTCGGGGCCCAGCCAGCAGCCGTGGATGAAGTAGTGACACTCGATGCGCGCAAAGGCCAGGGCGATTGGACCCATCACGTCGGCCACATCATCCTGAGGGATCAGACGGGCGATGGCGCCCTCCCACACAGACCACGCCAGAGCGCAGCGCTCGGCCACCTCTTGGTCCGGACCCATCAGGCGGCGGTGGTAGGCCGCCAGGATCTCGTGGCGCTCTGCAAATGGAATGGGCTCCAGGAACTCGGCGTAGCGCTCGGGGAAGATGCGCGCGACGCCGTCGGGACCGTAGAGCCAAGCGTACTCGTTGACGCGGGCCAAGAAGATGCCGCGCAGCATGAGCGCCCGGGCCCTCTCCGAGTGGGTGATGGCGTAGGCCAAGGCCAAGGTCGAGCCCCAGCTTCCGCCGAACACAACCCAGCTCTCGATGCCCAAGTGGGTGCGGATGCGCTCAATGTCGGCGACCAGATCCCAGGTGGTGTTGTGCTCCACCGAGGCGTTGGGGGTGCTGCGGCCCGCGCCACGCTGGTCGAAGAGCACCACGCGGTAACGCTCCGGGTCAAAGAAGCGCCGGTAGCTGGGGTTGCAGCCGCCGCCGGGTCCCCCGTGAAGGACCACGACCGCCTCGCCATCGGGGTTGCCGACCTGCTCCACATAGAGGCTGTGGCCGTTGCCCACGTCCAGGTACTCGGTGTGGAAGGGCTCAATCTCGTCGTACAGGGGCATGGACATCCGGGGGTGTGGGAGCGCTGGTGAAAGCTAACCTTGCCGGTCAGGCTTGTGCTGTGGCCTTACTCGACCTTGAGCTGGCCCAAGACAATCGCGCGCCCACCCTCTCGGGCTTCCCACGTGGCTTTGGCAAGCTTCCCTTGAACAGGAACCCAGGCGGAACCGATGGTCGTGCAGCCATCTGTTTCCAGCACACTCCAGCTCTGTGTCTGCTGCTCAACCAGAATTGCCACCGAGGCGTCCACGGTGCTGAGCTGCAGATCGAAAATCACACCACCAGACGGGTTCCGCACCACGCTGCTGACCCGAGCTCCAGGAATGGTGAGCTCCGCTTCCCAGAGCAGCTCCCCTTCCCAGGACAGCTCTTGCAGGGCCAAGCCGGTGCCGGTTTCCCAAGCGATGAGCGCCCCCTGCCCGTCCGCGTGAAAGGCCGAGAGCGTCGAGGCGTCTCCGTGGGGAGAGGTGTGGGTCAGGGGTGTGCTCCGCCCGTCTTGGATGAGCTCCACGACCAGGGCACGGTCGAGATAGCCGGCGACGAAGTAGTCCCCATTCAGCTCAAAGCCCCAAGGCTCGTCGGGCAGTACGGGAAGCTCCACCTCCGTCAGACTCAAGGCGGTGGCGGCCCGCTCGAAGCGAAAGGCGCGCTGGGTTTCCCTGTGCAGGAAGAGCGGCCCAGAATCGGAGCCGATCACGGACCCGGAGGTGATGCTGGGGTTGCCGTTGCTGTCCCTCCCCTGCTCAAAGGCGTCCATTTCCCCGGCGGCGAGCACGTCTCCATTGGGGTCCAGCAAGAGCGCCATAGGCTCGATCCAGCCCCCATCCGTCACGGACCAGTCGACCACGAACAGGTCCTCCCAAGCCGCGACTGGCGAGACCGCTCCAGCCAGGAACGCGCCCTCACGAAGATCCGAATCGCTGGATTCGGTCACCGCCGACACACGGTCGATGGGCGGAGAGTCGTCGATAGGGAAGATCTGCTCTTCTACGAAGCGGTGGGCATCGAGTTCCAAGTCGAGATCGCAGATCTGGGAGATGCCGTGCAGCACCGCGACACCTTGCGGACCTTGTGTGCAGACTCGGGCGAAGGCTTCGTGTAGGCGGTCTGTTTCGGTCTCGTAGTAGGCAACCGGGAGCCCCTCGGCGACAGGTGCCAGAACGAGCGTAGACTCGGAGACGAGCCCGTCTTCAAAGTCGATGGCATGGCAAAACTCATGAATGGTCGTGCGCTTCAATGGAGCAGACTCAAGCGCAGACTCAAGAGAAACCAGTGCGCTGTCGGGCTGGAACGAGCCGTTTACTTTGAGTCCTTCGCTCTTGAGTTCGTCTACAAGTACTACGCTCGAAACACAGGAGGACTCTCGCCCAGTCCACCCAACCAGCTGGTCCATTCCGATGCGGACAGTCTTCTCAGAAGCTGCTGGATCAGAAGACGCGCTCGCGTCGATGAGGATCTCGCTCCATGGTCCACATGGGCTGCAGCCAGCAAAGACAAAAACGCTCAAAAAGACAGACATCTCTGGCTCCCCTCAATGACAGATACCCCATTCGGGCTCAGCAGAGCTGGTCCAATCAAGGCTAAACGATCTGGGGCCAGCCCAACACCCTCGACAACACCTGCAACGACGACACTGTTCATTCTAAAACTGTGGTTACTGACGTGGTCCGAACTGTTGATCCTGTCTATCGCGACGAAACGGGGCTCGCGGGCAAGGCGCGAAACCGAAGGCGTGCGGCTGTGCCGAAGGCATGGGGGAAAGCCTTGGCTGGAAGCCAAGGACCTACGGCCCGTCGAGCGTTGAGCAACGCGGCACGCGGGCTCCGGGGCGAGTGAGAGCAGGCTCAACAGGAGTGATCACGTCAGTAAGCCAGCAATCATCACCACCGGTGTGGGTGCCGGTAATCTCCCATTTGTCCCAAATCACACCCACCCCACCCCAATCAACCCCAGCAGCCCTCCCTCAACCCAGATAATGCTGTCCCCATGATTCTCTTCCTCTTGGCCTGCACGCCCCCCATCATCGACTCTGACCCTGGGGACACCGCCGATACGGCCGATACCGCCGATAGCGGAGAGCTCGTTGAGCCCTACGACTGCCCGAAGCTGCTGGGCTTTGTGGACGGGGCCACGCGCAGCTTTAAGTCGGTGGACGGCCTGGACTACACCTTCGCCTACACCGCGACGGTGGCTACTCCCACGGTCTCCGATGACAACGAGACCTTGATCGAGGTCACCCAGGTCTCCTCTCAGCAGGGCGGCGGCTGGACCCAGTACGAGGCCACCGAGACCCTCAACTACCGCTGCAACGCCACCGGCGCCTACTACGAGGGGCTGCGTCGGGACTGGTCGGGCACCTACGAGAACGGCAGCTCCGCCTCCGGGTGGTTGGAGGCGGTCTTTGAGGGCTATCTCTACTTCCCGATGGATTCCTCTGGGCCCTGGACAGCGGACTGGACCGGCACCTTCAAGGACGACTCCGGGACCGAGGTCAACGACGCCCGCACTTACATCTACACACCTGTGGGCGAGTATTCGGTCACGGTTCCAGCCGGAACCTACCAGGTGCTGAAGGTGGAGCGGAACAACGCCGGCACCAAGAGCTACGAGTGGTACGCCGAGGACGAAGGGCTGATCAAGACCGAGACCGTCGAGCGCGTGCCTTAGGCATTCCGCACAAGCGACTCTTTGGACCGCCTACGCCAACGTCAGTCTTACGTCACCGCAGACCAGCTTGGGCCAAGTAAAGTGCGGACAGCCCGGAAGGATTGTCATGCCGCTCAACCGTCGCCGTCTGCTCAAGCTCGGTTTGGCCTCGCTTGTGGCCGCCCCTTTTGTGCGTCTGTTGAGCCAACCAGCCCGAGCCGACACCGGGGGTGCCAAGCGCCTACTGGTGCTCTTCTCCCCCAACGGCACAGTACACAAGCACTGGCGGCCCACGGGCAGCGAGACCAGCTTCTCCTTTGGCAGCGGCAGCATCCTGGAGCCCTTGGCGGCCCACAAGGATGACCTGATCGTGATGGACGGCCTGAGCTTCACCAACGCCGACAACCACGAGGGCGGCATGGCCGCGATGCTCACAGCCCAAGGCGGGACCAGCATCGACCAACACATCGCCCAAGCCATCGGCGGGAGCAGCCGCTTCTCCTCCCTGGAGCTCGGGGTGCAGACCAGCGCATGGGGGGGCAGCACCCAGACGCGCATGTCCTACTTGGACGGCGGCTTTGTGACCCCCGACGACGACCCCCAGAACGTCTGGAAGCGCCTCTTCGGCGATGTGGGAGACGAGGACCTGACGGCCCGTCGCCAGTCGGTCTTGGACCTGTCCCGGGAGGAGGTGAACACCCTGCGCCAGGACCTGGGCGCACAGGAACGCATCCTGCTGGACGCCCACCTGGCCGGCATTGAGGCCGTTGAGCGCAGCCTGTCTGGGGAGAGCACCTGCGAGAGCCCAAGCGCACCCGATCTGAGCGGCTCGGTGATGAGCAACGAGAACTTTCCGGCCGTGGCCAAGGCACAGCTGGACTTGGCGGTGCTGGCCCTGGCCTGTGGCTCCACCAACGTCGCCAGCGTTCAGATGAGCCACACGGTGGGCCCGACGGTCTTCTCCTGGCTGGGCGAGAGCGAAGGCCACCACAGCCTGAGCCACATCGACGACGCCAACCAAGCCGGCATTGAGAGCTTCGTGAACTGCGAGCGCTGGTTCGCCGAACAGGTCGCCTACGTGCTGGACCAACTCAAGGCCCAGACAGACCCGGAGACGGGCGGCTCGATGCTGGACACCACCCTGGTGCTCTGGGCCAAGGAGCTTGGGGACGGGCGCGCCCATGTGTGCACCGATGTGCCCTGGGTGATGGCCGGTAATGCAGGGGGATTCTTCACAACGGGCCGCTATCTGAGCCTGGGAGATGTGCCCCACGACCAAGTGCTGACCTCCATCTGCCACGCCTTTGGACTGGAGCAGGCCGGCTTTGGGGCCCAGTCCAACGGCCCCCTGGAGGCCTTGCGATGATCTGGCTTCTGCTGGCATGCAAGGGTGGTCTGGGCTCCGATGGGCCCGAGACCGTCTCCACCCTTGAGATGGCCTGTCCGCCCGACGAGGCGCTCTTTGAGACCCAGGTCTGGGACGCCGTGTTGGGGCCCCAGTGCTCCGGATGCCACCAGGCCGATGGGCTGGCCGGGGGCAGCGCGATGGTGCTGGATCCAGGCGATATGCAGGCCTCGATGCTGGCTGCTGCCGGGGTCGCGGATCGACTGGTTGAAAAGCCCAGCGGAACGCACTCGGCAGGCCACGGCGGCGGCACTCTGGTGGTGGAAGGCAGCGCCGGACAAGCGGCCCTTCAGTTCTGGGCCGACTACGCCCTGGGAGACTGCGAGGCGGACAACCAAGCCTGCGAGGACCACAGTGCAGACCGCCGTCTCAGGCGCCTGACCCACAGCGAATACGACGCAACGGTCTCCGACTTGGTGGGCTTTCAGCTGGACTACGCCGCGTCTTTTGCAGCCGATGAGGTCGTCGATGGCTTTGACAACGATGCCCAGGCCCTGGCGCTCTCTCCCCTGCTCACCGACCAATACCGTTCTGCAGCCGAGGCCATCGCGGCCCAGGTAGACCCCGATGCCCTGTACGACTGCGATGCCGCACAGACGGGCTACTCAGCCTGCGCGACCTTGTGGATTGAAGATGTGGGCTTGAGGGCCTTCCGGCGACCGATCAGCCAAGACGAGCTGGACCGCTACTTCGAGTTCTGGGCCGAAGTGGCGACCGACGATGGCCACGAAGAAGGCCTGCGCTGGGTGCTCACGGCCATGCTGCAGTCCCCACACTTCCTGTACCGCGCCGAGCTGGGCGTGCCCGAGGACGGGGGCCGCTATGTGCTCAGCGACTGGGAGGTGGCCAGCGAGCTGTCCTACCTGATCTGGGGCACCATGCCGGACACTGCGCTCTTGGCGGCAGCAGAGGCCGGTGAGCTGCAAACCGAACAGCAAATCGCGGCGCAGGTGGAGCGCATGGCGCAGGACCCACGGGCGCTCGTACAGACCTCGGAGTTGGTGCACATTTGGCTGGGATTGGACCAGCTGGACACCTGTCTCTTATACACATCTGACGCTGCCGACGAAGAGGATAGTG
>CAJXRZ010000110.1 GCA_913060515.1 uncultured Pseudomonadota bacterium | reverse complement strand
GCGGGTTCAGGGGCGAGTGCGAGTAGGCTCAACAGGAGTGATCACGTCAGTAAGGACCCGTCTCGGCTGCGGGCTGAGCCGGCGGCAGTTCTTGTGGGTTGACTTGGCTGTCGTTGACGAGCAGCCATGCGCTGCCGTACTGAGCCTGAGCTGCCGAGTTGAGGACGACACTTAGGGAGCGGAAGGAGGTCTCGGCGTGCACCCGCAACAGGTAGGTACCGGTGAAGGACGGAATACAAGGGTACTGCTCGGCGGCCGCTTTGTGCTGCTCGGCAGTGGCCAGCAAGGCCTCGTAGAGCGCTTCGATGAGAAAGCTCTCCTCCGGGATCGGAGCCTCAATCCCGGAGGAGTGCAGGGCGACTCGGTCCACATTCAGGTCGATGATGAGGGGAGAACCAAACACAGAGCCCCCCTGCTTGTCTCGCCAGGAGCACGGGAGCGCGCCTGAGGAAGGGCTCGGGAGAACCTGGAGAAATGCAGACAGTGGAACACGGTGTGCCCAAGCCGCGGACGGGAGAGCATCCGTCTTCAGGCCGGCTGGAAGCGGGCGCGGCCCGGAGTCACAGGAGAGAATGGCAAGGAGTGCAAGCACCTGGGCTCAGCCACCCAACACAAACACCAGGCTTTGAGCTTCGCTCAGCTCCTCATGCGTAATCGTCCAGCCCTCCCAGACCTCGCCGTCCACGATCACGCCCTGGACCACCCCTTGGCCCATCACGCCGATCTCCAATTCACCGATGCGCACATGGTCAAAGAGGGGAGGGGTGAGCACGTAGCGGTCCGTTCCATTGAGCGGATACAGTCCGACGGCAGCGAAGAGATACCATGCGCTCAAGGTGCCTCCGTCGTCGTTTCCGTCCAATCCAGCGGGGTCCAGGGCGTAGCGACGGTCCTGAATCCAGCCCACCCACTCTTGGGTCAGGTCTGGTCGGCCCCACTCGCTGAAGAGGAAGGCGGCGTGTAGGTCGGGTTCGTTCCCGTGCCAGTAGTAGGGGTCGGGAAAGTCTGTGTCGGGTGCCGCATCACTGAGCTCGAAGAGCTCCGTCAACGAGGCCAGTGCGTTCTCGGTCCCCCCAAATGCGTCCGCCAAGCCTGCTGCGTCGTGGGGAGCCAGCCAAGTGTACTGGTAGGTGTTGCCCTCGACATACTCCTCCGGCCAGCCCTCCAGTCCTGGCTCCATAAAGCTGCCGTCGGCCATGCGACCGGCGGCCAGGTTGCTCGCTGGGTCATGCACGTTCTTGAAGTTGCCGGAGCGGGCGAGCAAGACCTCGGCGTTGGCGTCCCCTCGCTGAGCGGCCCACATGCCCATCGCGTGGTCGGCGATGGCCATCTCCTGGGTCTTGGAGACGCTGCCGTTCTCGCTCTCGACCGGGATGTAGCCATAGTCGATGTAGTCTTGAAGGCTGTGGCGGCGCTGGCCGGTGAGGTCGCCATCGAAGCTATGTTGCATTGCCAACTCAAAGGCAGCATCCTGGCCTTCGAAGTCCAGGCCCTTCAGGGCAGACTCGGCGAGCACAATCTCCAAGGGAGAGCCCACCATGGAGCCTGCCTCCGTGGTGCCCGCTGGCCATCGGGGGTGGTAGCCCACCTGCTGGCCCATGTCCGCGATGCTCGATGCCAAGTCGGTGCCCAGCGCCGGCCACACCCAGATCACCCAGGGGTGCAAAGTCCGGTAGGTGTCCCATCCGCTAAAGTCGCTGTAGAAAGGACGCTCTCGCGCCTCGTGAACCAGCGCATCCACACCGCGGAAGCGGCCGTCCACGTCCGAGTAGGAGGTGGGCATTGAGCGTGCGTGGTAGAGCGCCGAGGCAAAGATGGCCTGCTGTTCTGCGGTGCCTCCTGCGACCTGGACGGTGTCAAAGACGGCCTGCCACTGCGCTGTCGCTTGGTCCTGGAGCTCCTCCAGGCTCAGTTCTCCCAAGTCGCTCTCCAGGTTGCCCCGGGCGCCAGCCACATCGACCACGCTCATGCCGACGCGCAGCTCAACGCGCTCGCTCTCAAAGCGCAGGTTGGCCAGACCGGGGCCGTCTACGACCCCTTCGATCAGCTCCCCTGCCAAGCTCAGCTCACTCTCGACCGGGGCCTCGGAGAACTCGATGACAAAGTAGAGGGGCACACCGGCTTGCTCCCCACGGCCCGTGAGCGAGCCATCCAGGCGCAGCCAGCCTTCAAGGCCGCTGTCCGTCTGAGTGAGCTCGCCTTCGACCACGCTGGCGCCGCTGCTGCCCACGTGGGCCAGGTTCACCATCAGCCAGTGCTCCTCGGTCTCCCAGGTGTAGCGGTGGATGGCACCGCGCTGGGCTGCTGCGAGCTCAACCTGGCCTCGGTCGGGGAGCGCCAGTCGGTATCGACCTGGTTCGGCGGACTCATCGTCGCGCGCATAGGTCGCCCGGTACTCGCGCCAGTCGCTGCTCATCTTCTCCCCAGCGAACATCACGCCCAGTCCGCCGCCGTCCCCCACGCCGATTCCAGGCAGGCGGTAGTGCGAGAAGGCCGTGACGTAAGGGTCGTCGTAGTCGTAGCCAGCGGTGTGCTGGAAATCGATTCGACTGGACTCCGAGCTGGTGTCGGGGCCCACCTTGACCAGGCCGTTGGGCACCTGCGCCGCGGGGGTGAGTCCGCCGTAGCCAAAGGCGTCTCCACCGGAGCCGACGAAGACGTCCACCTGGGAGAGCAAATCGACGGATTCCCAGGCGGTCGGCGAAGGAGTCGTGCAAGCAATGAGACTTAGAGCGATATGCATAGTGTGCAAGCTAACCTCATCGATCCCAGACTCGAAGCCGCCGTTTTGCGGGCCTTGCGGCCTTCGGGCGCTGGAGACACGCTGCGCATGGCCGCGATGGGGGGCTTCTCGCTGCCCCAAGTCCTGGATCGTGTGCCCTCTTCGGTCGCCTTAGAGTTGACCAAGAACCCTGACAATCCCATTCTGGCTCGGCGGGATGGCATCGCCGCTCTGGTGTTGATCCTGAACGCTCTGGAGGACCAAGGTCGGGTGCGTCGCGGGCGGGTGCGCATGAAGAATGCCTTGGTGGACTCTTGGCGCCTGTCCCTGCGGGCCCTCGCGCGAGAGGGGATTGGCGGATAGGTCGGCTTTCCCGGATCGATTCCGCTCGGAAAGGACTGCCTGTCATGCTGCTTCTCCTCCTCGGCTGCCCCCCCGCCTACGAGCCCCCCGTCATCGAGAGCGTGCCGGCGGACGTCTCGCGCTATCTCCCTGGCCTGCGCTGTGAGGCCCAGGTGGTGCGCACGGAGGCAAATGTCCCCCATATCTACGCCGAGGATCGCGTGGACTTGGCCCGGGTGATGGGCTTTGTGGCTGCACAGGACCGCTACTTCGAGATCGATCTCGCACGGCGCTTGGGCTTGGGCACCGTCTCGGAGCTGCTGGGCAACGACGCCTTGGAGTCCGATATGGAGAGCCGCTCCAGCGGCATGACCTTTGTCGCCGAGCAGGTCCTGGCCAACCTCACGCCCGACCAGGGCGAGTGGATGGACGCCTACGCCGAGGGCATCAACGCCTACATCTTGGCCGCCTCTTCTGGCGCAGTGGCTCCACCATCGGAGCTGGAGCTGGCTGGAAACTTCCTGGGCGCAGAGGAGCCAACCGACCTGATGGAGCCCTTCGATCGGCGTGCTGTCGCCGGCGTGGCTGCGACCATCATCTACAACTTGGGCTACGAGACCGGCGATGTGGGGCGCTCTCGCACAGAGGCGACCTTGCCTGGGCTCTTTGACGGGGCTCCATACGCGGAGCTCCGCCAGGCTGGCGTCTACGAGGACATCTGGTGGCGTGTGGCGCCGCCCAAGCTGGCCTCGTCTTCGGAGGGCGGCTGGAGCGATCAGGGCGTGGGCGGACCTCCAGGACCCGGAGGAAGCCCCAAGGCAGACCCACATGCTCAACGCATCGAAGCTGGCCTGCTCGACCGCGCCGCCAAGCGCAACGACAAGCTCCAAGAGCGCCTGGGCCATGACTGGAACATGGGCTTTGGCTCCAACGCCTGGGCTGTGGCCGGAAGCGCGACCCCCGACGGACGCAGCTTGATGGCGGGCGATGGTCACTTGGCCTTGGACATTCCAGGTCTGTTTTGGCAGGTCGGTTTGGACACCGAGCTCCTGGGCGGCGGGGACACCCACCAGCTTGGCCTGACCATCCCGGGCATGCCCTACATGGCGGTGGGCACCAACGGCAAGGTGGCCTGGAGCCAGACCCAGCTGATGGGCGACATCACGGACTGGTACCGGGAAGAGCTCACCCTGGACGCGGACGGTGCGCCGCTCTCCACGCTCTTCCAAGGGGAGCAGGAAGCGCTCTCCTTTGTGGATGAGTCTTTTGTGGTGGCCGACATTCCTCTGCTGGACTCCGAAGGCCGCACAGAGACCTGGCGCCGCTACACCACCTTTGACGGCCGCTGGTTGGCCGACATCGAGGGAGACGTGGTCAGCTCAGACTATGAAGCACAGTCTGGTGAGACCGTGATCATGCTCGGCGGTGACTTTGTGGTGCCCAAGGACTTGGACGGCGATGGCATCGTGACCGCCCTGAGCTTTGACTACACCGGCTTGGACAACGCCAACATGCTTCAGGCACTGGATGCCTTTGGCCACAGTGACACAGTTCAAGACTTCCGCGACGCCACCCTGGGGCTGGTGGCCTACAGTCAGAACTTCACGGTCTCCGACTCCAGCGGTCAGATCTACTACACCGGCTACCAGGCCGTGCCCTGTCGCGAATACCTGGAGCGCGCTGCGGACGGAAGCTGGCTTCCCGGCTCCAACCCGCAGCAGGTCCTAGACGGCACACGCTACTCCGGCTTTGAGATTCCCACTGCGGACGGCTGGGTCGTCGAAGGGGAGTCGGACCCCTATAAATGTGTCGTGCCCTTGGATGTGTACCCCCAGAGCTTGAACCCCGAGCAGGGCTATGTGTTCACGGCCAACAACGACCCGGGCAACATCAGCACGGATGACTCGCTGACCAATGATCCTTGGTACATCGGCGGCTCTTGGATCGAGGGTTACCGCGCGGATCGAATCGACACCCTGCTCTCCCAAGCCATCGCCGAGGACCGCGCTGACTTGACTGAGATGCAGATCATTCAGGGAGACATCAAGTCCGCCCTGGGCGAGGCCTTCGGTCCAGTGTTGGTGGAGTCCATTGAGCTGGCCCAGGCGCTGGAGGCCACCGATGGTCCGAAGACCGAGACGGAGGAGCGCATCGTCGCGCTCTATCTGCAGGATGCAGATCGCCTTGATGAGGCCTTGGTCTATCTGCAAGCCTGGAGGGACGCCGATTATCCGGCGCTCTCTGGCGTGGAGACCTTCTATCACACGCCCGGCGAGAACGAGGCCACCATGTCCGTGGCCACCACCTTGCACAACGCTTGGATGGGCCGCTTCCAATCCATGGTCTTCAACGACGAGGGCATGCCCGATGTCTGGGAGCCCACCGGGGCCACCGGCATCACACGCGCGTTGACCCTGATGGTGGACGGTCGCGGCGAGAACAACCCGGCGGACTTGGCCGCATGGAACGAGGAGACCGGCGAGTCCATCTTCTTCGACATCAAGAGCACCCCTGAGGTGGAGGTCTCCCAGGAGATCGCTCTGATGGCCATGCTGGATGCCTTCACCTGGTTGGAGTCCGAGCCGGAGGACCGTGAGCGCGGTGGCTACGGCAGCCCAGAGATGGAGAACTGGATCTGGGGCCTGAAGCACGTCGTGCGCTTCGACTCCATCTTGGCCAGCTTCCTGGGGGATGACTTTGCTTTCCTCACGGAGCCCTTCTCCATCACCACGGACCTGCTGCCCATCGCACCGAACATGGACCGCGATGACCCCCGCAATGACCTGGTCGGCTTCCCCCGTCATGGAGACACCCTGGCTGTTGATGCGGCGAACAACGGCTTCTCCACCGACAACTTTGACTACGGCTCCGGCCCTGTCTTCCGCATGGTTGTGGCCTTGGACGAGGAGAGCGTCGAGGTCATCAACATCATTCCGGGCGGCCAGAGCGGTTTGGCGGGTGACCCCCACTTCGCGGACCAAGCGGAGCTGTGGCTGGGCAACCAGGCGCTCAACATTCCCTTCTCCCCCGAAGACGTGGCTGCCCAAGGCCTCTCCCGCGAGGTCTTCCGTCCCATTCAGGCAGACTTGAGCTGCGGACGCTGATGCAACGGGGCCGACTGGCGCCCACCCCATCGGGCCACCTTCACCTGGGGAACGCGCTGGCCTTTGGGGCGGCGTGGCTCTCGGTGCGTGCGGTCCAAGGGGAGCTGCTGCTTCGCATCGAAGATCTGGACCGCGGCCGTTCTCGGCCGGAGATCGCCGATGCCCAGCGGCGAGATTTGGAGTGGCTTGGGCTGCACTGGGACCGGGAAGTGCCGGCCCAGTCGACCCGCGCCTACACCACCAAGGGCCTGCCGACCTACTTGTGCGATTGCAGCCGCAAACAGCGCTTGGCTGGGGGCTGTGTGCACCGCAAGGCACCGGCAGAGAGCGGCGCGGTACGTCTACGCTCCGGGCGCGCGCTGATACATTTTTCGGACCGTGCTCAGGGCCCGCAGGCCTTCGTGCCAGACCAAGATGCCATGCTGGTGCGGCGGGACGGAGAGGCGGGCTACCCGCTGGCTGTGGTCATTGACGACCACAGAGATGGGGTGACGGAGGTTGTGCGCGGCGGGGATCTGCTGGAGCCTACAGCCGTTCAAGTTGAGCTCTATGAGCTGCTGAGCTGGGCCCAACCAAGCTGGCTGCACGTGCCGCTCCTGCTGGGGCCCGATGGACGAAAGCTGAGCAAGAGCCATGGCAGCACGGAGATCCGTGCGCTTCGGGCGGCTGGTGTGAGCCAGGAGCAGATCTGGGGAGCGCTTCTGCCGCTGCTGGGGTGTGCGGGGGACAGCCTGGAAGGGGCGGGCTTTGTGGCGGCCAGAGTTCAGGGTGGCGCGCTCCTGTCGCCTGACCTGAGCAAGCGCGAGTTGTCCTGATGTGGCGCGGAGGAATGCTCCAAGACATCCTGCTCTTCGCCTGCGTCGTCGCGACCTTGTATGGAGCCCGGTGGATGGCGGGGAAGCTGGGTTGGATGCCGGAGACCTCCTACATCGTGCGGACGATGGCGGAGCATGCGCGCGCGGTGCTGACACAAAAACTGGGTCTGGTGAGAGACTCCGATTCTGAGACGGAGGGCGCCCTGATCCGGGACGGCTTTCGCGTCAGCTTTGACGTGGATGAGCGCTCCCGCACGCTGTGCCGTGTGTACTGGGCCTCTCAGGCAGAGCCTCCTGAGCCGGAGCCACCGCTTGAGTTTGGTGTTCCGAGGCTCACAGGGGATGCGGTGCTGGCCTGGGTGGATCCACAGGAGCCGATGGAGCACCTGGACTGGTGTGTGGATTTGGCGCACGCGGCCTGCGGAACGGGCTTGTGGGGTGAGCTTGAGCAGACCCATGGACTGGCCCGGAGCCTGCTTCGCAACCAGGTGCCCGTGCTCCAGGGCAGCGTGTACGGACGCGCGGTCAGCCTCAGTCAGAGCGGGGCGGGTGTGAGTCTTGTCGCGGCGGTGCCTCTGGGCCTTGAAGCCGCCCTTGGTTCGGGGAACACTGGCAATCCGGTGCTGGACATGTTGCTGGAGACCAAGGGTGTTCCTCCTGGTGCGGAGGAGGCCGTACTGGCGTTGGTGCATGGCCAGGGAGCCCGGCTAAAAGACGGGGAGCTCTCCTTGACCTTTGCAGGTCCACTGGGCGATGTCTGGCCCGCGGTGAATCTCTTGCTCCAGAGTCTGCGTCCTTGATGGACCAGCTCGTCGGCCTGGGCGTCGCGCTGATGGGATTGCTCGGACTTGGGATCGCCTTGGCGATCTTCAGGCAGCTGGGTGCCGGCTTGGTCTCGGCCGCAGAGCCCAAGTCCCTGGTTCTACGGACGCGGACTCGACTGCTGGAGCACACAGAGCTGGAGCCTGCAAAGGGTGGTACCGAGGGCCAGATGCAGCGCGGCGTTCACGCCTTGCGTTTCGTCGTGGACCGCAGGGCGCGGACCCTGGTGCAGATCGACGTGGCAGCCAAGGGGGCCAAAGACTTCAGCAAGCTGGCGCTGGAGCTCTGTGTTCCGGTGTGTGAGAGCGGCTACGTGGTGATGTGGGTGGACGCTGAGCAGCCCTTTGAGAGCCTGGGCTGGCCCGTAGACTTGGCGGACGCCTGTAGATCTGCGGGGCTCTGGGGCAGGCTGGCCGAGCAGCACGCACTCAGGTTGCTCTGGGCGGAGGACTACCCGCGGCTCAAGGGCATGCTGCTGGGGCGGTCCCTCGAGCTCACACAGACCTCGGCTGGGGTGCTGCTTGCAGTTCAAGTGAATCCGGAGCTCTTCGCCGAGCGTGGCAGGGGCGATTGCGGGGACCCAGTGCTCGATCTGCTCATCGACTCCCGTAGGGTGCCCCTGGCGGCGCGAGAAGCTGTGCTGGCTCTGGTTCATGGGAAGGGCGCAGAGATCGGCGGCGGTCGCCTCACTCTGCTCTACCCAGGAAGCTTGCAGGATGTCTGGCCGGAGCTGCTCACGCTCTTGGCCATCGAAGGGGTCTGAGTCTACTGAGAGGGAGTGAGCACGTAGGGAACGACCATGGTCCCCTCTGCATCCTTGAAGTTCCAACGCGTGCTCGCCCGGCTCAGGCATGCGCCCATTTCGGCGTCGATGTCGTTGTGTGCCATCGCGGTCTCCATCACGTCCCCGTCGTAGAGTTCAACACGCACTTCGATGCGTCCGGACGCGGAGGGACTGCGGTTGAGGGCTTGCTCGTAGCAACGCTTTACGGCCGGTCCCATCTGTCGGCGCAGCAGCTTCTCCAGCGCCTTGGAATCGCTCGTGACCACGTCCTTGATGATGGGTGGGGTCCCCCTGACGCCGACACCGGGGCCCTTCGTGACGGTGGTGTTTTTGGTCACGGTCGGGTCCAGATCTACGGGTCCAATGACGAGAACGGGCTCCTCGATGGTCTTGACGCTCGGTCCCATCGATGCGGTCTGTACCTCGCCGTTGCTGCGTGCGATTGCTGCGGCGACCCGGTCGTTCCATTCATCGCTGCGGTCCAGGATACGTTCGTTGATCAGCGACGTTCCACGGGTTCCGATTCCCAGTGCTTCCATGGCTTGACCGACGGTCTGCTGAGCCAGCTCCCTGCGCTCCTCAACGTTCTCTGGTGCGGCCGGGCCCTCCCGTTCAGGCAGAGGCTCAAGGCTCTCCACCCGCTCGACCTGGGTGGATGGCGCCTCCGGGTCAATCTGTGCGACGACCTCGACCGCTGGAGGCGGATCTCGCTGCTCAAAGATCATCTCAACAACTTGCGGCGGCAGCTCCTCGATGGTCACGCGTTGCACGGGTTCCTGCTGGACCACCCAGACCATCAGCACGGCTGCAGCGCTGGAGATCAGAGCCAGGGAGCCCAGAAACACTGGGTCGTCTTCGTCTACAAGGCGAGGCCGAAATGCCCCCGGCTGCATCGCGCCACCCGGCGCTGGGACGAGCTGAAAGAGCACGGTGACCTCGCCGAGGGAGATCTTGCCCTTCACGCTGCGGTCCAGAGGAATCTCCGTGTCTCCGGAGGCGATTCGCTGTGCCAGATCCCGGACCTGTCCGTCAGCGATGCGTCCCTGATCTTGACTCTGCAGGCAGAGCTGCCAGGTGTTTCCGCGCTTGGAGAAGAGGGTGCGAGAGGTGGGCACTTGGCCAGGAGGCAGCACAATATCGGCGTTGTGGTCGCTTCCAATGCGGATGCGTTGAGACTCCGAGAAGACCTGCTCGTGCACAATTCGGCCCTGTTGCACGATTCCGATTCGTAGGGCCCGCTTGGCGGGCAGAGCGGTGCTGTTGAGCGACATGCGCATCTCCGTGTCTCACTTTGCGGGGCCATGGGGGCCGCCGATGCTTTGATGGACAACGGCCGGCCCGCAGGGTTCACAGAAAGTCTTTCTCTGGGGGCCTTGAAGGCTTTCATCCAGAAAATGTCAAGGAATGGGAACCGCGGCTGAGGTGTGCGGTCCATGCTCCACGTCTCGCCCGAGACCGTCCATCCGTTGCCCATGCCGAATCCGGCAGGGAGCGGAAGTGCACCCGTGTGTGTGAACCATCTGGAAGGGAGCTTCAATGCTGTTTTCGACCGCGCTTTTGTCCGCTGCGCTTTTGTCCCCGGGGGTTGCCATGGCCAGCCCCTCACTCCTGCTCGGCCAAGCCCCCGGCGTCGCAGATACACCTCTGGAGTTGGCTCCGGAAGACCGCGCTCAGCTCGAGCAGCTCAGCTCTCTGCAGGTGCGCCGGGCGGAGGAGATTCAAGCCGCCGAGAGCCTCCTGAGCACCATGCCGGCCAGCTCTCCCCAGAAGCCTGAGATCGCCTTCAGGCTGGCGGAACTCTATGGGGAGGAAGCACGCTTCTATACCCTCAAGTCGCTCTTCGAGTCTGAGGCTTGCCTGAGTCGTCAGGACAGCTGTGAGGCGCCGCCCTCCGCAGCCGAGGCCACCGAGTGGCTGAACCGCAGCGAGAAACTGTATACGCATCTGCTGATCCGCTACCCGGACTACGCGCGCAGCGATGAGGCCTTGTACGGGCTGGCCTACGTGCGCCTGGAGCTGGGCAAGAGGGAGCAAGCCAACGAGGCCTTTACCCAGCTGGTGCGCCGCTACCCGGACAGCGAGATGGCAGCGGATGCCTACTTCAACATCGGGGAGTATTGGTTCGACGAGGAGGAGCTCTACAAGGCCCTTCCGGCCTATCAGCGTGCCGCCGCGTACACCTCGGATCCGCGTGCCGTCGTGGCTCGCTACAAGCTGGCCTGGGTGCACTACAACATCGGGGCTGTGAACCAGGCGCTAGACGAGATGATGCGGGTCGTTGCCCAGTCTGAGGCCTTGGAGGGCACTGGGCAGGTTCACATGAAGGAGGAGGCCGAGGGGGACATGGTGCGCTTCTGTGCGGAGTCTGGCCGCCAGGAGGACTGCTTGAGCTTCTTCGCCAGTCGAGGACAGCTGGACCGCGTCGCCCAGACCTTGGACCGCCTGAGCGTGCTCTATCTGGAGCAGGGCAAGACGGAGGAGGCCGTGCAGATGCTGGGCCGCTTGGTGGCCATGGATCCGCAGGGTCTGGACACACCCGCCCTCTGGCTGCGCATGGCGGTGGCGTGGCGCGAGGTTGGGCAGGTGGAGGCGTCGATGGCAGCCTTCGAGCGCGCGATGAACCTGACACAGTCCGGCGGGACCTGGGAGCGGGACCACGCGGCGCACCCAGAGGAGCTGGCGGCGCACCGCGCTTCCTTGGCCGAAGAGCTCGGCCGAAGTGCTCTGAAGTGGCACCGCGAAGGTATGCGGGTGGGCACCGGAGCCAAGGCGCTTGAGTCCGCACAGGCCGCTCGGGTGGCCTACGCGGCGGCCCTGCAGCTCTCACCTGCGGGGCCAATGGCTGGGGAGCTGGCTTTCGGATTGGCGGAGCTGAACTACACCTTGAAGGATTACGCGCTCGCACACCAGAGTTATGCGCGGGTGTTGGCTCTTGGCGCGGATGCCAAACGCACACAGTTTGTGATCTCGGCGATGGTCTTCGCCTCCGCTGAGTTGGTGGAAGACGTGGAGGCGCAAGCTGGGGGAGCGCCGGTGGAGCTCTCCCCGTGGGCTCAGGTACATCTGGAAGACCTGGACCGACTGGCCGCCCAGAGCGAGGAGCCCACCATTGCGCTCAAGGCGCTGTACCGCAGCGGCTACCTGCTGATCCAGCACAACCACTTCGAGGAGGCTGCTGCGCGCTTTACCCAGGTCATCGAGCGCGACCCGGGGGCGCGGGAAGCGGTGTTGGCGGCGAACCTGGTCTTGGATGAGCTCGCGGCACGGGAGCAGTGGGTACCCCTCAGGGACATGGCCCGCAGCCTCTTGGCGCAGCAGGTCGGAAGCCAGCGAGACCGGGAGGAGCTCAGGGAGTTGCTCTCCCGCGCTGAGGTTCAGGTCGTGGAGGCGAAGCTGGCCGAGGATGGGGACTATGGCTCTGCGGCGCACTCGCTCCAGGCCATCGCCCAAGAGTTCCAGGACAGCGGCGCCCGGGATCTGATGCTGCACAACGCGGCGCTATACGCGGTGAAGGTGCCCGATCTGGCCTTGGCCTTGAGTCTGCGGGACACGCTGATTCAGGAGCATCCGGACTCCGCGTATGTGCGAGCGGCGCTTGGGCATCGGGCCAGCCTGTTGGAGTCCAGCGGGCGCTTTGAGGAGGCTGCGGATGCCTGGATGGTGTTTGCCCAGAGCGTAGATGGAGAAGAAGAGATGCAGGCTCTGGGGCAGGCGGCCTGGCTCTACGCACGACTTGGCCAGCCGGGCTTGGCTGCGGCAGCCCTGGAGACACTGGAAGGTCAATCTCTGCAGGTGGGTGCGCTCTATGTGGAGGCCGGAGATGGCCTGGCAGCCCAAAGGGTTCTGGAGCCGGTGGTCCTGGCGGGCGAAATGCCGATGTCCTTGCAGGCCCGGGTCTTGCTGACCTCGGTCGTGGAGCTGGGTGTAGATGTATCAGGAGAGATGCTGGAGGCGCCGGAGGGGCTGGTTCTGAGTGAGCTGGATTCCGTGTCTCTCGAAGCCTTGGGGCTGCTTCGCCTAAGGGACGTCACCTTCCGGAAGGAGCACCTGGAGTCTCTGCCGCTCAGTGGCTTGCGGCACCCAGATGCGCCGATGAACGAGGCCCTTCTGGGTAGACAAACCCTGGCCAAATTCCAGGCGCTGATGGCCCTGGAGCAGAGTGTCTCTTTGGTGATTGAGACCGGCGCCGGCGAGGCGGGCGTGGGCGCGCTTCTGGCCCTGGGTCAAGGCTACGAAGGCCTTGCGGCGGACCTGTTGGCGGCTCCTCCCCCTCCTGGAATGGAGGCCGGTGTGGCGGAGCAGTACGCCCTGTTGATTCAAGACCGGGCAGACATGCTGCTGCTCAAGGCCGAGGCCAGCTACGAGGCCAGCTTAGATCAGTGCATTCGACTGGGCTTGTATGGGCAGACCCTGGAGACGCTTCAAGGTCGCCTGGGCGAGCTGAATCCTGAGCGCTACGCACCGGCGGTGGAGCAGTGGAGCCAGGAGCCCGTCTGGTCTCATCCCCAGCACACCAGGGCTCCAAGCGAGGTCTTGGAGTAGGCGTTATGGGGCGGGCATGAACACCATTTTGCCCGTCCAGATCTACTACGAAGACACTGACCATTCGGGCGTTGTGTATCACGCGAACTACCTGAAGTACTTCGAGCGCGCTCGGGAGCATCTGCTGGGTGTCCCTGAGCTTGTTCGCATGTGGGACGAGGACGGCGTGGGTTTTGTGGTCTACAAGGCGACCATGAAGTTCAAGGAAGGCGCACGCTTCGGGGACCTGGTGCAGGTGCGCACCTCGGTCAAGAAGGAGAGCAGCTATCGCTTGGTCTTCACCCAGCAGATCTGGCGTCCCGACGGCAAGTTCCCCATGGTGGATGGAGAGGTGGAGCTGGCCTGTGTGGACCGGGACTACAAGCTGATTCCCTTGCCCCAGAGCGTCTTGGCACGCCTGGGTACGGACTAGCTCGCAGGCACCTTGTAGGTGGACAGGCCCAGGTCTTCCACTTGGCCATCTCGGGCGCGCCAGGTGCGTACCTGTCGGCGTTGTTCCAGGTCGGCCAGTCGCTCAAAGCGTATCGGACAGGGGGTGATGGGGTGCTCTGCGTGAAGGGCAAAGCGCACGGCGTCCTCGCGTACGGTGACACGCCAGGACAGTTCTTGCTTCAAGCTGTTGACGAGGCGCAGGTCTTTGAAGGCCCAGGCCACCGCTGCATCTGAGCCCAAGGGTGTGTATCGGCTGGCTGGCGTGTACAGGTCCACGCTGTGGTTGTGGCGCTCTTCAATGTCCAGACCGGCTTGAAGGGCCAGGTGATACAGGCCGCCGCCCAGCTGACACAGTCCACCGCCCATGTCTGAGACCAGCTCGCCACCCAGCAGGCTGCGGCCCGCTTGGAATCCAGTCTCGGCGCTTGGCTGTCCCACCAGATGCCAGAAGACGAAGCGCTGCCCCGGGGTCCAAGAGCGCTCGTTGAGGTGGCTGGCTGCCAGGCGGATGTTGTTGAGCTTGGCAGCGGTGCTGGAGGATGGCTTGATGGGCTGGGTCAGGTGCAGCTGCTCCGGCCAGTCTGTGGTGGGTGCCTCCCGCTGCAACCAGGACGATGCCGTGGGTCGGTCCGTGACAGCTCGCTGCAGCTGTCGCAGGTGGCGGCGCAGGGTCAGGGGCAGGCTCACATCAACCTCTTGAGTTGGTAGAGTCTGTAGGAGGAGAAGCGACGCAAACGGCTCTTGGACAAAGCTTCGTCTGCTGGGAGGAGCGGCCCCCTCAGCCACTCTGGGAATCTGTGCACCGGCAAGGTCAGTACACCTTGATCTGCGATGAGGGACCATCCGGGGCCTGCCAATCCGCGCAGGTGTCCGGCATCCAAGGCCGTCCCGCCGTGCCAGCCGGTGGGGGTGGTGCGCGTCAGGCGTCGGCGGGACAGCGATGGTGCATCTACAACCAAGTGTCCGCCGGGTCGCACGACGCGGTGGAGCTCGCACATCAGGGCCTTGATGGTGGCCAGGTCCAGGTGCATGAAGACGTGCATGCTGAAGGCCGCGTCGAAGGAGGCGTCTGGGAAGGGAAGGCTCTGGCCCTCCATGGCCCGCAGCTCACGCTCTGGGTGCCGACGCCGGGCTTGCGCCAACATGGCCGGGCTGGGGTCCGTGCCCGCGGTGGCCAGCTCCAGAAAGCGTCCGGTGCCGCAGCCCAAGTCCAGGATCCTGCCGGATGCTGGCAAGTACTCCCGCAAGACGCGGCTCTCCTGGGCGTGCAGGTGGCGCCCATAGGAGTTCTCGAAGCGGTCCGCGTCGTAGCTGGGGGCTAAGCGCTCGTAGTAGTCGACGATGTCGGAGGGTGTTTGCATAGGGGGGTGTTTTGCAAAGCGGATGCCAGCTTCCAGGGCCCGGAGGGGGGACTCTGGAGCCGGAGCGCTTGGATTTGTGTACCCGCTGCAATCCAGAGCATTCGGCAGCCGGGCGGCTCAAGTCGGGGTGTCGATCTCATCCCAGTCGGCGTCGTGCCAGCAGGTGATCCAGTTCAGGGCGCCATGGCGCTCCATCAGGACGCCTGGGTGCAGGCCTGCCGGTGGGCTCTCTTGCTTGCGGCCGGCCTCGCGCGCGGCCCAGTGCAAGCGTAGGTGCAGGTCCAAGGCGTCCAGCACCTCCGACTCGCTGCGCACAGCGGCACGGGCCAACAGGCCTTTCTCTCCCAGCTCAAAGACGGTCTTGGCCAGGGTGGGCACGTCGGCGATCTGGTCTGGCCAGGGCAGCTCTGGCAGGTGGCCTAGGGCCCAGAGCACAACCGCCAGGGCTTCGTAGCGCCAGGCGTGGTTGACGATGTCTTGGGTCTGGGGGGCTTCCGTGGCGAGGAAGCTGGCCTCGCTTGGGGACAGATCCGCACCAGAGAGGCGGGCTTGGATCTCTTGGGCGGGGATGGGCTGCCCGCTGTGGAGTCCTTCGGCGTAGACCGAGACGGACATGAGGGCCAAGGCTCGGGCCACCAACTCCTCGGGGTCGCGCAGGGCCAGCTCGCCGGCACCCAGAACGGGTGGGAGGGATGGCGGGACGCGGATGCCCTTTTCGGCCAGGAAGGCGTCGGTGCTCTGCTTTCTGGCGACCGCGTCCGGGGGGTAGGGCACCTGGGCGTCGGGGTTGCTGGCGCCATCCTTGCCGGAGACCAACACCAGGCCGGCTGGGTCACGCACGCTGGCGTCGGGCAGGAAAATCAGCGCATTGGCGCGCATGGCCCAGTCGCTCATTGCGTCCAAGTGCTCGGCTTCGACCTGCACGCTCAGGTGGTTCTGTACCCGCTGGATGTGCTGGATGACGTGGTAGAGCGTCGCGCTCATCGGGCGCGTTCCACCTTGGGTCACAAAGCCCACAAAGCCGCGCAGGTGCTCGGCCAAGTCGGGGTCCTGGGAGTCACGCTTGCCCAGCAATGTGTGGGGGAAGTCCAGCTCGGGGAGCTCCCAGAGGGTGCAGTAGAGGTTGACTGGGTGGCTCATGGGGTCTCCTGGGTGCTGCCGCTGACCCAGATGTTGACCTGGTCCAGCACGGTCTCGCCATGTAGCAAGGCCACCCGGTGTGGCCCAGGTGTGGGCACCCAGCGTCCCACTTCGTGGGGGGCCAGCTCCGCGACGGGCAGTGCATCGATCTGCCAGGTCAGGGTCTGGTCGGAGTCTCCGTGGCCACGCAGCGCGATCGCTTGGGTCTCCGGGTCACGCTGGGGATCGAGGTACCAGACGCTGTCTGCTGCTGGGGACAGGATGCGTCCAGATGTGGCGCTCTGGGTTGTCGAGGCGGTGCAAGAGGCATCCCGCCTCGGCCAGGGATCCTGCCCGGCCGCTTGGGCCCAAGCCTTGGCCGAGCTGGGGTAGCGCAGGAGCAGGCTTGGCTCGGCACCTGGGCAGCCCGTTGCCAAGGCACCCTCGGCGTTGAGCTCGGCCATGGTCCACCAGGTGTCCGGCTCGGTGGGCTGGGTGCCCCTCAAGAAGAACTCCCGCACAACGCTGGGGCAGAGCTCCGAGGGCGCCATGCCGCTGGGCAGGCAAATGAGCGCTCGGGTGATGGACTTGGGTCGGGGGAAGTCCTGCTCTCCGCTGTTGGCGTTGTGGGCGAGGGCCACCACTTGTGCCATCAGAGGACCGGCACCAGTCAGTCCACTGACCGAGGCCATGGGGCTGCCATCGAAGTTCCCCACCCAGACCGCGACCACCACCTGAGGGGTGGCGCCCACCGCCCAGTTGTCTCGCCAGCCGACCGAGGTGCCCGTCTTGGCCGCCAAGGGGTGCTCGGGCTCCAACAGGCTGTCCGCACCAAAAGCCGGGGCGCGGGCGTTGGGGTCGTCCAGGGCGTGCAGGGTCAGCCACCAGGCTCCCGGCAGGCCCACTTGGCGCGGCGGCCCAGCGCTGGACTGCGCTGGGGTAAACCGAGGGTCCATGACCGTTCCCATGCGGGCCATCGCGGCGTAGGCGCTGGCGAGCTGGAGCAGGGTGACCTCGCCTGAGCCAAGGACCAGTCCCAGTCCATAGTGGTCGGCCCGCTCGTTCAAACTGCGCATGCCCAGGTCTTGCAGGCGGCGATGAAAACTGGAGACCCCGACCTTCTCCAGGAGCCGCACGGCCGGCAGGTTGCGGCTGGTCGCCAGGGCCACCCGCGCCCGGAGGGGGCCCAGGTCGCGCTCGTCGTAGTTGCGGGGGATGTAGGCCCCGTGGGTGTTGGACCAAGCGCCGCTGCTGTCCGAGAGCAGGGTGGCCAGAGTGATGTCTTCTCGCTCGATGGCCTGGGCGTAGAGGAAGGGCTTGAGGGTGCTGCCCGGGCTGCGCGGGGCTTGGGCGCCGTCCACTTGGCCCGCATCTAGGTGCCACCCGCCGCTGCCCACATAGGCCAGGACCTGGTTGCTCTGGGTGTCGAGCACCACGACGGCGGCGTGGGTCACCGACTTGTTCTCAAGGCTCTTGAGGTGCCTCTGGACCAGGGTCTGCACGTGCTGCTGGAGGGCTAGGTCCAGGGTGGTGGCGTTCTCCCCTGGGGTCAGCTCCAGCAGTCGAAGGAAGTGGGGAGCGTCCTGGCTGCCGGGCGCTGCGCTGAGCTCTAGGGGTTCGCTCAGGGCGTGGTTTAGGCCGTCTTCGTCCAGGTAGCCCAGCTCTTGGAGCTGCTCGAGCACCCGGTCACGGGCGGCCAGGGCCTGCTCTGGGTTTCGGGTGGGGTCCAACACGCTGGGTTGGGTGAGCAGGGCTGCGAGCAAGGCCGCTTGGGCGGTGCTCAGCGTGTGTGGGGCTTTGTCGAAGTAGGCCTGAGAGGCGGCGTCGATGCCCCAGGCTTGGTGGCCGTAGTACACGCGGTTGGCGTACTCGAGCAGCAGGGTGTCCTTGTCCAAGTGGGCGGAGAGCCGCAGGGCCCAGGCGGCCTCCCAGAGCTTGCCGCGAAGACCTGGGGGTCTCTCCCAGCAGTTGCGGGCCAGCTGCATGGGCAGGGTGCTGGCCCCTTGGGTCACGGCCCCGGCCTGAAGGTTGACCTTTGCGGCCCTTAGGATGGCCTTTGGGTCTACGCCCAGGTGCTGCCGATATCGGTGGTCCTCGGCGGCGATGAAGGCTTGGGCCAGGTTGGGCGGCAAGCTGGTGAGGGGCTGGCCGGCGCGTGCGCCTTCGGAAGAGAGCTCGGCGATGACCACACCGTGACGGTCCAGAACCACGGGACTCTGGGGCGCCTCAGGGCTGTCTCTTATACACATCTGACGCTGCCGACGAAGAGGATAGTGTAGAT
>CAJXRZ010000109.1 GCA_913060515.1 uncultured Pseudomonadota bacterium | reverse complement strand
AGATTTCTGCCTGTCTCGTGGGCTCGGAGATGTGTATAAGAGACAGGCCTACACCGTCGCTCAAGGCTGCAGAGGCGTGATCCAGTCTTGGGCCTCCAGGGTCCGCAGCGGCTGGGTCAGGTCTACGCTGGGACGGACAAGGCGCTGTGTGGGCCGGCCGTTCAGGCTGGCCCAGGACTCGGCGTAGACCTGTGCGCCCGCTCCGTGACGCAGCGCCAGGTGCAGGGCGTAGTCCCGGATCAAGTCAGGCTGGGTGCGCAGCTGGGCGGTTTGGATCGGGCCGAGCTCTTGGGCGGGGTACACCGTCCAGCTGCGTCCATCCTGGAGCACGCGATACTCGACCAGACCGGTCTTCTCATTGAGCATCACCTTCCAAGAGAAGCGGTAGCCGCGCTCGGTCCAGGCGCTGTTTCCAGGGCTGAGCAGACCTCGGGCGGGGATCAGGCTCAAGAGGGTGACAACGCTGAAGAGCACCAGCAGCGGGCCCATCTTTAGAGCCGGCAGGGTCCTCTTTGACTTCCAGCAACCCAAACGTCGGCCCATCCAGCCCATCCAAGCTCTGGGCCAGTCGGGCGGGAGAAGCACGCTGGCTCCCAAGACCATCAGCCAGGGAAAGAGCCCGATTGGAAAGAGCACCCCCACAGAGAGGTGGAAGGCGATGAGGAGCAACACCCCGGCGCTGCGGGTGCGCGGGTGCAGAAGCAGAAAGCCGATGCTCAAGTCGTAGAGGGCGCCGGCCCAGCTCATGGCCAGCGCAGTCTCTGGCTGGGCCAAGAGGGGACCGATCAGCGGAAGTCCAGCTCTGGCACCCAACCAGGTCTGCAGCGGCTCCCCGCGCAGCAACCAGTCGGCGTTGAGCTTGGCCAGGCCGGCCCAGAGGTACACGCTGAGCACCTGGGCGCGCATCAGCCACAGGCTCCACCGGGGCAGACCTGGGCCGCGCAGAGCTTGGGGTGGGGGCAGCAAGAGCCACAGACCCATCAAGGTGAAGAGCACGTAGTGGTTCAAGTAGAGCGCCTTGTCCAGGAGCTCCACGTAGCCAAAAGACAGCAGCCAGAGGACCAAGAAAGCACGGGTCCAGCGGCCCCAAGCGATGCCCAAGCCTGCGATGAACTGCAGCGCGAACAGCCCGTAGAGCACCCCAGCCGAGGGCACGGTGGCCCAGGACACCCAAGCGAAGTGGAAGCTTGGACCCAGGAGCAGCTCCTCTACCCATCCTTTGAGGACGAAGCGCAAAGCGCCGCCGGCCGCCAACAGCCCGAAGCCCACCCGGAAGAGCACCCAGCCAGCGGGGTCTACGCCCTGTGCCAGGTGCCATGCAAGGCGCTGGAGTGGTCTCTTAGTCGCCGTCATTGTCATTGAAGGCGATGCTCACGCCCAGAGCCTGAGCCAGGTCCACTTGGATGCCGACTTGCAGCGCGAGCAGGCAGTCTTGGGCCGACTCCAGCTCGGTGCGCTCATCGGCCAACAGGGCAGCTTCCAGGTCCTCCGGAAGTGCTGCCAGGTCCTGCTGACACTGGGCCATCAGAGTGTCGATCTGCTCGGCCAGTACAGGGTCCTCTAAGACCAGGTCTCGCACGCCCCGCCGGCCCTGCGTCCCCGACCAGACCAGCGCCACCCCGTCCATCGCGTCCCGGGCATCTTGGCTGGAGCGCCCCGAATAGCGAGACTCCAGTCCAGCCAAGAACAGTCCGCCCCCGCTCTGATCTCCCGCCGGCTTGCCCAGCTTGGTCCCGCGCACGTTCTCCGCGCTGAAGGCCAAGCGATTGACCCACTCGTCCACCCCGTTCTGCGAGAGCACCCAAGGACCTCCAGGGTTCTCGAAGGGGTCGCTGAGCCACGGCACCCAGCGCTCGTCCCAGAGATGAGAGAGGGCGGCCGCGTTGTTGGCCACGTCTTGCCCCGCACCTTCCAGGACCTCGCAGGGGCGGCCTTGTGCCAGTGGGTCAGCGGACCAGAGCAGATACTCGAGGACGGGCAGGCCGCGGGTGGCGGTGCCCATCGCTTCGAAGTCCAGGGCCGTCTCCTCCTCCAGGAGCGCATCGACCGCGATCGCGTTGACGGGCCAGTCATCCAGCTTGGGACCGAAGCGCTCGGGGTACTCCACTGTGGGGCCGAAGCGAATCACCTCCGCGCGTTTCCAGGGCGTCCTCGCCGCCCACCAGGCTTGCTGCGCGCGTTCCAGAGTCTCTGGGGAGGGTGCACTGCAAGCCGCTGTCAACGCATCGGCCAGAGCTTGGCTGTCCTCCGCCAGAGCAGCGTACTGAACGCTCCCAAATCCCGAGGCCAGATCGCCCAGGACCTGCTCTTGAAGCAGAGTGGGGTCCTCTCCAGTACAGCCCATCAGCAGCCAGATCACAGGTCCTCCACGAATCGAATGAGGGCGGCGCGCTCCTCTGAGCTCAGGGCCTCGAAGCCCTGCCTTGGGCCAGCCGCTTCGCCGTCGTGCCACAGGATGGCCTCGTTGATGTCTCGGGCGCGGCCATCGTGTAGAAAGCGTGCTTCGCCGGAGACTTCTTCTTGTAGGCCGATGCCCCAGAGCGGTGGGGTGCGCCACTCGCTGGCCTGTGCGCCGTCTACGGGACGGCCATCGCTCAGGCCGGGACCCATGTCATGCAGCAACAGGTCGGTGTAGGGCCAGATGCGTTGCCCTTCCAACGCCTCCAGCGCGAAGGCGCCTGTGGTGTGGGCTGGCACATGACAGCTGGAGCAGTGCAGATCTCGGAAGAGCTGGCGCCCCTTCAATACTTCCGGGTCGTCGGCCTCTCGCCGAATGGGCGGTGCGATGGCTTGGGAATAGAGCACCGTGCGCTCGAAGATGGTGTCAGTGACCTCGGGGGCGCCACCATCTTGAACCCCGGTGCACTCCGGTTGTCGCTCCGTACAGTCGTCCATCGGGTGAAGCGTGGTGGTCAACCCCATGTCTCCCGCGAAGGCCGCTGCCACTTGTGCCCGAACGCTTGGCTGCTCGGACTTCCATCCAAAGCGGCCTACCTCCCCGCTCTCTAGCAGGTGCACCCGGCCTGAGATGCCGTCCCCGTCGCTGTCATCCGGGTCGGCCAGCTCCTGGAGCCTGGAAACCGGAATGGCCTCCAGCAGGCCCAAACCCACCATGTGCGGGGCCAGCCTGGGGGAGACCATCAGGTCCTCGGGGAAGGGGCCATAGCCAGGCGCATCCAAGTGGTAGGTGGGGTCCAACAGGGTGTGTTCGCTGCCGTCGACCAGGGTCACCGAGAGGTGCTCCCAGCTGATCCAGGGCAGGGCTTCCGGGGCCAGATCGGGCAGTGCCTGGTCTTGGAGTTGGCCGCCATAGACCGGGTCTGGGAGCCCGCCTGGAAGCGAGAGCCGCAGCAGGATGCCGACCAGCGGAGAGGCGCCCTCCGGCGGCACAAAGCCCTTGCCATCCCGGAAGTGACAACCCGAGCAGCTGCGCGAGTTGAAGAGCGGCCCCAGCCCGTCACGGTTCTCTGTGCTGGCGGGGGCCTGTACCCAGCCTTGGTTGAAGAAGCTGTTGCCGCTGTAGAAGGCCTGCTCGTGCTCGGCGCTCAGGTTGGAGGCCGGACGCAGAAAGCTGTTGCTGCCCAAGAGCAGCGTGTTGGTGGTCTCTCCGCCGGGCAGCCACTCTCCTTCTTCCAAAGGGGATTCGGCACAGGAGAGAAGTGGGAGCAAGGTCAGCAGCAGCACAGCGAGGCCCCCTACTCAGGGATCTGAACGGAGAGCTCAAAGAGCTCAAAGACCTCGAAGAGCAGGTCCTCTTGGGCTCGGAGGGAGAGCACCAGGGCCTCGACCCGAGCGTTGCCTTCGGAGCCGGGGACAATCTCTTGGTCGAAGGGTGTCTGAAGGGCGTTGGCCAGATCCAAGCTCTCCTGGATCTGAGCGTCCAAGCTGGCGGCCAGCTCGGCGTCCTCGGCCTCCACGATGTCGCGAATTCCGGTGCCCTCCACCAGGCTTCCATCGCTGCGGGTGTAGCTGCCCAGCCAGACGTTCTGAACGCCTTGCACGTCCTGAATCATGTCCCGGTGGGTGTTGTCGCTGAAGCAGGAGTGCTCGTCTTCTTGGTCGCCGGAGTCCAGTGCCGCCTGGAGGCGCTCGCCGCCGGTCTCAAAGCCCGAGAGGATGATCATGCCGGCCAAGATCTTCTGGAGAGCGTCCTGGGGGTTGGACTCGAAGGCTGTGCGGTACTCGGCGCCTGGGCCCCATTCGATTTGCACTTGGCCGAGGTGGTCAACGATCAGTGCGCCTGCAACGCTCAGGTACTGCCCCCGTCGCTCCTGGTTGGCGGCGGTGCCTGTGCCGTCGGTGACGTAGTCGGTGTAAGGGCGCTCGCCGGGTCCAGTAGCGTTCAGGTCCTGTCCCCAGAGCAGGAACTCCACAGCGTGGTAGCCGGTGGCCACTTGGTCCTCGCCGCCGTCCTTGTTCAGCTCCCCACCACCGTTCAGGTCCACCAAGGTGGCCGCGCCAATGGGGTCGCTGCCGTTGATGATGCCCGCGTCGGCGTCATCCACCGTGTAGTCCACGTGGGCCTCGTCCATGGGCCAAGCGTTGAGCAGCCCTTCGGGGCCATCTTCTGCGTTGTCGATGGGACCCTCGTAGAAGCGGTAGACCTCCGTCTGCAGATAGGGCTCGCGGCTCTCGAGCCAAGCCTGCCGGGCATCATCCAGAGCCGCCTGACTGGGGGAGGCCACCAGATCCAAGAGCGCTGTATTCAAGGCCATCGCCGCCATGTGCGAGTCGGAGTAGCTGGCGTCCACGATGGAGGCGTAGTTCAAGACCGCCTCTTCGGTGATGGCGTCGGTGGAGGAGCAGGCCAGGGTGAGCAACAGAAGCATCGTGCGGTTCTCTTAATGATAATGGTTATCAGCAGCGAGACACAGATACGACGAAGCAGATGCTAGTGCAAGTCAATATCAATAAGGATCCTCCCCAAGCCTAAGAAAAGGCGCGAGCGAAGCGCGCCTTCTCACTTTCGTTTTTCCGACCTTTAGGCCTTCGCGATGACCTTGAACTCCACGGCAATCGGCGTTGGCAGAGCACGAATCGCAATCGTTGTACGCGTGGCCTGAATCGGCTCAAAAGTCGCCGCGTAGACCTTGTTGTAGCCCTTGAAGTCTCGGTCCATGTCCACCAAGAAGGCCTGCACGTCAATGACCTTGTCCAGGCTGGAGCCGCTGGCCTCCAAGATGACCCGGATGTTGTCGATCACGGCCTGGGTCTGGGCTTCGATGTCGTAGTCCAGGGCCGCACCCTCGCTGTCCCGGATGGGACCGCCGGGGATGGCGTTCGTACCAGGCTGGCGTGGGCCTACGCCGGAGAGGAAGAGCAGATCTCCCTGCCTGCGGGCGTGTGGGTAGGCGCCTACGGGATCGGGTGCTTTGGCCGTGTTGACGGTGACGTTCCCCGTCGAGGCCACCGGAGCCGGAGCGGCTTTGGCTGGGGCGGGGGGCGCGGTCTCGGCTGCTGGTGGGGCGAGAGGCGCATGGGCGCTGTTCGCGACGACCTCGCGGTCACCGGAGAAGACCTCCACGTCGTCCTCATCAAACTCTTTGAGGCCCACGGCGCCGTTCCCAGGCACCAAGGTCACCACCGCAGCCCCTGTCCCATACAGCGGCGCGTAAGCATGCACGGTGCCGGCGTAGTTGTTGTCCTGGCCCATCACAGCGCTCAGGAACCACATGGGCTTGAAGTTGACCACCTTGTGCACGCGGATGCTGCTCTGGATGGTGCGGGAGAGCTGTGCCACGTCCTCCAGGCGCCCCTCGCCCAGGAACTGCAGCAGCTTCTGGTTCCACTCCTCGTCCTTGGCCGAGTGGATGCGGTCTTGGTCGGGATGGATCCAGTCGGTGAACAGGCGGTTGCTCAGGGTCATTACGTTGAAGACGGCGACCTTGCGGCCTTCCATCGCATCTCGGGCGGCCTTGGCCAAGACCAGAGTCTCAGCGCGGTCGGAGTAGACGTTGGAGCTGACGATGCTGGCCGGAATGCGGTTGTCCGGGTTGAGCAGCTTGAGCGCCACCACCGAGCCGGTGTCGATGGGGAAGCCGTGGTAGTCCACGGTGCGCGCCTGCAGCCCACGGGCCTGAGCCGCCTTGGCAAACTTCTCCCCAAAGGGGGCGTCGATGCGGAACTTGTAGGGGATGCTGCCCAAGCCGTGGAAGAGCTCGTCTACATGCACCCACTCAGGCTCGGGGCGCGCTTGGATCTGGTGTCCAATCACGCTGGGCCACATGGTGGAGTAGAGCAGCAGCAGGTCTGCGCCGGAGTCTATGATGGCCTGACGTGCCCGGGCAAAGCCGTTGTTCAACGCCAGCCAGCCAGCGTTCTTGTTGGGGCAGAGAAGCGGGTGGGGGATGCCGGGGACCAGGCCACCCAAGACGATGGGGTTCTCGTTGCTCATGCCTTGTACTCCTGCCAAGCTTCTACGGTCAGCTCGATGACCTCGGCGACGCGGGCTGTGCTGTGATCTCGCTCGGGGATGCGTTTGATGGCCGCCAGCAGCATCTTCTCGGGCACACCGGCCCTCAGAGCCGCCTTGACGGGCTTGACCAGGGACTTGTCCAGGCCCTTGTCGAAGAGCTCTTTGATGCCCTCTGGCAGGTTGTCGGTGCGCGGGGTCTTCTTGCTCTCAGTGCGAGACTCCGAGCGGGTGCTCTCGCCGCCTGAGTCCACCAGGTTGCGCAGGCCCTCCAGGAACTTGCCGCCCTGGGTACCCTCCTTGATCTTCTGGCCCAGCTGCTCCCACTGCAGAGAGTCCGCGAACTCCTTGAGCGGCTTGCGCTTGGACTCGGGCTCCAACCAACTCACGACCGCATTCCCGGTGCCAATGACCGAGCCGTAGGCGTAGACCTCGGCGGGCTGCGTGGGGAAGTCCATCGCCGAGAGCATCCAAGTCATGGCGCCTGCGTCGGTCTCGGAGATGGCCTGCGTGGTGAACTCCGGCATCATGTCGACGATCTCGCGGCTCTTTCCCTGCTTCATCAGCTCGATCATGCGCATGTCCCAGAGGTACTGGCCGTGGTGCATGATGTGCTCCTTCGACATGTCCTCGGGGATGTCACTCTCTCGCACAAAGTGTCGGTGTGACAAGCTGTTTGAGCTGACCAGAACCACGCGCTTCTTGGAAGCTTGCAGCACCTCCCGCGTCGCCTTGCCCAGAGCCAGAGCCTGCTCTTGCATCACCTCGATGCTGTAGAAGGCGCTGTTGCGGCAGGAGCTCATGCCCACGATGGGGATGTCCCAGGCCGGGTTGAGCAGGTGGCAGGACACGATGGTTCCGTAGTCCACGCGAAAGTCGGGGTTCTCCATCAGCGCGGTGACCAGGCCGGCGTCCTTTGCAGCGGACTCCAGCTCACGGGCCAAGTCCACGTCGACCTGCATCTCGTAGTTGTAGCGAAACAGGTTGGGGAAGACCGGGTCCACGCTGCGGGACTTGAGCTGGGGCACCGCCAAGAAGTGGGTGCCGATGTAGGTCTGCCAGTGGGGGCTGAGCACCACGATGGCGTCGGGCTCAAGGGCCAGGATGTCCTTGCGCATGCGCTCGTATCCCCAGCGCAGGGTCTCCCAACCGCACTCGGCTTTGGGCTCGTTCTGGGGCGGGTTCTCGGCGTAGACCAAGTGGGGCGGATGTGGCGCCAGGGCGCCGGCAATGATGGGCACAGGTCCGTCCTAAAGCTGAATGCAGATGTTCTTGGACTCGGAGTAGAACTCCAGGGACCAACGGCCCCCTTCGCGTCCGACGCCCGAGTCTTTGGTGCCCCCAAAGGGGGTGCGCAGGTCGCGCTTGAGCCAGGTGTTCACCCAGACCATGCCGACTTGCAGCTGGGCGCTGACCCGATGGGCCCGGTTCAGGTCCGTGGTCCATAGGCTGGCGCTCAGGCCGTAGCGGGTGCCGTTGGCAGCCTCCACAGCCTCCTCTTCCGTCTCGAAGGGGTGCAGCGTGACCACTGGGCCAAAGATCTCTTCGGTCGCACAGCGGGAGCTGGTGGAGAGCCCTGCCAAGACGGTGGGGGCGTAGAAGGCTCCTCCTTCCAGTCCTGGCCCAAGCTCGGGCACCTCTCCGCCGCAGAGGATCTGAGCCCCTTCTTCCCGAGCGAGGTCAACGTAGCCAGCGACCTTGTCCCGGTGAGGCAGGCTGTTCAGGGCGCCGACATCGGTGTTGGGATCCGCAGGGTCGCCCATCTTTAGGCCCTTGACCTGCTCCACGAAGCGTCGCTCAAACTCCGGGTAGATGCTGCGCTCTACCAAGACTCGGCTGCCGCAGAGACAGATCTCGCCCTGGTTGGTAAAGGCAGCGCGAACGGCCCCGTCCACCGCCTTGTCTAGGTCTGCATCGGCGAAGACCAGAGTGGCGTTCTTGCCGCCCAGCTCTAAGGAGAGCTTCTTGAACATCGGCGCGGCGGTGCCGGCGACGTGTACGCCGGTGGCCGTTCCACCCGTGAAGGAGATCAGCTTGATGTCGGGGTGGCCCACGATGGCCTGACCAGCCTCGGGCCCCAGACCGTGTACCAGGTTGAAGACCCCGTCTGGCAGGCCCGCTTGCTTGCAGATCACCGCCAGAGCGGCCGCGCTCAAGGGGGAGAGCTCACTGGGTTTGGCCACGACGGTGTTGCCCATGGCCAGCGCGGGCGCCAGCTTCCAGGTCAGCAGGTAGAGGGGCAGGTTCCAGGGCGTGATGAGCCCGCACACACCCACGGGGGAGCGTGTGGTGAAGTTCAGGGCGTCCGCCATGCGGTGGCTGGGCAGCTCCTGATGACGAACAGCGCCGGCGAAGAAACGGAAGTTGGCGACCGCTCTGGGGATGTCGATGCGCTTGGCCAAAGAGACCGGCTTGCCCTGATCCTGGCTCTCAATGGCCGCCAGCACGTCGAGGTTGGCCTCGATGCCGTCGGCGATGCGGTCCAGGATGTCGGCCCGTTCCTCGAAGGAGCGTGCACCCCAGGCGGGGCCGGCGGCCTGGGCTGCGCGCACAGCAGCGTCTACATCGGAGGCCTGACCTCGGGCGAGGGGCGTAATCAGCCTCCCCGTTGCAGGGTTCCTACACTCCAGGTGTTCCTGGGTCGGGGCCGGCTCGCCATTGATCCAGTTAAAAGCAGCGCTCTGCATAAGCGAGGTCTGGCTGGTCATTCGGACGTCCAGTCGGCGAGGTATTGGTCCGAATCGTAGACCCAGCGGTCGGAGTCGGGGTCCCATTCATCCCATGTGGGCACCTTCTCCAGGGCCGACAAGAAGTGCTCGGGCACGATGCCTGGAACCAGGAAGGCCTTTTGGCGGTGCAGCGCCTTGGGGTTTCGCAGCTCGATGCCCAGCACGCCCAGGATGCCCCTGGCGACGTACCAAGTGGCTTGGCTGTTCCAGCCGTGGGCGATCTTGACGACCACGCCCAGTCCCTGGGGGTATTCGGGGTGCTCGATGGCCATGCCCAGCAGACCATCGGCGCCTTCCTTGGCGATGACACGGCCGTTGCCGGCCTTGATGACCGAGCTGTCCAGGCGGTCAAAGCCACCCACCAAGTCCGGGTGTCGGGTCATGGACTCCCAGATCCAGTCCTCGTCCTTCTGACGGACCAGGGCGGCGTAGAGGCGGGCCAGCTCGTCGACGGTGTTGGCCGCGGTGGGCAGACCACAGCCGTCTCGGGCGATGCGCTTGGGCTTCCAGTCTGGGCCCAGAGTGCGCTGCAGCTCACCCAAGTAGGCGCGAAAGGCCGGGTGCATGGGCAGGGTGTAGCCCACCCGTTTCCAGCCCTTCTCTTTGCAGCCGCGGAGGATGGCGGCGTGCTCGCCCGAGCAGGTGTGGTACCAGCGGCGTGCACGCCGAACCTGACGTCCAAACTGCACAAGTGGCACATCCAGTGGGGTCTGCATCAGGCCCCACTCGCTGGGCGAGAGCAGGCTCTGGGCGGCGGAGACGTGCTCGGTGTCTCCGTTGTGGCTGGCCACGGAGATGGCCTTTTGTTCCCAGTCCAAGCCGGCGAGCTCTTCGGCAAAGACCTTCATCATGAAGGGCTTCATCATGCTGCGGCCGTAGCAGAGCACGTTGCCGCCGAAGCTGTGCACGATGCGGTCGCCATGACACCAGGCCACCGCGCCGTGGATGGTGGTCTCGCTCACGCCGTTTCGGCGGTAGTCCACCAGAGGCTCCCAGGCGACCTCGCGGCCGGTCGGGATGCCCTCTTCCTTCTCGCCCAGGGGCGAGCGTGGGTACATGCCCGAGCCTGGGCGCCCCGGGGAGACCGCGGAGGGGTCCTTCTCTCGACTCACTGGGAGGCCCCGTTGCGGAAGTGGGGGGCCACCTTCTCCATGAAGGCGCGCATGTTGGCCACGACACGCTCGGAGTCGTGGTTGAAGAAGTCGAACCACAGCATCAAGCGGTCCTGCGGGTGGTAGCGCTCGGCAATCTGGGCGCGGATCTCCTCGGCGTTTCCGATCAGCGCATTGTTTGCGGCGCTCTCGACGCGTGCCGGGTCGATGGTGCCCTGCAGGGCCTTCCAGTACTCACCCAGAGCCTTGCGGGCCTCGGCTTGGGCGGCCACAGAGCGCTCCTCTGGGCTCAATCCGGGCTGCTCGTTGATGAACACAAAGACCGTGCGCGGCATGTAGCCACGCTCCCAAGAGCCACCGTCGGAGTGGTAGGCCTGGGCCATTCGCGTGTGGGTGTCTTCGATGATCTTGGGCTGGGTGATGCTCAGGTTGAAGACCTGCACGGGCGCAAAGGTGTTCAGGTGCTCCTGGAGCTTGGGGTCGTGGCTGCCCACGATGCGCACCAGCAGCTCTCTGCGCCAGGTGGCTGGGATGATCTTGAGCACCTCAAAGTCCCAGCGGTGTGGGATCTCGATGCGCTCGGGGCTGCCGCCGTGTGCGGCCTGCACCTTGGCCCAGTCTTCATCACTGCGGAAGTTGGCCCGGGTGAGGACAGTGTCTCCGATGTCCTCGCTCGCCAGCGTCTCCCCGTTGAGCAGGCGCAAGTAGATCTCAGCCGCTTCCTTGAAGACCAGCCCGCGCAAGGCGGGCCATGCCGCCTCTTCAACGGCGTTCCTGGGCACGATGCCGCTGGCGCGGTTCATGAACTGGAAGCGTCCGGCGGAGAAGCCGATGTGCAGGCGGCGCTGCTCGGCCTCGTCCAGACCGTGCTGGAGCAGGAAGCTTGAGATGCGCTCTGCCGCAGCGATGGGGCCACCCATGCACACGATGTTCATGATCGCTGTGCCCACTTCCAGGTTCTTGGTCCGCGCGAAGATGCGGCCCGCCAGATCCAGGGCGTTCACGTTCAGGCCGACCTCGCCCTCCCAGTGGGGAATCACGGCGCGTGTGTGGGCCTTCTGAACCTCGGAGCTCAGGTGCGACTCGGCCAGCCAGGCCACGCCAAATCCAAGGGCGTCTGCGGCATCTACCTGCTGGTAGAAGTTCCGGAACATCTGCTGCTCACTGGGCAGCGCGCCGTCGACCGGGGTCTGGCTGATGGAGAAGAAGATGTCGAACTGCATAGCGGGCATCCTTTGATCCCCGGCACGCTACCGCACCTGCTCCAGGCACCTGCGCTGGGGGCTGCAAAGGAGTTGTAGTGTGGGGCGAAGGAGCCGTGGCCCTGGGAGCGATGCTTCGGCGCTCGGCGGGCCTGCAAGGCGCCTTGGGCGGCCATTGAGGCTGAGTGCGATGCCGAGCTGTACGCTTTTTGAGCGGCTGCTGCCCATTTGGCTGAGCTTTGCGCAGGTGCTTTGGTGCCCTAACTTTGGAGAAACAGGAGCGTTTGTATGACCCAGCGCAGCGTAGAGAAGACCGTGACCGCCCACCGCCAAGCTGAAGGCGGCGGCTTTGTGGTGCGTCGCCCCTTTCCGACCCAAGGCTTGGACATGGTCGACCCCTTTTTGATGATCGATGAGATGGGACCGGTGGAGTACGGACCGGGTCAAGCCATCGGCGCGCCAGCCCATCCCCACAGGGGCTTTGAGACCATCACCTACATCTTGGATGGGGAGGTGGAGCACAAGGACTCCGCCGGCCACAGCGGCGTGATCTTGCCCGGTGGTGTGCAGTGGATGACGGCGGGCTCCGGCGTGGTGCACAGCGAGATGCCCACCGCTCGAATGATGGAGCAGGGCGGCCGCATGCACGGCTTCCAGATCTGGCTGAACCTGCCGGCCAAGGACAAGATGACGCCCCCTCGCTACCAGGAGCGCAGGAGCGAGGAGATTCCGACGGCGCTGAGCTCCGACGGCTTGGCCTCGGGCCGGATCATTGCTGGCAAAGCGCTAGGCGTGGAGGCGGTGATCTCCACCCACAGCCCCATTCACATGCACCACTGGACCCTCAAGGCAGGCGCCCGGGTGGACTTGGAGCTGGATGCGGGCCTCAGCGCCTTGGTCTACGTCTTTGAGGGCGCAGCGCAGGTCGGTGCAGCACTGGAGCCCATCTTCGAGGGCCAAGTTGCGATGATGGGCCCGGGGGAAGGGCTGACCCTGGCCACGCCCGAGCACGTCCAGGGCAGCACCCAGCTCTTGGTCTTGGCCGGCAAGCCGCTGGCTGAGCCCGTCTCTCGCTATGGGCCATTCGTGATGAACCACCCCCATGAGATCCATGAGGCCATCGCGGACTTTCAGAGCGGAAAGATGGGGCGCATCGCCGCTGAGCTGGCCTAGCGCAGCTCCTTAGATGCCGCGCAGTCGGCCACCGTCCACCGGCAGGTTTACACCGCGAATGTAGGCGCCAGCTGGCGAGCAGAGAAAGGCCACTGCGCCCGCGGTCTCTTGGGGTTTGGCCAAGCGGCCTTCTGGCACTTGAGAGAGCCACGCCGCATGCACCGCATCCGTGCTGCTGCCTTCGCGGGCTGCGCGTCCGGCCTTGAGCGAGGACAGGCGCTCGGTGTCGGTGAAGCCGGGCAGCACGTTGTTGATGGTGATGCCGGGCTTGAGCTCCCGAGACAAGGTCTTGGCCCAGCCGGCCATGGCCGCCCGGATGGTGTTGCTCACCCCAAGGTTGGGGATGGGCTCGCGCACCGAGGTGCTGAGCACGTTGACGATGCGCCCGTAGCCAGCCGCCTCCATGTGGGGCAGGCAGGCTTGGGTGAGCTGATGTGCCGCCAGGACATGGCGGTGGAAGGCCGCGCGCAGCTCTTCGGCCGGGGCCTTGGTCAGGGGGCCACCTTTGGGGCCGCCGGTGTTGTTGATCAGGATGTGTACAGGCGCCAGAGTCTGCACCTTGGCGAGCAGGTCCTCGTGATCATCCAGATCGGCGACCAGGTAGCCGTGTCCGCTCCCTGGGAGCTCGGCGACGAGGGCCTGTAGACGATCCTCTCGACGGGCCAGGCCGGTCACTCGTGCCCCCATCTCGGCTAGGGCGATTGCAGTGGCGCGGCCGATACCGGCGCTCGCGCCGCACACAAGGGCATGGCGCCCGGACAGACTGGACATGGAGACCTCCTAGCTGCACGCTTATAGGAGTCCCCTCGGAGAATCCATGGGCTTTCGTGATCGCCTTCAGGCCAAGATGAGCAAGCACGGCGGTGTCGTTGGCCTCGCCAAGGCCGCTGTACGCAAAGCTGGCGGCGGGAGCCCTGAGACGGGCAGCCCCGCGCCTGCCGCTCAATCCCTTCCAGCTCTGCCCAAGCAGGCGGCATCCGATGGCTTTGTCGCCGTCGGGCACAGCGTCAAGCTCAGCTCAGCGACAGCCATGCAGGTGGTTCAAGGGGAGGAGGCGGTGGCCATCTTCCGCACGGAGAAGGGCCTGCGGGCCATCTCCAACGTCTGCACCCACGAGGATGGCCCCTTGGGCGAGGGCGAGGTCAAAGACTGCGTGGTGGCTTGTCCGTACCACGACTGGCGCTTCGATCTGAGCACCGGTGAGTGCCTCTCGCATCCTGGGCGCGAGGTGGCGACCTTTGCCGTTCGCGAGTCCGATGGCTTCGTTTGGCTCGGGTCCAAGACCCGGGAAGGAAGCGGTGAGCGCGGCGGCGCCCACGACGACGGCATGGAAGTGCTGGTGAAGGACCTGGACGCCGAGAGCTGAGCCTGAGCGCCAGCGGGCCTCCTAGAGTTCAGGGCTTGCCGATGGTCTCGCGGAAGGCGTAGACCTCTGGATTCCGGACATCGGGACGGGCGCGCCTTGGACTGAGCATCGAGCGCACGGCCCAGAGCTCCGGGAACACCCGGTAGGCGGTGGTCTTGTCCAGGTAGGCCACCCCGGCGCTTCCACCTGTGCCAACGCGGCGCCCGATCAGGCGCTCGACCATGCGGGCGTGTCGGTGACGCCAGATCACGATCTGCTCTTCCAGCTCAACGACCGTGTCCACGAGGAGGCGGGGCCAGGCCAGCAGAGGCAGCTCTCGGTAGCTCTCGACAAAGAGCAGGGCCGCGCGAATGCGTCGAATGCGGGCGATCTGGGAGGGCTCTGCTTTGACGTCCTCGGCCATCATGAAGGCCCGGGTGGACTCCCCCATGGCGGCGAAGCGTGCCCGTACGGCCTCGGGGTCCTCGCTCAAGCTGGCCAGTCGATCCGCTTGAATGTTTCGGCTCTCTGCCCCGCGGTCCAGGTAGTCCTGGAGGAACTGGGTGACGACTTGCTCATCTCCTGCGATCTCCGGCGTCGAGCCTTGGATGGGGGTGCGGTACAGCCAGCGGTGAACCGCCTCACGCAGGCTGACCTCTTCGCGGGCGGCCTCAATGCGACCCCAGGCCATCGCACCACCGGGGCTGGTGGCGGCCAGCTTCTTGATGTGGGTGAGGGGATTGACCTTGCCGTAGTGCAGGCGCTGGGACTCCTCCAAGCCCAGCAGGATCTCCAGCTCACGCATCTGAAAGGACTGAAAGCCAGAGCTGGGCACGAGCTTGTCGCGAAAGTCCAGAAAGTCCAGGGGTGTGAGGGTCTCCATGACCTTCATCTGGTCCACCAACAAGCGCATGATCTCGTTGACCCGGTTGAGGTGGTGAACCACGGATGGCACCGCCTCCTCAGGCACTTCTGGCAAGGCCAAGTGGTCCCGGGCCAGGCGCACCTGAGAGAGCACCAGCTTGAACCAGAGCTCGTAGGCCTGGTGCACGATGATGAAGTGCAGCTCGTCTGGCCCAATGTCCCCGTCTCCCAGGCCCGACTGAGCGTTGAGGAGCTCAGGAAGGGCCAGGTAGTCCCAGTAAGTAGGAGTGCTCTCGTTCATGTGCTTGGCTCCGGGCCTGCGCGCTAGGCGCAGCGCGTTAGGCTGAGGCGCCACTTTGGAGGCGCGGTGCGCAGTATGCCCCTGGACGTTCTCGAACGCTTTGGCGCGCAAGCGTCGCGTGCATGGATCGGTGATGAGCTCTCGGAGCGCGGCGGCACAGGGGGCGAGCTGCCCGCTGGGGTCGAGCGTCTGGGGCTGGACTTGCTCGGTGGGCTCTTCCACGCCAACGGCGAGCTGCGTGCCATCGAGTTGGAGGACCCCAGTGTCTCCATCCGAGCCGATCGGGAGGGCGAGGCTCTGCTGGTCAAGGTGAGCTGGAATGAGGGCCCGACCTTTGAAGAGTGCCTGCCCATCGCCCCGGTGGCTGGACTCACTGGCCACGGTGGGCCGTGGATGGTCCCCGACGGAACAAGCCGACTCTCGGACCTGCGCGCTGCCCTGCGAAGCGGCGTCCCCCTGTCCCTCTGCGAGAGCGGAGAGGGCCTTCGTGCCTTCTCGCGCGGTGTGATCGTCGAGCAGCACGGCGCCTTGCCGCTCTTGGCCCAAGTTCCGGAGCAAGCGCAGCTGGGCTCGGCAGAGTTCTGCCAGCGGCTGGGCATCCGGCACGCCTACGTCGCCGGCGCAATGGCCGGTGGAATCGCCAGCGCGGCCCTCGTCATCGCGATGGCACGAACCGGGCTCATTGGCTTCTTCGGCTCCGGTGGACTGCCACTGGACGCCACAGAGGCGGCCTTGAAAGAGATCACCGCTGCCCTCTCCGAGGGCCAGGCTTACGGCGCCAACCTGCTCCACAACCCTGTAGAGCCCGCGATGGAGATGGCTACGGTCGAGCTCTACGCCAAGTACGGGGTGCGCGTCGTGAGCGCCTCGGCCTTCATGGGGCTGACCCCAGCGCTGCTCAAGTTTCGCTACTCGGGCATTCGGGAGGAGGATGGAAAGATCCACTGCCCGAACACCTTGTTGGCCAAGATCTCCCGGCCGGAGGTCGCCCGCCACTTCGTGACGGCACCCTCGGCCTCGGCACTGCAAGAGCTGGTAGATGCCGGCCACCTGACCGAGAACGAGGCCATGTTGGCCCAACAGGTCCCCGTCGCCGACGCACTGACCTGCGAGGCCGACAGTGGGGGACACACCGACCGGCGGCCCCTGCCGGTGCTCCTGCCGCTGATCATCGCCCAGCGCGACGCTGCGGTCGCTGAGCATGGCCGGCCCATCTTTGTCGGTGCCGCTGGCGGTTTGGGCACGCCCCACGCCATGGTGGGCGCTCTGGCGATGGGCGCCGAGTACCTGCTCACAGGCAGCGTCAACCAGTGCACGCCAGAAGCGGGCACCTCGGACATCGCCAAGGAGATGCTGCTTCAAGCTGGAATGGCCGACTGTGCCTCCGGCCCGGCCCCCGACATGTTCGAGCTGGGCGCCCACGTTCAGGTGCTCTCTCGCGGCACCATGTACGCCAAGCGCGGCCAACGCCTCTATGAGATGTACAAGCAGTACAGCGCATGGGACCAAGTCCCCGCCGCCGACCGGGCCAAGGTGGAGAAGCAGATTCTCCTGGCGCCTTTCGAGGAGATCTGGACCGGAACCCGCGAGTACTGGCAGGGCCGTGACCCCGCTCAGGTCACCCGCGCGGAGAGCAACGGCCGACACAAGATGGCCTTGGTCTTCCGCTGGTACTTGGGCATGACCAGCCGCTGGGCGCGCATGGGCGACCCCAAGCGCAAGCGGGACTACCAGATCTGGTGTGGCCCCAGCATGGGCGCCTTCAACGCCTGGGTCGCCGGCTCCGCTCTGGAGCCTCTTGCAGCACGCAAGGTGGCCGACGTGGCGCAGGCCCTGATCGATGGCAGCTTGCAGCTCCAGCGTGCGCAGGCGCTCCGAGCCCAGGGCGTCTCGCTGCCTGCCGCAGCCTGGGACACCAGCCCGGACCCGGCTTGACCCTCTGGCTGCTGGCCTTGGGCTGCACCACACCGGCCTCGCCGGCGGAGGATGCGCGCGTCTTTGCAGAGGTGCTCTCCAACCCCCGCGCCCCGGGTGCAATGGCGGCTTGCTCAGCCATCGTTGATACAAATACTCAAGGCGAGTGTCAGCTAAAGGTCTCCTTGAACAAGGAGGATCGCGCTTCGGCTTGTGGCGAGGTTCGCAAAGGCTTGTATCGGGACGAGTGCTACTTCCTGGCCTCTGAGGGGGCCCGCCGAAAGGGAGACATCGAAGCGGCCGTCTCGCTCTGTCGTGGGGCCGGTGTCTTCCTTCCCGACTGCCAGCAGCACCTCTGGCAGGGCGACCTGCGTCGGGTCATGATGGGCCGCTCCTCCTTCTCGGCCCGCTACCTTCTGGCCAAAGAAGTCTACTGCGACTGGTCCGAGGAGGTCGGTGAGAGCGAGGGCTACGAGGACCGCTTCTGGGACAAGGCCTGGAACACTGCGCTGGCCGGGGACAAGGTCATGAACATCGCGCCTTGCTCGGAACTCAACCCCACCCAGGCTGAGCGCTGTCAGAAGTCGGGCGCACACCTGCTCGCCGCCCGCTTGGACGAGGTCATGGTGCACGCCGATGCGCGAGAGACCTTGTGTCAAGGGGGGCTGCCCGACTTGGATGTCCTCTACTTCGAGCCGGATCCCATCCTGGACGCTGTGATTGAGCGACACAGAAACGCGGTCTGCGTGGAGGGGTTGGAGCGTCCCGCCGGGCGCAACGCGCTGGAGACTACGCCGGACCCAGCCAAGCTCAAGCCCGAGGTCTGTGACTGAGAGGGCTGGGGCTCGCCTTCAGTCATTTCACGCAGATCAGTCCCCGCGATTCCAGGGTCTGTGCCGCGGCATCTCTCGCGTCTTTTGATACATAAACCGCGATGGCCGAGCGCTCGCCGCCGGCGCCCATGAACTTGGCGCCCAGGGCGCCATCGGCCCTCAGGGAGACGCACAGGGCGCTGAGCTTGGGGGCCTGGGCGATAGGCAGCTCGATGGCCTCGTAGGCGCTCTGGGCCTGATTCATCAACTGACCCAAGGTGTTCCAGTCACCGGCGTCTACGGCCTCTGCGGCCTGAACTGCTCCTTGTCCCCAGACCTGCAGCGCCTGTTGCATTTTCGCTGGATTGGACTGGAAGGCTTGTAGCAAGGGACCTGCGGCCACAGGCTCAGGCAGACAGACCACCAGCACATGAGGAGACTGGCTGAGCACCCGCGAGGTCTCATCGGGCCAGCTCATTAGGGTCTGTCTCTTATACACATCTCCGAGCCCACGAGACAGGCAGAAATCTC
>CAJXRZ010000108.1 GCA_913060515.1 uncultured Pseudomonadota bacterium | reverse complement strand
GGTGGGACTGGCGCTGCGAATCAACACCCGCCCACCCGGAACCACGGCCTCCCCGAGCCCCTGCCAGAGGGCACCCAAGTCATCGGGGCCCATCCAATCCATCAGGTCCCCAAGCTTCACCCGGTCCACGGAGGCTCTGTCCTGCCCCTGCAACACGTCGGTGATGGAGGCCTGATGTGGCTCTACCCGCCGAGATGCTTCCCCTAGCGCCTCGAAGTTCTGGGCCAGCAGGTGCTCCGGCACGTGCTCCCGGTCCAGATAGCGACCGAGCAGCGCGCTCTGCCAGAGGGGGTTCTCCTGCAGCGGTGTCGTGGACAGCGCCCGATAGATCTGCGACTCCAAGAACTCTGGGTAGCGCCCAGAGGCTGCCATCAGACGGGCTTGACCAGGGCTGCACCCAAAAGGAAGCAGTGTCCAAGGGCTCGCCACCAGCGCCCGAGCGCCGCGATTCCACCACCTGGGCCAGACCTTCTCATCCAGGTACACCCGCTGCTCTTGCAGGGACCGGCAATGGAAGAGCCCTTCGACGACCTCCTGGCCGCCGCAGACGATGTGCAGATAGCGGCGAAGGGTACGCATCGCGAAGCCAAAGCGCCCGGCCTGATGCAGCCCCCCGACGAAGAGCCCCGCGTTGTGTTGCCAGTAGCGCGCGGCCGACTCTGGAAGCTGTGGAAGCAGGGTCTGAACCAGCTGGGGCAGATCCTGGCCCTGGCCCTGGCCAAAGAGCCTCCAGTGACTCTGGCTGTCCAAGTTCTGCGCCGAGGCCTGCTTGAGCCGCAGCAAGTGGAGTTGGGCCGGATTGAGGTCCACCGCAAAGACCTTCTCGACACCACAGAGGGCGATGGCCAGGACGCTGCAACCCGCAGAACACAGCCCTACGACCACCTGATCGGGTCCGTAGTCCATCAGAGACCGGTCCAGCTCAAAGTCCTCCCAGACCTGGTTGAAGACCAAGTCTGACCAAGCCCCCCAGCGGTACAGGCGGTCTCGCCGCCGCTGGGTCATTGGGGGCTCGATACGCGGGAGCGGATGGGGTTGCGCTTGCCGCTGGCTGTGCGGGTCAAGACCTCCACCTCGGATACCTGAAGGGTCAGAGGCTCTCCGAAGATGTCCATCAGGTAGCGACTGACCTCCTCACAGCCATGGACAGGGAAGCTGGGACCGACGACCAGCTCCACCTGCACACGCTCGGGGGTGAGCTGCTCAAAGGTGAAGTCCAGCACGTCCAGCTTCAACTCCATCAGCAGTCCATAGGCCGCGTCCAAGAGGAACCCAGAGCTGAGCACCCGACCGCTGGGCAGCACGAAGGCGTCGTTCCGGCGGCCCTCCAAGGACTCCAGCTCCTGAAAGCGACGGCCGCAGCCGCAAGTGGAGGGACGAAGCTGCGCCAAGTCTCCCTGGCGGTAGCGGATGAAGGGCATCGCGAAGCTGTGCAGCGCTGTGGCCACCACGTCCCCCACCCCGTCGCTCGCAGCTCCCGATGGGTCCAGGACCTCCATGTGCACCATGTCCTCGTACACGTGGTAGCGCCCCTGGCGACACTGAGAGGCCACACGGGTCAGCTCCTCTGTGGAGTACTCGTCGTAGACCGGACAGCCCAGTCGAGCCGCCATGGCCTTGCGCTCGCTGGGACTCGACATCTCCGAGTTGACCCAGACGGCCTGAGGCCTGAACCCCAGGTCCTCTCCGATGCCCACTGCTGCCAGCAACTCCCTCAGATGACTGGGGTAGCAGCTCAGGACCTGGGGCTGCAGACGACGCAGCTCCTTGAGCGTCTCGGGGATGGGCGCCAGGGTGTGGATGAAGTGCTGGGGGTAGAGCCCGCCAGCTGCACCGGCCGAAGGAAAGGGCGCCGTGTAGATGTAGGCGTGGCGGTGCCAAGGCCTGTAGTCCATGCCCATGTTGAACATCCGCAGAAAAGCCAAGCCTTGGATGGCCACCCCGTCCGCTTGGTGAAACACAGTCAAGGAGCGCCCAGATGAGCCGGAGCTGCGAGAGTGCAGACAAGAGGCCGGGTCCGTGCCCTCTGCCAGCCGGTCCTGCAGCGGCACCTCGGCCAGAGCGTCTCGGCTGAGGGTCGGTAGGGCCCGGAAGTCGGCCCAGGTGCGCAGATCTCCGGGCCGGTAACCGGCATCCCGGTAGAGGCTCCGGTAGAGGGGCACCTTGCGCGCTGCGTGGTCCACCAGGGAGCGAATCCGACGCAATCGCCACGACGCGAGGACCCGCGAAGGCAAGTAGGGCGCAGCGGAGAATGGCAAGAGGCCGGCCCCAGCCAAGAGCTGATTCCGGAGGTTCTCGCGAGAGCTAAAGGGACGCATCGTGGCGCATGACTAACGGCGTCCTTCGGCCCTGGGAGTGAGATGAGCCATCAGAGGGCTGCTGCTTCACGCATCGCCGAGGCCAGTGTGCCGTAGCGCGCCTCCGCCTCACGGAAGCCTTCCTTCTCCCGCAGGTCACCGGGCCGCGGGGGCAGCTCCGCCTCGGCATCCACGCGCCAGGCTCGAACAAAGGAGAGCAGATGGCCGTGGTAGTCCGCATCCTCCATCAGGCGCTCCAGGTGCGCTTGCTCGGGATGCTCGGCCGCCAAGACCTGCTCCAACTCCTGCTCCAAGCGGTCCAGACCGCCCAAGCTGCGCAGCATGGCCAGATCGTAGCGGGGATCCCCATGCCAGACAGCCAAGAGGTGTCGGATGAGCGTGTCCCCATCACAGCCCAAGCCAATGGGATGAATGAGCAATCCAGGATCATGCCAAAACCGCAGCAGCACCCGAGAGGCCGGGGAGACGCCATGCGCTTGGTAGTAGGCCTGCACACCGGGGCCCACCAGCTCGGCGTTCATGCGGCCCACCAAGCGCAGGAGCTGCAGGGTGTTGGGCTCGTGCTCGACCTCTCCCTGACGCGCGAGCTCCCGAAGTCGGGCCCGGTGGGTTCCGGGCTTGAGCACCCGAAGCAGTCCCCACGCCGCGCGCAGGTGACGCTGCGCCCTCCCCTCTGAGGCGCTCACCAGCTGCTGCCGGCGCCGCCGCCCCCAGACCGGCCCCCGCCTGAGCGACGTGAGCTGCTCCTGGACGAGCTGCTCCTGGACGAGCTGCGAGAGGATGACGAGGCGCTCCGCGAGGAAGACGAGGTTGACCTTCTGGAGGCCGAGCGGGCAGACCGACCGTAGTTTCTGGAGTTTGAGCCAATAGAATCAGAGGGCTCACCCCCCGCCAGACCGATGCGCACACGGCTGCTGCTGTGCCCACAGTGCTTGCACTTGGTGTGGATGTGCACCCGTCCACCGTAAGGGTTGCTCCGGGTTTTGGATGTCGTGCGACGAGCGCACTTGGGACACCGCCCGTAGCCGGAGAAGAGCAGACTGCGCGAGAAGACCTTCGTGGCCGAGCACTGCGGGCACATGAAGACGTCGTGCTCCACCGCGCCCAAGCTCTCCTCCATCACCTGGCCCTTGTTCAGGTGCTCATCCTCGTCCACCTCGGACAAGCGCTCCATGCGGACCGAGCTGTCATGCAAGAGGCAACTGCGACGGCGTCGGCGAATGTAGAAGGTCGCACCAGCGACCAGCACCAGCCCACCACCGGCGCCGCCGTAGATTGGCATCAGCTCGCTGTCCAACCACGGGTTGTACTCATAGACTTGGTCTGGCGGAGGCATTGGCGGATTGGGGTCGTAGACCGGAGCCGGGGCCCCCAAACGGGCAGCCTCTGGGTTCAAGCGCAAGCGGGCGTCCACATGCTGCATGCCCTTGAGCAGCCCTTCTCCGTAGTGGCCCTCTTTGAAGGCGGGCACCATGAACTCCTGCTGCATGGTGCCAATCCAGCCATCCGGCAGCAGGGACTCCAAGCCGTAGCCAGTCTCCATCTCCAAGCGGCGGTCACCAAGGGAGAAGAGAATCAGCAGGCCGTTGTTGGCTTGGGGGTCTCCGGGACGCCATTTGTTGAAGAGCGCCGTCGCCAGCTCCTTGGGGGTGCCACCGTTGACCTGAGCAACGGTCACCAAGACCACATCCACGCCCAAGTCTCGGTACATGGACTCGGCCAGAGCAGAGATGCGCTTGCTCTCCTCTGCGCTGAGCACGCCGGCTTGATCCGTCAGCCAGGCATCTTGCGAGGCTGGATTGGGGATCTCGTCGAGCTGGGCCCCAAAGGCCACCGAACAGAACATCCAGATCGCCAGCAGTGCGCTCACCAGCTGCTCCCTGCGCCGCCGCCACCGGAGCGGCCGCCTCCGGAGCGTCCGCCGCCCCCACCAAAGCTTCCGCCGGACCCGCCACCGTAGCCACCGCTGGAGCTGGTCGAGCGCGTCTTCTGGGGGATGACCTGGGTGTAGCTGTACTCGAAATCGCAGTGCAAACAAGTCTCCGTGATCTCTCTCAACCCCGAAGAGACGTAGCTCGCCGCCTCCAGGGTCACGCGAGATGAGGTGGTGGTGCGATGGCCACACTGGCTGCATCGGCTGAAGCCGCTGAAGAGAATGCTGCGCGAGAAGCGCTTGGTCGCATCGCAGTCCGGGCAGACGTAGATGTCGTACTGGACACTGCCGATCTCCTCCTCGAAGATCTCCCCCTCCGTCAGGTGCTCGTCGTCGTCCACCTCGGAGAGCTTCTCCATGACCACGGGCTTGTCGTGCTCAAAACAGGTGCGACGCCGACGGCGCACAAAGAGCCCAGCGCCCAGGAGCAGCACTGCCCCGCCGGTCCCCCCCGCGATGGGCAACGCATTCGAATCCCCCGACTCATGGCTCCCCCCGTGTTCCTGCGCCTGGGCATCGTAGGCGGGCGCTGCGGCCCCCTCCAGGACCGCCTGGGGCTTGTCCCTCAGGCGGAGGTCGATCTCCTGCACCCCGCGGACCAGGCCCTCGCCGTAGTGCCCCTGCTTGAAGGCGGGCACCATGTCCTGTTGCTGCATGGCCCCCAGCCACCCATCGCTGAGCGTGGACTCCAGGCCGTAGCCCGTCTCCATCTCCATGCGGCGGTCGCCCAAGGAGACCAGGATGAGGAGCCCGGTGTTCCGCTCGGGATCGCCAATTCGCCAGGTGTTGAAGAGCTCCGTGGCCAGCTCCTTGGTGCTTCCTTGCGCCACCGAGGTCACCGTGACCACGTTCAAGTCCACACCCAAGTCCTCGTACAAAGCGCCTGCGAGCAGCGCAATCTGCGCCTCCTGGTCGGGATCGAGCAGCTCGGCTTGGTCCAAGACGAAGCTGTCTGTGGCCGCCGGGTTGGGCAAGTCCTGGGCCTGGCCACCCCAAGCGACAAACACCAGCAGCAACCACATCACGATTCCCCCATCCAGGTCACCGGGTCACCCGGCTGCCACTGGGCATGCTTGGCCATGATCGCAGCAAAGCTTGGAGAGTCCAGCCACCCCTTCAACCAGCGTGCCAGATCGGGCCAATCTTGGGCGTCAAACCAGCCACGGTCTGCGTTGGCAAACTGCCTTACAAAAGGAAATATCGCCACATCACACAAGCCCGGACTGTCCCCTAGGAGAAAGAGATCATTCTTTAGGGACGCATCCAGCTCTCGCAACCAAGACGCCCCAAGCTCCCGCTCTGCCTCCCGATCCGAGCCGTAGCGGGTGTCGTACTTGTAGCGGTCCAGGGCGAGCTTGAAGGGGCCGTCACAGTGGGCAATCAGCGCCTCGCCCGCTCGCTCCATCCATCCCTGAGGGTCGCTCTGACGAAGGGACCACCGCATGATCTCCAGACTCTCGTCGATCACAGCCTCCGCCTGCAGGACGGGCACCGTGCCCTTTGGGGAGATCTCCAGCATCGCCGCCGGCTTGTCCCGCAGGACCACCTCCCGGTGCTGCCAGCGAATACCGGCGGTCCACAGAGCCATACGCGCGCGCATGGCGTAGGGACAGCGGCGAAAAGAATACAGAATCGGAGCCATTGGGTGCAGGGTAGCAAGGGAGGAGGGCTAGTATGTGCAGCAAGGAGCCCCATGCTGCCAACACTGATGCTCCTCTGGGCCTGCACGCCAACGCCCCCCAGCGACTCTCCGAACCCGGAGGACTCGCAGCTCGACAGCCCGAGCGACAGCCCGGTAGACACTGGCACGGCCCCAGATCCCTTCGACACCGGGGACCCGCTGGCGACCCAACTCCTGCTCAACCCCTCCTTTGAGGAGGGAGAGAGCGCCTGGAGCCGCTACGGCGAGGGCTCCTACGACTGGAGTGAGTCGGGCGCTCAAGAGGGGGCCGTTTGCCTGTCACTGGGCGGCTCCCCCTACGCACTGCTCTACCAGCGCGTGCCGGCCACCCCAGGTCAACTCTACCGAGCCGGTGCCTGGGCGCGATCGGAGAGCGGACGGGGGAACGCCACGCTGAAGCTGGAGTTTCACGACGCCCAAGGCCAGAAGCTGCACTCCGAGGACTGGGCCCTCTCTGCACCCCAGGCTTGGGGCGCCTTTGATGTGGTCGCCAAGGCACCCGAAGGGAGCGCCGAAGTTGGCCTCGCTTTGGTGGGGAGTGGTGAGGTGGTCCAGTGGGACGCTGCCTGGCTGCAGGCCGAAGAGCGCGCGTGGCTCAGCTTCGATGCCACCCAAAGCCAGCAGGCCTTCCAGGGGCTGGGGACCCAAGTCTGGGGCTACGGGACCGACAACGCCCTCCTGGAGAAGGCCCTGGACGAAGTCGACATCCAGCTCATCCGCATCGCCCCTGAGAGCGCCAGTGACGCCCAGCTTCAGGCCCTGCATGCCATCACGGAGAGCCGAGGAATTTCCTGGATCCTGCACCCCTGGTCCGCGCCCAACCCCATGATCAACCAGGGCATGCTCACCCAGGTCAGCGATTTCGCCGATTGGACGGTCAACGAGGTGCAGCGCTTGGAGGCCTTGGGCATCGTGCCGGCCTGGATCGAGCTGATGAACGAGCCGGACAGTCAGGGTCAGTGGAGCACCGGAATCTCCACCTCGAACTACGCCCAGCTCGCCAGCGAAGTGCGCGAGGGCTTGGATGCCGCAGGCCTGCAGTCCGTGGGCATCCTGGGGCCGGGCGGCTCTGCGTTGAACTACTTCAACAGCAACCGCGACTACCTGTTGGCGGTGGACCCCAAGGCCCTCTCGGGCTGGTCCTCACACGCCTGGGACGACGGCTCCTTCTGCGAGGGCGGCGCCGAGTGCCTCAAGCGCGCCTACCGGGACTTTGAGGGTGCGGTTCAAGCGGTGGATCCAGCCGCCGCAAAGCCGATCATCATCAGCGAGTACGCCAGCAAGACCGTCGACTTTGATGCACAGATCTGGCCCGGCCCCGAGGACACCGTCGGCCTGAACGCAGCGGACTCCTATGGCTACGGGGTGCGCGTGGTTGAGAACACCCTGGCCCTGCTCAACGCCGGCGCGCAAGTGCCCGTGCTCTGGTACCTGGTCGACGACGTGCGCGTGGGGGGCAAGCAGTGGGGCTTGGTGGCCGAAGATGGCCGCGAGAAGCCTGGCTACAGCGCTCTAAGGGGGCTGGCGCTTCCCCTCGGCGGCCAAGTCCTCGTGGCGCCGGAGATGGAAGGCTTGGGGGTCTACAGCGCTGGTGTCCGCGGGGAGCAGAGCACCGTCCTCGTCTTCAGCAACGACAACGCGGAAGACCAAGAAATCCTGGTCCGCATCCGAGGTCTGGACACCGCGCCGGAGCTGACCTTGCAGCGCTTTGAGGCCGTGCGCTTGGGCAACGTGGCCTCGGGCGAGCCAGGGGTCGGTGCTTGGGTTCCAGCGGAAGCGCAGTCCAGGTATGCGGCAGGCGTGGTGGAGCTGCAGCTCTCCCTCCCCTCCCAGACCCTGCTGCGGGTTGAGCTGCGATAGGCTCTCGCCATGGAACTCCGTGAAAAGCTGTTGAAGAACCCCAAGGTGCCCGACGCCCTGGTCGACGACGTCATCCACCGGGCGCAAGGTCTGAAGGACGCGGAGACGGCCAAAGGCGAGGGAGCCTCCGTCGCGGAGATCCAGGCGGTCGCCGCCGAGCTGGGCATCGCGCCGGAGCACGTGGAAGACGCGCTCTCTCAGCTGCGCAGCGAGGCCAAAGACGAGAAAGCCGAGGAGGCCCTGCAGCGAGAGCTGGAGGCCCAGAAGGCCAAAGCACGCAGCGCCATGTTGCGCCGCATCGGCATCTTTGCGGGAGCGGGTCTAGCCCTTGTGGCCGCGCTCACAGGTGCCATGGGCATGATCGGGCGCTCCTCCCTTCAGCAGGTTCACGCACAGCGTGGCCAAGCCGAGGCCGCACTGGTCGTGCAGCTGGACCGCCAAGCCGCCTTGATCCCGCAGCTGGTGGCATTGGGCGGCGGGGAGTCCGCCGCGCTGGACCAAGCCCAAGAGGGCCTAAAGCAGGCCGAGACGGTGGCCCAGCGAATGGCAGCCTCCCAAGAGCTCTCGGTGGCCGCCGCGCAAGCCTTGGCCGGCAGCCAGATGGACGAGGCGACCCGCCTGAATCTGCAGTACGAGCTCACCGGTGCGACCAACCGCATCACCACCGAGCAGCGGCGCTACAACGAAGCCGAGGCCGCCTATCTGAGCGCAGCCAGCGCACTTCCTGCGCAGGTTGCCATCACCTTGGGCATGGCGCCCTGAGCGCGCCCTCCTGATGTTTCAGGTCCCGCAGAAGGTCTGATACTCGGCGTCAAACTCCGATGGCGCGGGCCCTTCATAGTCCTCCAGGCCCTCCCGCTGCGTGAAGGGGTCCGCGAGCACCTCCATCAGCTCCTCGAAGGGGCCCAAGTCTCCGCCGGTGGCGGCGGTCAAGGCGGCCTCGACCCGGTGGTTTCTCGCGATGTAGATCGGGTTGACCCGGTCCAGAGCATCGGCGATCTCATCGGGGTCCCCCTGAAGGCGCTCCATCCAGACCTCGGACCATCCCGCGAAGGACGCCTCGCTCGGAAAGAGCCCACAGACCGCCACGTCGCCACTGCGAAGCACGGCTGAGAGGCGGCGAAAGCCCTGGGTGAAGTCCACCTTGTGGAGCTCCAGGAGATCCAGATAAGCCTGGATCAAGGGTCGGTCCTCCTCGCTGGCCTGAATGCCGACCTTGGCCCCGAAGCGCTCCAACCACGCCGCGCCATAGTGCGCGCTGTACGCACGCAGGGTGGCGGTCGCCAGCTCCACGGCCTTGTCCTGCTCGGAGTCGACCAGGAAGAGCAGGGTCTCGGCGAAGCGGCTCAGGTTCCACTGTCCGATGCCGGGTTGGTTCCCGTAGGCATAGCGGCTCTGGCGGTCGATGGAGCTGTACACGGTGCGCGGATCGAAGCGGTCCATAAAGGCGCAGGGACCGTAGTCGATGGTCTCGCCGGACAAGGTGGTGTTGTCGGTGTTCATGACCCCGTGAATGAAGCCCACGCTCATCCAGTGGGCGATGAGTTGGGCCTGCTTCAAACTTGTGGCGTCCAGCAAGGCCAGCGCGGGGATCTCGGCCTTCTCCGCATCGGGTGCGTGCCTGGAGATGCTGTAGTCCATCAGCTGCTTGAGCTCGGCGGCCTGACCTTTGGCCGCAAAGTAGGAGAAGGTGCCCACGCGAATGTGGCTGGCCGCTGTGCGCGCCAAGACCGCGCCAGGCAACATCTGCTCTCTGCGAACAAACTCCCCCGTCGCGACGGCCGCCAGCGCGCGGGTGGTGGGGATGCCCAAGTGGTGCATGGCGTGGCTGATGAGCACCTCACGCAGCACGGGGGCGACCGCCGCGCGGCCATCTCCGCCACGGGAGAAGACGGTTCGACCGGAGCCCTTCAGGGCCAAATCCCAAGCCTGTCCTTGGGGGTCGACGACCTCACCCAACATGGCGGCACGGCCGTCCCCAAGCTGGGGACTAAAGCCACCGAACTGGTGCCCGGCGTAGACCTGGGCGATGGGCTGCGCGCCCTCTGGCAGCACGTTTCCGCTGAAGAGCTGGGCGCCCTTTTCCTTCAGCTTCTCAGGATCCAAGCCCAGCTCGATGGCCAGCGCATCGTTGAAGTAGATCAAGGTCGGATCCGAGAAGCCCTCCCGCTCCCACGGGACGTAGAAGCCGGGCATCTGGTCAGCGAAGTTGTGGTGCAGGGTCAGCACGCTCACAGGGGACTCCGAGGTCGGGGGCCACTCTCTAAGCACCAAGGGCGGAATGTGTGCGTCCGCCCTCAGCCCAAAAGCGCCAACCACTCCCCTACCCCAAAGCCCTCTACCCCCCTGGCATTCAGCTTCGTCGCCAGCTCTCTGCGGTCCCAGTCCTGACCGTAGCGCTCCCGCAGCTTGCCAACCGCCTCGGCATCCCGACGCAGCCGGTACTTCTGGTGGTAGTCCTCGGCGTCCCAGAAGCGACCCGCCTCCGTGCCATCTGCGATGCCCTCCGGGCGCACCTCTCCCAAGGTCTCCAGGTAGGCCGAGACGGCTGCCTGCTCCCCCTCGGGCACAAAGACGATGCTGCGGTACTGGCCCAGAGTCCTTCGGGGTGTGTGCCACCGCGCCAGGTGCTCCAAGAGCTGCACATAGGGGATGCGCTCGGGATCGTAGACCACACGCAGTGCTTCGGCGTGGTCGGCGATGGCCTTGTAGGTGGGCTTTGCTTTGAGTCCGCCGGCGTAGCCTGCGCGGGTCTGAACCACTCCAGGGAGACTCCCGAACCGGGCGTCAGGTCCCCAGAATCAGCCCATGGCAAAGGTGGCCGAGCGCAGCGCACCGGTGGATAGGAGTGAGGTGATCTGGGCAGGGCTGCGTGGTTTCATGGCGCAAGCTTAGGCACCACCGCCGCTTCAGCCAAGCTGCTCGCCCAGCTCCTCCCAGCGCTCCATCTTCTCCTCCAGCTCGGCGTCCAATGCCCGCAGGCGGGTGTCCAGCTCCTGGATCTTGGCCAAGTCGGTGGCGTGCTCGGCCATCTGCGCGTGAACGCCTTCAATCTCGGTCTCCAGAGCGGTCACTCTGGCCTCGACCTTGGAGAGCTCCTTGCGTGCCCGCTCAGACTCCCGCTTCAGGCGCTGGCGCTCCTTGTGAGAGAGAGCCGCTTCCTCCTCCCCTTCCCCGTCCATCTCGCTCTCAAAGACGATCTGGTCCGGAGGCAGGAGGTCGCTCGCACGCAGCCCCTCATGCACGTCCAAGCCGGCCTGAGAGAAGCGCAGGACATGGGTGGCGCACTGCTCGATCAAGAAACGGTCATGGGTCACGACGACGACCACGCCTTCAAAGTCCTGAATGGCCTGGGCCAACACCCCCACGCTGACCACGTCCAAGTGGTTGGTGGGCTCGTCCAGGAGTAGGACGTCCAGTTCGCGAACGGTCAGACAGGCCAGCGCGACCCGGGCCTTTTGGCCACCGGAGAGGGTTCCGATGAGCTGCAGCGCCTTCTCTCCCTGCAGACCCAGAGCACCCAGCGCCGTCCGGGCCTGGGTCTCGGTCACGAAGGGGGCCGCTTCGAGCACGGCGTCTACGGGGCGAATCTCCGGGTTCAAGGCCAGGGCCTGATCCTGCTGGAAGATGCCAACACGCACGCCCTTGGCCAGCATGCGGCGCCCTTCCAAGGGGGCCATCCCGCCACCGAGGATTCGCAGGAGCGTGGACTTGCCACAGCCGTTCTCCCCCAAGAACATCCAGCGCTGTCCCCGGCGCATGTCCAGATCCAGGTTGGAGAAGAGGACGCGGTCGTAGCCTCCAGAGACCCCCCGCAGGTCCACCACTTCGGCGGTGCGGGCAACTCGGGATCGAAAGCGCAGCCGAGGCCCGTGCTCCGAGTCCGGCGCGAACACCCGCTCGGCGTTCAGCTTCTCCAGGCGCTTGGCCCGTGACTGGGCCTGCTTGGCCTTGGTCGCCTTGGCTCCAAAGCGCTCCACGAAGCGCTTGAGCTTGGCGGCCTCGTCCGCTTGCTTCTCCGCGGTCAGCACCCGAAGACGGTCCGCCTCCTCGCGCAGGCGCAGGAAGGTGCTGAAGTTCCCCGAGTAGCGGTCCAGATCCTGGTTCCGCAGCTCGATGATGGTGTTCACGCAGCGGTCCAACACGAAGCGGTCGTGGCTGACGAGAACCAGGGCCCCTTTGTGCTCGGCCAGGTGCCCGGCCAGCCACGCGCGGGCGTGCAAGTCCAAGTGGTTGGTGGGCTCGTCCAGGAGCAACACTTCGGGCTCGGAGAGCAGCAGCTTGGCCAGGGCGATGCGCATGCGCCAACCACCGGAGAACTCGGCGCAGGGCCGCTCCCAGTCCTCTTTGCCAAAACCCAATCCGTGCAGGACCGTGCCCACCTTCTCGTCCATCTGGTAGCCGCCAGCGGCTTGGAAGCGCTCCTCCGCGCGGGCGTGCTTCTCGATGGACTCCGGGCTGCCATCCAGCCGGTCCACGGCCCGTTCCAGGCGCTCCTGCAGCTCCAAGATGTGGGTCATGCCCTTGCGCGCCTCGGCCCAGACCGTCTCCGGGCTGGCCTCGACACCGGCCTGTGGCAGGTAGCCGTAGCGTCCTCGGTGTTTGACGGATCCCGAGTCCTGCAGGTGCAGGCCCATCAGGGTCTTGAGCAAGGTGCTCTTTCCCGCGCCGTTGCGTCCAACAAAGCCGACCCGGTCTCCAGGATGGATGTGTGCATCCACCTCCACCAAGAGCTCGTGCCCACCCGCCGATACGGTGAGCTTCTCAATGCGAATCACGAGAGTTCCGCTCCCGATGGGGTCGAGGCCAGCTCACCCCGAAGGCTGTTGGTGAAGCCGCGCAGCACCCTGACCCGGACGATGGTGCCTACCAGCTCCTTGGGGCCTTCAAAGTTGATCATCTTGAAGGTAGAGCTGCGGCCGCAGAGCACCTCGGGGTCCCACTTGGAGGGCCCCTCCACCAGAACGCTCAGGACCTTGCCCTCGCAGGCATGGTTGCTCTCAATCTGGATCTCCTGCTGCCGCTTCTGGTAGCGGGTCAGGCGCTCGCTCATCACCTTCTTGGGCACCGGCTCATCCTTGAGACGGAGGGCTGGGGTGCCAGGCCTTGGGCTGTACTTGAAGGAGAAGGAGCCCTCGAAGCGCACGGCCTCCAGCAGGCTCATGGTGTCCTCGAAGTCGGCGTCGGTCTCACCGGGGAAACCCACGATGATGTCGGTGCTCAGGCTGATGTCTGGCCGAGCATCCCGCAGTCCTCTGACCACCTCCATGTAGCGCTCTCGGTTGTAGAAGCGCTTCATGCGGCGTAGCATGCGGTCCGAGCCGGACTGCACGGGCAAGTGCAGGTGGGAGGTGAGCTGGGGCAGATCCCGGTAGGCCTGGATCACGTCATCGCCCATGTCCCGCGGGTGGGAGGTGGTGTAGCGAATGCGCTCCACGCCCGGAACATCAGCGACCTTGTAGAGGAGCTGGGCGAAGGTGAGCTCGCCGGGCACCTTGAGCCCGTAGGAGTTCACGTTCTGGCCGATCAGGGTGATCTCGCGAACGCCCTTGGCCACCACCGCCCGCACCTCTTCCAGGATCTCCGCGTTGGGTCTTGAGAGCTCCACGCCGCGGGTAGCCGGCACGATGCAGAAGGTGCACTTGTTGTCGCAGCCCTTCTGGATGGTGACAAAGGCGCCGGCCTTTCCGTCGGTGACCACTTCACGGACGAAGGCGTACTGGGTGTTGTCCAAGAAGCTGTTGGCCAGCACGCGCTGACCCTGCTCGACCTTGCCGACGATCTCGCGCACGTTGGGCACATGGTCGGGTCCAAAGACCAGATCCACCTGGCCTCGGTACTGCTTGAAGAGGTCCGCGCCAGCGTGCTGAGCCATGCAGCCAGCGATGCCCACCTTGGCGCCGCGAGCACGGTGAGGGACCATCTCCCCGATGAAGGAACGCAGCTTTTGCTCTGGCTTCTCGCGCACTGAGCAGGTGTTGACCACGATCAGATCCGCATCGCCGATCTCCTGGGTGGCGCTGTAGCCATCCTTGCCCAACAGAGCGGTGATCTTGTCGGAGTCGTAGGCGTTCATCTGGCAACCGAAGGTCTTCACGAAGACTTTCTTGCCTGCCGTCTCCTTGGAGGACGTCTCGTCCAAGGCTGCTCTGCCGAGGGTCTGCTCTTGCTCGCTCATCGCTGCTCCACGATCAGCGGCCGGTTTAACCCGCCCTGCTGCAGCGGCGATCCAGTCCTTACTTCACGCGCATGAACACCATGGCGTGCACCAGCTGCACGGTGAAGCGGCGCTCGTGGTGACGCACGACGCGAGGGATGACGTCCCGCTCTTGGATCAGCCGAAGTCCCAGCTCTTCAAAGACCTCGCGCAGCTCTTCAACGGGGCTGGGCTCGTTCTCGATCGATGGACCGCCAGAATCGTAGGCCGTGGTGATGGAGAGCACCCCGCCTCGAGTAAGCAGCTGCACGGACTCCAGCAAGGCCTGGACCAGGTCCTCGCCCTTGAGCTCATCAATGAGCATGCCCAGGTGAACCCAGGCGGCTGAATCCTTGCGCAAGGGCGGGAAGCGGGCGTCGGCGATCACCAGACGAAGCGGGGTATCCACGGCCACGTTTGGGAGCTGCACGGACTTGGCACCGCCAGCATGGGTGGGCATCAGCGCTTCCGTGATGCGACCGGTGAGGATGTCCCGAGCCAAGAGGACCGCGTTGGGAGAGCGATCAAAGGCGATGACAGCACGTCCCTGCTTGGCCATGATGCGGGCCATGTTGCCCAAGCCGCAGCCCACATCGACCGCCGGCCCTTGGGGCGCATGCTCCACTGCGATGGAAGCGCACCAGGCATCCGGCGTCAGAGTGCCCAAGTCCAACAGGGCATCTCCGAAGGGTCCACCCACGCCCAACTCACCAGGGCTCAGAAAGGGCGTGACGGCATCGGGCTCGGAGACCGGCAAGATCTCCTGAACCTGCCCAGCGACCCCTTCAGAGGGATGCCAAGGACCATGCCGCCGCAGGAAGGCGCGCGGGTCAGACACCAGCACCGGGATCTCGTCCAAGTGCGGGTAGAGGGTGTCGGAGGCGTTGGAGTACCAAGCCTCGAGCGTCGTGCGGGTTTTGGGACAGACGAACATGAAGCCAGTCTAATGCGGCGGGTCCCGATTCCCCTAGCTGGGGGCTTGCATCCACCCACGCGCCAAGCGCGGCTTCATGCCCAATCCTTCGGCCGCGAGGCCAAAGTCCCGCACGTCCTGGGGGTGCACCTTGCGACCTTGGGCATAGGGACGATCTCGCCCCGTGGCGGCGAGCACGAGGGGCTCGGCCAGACAGGCAAAGAGCTGCCATGGGCCGTAGCCAGCGAAGAGGTGGTAGAGCTGGCCCCAACCATCCCGAATCCAACCGGGAGGAAGGCCCACCGCTTCCCCTGCCAAGACCCGCAGGCCAGAAGGGCGCGGGCCGGCCTTGAGCGTGGGGGGCAGGGCCACATCCAAGAGCACGCTGTCTTCCTGAAGCACTCTGGGATCCAGAGTACCGCCCGTCGTGGCGGCCCCGACGATGACCTTGGCAGAGGCCGCAGCTTGCTCTTCCGGGAGCAGCTCGAAGCCCAGCTTCTTGGCGCGCCGCTCCAGGACTTTGCCGCTCCCGCCCAGCACCACGTCTACGCCGTCCTCGGCCAGGAGCTGGGCCAACACACCGCCCACGCCCCCGGAGAAGCCCAACAAGGCCACCCGCTGCTTCCCATGCTCATCGAGCACCTGGTGCAGGTTCCTCCAAGCCGCCCAAGCGGTGGCGGCGTTTCCTGTGGTCACAGGGACCGAGATGCGCTGGGCCAAGCTCTCCCCGCGCCCGGCGACCACGGAGAGCAGGGACCCCAGACCTACAGCCTGAACCGCGCCCGAGGCCAGCACGCCCTGAACCATTCCCTGGAGCGCACCCTCTTGATCGGAGAGCAGCTCCTCAGGAACCAAGGGAACGCTGACAACCACCCCATGGGCGACGCCTTCAATTCCCACTTTGCAGATCTGACCTGGCCGTCCGACGGCCTGCCGACCCAGAGCCATGCGCAGGTGACCTCGCCTGAACCCCACCACGCAGCGCTGGGCTGCGCTGAGCGGGTGGACCAGGAAGGTGAAGCGCGGTGTCAGCTCAGGCGCCCTTCTTCTTCTCTTCCAGCAAGGTGATGACCAAGCGGGTGAAGGTCGCGACGCGGAAGAGAGTGGGGATTTCCGAGGCCTTCAGGCCGGGCTTGAAGTCTCCGGCGGGGACCTCGGGCATGGCCTGAGCGAGACGCTGCAGTCCAAGCTCGGTGAGCACACCGTCCACCTCGTAGGGGCCTTCGTCGCCGGTGTTCGTGGCCTGAGCCTCGATGCCGCCGCGGGGAATCTTGACGCTGAAGGCGCGCTCCAAGCGGAACACGATGTCCAAGAAGTCCAGGGACTCAGCGCCCAGGTCTTCCATCAGCCGAGCGTCCGCTTCGACCTCGTCATCGTCCAGGCCCAGGGCCTCTGCGATGGCGTTCTGGACCTTGGCTGCGATCTGCGGGTCAGTCACGATGGCGCTCATGTTCTCTCTTTGTCGGTGGTGCCGAGCACCCCATCTACCCTAAGAATGGGTAGGGATCCAACAGCACCGTCACAGCAGCGAGAGGGAGAGCCCATGTTGCGCCAAGCCCGAGGGCAGATCCCCACGCATGGCGGCTCTGGCCAAGCTGACCACTTCACCGGCTGCGCCCAGGTAGCCGAGCTTGGCTTCCTCAGCTTCGAGGTGCCCTTCTCCGCGTTGCAGAACCAAGCTTCCCGGCGCAGCGCTGGCCAAGGGCCTCAAAACGAAGAACGCGGCGCCCTCGCCCGCCTTGTGGCCAGGAATCAGCGCCTCCAGACCAACCAAACTGTCTGCAGCGCCGGCTACGACGAGATCAGCGCGTCCCTCGGCGATCGCGGCCCAGCCTTCCCGCAAGGCGATTGCGCCCGAGGCGCCGCCATCGCAGTAGTTTCCGTTAACGCCTTGAAAATTGTGCGCAGCGCTCGCGAAGCCGAGCACGTTGTTGCTCAGGCCCTTGACCAGCCAGAGGGGGTGGATCAGGGGGTAGCCTTGGGTCGCGAAGGCTTGCAGGTCCACCTTTCCATTGGCATCCGCGCTGACCTCGAGCGCGGGAGACAGGTCGCCGATCTCGCCGCCCAGAGGCGTTGAGCCGACGAACATGCCACGGCGTTCCGGTGGGATCTCCTCCCAGTCCTCAACCTGAGCGAGGGCCAATCGAATGCCGCTGACGCCGAGCTTTACGGCCCGGGACATCAGCTTGAGGTTCTTGCGGTTCTCGACATAGGCGCGGGCCCGGAATCCGGGAACCTCACCGGGTCTGCCACCGCTGGCGCCCTCTTCCCCCACCCCAGCAGGACAGAGCAGGCCAATGGCTGCGACCGCGACAGACTGGCTCATTTCAGGCCCTTCCAAAAATCAAGCTAGTGTTCTGTCCGCCGAAGCCGAAGCTGTTGGACAAGATGGTCTGTGGGCCATCCTCTTGGGGCTGAGCCTGGACCTTGACCCCCAAGTCTTCAGGATCCTCCAGACCAGCGGTTCCCGGCGACCAGCCTTCGGCCAGCGCCGCGATGCAAGCCGCAGCTTCCACTGCTCCAGCGGCCGCGATGCAGTGTCCGATGGCGCCCTTAATGGAGCTCACCGGCACCTCTGGACCCAGGACCCGCCCAATGGCAGCGGCCTCGGCCCGGTCCCCAAGTGGGGTGCCCGTTCCGTGGGCGTTGACGTGATCCACGCTCTCCAGACCGGCTTCCTTCAGGGCGCGTCGCATGCTGAGCTCAGCACCCTTGCCCTGTGGATGGGGTGCTGTGACGTTGTGGGCGTCGACGGAAGACCCCGCGCCCAAGACACGCGCCAAGATGTGGGCGCCACGGGCGATGGCGACCTCTTCGCACTCCAACAGGAGCATGGCTGCGCCTTCGCCGATGACAAAGCCCTCGCGGTTGCGGTCGAAGGGGCGGCAGTTGCCCGGAGAGAGCGCGCCGAGGACCAGGAAGCTGAGCACGCCCAGGGGGTGAATCATGGCGTCCATGCCACCAGCGAGGGCGCGGTCGATCTCTCCTCGACGAATGGCCCGGGTGGCGTGGGCGATGCCCAATGCCCCGGCCGCGCATGCGGAGAAGCTGGTCAGCTGAGGCCCAGCGGCGCCGATGCTGCGCGCGATGAGCGCGGTGGTTCGTTCCGGCATGTGTCGCCCTGGGGCGACGTGATCTACGCTCAAGTCTCGGTGCAGAGCGGCGCGGTCAAAGCCCCCATTGCTGCGGTAGGGAGCGGCGTCCTGGTGTAGCTCCAGAGGGGTCACGCTCGACAGACCTGTACCCAGATAGACGCCGGCGTGGCTCATGTCTACGGTCCCGACCGCGTCCCTGGCCGCTTGCAGAGCCAAGGCTGCCTTTCGGTCGTCTTGGAAGCCCTTCGGAATCGCGAGGGGAACGCGGACTTCGGCGGCCATGCCGATCTCCAGACCCTGTGGCGCAAAGGCGGACAGTGGTGCCAAGGCGCTTCGGCCCTTGCGTAGCCCCTCGGCCAAGGGAGCCATTCCACGACCAAACGCCGTCAGAACCCCCACCCCTGTGACCACAACTCGGCGGCTATCGCTCACAGATGTCCTTCTCCGCTCCAGGCGCGAAGCACTGGTAGGCGCCCTGTCTCTTATACACATCTGACGCTGCCGACGAAGAGGATAGTG
>CAJXRZ010000107.1 GCA_913060515.1 uncultured Pseudomonadota bacterium | reverse complement strand
CCTCTTCGTCGGCAGCGTCAGATGTGTATAAGAGACAGCCGCCCGCGCCATGCTCACAAGCTCCTGGATCTTCGGCGTAGAAACACCGATTGTCTCCAGATGCACCTGTGCTTCGTTCATGAGCTCGCCGAGGGAGAGGGGATCTGAGAGCACAGTCAGGGCTTCTTCCACCAAGGCCCCCAATCGCTGGAGGCTCGGCTCGATCCTTGGCCTGCGCGAGGCCACCCCGGCGACCAGCTCTCGGGTGTCACCGGCCACGCCGGTGTCCAAGACCACCACCTGATGGGCTGGCATGGCCACAGCCTCCGGCGCCTGGCCCTTGCGGTAGACCACCGCGCATCCCAGAGCGCTGACGGCGTGGTCCAGGCCAGAGGGGTTGCCATGAAAGACGGCCTCGATGGGGAAGCCCCGTGCGTGGAGCTCTTCAAAGGTGCTCCGCTGGCCGCTGATGGCGTCTGCAGCACGCAGCAGGGCGATGGTCAACGCAGCCGATGACCCCATGCCGCGTCCGATGGGCAGATCGGTTTCGATGTGTACCCGCCAGCCCTGGGCGGGCAGCGCCACAGCGAGCGCCTGCTCCAAGCGCGCATCTTGAATGCTGGAGTCGCCCAAGTGGCTTGAACCTGCGCAGGGCTCCAGGCTGACGCGGGTGCCCAAGGAGACCGGGCTTGCCAGAGCGCGGTGCCCGTAGACCACGGCGTGCTCTCCCAGCAGGATGAGCTTGCCTGGGGCGCACCCGTGCAGCACCTTTAGGCCCGCAGCTCGGCCAAGATCTCGCTCGCCTTGGTGGCGGAGAAGTCCTTCGCCTCGTGCATGGCTTGGGCCACGATGTGGACCTCTGTGCCCACCGCTCCGGCGGTCGCGGCGACGCTGCGGGCGTGCATGCGCATGTGGCCTTGCTGAATGCCTTCGGTGGCCAGGGCGCGCAGAGCCCCGAGGTTCTGTACCAATCCCACCGCGGCCATGACCTGGGCCAGATCGCCGGCCTTGGTGATGCCGAGTAGTTTGAGGTTGTGCTGCACGGTGGGGTGAACCCGAATGGGGCCGCCCACGGTGCCGACCTGGAGGGGCAGCTCAAGGGAGCCGTGCAGAGCGCCGTCCTCTCCGAGCTTCCACTGGCTCAGGCTGCGGTACTGACCGCTGCGGGCTGCGTAGGCGTGTGCGCCAGCTTCGATCGCGCGCCAGTCATTGCCCGTCGCAAGCGCCACGGCGTCGACGCCGTTCATGATGCCCTTGTTGTGGGTCGCGGCCCGGTAAGGGTCGGCGTATGCGAAGCGGTAGGCCTCGGCGATTCCTCGGGCGACCTCCTCTCCGCCCAAATCTCCATGGTCCAAGTGCTCCGGACGCAGGTGCACCCGAGCACGGGCCAGGCGCTGGTCGGCCAGGTTAGAGAGGATCCGCAGGCCAACACGTCCGCCGCTGATGGCCTCGACGTCGGGGGCGAGGGCCTCGGCGACGGTGTTGACCATGTTGGCGCCCATGGCGTCCACACAGTCCAGGACAAAGTGCACCACAACGTAGGACTCACTGGCCTCGCCGGGCTCATCGTAGTGAACTTGGCGCAGGGTGATGCCGCGCAGGCCACCGCCACGCTCGACCAAGCGGGGATGAATCTTCGAAGCCTTGGCCTCCAGCTCCGGGAGCGCCTTCTCGAGGCGCTCTTGCATGGCCTGAGTGTCCGAGCCGATGACTTGGATCTGCCCGATCATGAGGCCGGGATCCGCATCGGCGAAGATGCCGCCAGCGGCTCGGGTCAGGCGCGCCATGTTGGAGACGGCCGCCACCACACTGGGCTCCTCGACCACCATTGGAACCAGCACGTCCTTGCCGTTGAGCAGCAGGTTGATGCCCACCGCGTTGGGCAGCTTGAAGGTGCCGATGACGTTCTCGACCATCAGGTCGGCGGCCTCTAGGCTCAGGCCGTCGCTCTGCCGGAAGTCTTCGAGATCACGACCCAGTGCGTTCTCCAGAGCGCTCAGGCGCGCCTCAGGAGGGAGTCGGTAGAAGCCAGGAATGCGGGAGGACATGGCGTTTTGGTACCCCGCTTAGGGCTCTGGGTCCAGCCCCTCGACCTGGTCGGCGTAGAAGGCTTGGAGCTCATTGGCGAAATGCTCTTCAACCACGCGGCGCCGCAGCTTGAGGGAAGGGGTGCGCTCTCCCTTCTCGATGCTGAGTGGGCGCGGCAGCAAGGCGAAGTCTTTGATGGACTCGAAGCTGGCCAGATCCTTGTTCAGGTTGCGCACGTCTTCCTGTACCAGAGCGCGCACCTGGGGGTGGGCAGCCAGCTCCCTGTGGGCCATGGTGCCCAGACCGTTGGACTCCGCCCACTTTGCGACCGCCTCGAAGTCCAGCTCGATCAAGGCCACGCAGAAGTTCCGCTTGTCGCCATGCAGCAGCACCTCGGAGATCCACGGGCTGGTGGCCTTGAGACGGGACTCGATGGGGGCTGGTGCGATGTTTTTGCCGCCGGAGGTGACCACCAAGGCCTTCTTGCGGTCGGTGATGTGCAGGAAGCCGGCCTCGTCGAAGTGACCGATGTCTCCGGTGTGTAGCCAGCCGTCTACGATGGCCTCGCTGGTGGCCTTGGGGGCACGCCAGTAGCCCTGCATCACGCCGCGTCCGCCGATGAGCACCTCTCCATCGGTGGAGAGCTTGGCCTCTACCCCCTCCAGAGGAAGCCCGACGCTGCCGAAGCGGTAGCGCCCCGGACGGTTCACGAAGTTGGCGGCTGCGCTCTCGGTCAGGCCGTAGCCTTCGAGGATGAGCAGGCCGGAGGCGTGGAAGAACTCCGCCATGCCCTTGGAGAGGGGCGCGCCGCCGGAGATCAAAGTCTTCATGCGTCCGCCCAAGAGCTCTCGGATCTTCGAGAACACCGTGCGGTCGTGGAAGGACATGCGTGCTTGAAGCAACTTGCCGACGCGCTCGCCGCGTTGCCGGCGACGGGAGACCTTCAAGCCGGTCTCCAACGCACGCTCGAAGAGCTCCTTGCGCACTGGACTGAGCTTGGCCTCGGAGACGATGCGGTTGTGCAGCTTCTCGAAAACGCGGGGAACCGCGGCCATCACCGTGGGTCGAAAGGCCAGCAAGTTCGCGGGTAAGTCTCGGTTGTTGCCATCTACGGCAGTGGGCACGCCGGTTCGGATGACCGCCAGCTCCAGCACCTTTGCGAAGGAGTGGGCCAGGGGAAGGAAGAGGAAGTGCCTGTCGTTGGGGGAGAGCAGGCCGAGCTTGTCCATCGCCTCGCCCTCGAAGACCCAGGCGTCGTGGCTGAGCATCACGCCCTTGGGGGTCCCGGTGGTTCCAGAGGTGTAGATCAGGGTGGCCAGATCCTCGCCCATCACCGCCGAGGAGCGGGTGTCGTAGGCGCGGGGATGGGCTTGATCGAAGTCGGAGCCGCGCTGCTCAAGCTCTGCGAGGGTCAACATGTCGGGGTCTCGGCCCTCGATCAGCACAACGTGCTCAAGCTCTGGCAGGTCCGCGCTGAGGGAACGAACCCGGTCGGCCTGGGCCAGATTCTCGACCACGCAGACCTTGGCGCCACTGTCCCGGAGGATGTGGCGGGTCTCGTTCATGCTCGCCGCTGGGTAGAGCGTCGTCGTTGCCGCCCCGGTGGCCAAGATGGCCATGTCCACGAGGATCCATTCTGGTCTCGTGCTTGAGAGCAGGGCGACCCGGTCCCCTTTGACGACCCCCAGTTCCTGCAGTCCGCAGGCGATCGCTCGGGCACGCCTTCCGCAGGCCTGCCAAGTCAATGTGTACCAAGTTCCGCCCTTACGGCCGTGCAGCCCTGCGGTCGTAGGGGTGCTCAGCAGGCGGTGGTGCCACATCGCCACGACGGAGTCGAAGGACGCGAAAGAGTCTGAGCCCCGCCAGGTGCTGCTCTGGTATGTGCTCGCGGCCATGGGGGTCCTGGGGCGGAGTCTCGTGTGCCGGGGAATGTAGCCCGGGGGCGACTCTGTTGCTCTACGGCGCTTGTTGGGTCTGAGTGAAGTGGTAGCTTTCTGCTCCGGAATTGGGAGGTACAAGTGGGCAAGGGACTGCGTGGGGTGTTGCTGGGGGCAGTGGGGCTTGTCTTGCTGGGGATGGATGGTCGGCCGCGGGTGCCGAAGCATCTGGTCGAGGATGGCTGCATGACCAAGGAGGCGCGGTCGGCGTTGGCGCTGCCTGGGAACCTGTTGACTCCTGCGAGGTGTCGGGTGGTCGCGGACCATAAGAAGGGGGGGACCCTACGCTTGTCATTGGCCAGCCCGCCTCGAGGCTGGAACGCCTACATCCACAATGGGGCCGATGTGACGGCCAACCATCGGCTGATCTCGAATCAACTGGCCTCGCGCTCGCCAGAGGATCTTGACCGGTGGACACCCGAACTGGCGGTGTCCGTCGTCGCGGATCCAGATGGCTTGGGATGGGTCGTCTCCCTCCAACCCAAAGCGAGCTGGCAGTTGCCGGATGTGGACTGGGAGAGCGGGGACTTTGAGTGGTTGAAAGGCGAGGGGCCCAATGGGCGTCACAGGGTCACCGCGGATGACTTTGTGTTCCCATTCGAGCTGATCCAAGACACCTCGGTCGAAGGCCGTGTCTCGAGCATGCGCAACTACTATGAGCGTTTCGAGTCGGTGGAGGCGGTGGATGATCTGACCCTGCACGTTCGGGTCAAAGAGCGGAGTTTTCTCGACTTGGCCATGTTCTTGGAGCTCACGCCCTTGCCTCGCTGGCTCTACGGTTTTGATCCGAGTGGCCAGGCGTATGCGCAAGAGAAGCGGGGAGAGTGGATCAATTCGCACTGGTACCAAGGTGCCATCGGCACGGGGCCGTATCGGCTCAAGGAGCAGAGCAAAGCGGGTCTAGTCTTCCAGGCCAACTCGGCCTATTTCGGCGAACCAGCGTCCTTTGACCGAATTGAGCGGCTTCACGTCCAAGACTCGCTCCACGCCTTCAACATGGGCGAGATCGACCTTGTCATCCCTTTACCGGAGGACTTGGCCCGAACCGGCCTGCTGGAGCGCGAAAGCCAGCCCACAGACCCCAAGCTGCGACGTGTCAACTACGAGACCATGACCTACTTCTACATGGGGTGGAACCAGGAACGTGCACCCTTTGGAGACAAGGCTGTGCGTCAGGCCATGACCCTGTCTCTTGACCGCGAGCGCATCCTAAAAGAGGTCTTTCAGGGCTTGGGTAGCGTGACCTCGGGACCCTTTCCCAAGCAGAGTCCCTGCTACGACCGCAGCGTTGAACCCTGGCCCTTCGATTTGGAGCTTGCATCGTCCAAGCTAGAGGCGGCCGGTTGGTCGGACCGCGACGGCAACGGGGTTCGGGAAAGGATGGTCGATGGGGAGGAGATCGAGCTGCGCTTCACCTTGCTCTCCTACGGCTACTCGGAGGCATTTCGGTCTCTGACGGAGATCTGGCGAGAGGACTTGGCGCGCATCGGGGTGGTGATGGAGGTCGAAGAGGTGGCTTGGGTACCGATGCTCGAGCGAATGGACACCGGTGACTTTGACGCCTACACCGGGGCTTGGGTGCCCGGGTGGGACACCGACCTCACGCAGCTCTGGCACTCCTCGCAGGCCGATGTGAAGGCCAGCTCCAACCGAATTGGCTTCCGGAACGCCGAGGCGGACCGCCTGGCAGAAGCCCTCAGAGCTGCGCAGGAGCCAGTAGACCGCACGGCGATCTGTCACGAGTTCCATGCACTGGTCCACGAAGAGCAGCCCTACACATTCTTCTTTCAGCGCGAGAGGGCGGTGCTCTACCGCGCTCCGCTCAACGAGCCGGAGTTCTCCTTGCTCTGGCCGTATGCGGATCCCGCTCACTGGTCCTTCAGCGAGCTTCCGCGGTCTCGCTGAGCCTCCAGACGCCCACTTGACCCATTCAGCCGCCGACCTCTGATAGTGTGCGCGCCTGGGAGAAATCAATCCATGAGCAGAAGCGGTCCAAACGGCCTCGTGATCGGCGGCCTCGCCCTCATCCTCGTCGGCACCCTTTACAACGCGATTCAGATCAACAACGCCGAGCAACTGGGCATTGACAACCAGAAAAAGCTCGACGAGATCCTGAAAAACGGCGTTCGCACCAGCGGCCAGAGCGGCGGTGGTGGCGGATTCTCCGGCGACGTGGTCAACAACGCCACCCTGATGGGCGAGGGGTGTTTGACCGACCAGGCCAAGGCTGCGCTGGTGGACCCCAGCAACATCCTGACCCAGCCAACGCAGTGCCGTGCCAAGGGTGAACACACCCGTGGTGGCACGCTGCGCAGCGTGCTCGCCAGCGATCCCCGGGGTCTGAACCCCTACATCGCCAATGGCGCCGACGTGACTGAGTATGGGCTGCTCATGAACGACTACATGGCGGAGCGGGACATCAACAACCCCGACAAGTGGCTGCCCCGCTTGGCGGTCTCCGTCACCACCCCCGACGACGGCTTGACCTACATCGTCAAGCTGCAGGAAGGCGTGTACTGGCACAAGCCCACTGTGGATTGGGAGAGCGGCGACTTTGACTGGCTCAAGGGCGATGGCCCCGACGGCCGCCATGAGTTCACCGCGGACGACTACGTCTTCGTCTGGGACATGATGCAGAACCAGCAAGTGGCTGGTCGCATCGACAGCATGCGCAACTACTTTGAGGCGATGGAGAGCTTCGAGGCCATCGATGACCACACGCTCAAGGTCACCTACAACGAGCGCCTGTACACCAACTTGGCCAACCTGCTGGAGCTCTACCCATCGCCACGCTGGCTCTTCATGTACGACCAAGACGGTCGCAAGTACGAAGAGGCCACCTGGGGTCTGAAGCTCAACGAGCATTGGTACAACCAGAAGGGAATCGGCGTTGGCCCTTACAAGTTCAAGGCATGGGAGTCCGGCGTAAAGCTGGAGTTCGAGGCCAACGAGATGTACTGGGGAGAGCCCCCCGCCTTCGACCGCATCCTGCGTCCAGTGGTCAAGGACCAGAACGCCTTCCCACGCAAGGTCAAGGCGGGCGAGGTCGACATCACCAGCATCCAGCCTGAGCAGTACAAGACCGTGGTCTTGGACGCCGATGGCGAGATCCTGGACAACGAGCACATCAAGACCACCAAGTTCGCGACCCTGACTTACTTCTACATGGGCTGGAACTTGGATGACCCCAAGTTCGAGGACAAGCGGGTTCGTCAGGCCATGACCATGAGCTTTGACCGCCAGGGCATCATCGACTCGGTCTTCCATGGTCTTGGGACCCTTCATACTGGGCCCTACCCCCAGCAGGTCGCCTGCTACGACAAGAGCATCGAGCCCTACCCTTACGACATCGACGCCGCCAAGGCGTTGTTGGAAGAGGCCGGCTGGACCGACTCGGACAACGATGGCATTCGGGACAAGGTCATCAACGGCGAGAAGGTGCCTTTCGAGTTCACCTTCCTGATGTACGGCTCCTCCACTGAGTACGAGACCTTGGCCAGCATCTGGCGCGAGGCTCTGCTCGAAGTGGGTGTGAAGATGACCCCGAGCCCCGTCGAGTGGTCCACCATGCTCAAGAAGATGGACGAGCGTGAGTTCGACGTCTACTCGGGCGCTTGGGTACCAGGTTGGGACACCGACCTGATGCAGCTCTGGCACTCGAGCGAGGCCGATAAGCCTCAGAGTTCCAACCGAATTGGTTTCCGCAACGAAGACGCGGATCGGATCGCAGAGGAGCTTCGCCGTACCTTTGACGAGGATCGCCGTACCGAGCTGTGCCACGAGTTCCACGCGCTGGTGCACGAGGAGCAGCCCTACACATTCTTCTATGCCCGTGAGCGCCCAGTCTTGTACTGGGACCACCTCAACGAGCCTCAGTTCAGCTTGAACTGGCCCTACCAGGACAAGCGGTACTGGTCCTTCCAGTCTGCGCCGGAGCGCTGAAAATGCATCCCCCCCGCCATGACGGGGTGGCCGCATGATTCAGTACACGATCAAGCGGCTGCTGCTGACCATTCCAACCTTCTTCGCGATCTCGTTGATCATCTTCTTGGTGCTCAACGTGGCTCCTGGAAAGCCTGGTGCCCAGTCCAGTGGACAGGGCGAGAGCACCACGGGCCAGGAGCAGAAGGAGAGCTACCGCATCTTCAAGGAGCAGTTCAACCTGGATCGCCCGATCCTGCTGAACACCCGCTTCAACCTGGATACAGACGAGGTCAGGGAGATGCTGGTTGTCTCCAACAACCTCTCCGGCGACCAGCTCGCCAAAGAGCGCATCCAGGCCAGCGACAAGCTGGACGACTACGGAAACTACCTGGTCCAGCACCTGGTGGTCTTGTTGGATGACCCAGACCCTGAGATTCAGCGCCTTGCGGCCAATCAGCTCAGGGCAGCCTCCCAGTCTCGCTTCGTGAACGACCGACGCGGTGACGCAGAGGCCGCTCGTTTGAAGAACCGTGAGATTGGAAAGGCCAACGACTTGGTCAAGACCTGGGCCTACACGTCCGAGGCTCCGGATGCTGAGAAGCAGGCCACGCGCCAGAAGTGGAAGGACTGGTACGTCGAGAACGAAGAGGTCTACACCTACACGGGCGGCGAGAAGGTGAGCATCTTCTTCACCGACACCCGCTTTTACAAGTACTGGGACAACCTCCTGCACTTGGACTTTGGTGTATCCACCGTGGACCGCAAGCCGGTGCTCGACACCGTGCTCTCCAAGCTCAAGTACAGCTTGAGCCTGACGACCACCGCCGTGCTCTTGGCCTACATCATCGCTGTGCCCACCGGCATCTTCTCGGCGGTCAAGCAGGGCAAGCCCATCGATTCGGTGATCACGGTCTTGCTCTTCGTGATGTACTCGCTGCCGACCTTCTTCACAGGCACGGTGCTGCTCAAGCTCCTCTCGGAGGGGGACCCAGTCGCCTGGTTCCCGACGGGCAACTTCCAGTCCATGGATGTTGGGGCCATGACCGTTTGGCAGACCAGCAAAGACATCCTCTGGCACTTGGTCTTGCCGATCGCGACCTACACGAGCACGGCCCTGGCGGCCCTCTCACGCTACGCGCGAACCGGTGTCATCGACGTGATTCGGGCCGACTACATCCGAACTGCACGGGCCAAGGGCCTGAGCGAGCCGGTGGTCATCCTCAAGCACGCTGTTCGCAACGGCATGATTCCTGTGCTGACCTTGCTTGGCGGACTGCTGCCCACTCTGGTGGCTGGCTCGGTTGTCATCGAGGTCATCTTCAACATTCCCGGTATGGGGCAGTTCCTCTTCTCTTCCATCAACCTGCGTGACTACAACGCGGTGATGGCGGTGCTCTTGGCGTCCAGCTCTCTGGCGCTGATGGGAATCTTGCTCTCCGACCTGTCCTACGCCCTCGTCGACCCAAGGATCAGTTTTGACTAATCCCCAAGAAGAGGCCGTGCAGCACGCCGAAGACCCAACCTACGGCGAGATCGTCTGGGGTCAGTTTCAGAAGCGAAAGATCGGCATGACCAGCCTGTATGCGCTGCTCGCGCTGGTTGCTCTGGCGGTCTACGTGCCCATCCTGGCCAGCAACAAGCCCTTCCTCTGGGTTGTCGCCGGCGAGGCCACGTCTCCGTGGTTGGCTTCGCTCTTTGACCGGAACTTCTACGAGAACGCGGTCGACATCTTCTTCAACGTGCTGATGGTCACAAGCCCGTTGGTCGTTCCTGGCATCATCTGGCGCTTCAAGAGCACCAAGGGGCTGCCCGGCGACGAGAAGAAGAGCAAGCGGCGCATCGCCATCTTCATGGCCTTGGGCTTGATTGTCGCTGTCTTCGCTGGCGTGACGGCCTTCCCGACTCAGAGCGAGAAGACGGTCTACCCGCGCATGGAGCAGAAGCTGCTTGACCAGGGCGAAGAGGTCACTGCGGTGTACCCGGTCTTGCCCTACAGCTTCAGAGACACGAACGTGCGTGAGTCCCGGCTGGGCTCCTCCTTCTCCCATCCACTGGGGACGGACTCTGCCGGTCGTGACGTGATGACCCGTCTGGTGTTCGGGACGCGCATCTCACTGACCATCGGTGTCTTCGCCGTGGCCATCTACATCACCATCGGAATCGTCGTGGGGGCCGTCGCGGGCTTCTACGGCGGGCGTGTGGACTCAGCGATTCAGAGAATCATCGAGGTGGTGATCTGCATCCCCTCGCTGTTCTTGATTCTGACGATGGCGGCCTTCATCGAGGACCGCTCCATCTTCCACATCATGTTCATCATCGCAATTGTGCGTTGGACTGGACCTGCACGTCTGGTGAGAGCGGAGTTCCTACGTCTTAGACGCTTGGACTTTGTCGCGGCCGCAGAGGCGGCTGGCTACGGCACCCGGCACATCATCTTCCGAGAGATTCTGCCCAACGCCATCGGCCCTGTGCTGGTCTCCGCCACCTTCGGTGTCGCGAGCGCAATCCTGGTCGAGAGCACCATGAGCTTCCTGGGCTTGGGCGACATCACAGTCCCCAGCTGGGGACAAATCCTGAACTCGGGACGCACCACCGGTGTGTGGACCCTGATTCTGGCCCCAGGCTTCGCCATCTTCCTGACGGTGAGCCTGTTGAACCTTGTAGGCGAGGGCGTCCGTGATGCCCTTGACCCCAAGTTGAGGAAGTAGGCATGGCCCTTCTCGAGGTCGACAACCTTCAGACCTATTTCTTCACCGACGCAGGCGTCTTGCCCAGCGTGGACGGCGTGAGCTTCTCAATCGACGGTGGGCAGACCCTCGGCGTCGTGGGGGAGTCTGGCTGCGGCAAGTCTGTGACCGCCATGAGCATCCTGCAGCTCATCCCCCAGCCACCGGGCAAAATCGTCGGTGGAGAGATTCGCTTCAAGGGTCAGGACCTGGCGAAGATGGACGCCAAGGGACTTCAGCGCATCCGCGGCAATGAGATCAGCGTGATCTTCCAGGAGCCGATGACCTCGCTGAACCCTGTGTTCACGGTCGGGAATCAAATCACCGAGGCCATCTTGCTTCACCAAGAGGTGAGCGAGGACCAAGCGTGGGAGATCGCGCTGGAGATGCTCGAGGCTGTGGGCATTCCCGACCCGGACGCCCGCATTGACGAGTACCCGCATCAGATGTCGGGCGGCATGAAGCAGCGCGTGATGATTGCCATGGCGCTGGCTTGTCAGCCGGACCTGCTCATCGCGGATGAGCCCACGACTGCCTTGGACGTGACCATCCAGGCCCAGATCCTGGAGCTGCTCAAGAAGATGCAGGAAGACCGGGGCATGGCCATTATGCTCATCACCCATGACTTGGGTGTGGTCGCCGAGACCTGCGACTCCGTCGTTGTGCTCTATGCAGGGCGGGTCGCTGAGACAGCGCCGACAGTGGAGCTCTTTGAGACGCCCACCCACCCCTACACAGCGGGCTTGCTTCAAGCATTGCCGGACCGTGCCAAGCCAGGGGCGCGCCTCTACACGATCGAGGGCATGGTCCCCAGTCCGCTGAACTTCCCCTCGGGTTGCCGCTTCCGCTCCCGCTGTCCCAAGGCCAGCGAGCAGTGCTCGGAGAAGCCCCCGCTGATTCAGGTCAGTCCAACCCACAAAGCCTGGTGCTGGCATCCGCTGACGGATGAAGAGCGCGCAGAGCTGCGGGAGTACGGCGCATGAGCGATCCCGTCCTACAGGTCAGAGACCTGGTCAAGCACTTCCCGGTGTTCAAAGGGATTTTTCGGCGCCGGGCTGGAAGCGTCAAGGCTGTCGATGGCATCTCCTTCGACCTGAACGCTGCCGAGACGGTAGCGATGGTCGGTGAGTCTGGCTGCGGCAAGACCACGGCTGGTCGCGCCATCCTTCGGCTGCTGGAGCCCAACAGCGGATCTGTCCTCTTTCGAGGAAAGGACGTCACGCAAGTAGACCAGACCGAGCTGCGTGAGCTCCGGCGCTACATGCAGATCATCTTCCAAGATCCCTACTCCAGCTTGAATCCTCGGCAGACCATCGGCCAGATCATTGGGACGCCGCTGCTGCTGCACGGCATCGTGGAGACCCGCCGTGACGCCGAGGACCGGTCCAAGGAGCTCTTGGAGAAGGTGGGCCTTCAGCCCAGCTACACCAGCCGCTACCCGCACGAGTTCTCCGGTGGTCAGCGTCAGCGCATCGGCATCGCCCGCTCGGTGGCCTTGAACCCAGACTTCATCGTCTGCGACGAGGCCGTCTCGGCCCTGGACGTCTCGGTGCAGGCCCAGGTCATCAACCTGCTCTTGGATCTGAAGGACGAGTTCAACCTCTCCTACCTCTTCATCACCCATGACTTGAGCGTTGTCCGGCACATCGCAGACCACGTCGTCGTGATGTACCTGGGCAAGATGGCCGAGAAGGCCAGCCGCGCCGCGATGTTCGAGGGTGCCTGGCACCCCTACACCCAAGCCTTGCTCTCGGCGGTTCCACGGACCCAGCCTGGCAGCAAGCGCACCCGCGTGATCCTGGAAGGGGACGTTCCAAGCCCAATCAATCCCCCCACGGGGTGTCGCTTCCACACCCGCTGTCCGCTGGCCTATGACCGCTGCAGCCGTGAGGAGCCCAAGGGCCACGTCGTCGGAGTGGACCACGAGGTCACCTGCCACCTCTATGAGGACCGGACCGAGCGCCTGGACCTGATTGAGGCGATGGCCGCCAAGAGCTGAGCTCTCCCAGCTGAGCGCTTCGTCTTGGCGTCGACTTTGTCGCCAGGATTCGGACCACGGTTGTAGGGGGGTCCACGCCTGGGGGCTCAATACCTCACGTCGGCGGGAGATTTGGCTGCAATGCAGCGCCCAGTGGAGCTACAATAGTTGGGCAGTCCTGTTTTGGGCTGCCTGCAGACCAGCGGAGTGCATCTTTATGTCCACGGCCAAGTCCACTCGGATTCAGTTCATCAAGTACCACGAGGCCGCGGACCAACAGCCCCTGTCCAAAAAGGCTGCTGAGAAGCTCGGGATCTTCCCGTCGATTCCGCTCCTTCAGCTGGCCGCTTGGGTTCGCTCCAACGGCTTTGGCAATGTCGAGTACCTGGACCTGCATGCACGCAACCTGCTCCCCGAAGAGGCGAACGCGGTCGTTCGTGACTTTGACGCGGATGTGGTCGCGCTGACCGCCAAGACTCTGGGGTGGCCTGCGGTCATCGAGATCGCGCTCATGGTTCGTGAGCAGAACCCACGCGCCGTCATCGTCGTGGGCGGTCCGCACTTGACCCTCTACGCAAAGGAGTCCCTGTCCTGGGAGTGCTTCGACATCGCCGTCGTGGGCGATGGAGAGGAGACCTTCCTGGAGATCTGCGAGCGCGTAGAAGCTGGCCAGTCCCTGGCCGGCGTGGCGGGAACCATCTACCGGCACCCAGACGGAACTCTGGAGGAGGGTCCCGCGCGCGCCCTGTCCGCCAGCATCGACCACTACCCCATGCCTGCATGGGACCTGGTCGACATCGAGGAGTACCACTGCCTCACCCTGCTCAAGCCCTTCGCGACCATGGTGACCACCCGCGGTTGCCCTTGGCACTGTGGCTACTGCTCCCAGGTCTATAGTGAGAAGCTGCGCTTCCGTGACCCCAAGCTGGTCGTGGACGAGATGGAGTACTTGGAGAAGGAGAAGGGGGTCAAAGAGATCGTCTTCTTCGATGAGACCTTCACCATCGGCAAGCGCCGCATGCGCAAGTTCTCCAAGCTGGTCCAAGAGCGCGGCCTGACGGTCAAGTTCAACATTCGTGCTCGAGTCGACACCGTGGACCGCGAGGTGCTTCGTGCCCTCAAGGCCGCTGGTCTTCGCTCCATTCACATGGGTGTCGAGGCTGGAACCGACCGCTTGCTCAAGATCATGAACAAGCAGATCACCCGCGAGCAGACGATGCGCGCCTTTCGTATTGCACGAGAGGAAGGCATTGAGACCCGTGGCTACTTCATGATTGGCTACTACGATGCCACCCCAGAGGACGTGGAGGAGACCATCAACTTCGCCTCGTCCATCGGCTTGGACTGGGCCAGCTTCTCGGTGGCGACCGCGCTGCCCGGCACCGACCTGTACACGGTCAGCCAAGAGCGCGGCTACGTGAACGGTGACTTTTGGCGGGAGTACACCGTCAACGGCGGCGGACAGCTGCCACAGCTTGAGACCGAGACCTTCACGGCAGAGCAGCTCCGTGCATACCGCACCAAGGCCTATCTCAAGTTCTACATGCGTCCGGACCTGATTCGCCGCAAGTGGAGCCGGGCTGAGGGCCGCGATGAGCTCATGGAGATGCTCGGCGGCGCCACTGTGCTCTCTGAGATCGTGAAGAGCACAGTGCTCAAGCGTATCCCCGAGGTCGGCTTGGGCAAGATCGCGACCGTTTAGTGAGATAGGGCGGAGCGCTGGCCTCGCCTGAAAAGCTCAAGACCGGACTGCTGACCCATTTCCTCGTCTTTGGAGCTGGGTTGCTCTTCTTCACCGTTCAGAGTGGGGCACCGCCCTCTTGGCTGATCTGGTGGGGGTTGGGCTTCGTTCTGCACGCGGTCACGACCGTCAGGAAGCTCAAGAGGCTTCAGGCCGCAGCGCCACAGGAGCAGGCTGCTGTTGAGCTTCAAGCCCAGGCTGAAGCGCCTCCACAGGCCCAAGATGGACTGATCGACCAAGTCCTGGACGCCCTGGCTGAGTTGGAGTCCGCTTGGGGAGACCAAGACGCCCTGCGCTCTTGTGCACCCGACTTCGACACGCTGAGTGAGACAGCGCAGACCTTGCATGAGCGCCACGAGGCTCTGAGCGAGCTCTGTGCCCGCGCCCAAGGGCTCCCAGAGCAGGTAGAAGCGCTTCGCATGCGCGTAGCCAACAGCCCAACCGAGAGCGAGGCCAATGCCCTGGAGCGTGAGCTGGACGCGCTCCTGGACCGCTTGGCGTCCCACCAAGCAGCAGAGTCGGTGATGCGTCAGCTGGAGTCCGAGCTGCGGACCCTGCTACATCGCGCCGAAGCGCTGCGATTGGACGTGGTCCAGAGCGGTGCTGATGTCCCTGCGATGGACACACGGGCCCAGGAGATTCGGGCCCAGCTGGAGGCCGCCTCAGAGGTGGACGAGCACTTGGCGCGTGCACGCCGCGCAGCAAGGGCTCGAACGCGGCGTTGAGAGGGGGATCTGGGCGGCTGGCCAGCCGTGCTTATCTTCTTCAAATGAGAACCCGACGCCAGCAGATTGCCGCTCTTCTCTTCAACGCAGGATGGGTCAGCCTCGTGGCTTGGGCTGCCTACAACGAGCCGGGTTTGACACCCGTCCTGGCAGTCTTTGGATTGACCCTCTTCGGCCATGCGCTTTGGGTCTGGTCCACTCCAGCGCCCGTGGACGAGCTGGATGCCCGTCTGCAGGCACGCTTGGAGGTCGAACTTGCTCTCCACGAGGGCCAAAGCCCTCAGCCCTTGCGGCCCATCACCACGCGGTCTCGCTTGCCCAAGTCCTGAAGCAACTGGACCTGGGTCAGGCCGGCAGCCTCAAAGAGCTTGGAGACGGCTTGGCCTTGGTCGTGGCCGATCTCCATGGCCACCCCAACGCGGGCGCGTTCTGCCGCAGCGGGAACCAGGCGCCGGTAGATGTCCAGCCCGTCCTGACCGCCGTCCAGTGCCTCCAGGGGCTCGGTCTTGGAGACGGCCAAGCCGTGCATCTCCGCTGTGGCGATGTAGGGCGGGTTGCTCAAGACCCAGTCGATGGGCCGGTTGGATGGAATCGGGCTCAACAGGTCGCCGCGCAGAGCTGCGACGCGCTTCTCGAGGCCGTGCTTGGCGATGTTCGTCTTCAAGTAGGGCAGGGCCTGCTCGGAGAGCTCGACGGCGTAGACCTTGACCTGTGGGCGCTCGCTGGCGATGGCGATGCCGATGCAGCCGGAGCCGGCACAGATGTCCGCTAGGAAGAGCTCTTCGTCCTCTGGCAGGGCAGTCAAGACATGCTCCACGAGGGTCTCGGTGTCTGGACGTGGGATGAGTACCCCAGGTCCAACCTCGAACTCCAGACTCCAAAACTCCTGGTTTCCGACCAGGTAGGCATAGGGCTCGCCCTCGCCTCTGCGCCGGACCAGCTCCCGCACTGCGTCTAGCTCTGCTTGCTCCATGGGCTGGTCGAAGCGCATGAAAATCTGGAGCCGGTCGATGCTCAAGGCATGGGCCATCACCAGTTGGGCCTCGAACTTGGGGTTCGGGATGCCCTTTGAGCCAAAGAAGGACTCAGTGCGGTTGAAGACCTCGAGGACGGTCAGCACTAGTCCTGGTTCTCCTCAATCAAGCGCGCCTGTTCATCGGCCGTCAGGGCCGTGCTCAGGTCCTCCAAGTCCCCCTCCATGATCTTGTCGAGTTTGTACAAGGTCAGGTTGATCCTGTGGTCTGTGACACGGTTCTGAGCGTAGTTGTAGGTGCGGATACGCTCACTGCGGTCCCCGGAGCCCACCTGGCTACGCCGGTCGGCTGCCTCGGCTTGCTGACGCTCCCCCTCCTGCAGCTCAAAGAGTCGGGCGGAGAGCACCTTGAGTGCCTGGGCCTTGTTCTTGTGCTGAGACTTCTCGTTCTGACAGATGACCACCAGGCCGCTTGGCTTGTGGGTCAGACGCACCGCCGAGTCCGTTGTATTCACGCTCTGACCGCCGGGGCCGCTCGCCCGGAACACATCCACGCGCAGATCGCCGTCGGTGATGTTGATCTCCACCGGGTCGGGCTCGGGGAGCACGGCGACGGTTGCGGCGGAGGTGTGGATGCGGCCTTGTGTCTCTGTGAGCGGGACCCGCTGGACCCGGTGGACGCCGGACTCGAACTTCAGGCGGCTGTAGGCCTGGGCGCCCTTGACCAGACAGACCACTTCCTTCATGCCCACAGCACTCTTGCCGCCGGAGCCGCCGACAGTGAGGGTGTTGGTCGAGAGGATCTCGGTTTGGAAGCCGTGGGACTCGATGTACTTGGTGTACATGCGCAACAAGTCGGCTGCGAAGAGTGCAGCCTCGTCACCGCCGGTGCCTGCTCGGATCTCCAGAAGCAGGTTTCGGCCGGCGTAGGGGTCCTTGGGCAGCAAGGCGACCCGGAGCTCCTCGTCCAAGACCAGGATGCGCGCTTCGATGCGCTGCTTGTCCTCCTGGGCCATCTCCTTCATGTCGGGGTCGGAGAGCATCTCCTCGACCTCTTCGGCCTCTTCCGTGAGCTGCTTGCGCTCGCGGTAGGCCTCGACAATGGGGGCCAGGTCGGAGTGCTCCTTGGAGATCTCCAGCATGCGAGGCACGTCTGAAGAGATCTGCGGGTCCATCAGGCTGCGGTTGAGCTCCTCGTAGCGGGACTCAATGACTGCGAGGCGATCGAACATGATGCAGGCCGGGGGAGGGGAGTGGACTGAAGAGCTGGCTCAGAAATGAAGAACCCCCACGAGCCACTCGGCAATTTGCCGGGGCCGCAGGGGTGTTTGATCCCATGGGCGAATGCCCGGTGGGTTCAGTCTTCCTTCTTCATGCCGTACTTGCGCATGAAGCGGTCCACGCGGCCCTCGGTGTCCATCAACTTCTGGGTGCCGGTGTAGAAGGGGTGGCTACCCGAAGAGATGTCCACGCGGATGACGGGGTACTCGACGCCGTCAACGGTCGCGGTTCCGTTGAAGTTCTTGGGATCAGTGGCGGTTCCGCAGAGCATCTCGAAGTCGCAGGAGATGTCCTTGAAAACGACCATACGGAACTCAGGGTGGATATCGGTCTTCATGGCTGTTGCCTCTAAGCTGGGCCGAGCAAGGGGGCGCGTATGCGCCTCCCCAGTGGCAGGAGGTTTTTCTGACCCGCCCTAATGTCCCGTTTCGGAGAGCTTGTCAAGCCAAGCACGATTGCTCGGGTGCTCTGAAAATCCGCTGGTCAGCAGAGCCATGTCCTGGGCAGCATCACCGCTCAGGGATTGGCGCAGCGTCTGTGCGCCTGCATGGTCCGCTTCCCCATGAATTAGGTCGCAGCGAAGGGTCTGCGTTCGGCTCCAGTCGAGGGCCTGATTGTTTGCAAGCGGTCCACTGGACTGGAGGGTGATCTCAAGGTTGGCCACGCCCTTAAGCGCTTCGAGAATGTCTCGAGCCAGGGCGGAATGGGTGTCCGTTATGGCGCTCGCAACCAAGGTCAGGCTGCCGCCTTCCTCTGCAGAGCGTGCAGAGCCCAGCAGGCGCTTGGGACGCTGCAGGCACCCTGGGTCAAGGCCGCCGACGAGCTGTCGTCCGCTGGGTGGGGTCACTTGGTTGGAGGCCCGAACCAGGGCGGTGATGGAGTCCATGAAGACCACCACGTCCTTGCCGTGCTCTACCAAGCGTCTCGCACGCTCTACAACCATCTCGGCGACCTGAAGGTGACGAGCGGGAGGCTCATCAAAGGTCGAGGAGAGGACCTCGGCTCGCAGCTTGCGAGAGAGCTCAGTGACCTGTTCTGGGCGGGCATCGATCAAACACACGAGCACGGTGAGCTCGGGGTGGTTGTCTGCCAAAGCCTCGGCCAACTCGCAGAGCAGGCCAGTGGTAGCAGGACCCTGTGGTCCGAAGAGCAGCCCACGTTGGCCCAGGGCCATTGGGGCGAGCAAGTCCAAGGCGCGAAGAAGCGGGGAGCCGCTCTTGTCCAGGTTCAGCTTGCTGTGCGGGTGTACCGGCGTGAGGTTGTCAAAGAGCGCTTTGTCTCTCGAGTTCTCCGGATCGGCGCTGTTGACTTCTTCCACCCGGGTCAGGGCAAAGTAGCGCTCGCCTTCTTTGGGCGGCCGCACATGGCCGGAGACTCGGTCTCCATTCCGAAGGTTGAAACGGCGGATCTGCGAGGGGGAGACGTAGATGTCGTCCGGGCCTGGCAGGTAGTTTCCAGCTGCGTCCCGGAGGAAGCCAAAGCCGTCCGGCAGCACCTCGAGCACGCCACCACCCAGAACGATTTGACCGCTCCGTGTACCGCGAAGAAGCTCGAAAATCAGCTCTTGGCGGGTGAGGCCGCTAGGCTGGTCCACCTTGTTCGAGCGCGCGAGATCGACCAACTCGGGGAGCGGACGCGCTTTCAGTTCAGCGAGGTCAAGGTGCTGTCTCTTATACACATCTGACGCTGCCG
>CAJXRZ010000106.1 GCA_913060515.1 uncultured Pseudomonadota bacterium | reverse complement strand
GGGCTCGGAGATGTGTATAAGAGACAGGAGCTGGGTGGGGCTTGTGTTCGGGTGGCTTGGGACTGAGATCTGGGGCGTCTTGGTGGGTTGGATTAGTGGGACATCATGGCTTTTCTCACTGGGCGCTGGTCTAAACTCTGTCTCTTCAACTACGCGGTCGATCCTGCGGTTTTGGAGAAGCGGCTGCCTCCAGAACTCAGCTTGGACACCTTGGATGGGCAGGCCTTTGTCAGCTTGGTGGCCTTCGACTTTTTGAAGACCCGGGTGCTGGGTATTCCTTGGCCTGGGTTCATCAATTTTCCAGAGATCAACCTACGTTTTTACGTGAAGCAGGCCGACGGGACCCGGGGCGTGATGTTCGTGCGGGAGCTGGTCCCTCAGTGGCTGGTGGCCACCATGGCCAAGCAGATCTACAACGAGCCCTATGCGTCCACGTCCATGCGCAGCGCCGTGAAGCAGGACGAGCAGGGCGTGCACGTGGCCCATGACTGGGTGTGGCAGGGCAAGGAGCACAGCTTGGAGCTGCAAGCCGCGCCCAAGGCCGAGCTGCCCGCCGACGACAGCCAGGCCCACTTCTTCAAAGAGCACCAGTGGGGCTACGGCGTGGATAGGCGGGGGCGCACCCTTGTGTATGAGGTGCGGCATCCCCACTGGGAGACCTATGCCGTGCAGTCACACAGCTTGAATGTGGACTTTGGGCAGCTCTATGGGGAGGAGTTTGCGGGCTTGACCGGGCAGGAGCCGCGCAGCGTGTTCTTGGCGGAGGGCTCGGAGATTGAGGTTTTTGGGGCGAAAGTGTTCGAAGGCTAATCCTGGCTCAACCTCGTCTACGTACCGCTCGAGTCTCCCGTGTCGCCAGGGCCAAACTCACGGATGCTTCGGCATCATCCCTTCCCCAACGATGTCCTCCACCTGATTCCAGCGGTCCTCCAAGAGCGCAATGCGCTGTTTGGCCGCCAGGTCCTCTTCAACCGTCTCCGCTGCGTCGAGCTGGGCGTAGGCCGCTTCCAGAGCATCCGCGGTCGGAATCACGCGAATAACCGGCGTTGGATGAACAATACGTCCCGCGTCGTTGTCCGTCCAGAGAGGGATGGCCACCACGTTGGCCAGCTCCACACGGACCTGTGGGCTGCCGTCGGGCGCCTCTCCGTAGTCCTTGCGCACCGCGTCGATCTGCAGGGCCAGGCCATCCCTGGGGTTTCCGTAGTCCAGAGACTGTACGCCGTGCTTGTAGTCGTAGCGCTGGTTGGAGATGAAGTTGCCCAGACTGTAGGCGATGACTCCCACCGAGCCGTCCTCGCGGTGCAGCACCTCCACCGGCTGCACGACGTGGGCGTGGTGTCCCAGGACAAGATCCACGCCGCCGTTGACCAGAGCGTGGGCGTCGTCGACCTCGGACTGCTCGGGGAAGGTGCGGTACTCCCGGCCCCAGTGCACCGAGACGACCACCAGATCGGCGCCCGCTGCTCGGGCCGCTTCGGTCTCCGCCAATGCTTGCTCGACGCTGAGCTCAAAGGAGCAGGCCTTGTCCTCGCCCAGGTTCATGTTGTCGTTGTAGACCTTGGAGCTGCCGATAAAGGCGACGGTGATCTCATTCTGGGTGACCAAGCGGGCTTTTCGAGCCGCAGCACAGTCGGCGCCCCCGCCAATCCAGGTCATCTCGCTCGCATCCAAGCGCTCCATGGTCTCCTCAAAGCCGTCGCGGCCCTGGTCGTAGACATGGTTGTTGGCGAAGCTGAGCACGTCAAAGCCAGTGGCGTAGAGCGCAGGCAGCAGCTCGGGGGCGGCGTTGAACACCATGGAGCGGGTGCCCTTGTGGTGGTCGGGCGCCACGGGGGTCTCCAGGTTGGCGAAGGCCAAGTCTGCCGATTCAATCAGGGGTTTGACCTGAGAGAACAGGGCCTCCATACCCTTCTGTGCGTCCTCGTTGGCGGCCTTGGCCGAGTTCTTGACGTTGGTGTGCATGAGCACATCGCCCACTGCGACCATGCGCACGCGGGAGAGCTCTGCCGGACCGGCCCAGCGCTTTGGCAGCACAGGGGCGGAGACCGCGTCGGGAGGAGGAGGCGCGAGGGGAGGGCGGGGGCCGCAGGCCAGGAGAAGCAGGAGCATGTGGGCGTGTATCTCGGAGGGTCAGCGCCCGGCCAGAAAGCCCTTCTGGTCTGCCAAAAACGCGTCGGCCAAGACCCGCGTGCTGCTCGGCCCAAAGACAATCCAGTCGTCCACTTCCAGAGCGCTCAGCGCGACGCGCACGGGGTACCAAGCAAAGCTGTGGCTGACCATCACCTCCAGCGCCAGGCCCGCTGCGCTGCGCTCCACGGTGTACTGGATCTCCCGGTCGATGTGCAGGACGCGGGCAGGCTGCTTTGGGCCGTGTTGGGCTGACCTGGCCTCGATGGCGCGCAGGTGTTGCAGCATGTCTGCGGGCTCACTCTCCCAGTGACCGTGCCCGGGATGGGAGAGCACCCAGGCTTCTCTTTGAAGCACCTCCCACAGGCCCAGGTCTTGAGGGTCCCCGTGGAGGTGGCGTAGGAGCTTGCAGAGGAGCTCCCCCCCTTCAAGATCTACCAGTGGCCCCAAGACCTCGGGCGCAGACGGTCTGAGAATCCCGGTGTCGTCGAGGTCCGCATGCAGGTGCTTCAACACCCGCAGAATCGCTCCATTGCCTGGTCATGAAAGGCCGGACGCAGGGCCTTGATGCCTGCCACATTCGCCCTGCTCGGGAACACCCGGTTTGTGAGCAGGGCGCAGACCAGCTGGTGGTCCAGATCGATCCACAGGCTGCACCCCGTAAAGCCCAGATGGCCCACGCCACCCTTCTCGCCTTGGCCCAGGTACTTGCCGGCGGAGGAGCCGCTTGGGGCAGGCCGGTCCCAGCCCAGGCTGCGCACGGGCTTGGAGTCGATGGCGTCGGGGTTCAGGAACTCCCGCACGACCTCGGCGCGGGCCAAGCGGCTGGCGCCCTGGCTCTCCTCCAAGATGGCCTGGCCAAAGCGGGCCACGTCGCTGGCGGTGCTGAACACTCCGGCGTGTCCCGCCACGCCGCCCATGGCGTAGGCGTTGTCATCGTCTACTTCGCCAGGCCGGGCCGCCTCGGGCTGCTCAGGCACGCTGTAGAGCGACTCTTGTCCGGGTGCGGGCATGCGCGGACGGGTCAGCCCCGTGACCGCAAAGTCACCGTCGGGGGCACGGTTTCCGTTCATGCGCTCGTAGCTGGTGTGCTCCAAGTCCAGCGGCCGAAAGACCAGGTCTTGGGCCAGAGAGTCCAGCTGCTGTCCGCCGACCACTTCGAGCAGCATGCCCAAAGTGAGGAAGCCGATGTCGGAGTAGACCCGGGGGCCGGGGTCGCTGACGGGGTCCTGGGCCAGGATCTCCTGGCGCATCAACTCCGTGGACCAGCCAAAGTTCCGGAGGCCCGGCACGGAGGGGTAGAGGGTGCTGGCGGCGGGGTCCCGCTGGGCCACCTGGAAGAGCGTGGCCCATGCAGCCAGGCCGCTGCGGTGTCCCAGCAACATGCGTGGCGTGATGTGGGGGTGGCGAAAGGCCGGTAGGTAGCGCCGCACGGGAGCGTCCAGGTCCAGCTCGCCTTGGGAGACCAGAATCATGGCCAGGGTGGTGGTGCTCAGGACCTTGGTCACGCTGGCCGCGTCCATGCGGCTCTCGTGCTCCATGGCGGGCCCGTCCGGTGAGAGCACACCGTGAGCGCTGCGGTGGACCCGGCGCCCCTGGTGGATCAACGCCGCCTGAGCAGCGCCGAAGCTGCCTTGATTCAGGTGGGCATCCAGTAGCTGTTTCAAGTCAAGATCTCTGGTAGGTCCGATGACCATGCGCTCTCCGGGTTCATCCCGGTAACGAAACTCGTAAGACTTTCACTCTGACAATGCTCTGGCAGTTTTGCGGTCCTTATTCGGCGAGGGCCTGGAGCAATTCGGGATCCCGCATCAGCTGCTGCATGCGGCGCATGTCGGGGTACAAGACGCGGTCTTCTTCCAGGGGTTCGATGCCCTTGGCCCGCAGCTGATTGACCACGCCTTGCAGGGGAAGCCCCGGCAAGAGCGGCTGACGGAAGATCAGCCCTTGGGTGGCGCTGAGCAGCTCGATACCGACGATCTCGCGCACATTTGTGAGCACCTGCTTGCACTGGCGTGCAGCGATGGTGCCCATGGAGACGTGGTCCTCGGTGTTGCCGCAGGTGGGCACGGAGTCTGCGCTGGCCGGGTGACAGAGCACCTTGTTCTCGGAGACCAGGCTGGCGGCGGTGTACTGCGGGATCATCCATCCAGAATTCAGACCGCTGCCCTGCACCAAGAAGGGCGGCAGGCCGCGGCTGTGGTTGTCGTCCACAAGGTGGGCGATGCGTCGCTCCGAGATGTTGCCCACCTCGGCCACGCACAGGGTCAGGTAGTCCATGGCCACGGCCACGGGTTCCCCGTGGAAGTTGCCGCCGCCAATGACCGCCTTGCGGCAGTCCTTGATGCGCTGCGGGGTCTCGCAGAGCCAGGCGCGGTAGGCCTGGGGGGCCATGGCGTCAAAGCCGCCGGGAGGCTCCGGCGGGAAGAGCAAGGGGTTGTCGGTGGCAGCGTTGGCCTCGACCGTGATGACCTCGCGCACGTGATCCAGGGCGCGGTAGGCACAGGCCAGAACCTGTGGGAAACAGCGGGTGGAGTAGTCGTCCTGGACGATCGGTGCGTCCGGCACAGCCTTGGTGAGCTCCGAGCGGGCCTGGACCAAGCTGGACTCGGCCAGCTCAACGCTGCGGTCTCTGAAGAAGGTGGCGCTGGTGAGGGTCTGGAGCAGAGCGCCCAGCTCTTGGCGTGCCCGGCGGGTTTGCTGCTGCAGCTTGGGGATCTGGTCTTCGGGAGCCAGGGCGCTGAAGGCGCGGATGTGCTTGGCGTCGCTCTCGCCGGCGGCGTCCGTGGGCAGCAGCGCCTTGACCCGGTCTTGGAGGGTGTGGATGGCGGCCTGAGCGCGGGCCACGGAGTCCAGCTGAATGCCCTCGACCGCCGCGTTCGAGGCGGCGTGGGAGAGGTGCTCGCTGGCCCGCTGTAGGTGGTTCAGTGCGCGATTGACTCGGGCAGAGTTCAGGTAGAAATCCAGGATTTGGCTGCCAGCGCAGTAGGAGATGATGCGGCGGGCGCAGTCCTCCTGGTGGCTCTGTGGGCGTGCCTGGTGGATGCGCGGGTCAAAGGCCCCCCGAATGCCGCGGTTGGCCTCGAGGGAAAGGGCACAGGCCAGCTCGGTCCAGCGCAGGGTCTGGTGGGTGTCGTGTACCAAGAGCGCGCCCAGGCCGGTCATGAACTGGGTGCCGTTGTTGATGCCCAGGCCCTCTTTGGCCTGGAGCACGATGGGCCGGAAGGTCAGGCCCGCCGCGGCTGCATCCTGGGCAGCGGTCTCTCCCAGAGGCACGAAGTCGTCCTCACGGGGGTGGGTGACCATCTCCCGCTCGCCTTTGGCGTTCAGGCCCCCGAAGACTTTGCCGTGAGGGTCGCCCATGAGCACCAAGCCCAAGTGGGAGAGGGGGGCCAGATCGCCGCTGGCGCCGACGGAACCCTGCTGGGGAATGTAGGGGTAGATGTCGTCGTTGAGCAGGTCCAGCACGGTCTGGATCAGCTCCAGGCGCACGCCGCTGTTGCCCCGCATCAGAGTGTTCGCCCGCAGCAAGATGGCCGCGCGCACGGTGTCCTCGGCGAAGGGTACGCCCACGCCCGCCGCGTGGGAGCGAAGGAGGTTCTCTTGCAGGCGCACGGAGTCCTGCCGGGCGATGACCACGTCGCGCAGCTTTCCAAAGCCTGTGGTCAGGCCGTAGACCTTCACGTCGTTGTCCAGCAGCACGTCGACCAGCGCTCTGCAGCGCTGGACTTGGGCAGCCGCCTTGGGGTGGATGCGCACCCGGCGGCGTTCGCGGGCGACCTGAACGATGTCTTCGATGCTCAGGGTGTAGCCGTCGATGAGCAGCTCAGTCATGGGTGGACTCCAGGTGGTCTTCGAGCTCGGAGAGCGGGATGGTCTTGGCCGCTTTGTCCGGGTGTTTCAGGGACACCAAGCCTTGGCTGTGCGCTGCCAGGGACAAGCTCAGGGTGATCTGTGGGTGCTCGCCCAGTCCTTGGCTGACTCGGAATCCCTTGGTACGCAGGGTGTCGGCCAGGGCAAAGGCGGCCTCGCTGAGGGAGGGATCGCTGAAGGTGACGGCCAGAGGGGCCTGCTTGGCGGCCTGTGGTACACCACCCAATGTGGAGACGATGCGCTCCACACCCCAAGCCAAACCCACGCCGCTGAGCATGCGCTCGGTGTCGGCAGGGACGGCGGGTAGCTGCCCGGTGCGCAGCTGATGGGTCAGTCGCGCCCGCTCCAGGATCCAGGCGTGCAAACCGTGGTATCGGCCACCGCCACAGACGGCGCCTTGGGTGCTGTGCAGCTCGAAGGTCAGGCCATCGTAGTAGCCAATGCCGCGGCTGGCGGCGGGGGTCAGGGCCAGCTTGGGACCGCGACGCTCTTGGAGGCGCTGAACCAGAAGCTGCAGGGTGCTGCTGGCGGAGCTGGAGCCCTCGCAGGTCAAGAAGGGGGCCAAGTCCTCGAAGAAGTGCTTCGGATCCGGGTTCAGGTTGGCCAAGCCCAAGACGGTATCCAGGGCGCTCTGGCCCAGGCCGCGTTGCTGTCCCCACACCTGTCGGAGCCAGGCATCGAAGATCTCCGGGAGGCGGGCTCTCCATTGGGTCAAGCTGAGGGTATCGGGCGCCGAGAGCTCGGTCGCGCTCTCCATGCCCGAGGCCACCACGCGGCGGTGCATGGCTGGAAGGCGTTGCTCCAGGAGTCGGCCATAGGTGTCATCGGAGTCCATGCGGCTGCTCAGGCGCAGTCGGGCGGCGATGACCAAGTTGTTGAGCAGGGCGCGTTCGGTGGCCGGTGGCAGCTTGAGGGAGGCCACGCAGGCCTTGAACAGACCAGCGTGCCCAAGGTGTAGGCGCCACTCGGGCAGCCCAAGGGCCTGGGCGGAATCGCAGGCCAGAGTCAGGATCTCCAGGTCCCCCAGCAGTCGCTGCTCTCCGACCAGCTCCACGCCGGTTTGGGTGAACTCCTTCTGGCGGTGAGAGTCGGCGCTGACGTCCCGGAAGACGCTGCCGGTGTAGGCCCGACGCACGCTGCCGCTCGGCACGCCTTCGCTCAGGATGCGCTCGATCAGTCGCCGAGCCAGCGGGGTGGTGAAGTCTGGGCGCAGCGCGGCGTCGTGGGTGGACTCCGGCTCGTGCTCACCCGGGAACTCTTCGGACTCGCTCAGGCGCGCGAGCAAGAGATCGTGGAAGAGGTGCGCGCCCATTCGGCTGGGCTCGTAGAGATCGCGGTACTCGAGGGTCGGTGCTCCGGCCTGGGCGTAGCCGTAGCGGTCAAAGACCTGCAGCAGGCGCTCCTGGACCCAGGCGTGGGCCTGAAAGGTCGCTGGGTCAAGGTCGAGCAAGCCGGGGGGCCGGGTGTAGCGCATCGAGGTCTCCTGCTGTCCGCCTCAGGGCTATCCCGGGCTCTGGAGCACGGCGGCAAAGAAGCCGTCTGTGCCGTGGAGATGTGGTCGGGGTGCGAAGAACTCGCCCTTGCAGAGAGGGGCTGCGCTGGCCGGCAGAAGCGGAGCTGCAGGCAGGACCGTCCACGTCGGGTGCCTCTCCAAGAAGGCCTGGACTTGGTCCTGGTTCTCCTCGGGAAGCACCGAACAGGTGGCGTAGATCAAGCGCCCACCCGGCTTGGTTGCCTCTGCTGCCAGGTCAACGATCTTGCGCTGGGCGTGTACGACTCCGTCCAAAGACTGAGGACTCAGGCGCCAACGAAGGCAAGGATCACGACGCAGGGTGCCCAGACCAGTGCAGGGGGCGTCCACCAAGATGCGCTCGGCGGGGTGTGGGGGCTGGCCGTGCTTCCGGATGGGCAAGACAAAGCCTGCGCGTTTTGCTCGCTTTTGGGCCTGCTGCAAGGCGCCGATGCGGGTGTCCATCGCGAGCAGGTTGGCGCCCGGAGGCAGCGCGGGAAGCAAGGCCAGGCTCTTTCCGCCAGCGCCGGCGCACCAGTCGATGGTGCGTCCGATGGGGTGCACCAGCGCGGCCAAGAGCTGGCTGCCTTCGTCTTGAATCTCGAAGTGGCCTTGGTTGTAGAGCTTGCTGCCGAAGAGGTTGGCCCGACCCTCCAGGATCAGAGCCACCGGAGACCACTTCCCAGGGTGGGTCTGGATCCCTTCCGCGTCCAGGCGGCTCCGCAGCTCCTCTCGCGTGGTCTTTGCGGTGTTCACCCGCAAGCATGTGGGCGCCCGCGAGGCCACGCCATCCACCATCTCCTGGGGGTCCTCCGCGCGTTCGAGCAACCAGCGCGGCAAGGAAGATGCCATTGCCAAACGCTCCAGCGGATCCTTGAATTGAGGATCGGGTCCAGGAAGTGGCACGCCTGCCCGGGCGCTTCCCTGCTCCGGGGGCAGTCCGAGGTGGACCAATGCGGCCTGCCAGAGTCCGGGAACGGGGTCCTCGACCGGGCCCTGTTGACCCAGCGCGTGTAGGAAGCGTTCCTGGTGTCTGGCTACGGCATAGATGGCGTCCTGGGCGATCTTTCGGTCTTTGCTTCCCAGCCCGCGCTCCTCTCTAAAGGCCCTTGGAAGGTCCACCGATGCGGTCGGAGAGTTCAAGTGTGCGCGCAGCAAGCGCTCGCCGGTTTGGCAGCGCGACCCTTGGGAGGCGGCCATTAGGCGGTCCGGGCGATGAGAGAGCAAGGCTTTCACTTGGTCGTTTTCCTTTTGCAGCGCCCGTGCGCACCTTTACTGTGTACATCAAGCGCGTGATTGGAGCTTTAAGATGGACGCCTGCAGCAAGTGCGAGAGCCAAGAGCGCCGCTGGCAAACCCTTCCGCTGAGCCGCGGTTTGGTCGAGCTCTCACGTTGCGGCTCCTGTACCGCCGAGATGGAGCGCGTGCACTGGACGGTCGCGAGCGCTGCGCCCGTCGGCAGCAACTGCATGCACTGCGGGGGCCACTACAAGAGCGGCATCTGCCTGACCTGTGGCAAGACCCCCGCTGCCGCCATTGAGCTGCACCACCAGCTCCTCGACGAGCAAGGGGGCGGCGACTTTCTGGACGGGGCCCGCCGCGCTGGGGCCGCTGGTCGCTTGCTGGTTGCTCTGAAGCTTGCCACTGCTGCGGTGCACATGGGGCCACGTCCGCCGGCCGCCTGGGTTTTGAGGGTGCGTCTGATGCGCGCGCTGGAGCTCAACGAGGAGGCCGTAGAAGACGCCCGGGAGCTCTGCCGGGCCCAGCCTCAGTGGGGTCAGGCCTTCGCCGAGCTCGCCTTGAGTTTGGAGAGCTTGGGACACGACGGCGCCCGCGCCGCGGCGGACTTGGCTCTGAGCATGGACGAGAACTTGCCCGATGCGCGCGCCCTGCGGGCTCGTCTGCTCTACGCGAACAACCGCTTCGGCGCTGCGCGCATGGAGTCCATGGAGGTACTGCGCGGCCCACCCTCCCGAGCAAGGGAACGCTCCTTGGAGCTGATGGTTCAGTATGTGCGCCGCTTGATGGAGCTGGGCGAGGTCGCCAGCATGCGCGAGCTCTTGGACTCCTTGGGCAAGGACGTGATGTGCAGCGGTGAGCTCTTGGCGCTGCTGGCTTGGCAGCGCTGGCGCGACGGACGCATCGACGAGGCACGCGCGGTGCTGGATGAGGCGGATCGCCTCATCCCGGATCAAGAACTGGTGGCGTCCCTGCGCCGCGGCCCTCTGGCGCAAGAGCGCAGCTTCTGGAATTGGTTGTCCACTTGAGTCCTGCGCTGGGTCTGCTACAACTCCCGGCGTGAGCACCCCACCTCTTTCTTGCCCGAACTGCAGGAGCGCCTTCGTCTCCTGGCGCACCGAGCGGGTGGGGGACGTCCTCTGTGATTCTCTGAGCTGCGAGACCTGCGGGACTCTGTGTGCGCAGGAGGACTGGGACCTGCCGCTGGACCCCACTGGACCGGGCTTCTGCCGCAACTGCAGCGGCAAACGGCGCGGGCCGATCTGCTCCCGTTGCGGTCTGAGCGCTCAGGATGATGCCCAGGTGCACCTGGAGCTGCTTGAGTTGACCGGTGCCAAGGACTTGCTCTCCGGCAGCGCGCTGGCCGCGGAAAAGGGCCGTCGTTTGTTGGCATTGAAGCTGGCGACCGCAGCGGTCTACGACTCTCCTGCTCCGGGGGTGGCGCGGCTGTTGCGCATCTCCTTGCTGCAGGACTTGGACCTGCTTCAAGCGGCGCTCTTTGAGTGCCAGTCTTGGGTTCGGGGGCCCGGGGAGAATGACCCACACGCCTGGTCGCTCTTGGGAGAGCTCCAGATTGCCTGTGGAAAGCGGGGTTTGGGCCTTCAGGCCTTGGAGCAGGCCCTAGAACTGCAGCCGGATGACGCTCAGGTGCGGGGCCGCTATGCAAGCCACCTCTTTGATGACCAGCGCTACGCCCAGGCCCGGGAGCAGGCCCTGCTTGTGCTCTCCAGCAAGGACAGCGTGGCCTCGACTCTGGGACTTGGCGTGGCCGCGTCCTATGCGCAGCGCTTGAAGGGCCAGCGAGACCAAGCTGCGGTGGAAGACCTGCTTGAAGACCTGGGCCACTGGGTGCAACGGGACGCGACTCTGTCCGCGATTCAGGCCTGGCTCTTCAACCAGAAGGGGGCGCAGCGGGAGGCTCAGGATGCCTTGCGGCAGGCCCACAAGTTGGACCCCAAACACCCCCTTGTTGGGGAGCTCGAGGACCTTGTGGGGATCAAGCGTTGGAGCTGGTTCGGCTGGTAGCTTGCGCTAGGCCTCGACCTGGGCCCAAAACTCTTCGAGTCGGGCCATCAGGGGGCCGGGCTGCGTCGCGTATGGCCGGTGCCCCCCTGGCAGTCGGGCCACCTGGGCGTTGGGGTGGTGGGCATGCACTTCGGGGGTGGACCAAGGCGCTTGCTCGTCGTTCTCGCCCAGGATCCACAGGGTGGGGCGATCCTCTGGGCGCTCAGGGAACTCGTCGTCCAGCAGGCACTGCAGTCGACCGATCAGCTCCTCTTTGCTGCGTTCTCGGGCCAGGACACGCTCGATCAACTCCGCGGGCAGGCCTTCTTCGTTGAGGCTGTCCCGCAGGTGGCGTGCATAGAGCGGTTCGACGAGCGCGGCAGGCAGTTTGCGGAGGGCACGGCCCTTGAGGATCTGGAGCTGGTTGCGCTGTTCCAGGCTGGGCAAGGTCGCCACGTGGGCGCCGCTGAGCACCAAGTGCGCCGGCAACTTGTGACAGACCAGGCCGCCGAAGGAGCCCGTCACGACATGGAAAGGGCCGGTCGCTTCGAGGCGACGGGCCAGAATTGCCGCGGAGCGCCAGGGGTCTCCAGGGGGCAAGTCGGCCAGAAAGACCCGTCTGCGTCCGGCCATCAACTCGGCGAAGGGCTCGAAGACCAGGGCATCTCCGAGCACACCGGGTAGGCACAGCACGGGTGGAAGGTCCAGCGGGCCGTCGCTTCGCAGCACGCCTACACCGTGGGTCTCTAGATTCAGCATGGGGTGTGCATATCCCCCCAGCGGGCGGTGGGGGCGCACGACGGATACACTATCGCTCCTGGAGGCTCCCCCATGAAGCGCTACTGGCTCCTGCTGTTGATCCCGATGATGGGTTGCGGCAACTGCAGCGAAGACGACGGAACGGCTCAAGCGACCCAGGTCATCGAGCCTGGAAGTCCGGTCGCCGCCGTGATCGACTCGGCTCTAGGCGTTGGCCAGGTCGAGATTGGTGTGCGCTTGATCAACGCCTATGGCATTGCCGTCCCAGCGGACCGTGGACAGGTACAGCTGGCCGTCGCGGGCAGCGATGTGGACTCGGGCGATGGGATCGTGGAGATCGATGCACTGGGCTACGGCAGCTTGATGGCCAGCAGCGCGGTTCCTCAAGCCCTGGTGGCGACGGTGCTCAACGCGCCGGAAGGAGCCCAGGCGGGTGCCACCGGCACTTCGTGGATCGTCTCGGCTGAGGTACCCACGACCGGGTTCTATCCAGCCTGGGCCGTGGACTTGGAGCCCAACTACCTTCAGGCCGTGGACCAGGGACTCATCCTGGCCCAGGGCAGCCAGGTGTTTTGGCAGAACGGTTTGCCTACCGCTCCGCCGGTCTTGGTCGCAGACATGCCCACAGACATTCAGGGCTTGGCCGCCGCCGACTTTGACCGGGACGGGGTCGAGGACGCGGTCCTCTGGACCTTTGACGAGGTCGTGCTGCTGCGCGGACGCTACGAAGGCGGCTTCTCTTGGGGAACTGGCTACACCGTGCCCGGGCAGTCCGTTCGTGGCGTGGGGGTGGGCGACGCCAACCTGGATGGCATCCAGGACATGGTCGTGGCCTACGGCATCGATGAGTCCGGCGGATTCGAGGTGCTCATCGGCAGCGGCGCGTGGACCTTCGAGGCACAGACGCCCTTGGCCGTTCCTGAAGACATCTGGTCTGTGGCTCTCTGTCAGCTCAATGATGACGGTCGTCCTGACGTGGCCCTGATGGTGGCAGACGACAACAGCCTTGGAGAGGTGCTGCGCTACGGACCCGACAACGCTGGAAACTGGGCGAACAACGGCAATGACTTGGCGGGTCGCTCTTTGGAGAATCCTCTGGGCCGCGGCAGCCGTCTGCTCGACTGCAGCGATCTGAAGGGCACACCGGAGACGGAAGAGCTCGTGGCCATCGGCCCAGCCGACGACCCCCAACGCCCGCTGGTTTGGTACAGCTTCGAGGGCGGCACAACCACGGAATTCAAGCTGCAGTACGCCGGCTACGAGATCGCCATGGGCGATGTCACCGGTGATGGCGTTGACGATGTGGTGCTCTCCGAACGGGACTCCAACCAGATCCGCGTGCTCACTTGGCAGGCTGACCAAGGCAACTTCCTCAACGATGCGGTTGTCGCGGTGCCGATGGGTGGTCCCATCGGGGTCAACGACGTGGACGGCGACGGCGCGGCAGACATTCTGGTCACCAGCGACGTGATGGCGTTGTACCCAGGACAGGTTGAAGAGGGTCGCTGGGACTTGGTTCCGGACGACTTCACCGTCTACGGTGTCTCGGACTACGGGTCCCAGACCAGCGTTGATCTGGACGGAGATGGGCTGCCTGAGCATGTCGCGACACGCTTCTTCGACGGCACGACCGTCTTGCAGGTCTTCACTTGGGAGCTCGAGGATGGCATCCCCAAGCTGATCTCACCCGCGCTGAGCCGGTCCAGTGTGGACGGTGGCAGCAACGCGAGCATCGCTGAGGCCCTGGACATGGCTGTGTGTGAGAACGTGGTCTACACCTTGGTTCAGGACAGCGGACAGTACCTGTACCGCATGGAGACCGGCGCCAATGGGGAGATCACCGAGGTGACCTCGGCTGCAGTGAGCGGCTCGGTCGTAGCCTGTGGAGAGATCGGAAACACCGTCGCCATCGTCTCCGATGAGCTGGGCGTTTGGGTCGGATACGACCAAGACCTCAATGAGGTGGACAACGGTGACTTGGGCAGCCCAATCGGGGACATCGCCATGGCCGATACCACCGGCAATGGGGACAACCTGGAGTTCTGCGACGCACCGGACTGCAACCTTCACGCTGCGGACCTGGACGGCGATGGCGTGGACGAGCTGCTCCGCGGTGGAAGCGCGCCTTCGGCCCTGGGCTGGGGTGTTGAGCTGGACTTCGACCAGCCTGGCCTGGTGAGCACTTTGGACTGGGACGGCGACGGTCGCTTGGACGTGGCGCTCACCGACACGGAGCTGGAGCGGGTCGCCATCTACCGCAGCTTGGAGCGCTCCTATGCGCCACCCATCATCCTGCATGGTGTCCGGGATCTGGACGGGCCAGCTTACGCTGCTGACCTGGACGGCGATGGCGCCTCTGAGCTGCTGCTGCGGGTCCTAGATGGAAACCTGATGCGTGCCCCGGGCACCCTTCCTTGATTGCCCTGTTGCTGCTCATGGGGGCTCACTGGGAGAGTCCACGTGTTCCCCCAGGGGCGGCAGCCCCGAGCGGCTTGGCCGGCATGAAGGCCTCGGACTGCGGGGCCTGTCATCAGGAGATCTACAAAGAGTGGCAGGTCTCTGTGCATGCCCACGCGTGGACCGACGTGCAGTTCCAGAAGGAGCTGGCCAAAGACCCTGAGGTGGGCTGGGTGTGCATCAACTGCCACACGCCCGCCGCGGATCAACAGGCTGAGATCGCTGTGGCCACAGGGGACGTGCGCAACCCTGAGCGCAGCGAGAACCCCAACTTTTCCTCTGAGTGGCAGCAGGAAGGCATCACCTGCATGAGCTGCCATTGGGGTGAAGAAGGCGCCATCCGGGGGCCGTACGGGGACACGAGCGCACCTCACCCCGTGCAGCATGACCCTGGGCTCCAAGACAGCGAGCTGTGCATGAGCTGTCATCAGGCCGTCGCCCGGGTCGAGGACACCTTGGTCTGCTCCTTCAACACGGGCGTGGAGTGGCAGGAGTCCGGCTCGGAGGCGTCCTGTCAGTCTTGTCACATGCCCAAGGTGGAGCGGCCGCTCTTGCCCGGAGGTCCCGTGCGCGAGGTTCGGCAGCACCTCTTCTTGGGCTCGGGGATCCCAAAGGACGCCCTTGAGCCACACGAGGCGGACTACTACGCCCTCTTCCAGTCAGGCCTCGATGTGCGCTTGGAATTGCCGGATGCGGCGGCCCCAGGCAGCTTGGTGCAAGGCACCTTGACCCTGCACAACGCCCGGGCGGACCACTACGTGCCCAGCGGTGACCCCGAGCGCTACCTGCTCGCTCAGATCCAGGTGCGGGACGCCCAGGGAGAGCTCTTGAGTCAGAGCACCGCCCGCATCGGTCAACGCTGGATTTGGTGGCCCAAAGCCGAGCGTCTGGCGGACAACCGAATCGCCCCAGACGAGTCCCGAGAGCTGCCTCTCAGTTTCGCAATGCCCGAGGGTGCCGTGAACGTGAGCGTGTTGGTGGAGCACTACCGGATCAGTCCGGAGAACGCGGCCTACCATGAGCTGGACGGCTACCCCATCAAGAAGGAGATCGCTGCGTTCACGCAGTCGCTCTCGCCGACGAGATAGCAGCAGCCTCAACAGGAGTGTTCGTGTCCGAGACCATCTTTGTCACCGGTGCCAGTGGACGTGTGGGTCAGCCCCTTGTGCAGGCGCTGATCGCAGAAGGCTGCACCGTGCGGGTTCACGCCCGACGTGCGGAGGCAGGCTCGCAGCTCCAAGGCATGGGTGCCGAGGTCTTCGATGGTGACTTGGCCCAGTTGCCTGAGCGCGCCTTTCATGGGGTCTCTACCCTCTACCACCTGGCCGGTGGCGTACGTGGCAAAGGCCAGGACACGCCTGATCGCATCAACCGAGCCTTGACTGAGGCTTTGCTAGAAAGGGTCCCCTCCTCGGTCTCCATGGTCCTGGCAAGCTCCGGCGCTGTCTACGGGGACCGTTCAAACCTGTGGATTGAAGAGGACTTTGAGCCCAGTCCGAACACGCGCTACGGCGCCTCCAAGGCCGCCTGCGAGAAGATGGTCCTCTCTCGGGGCGGAAAAGTGGTGCGCTTGGCTGCCGTCTACGGAACGGGCTTCCCCTTCCTGATGGATGATCGAATCCGAGAGGGCAAGGCTTGGCTGCCAGGGGAAGGCCGCAATCACATTCCGACCGTGCACATCGACGATGCGGTTCGCGGGTTCATTGCCGTCGCCCAGGGCGGACAGGAGCAGGGGATCTACCACGTCGCAGATCGCTCACAGCCCACGACGGGAGCCTTCTTTGAGGCGGTACACAGACAGGTTGGCGGCACGCCTGTTCGCTTTTGGAGCACCTACGTTCCCAGCTACGTTCAGGTCTACTTGGCGCAGCAGGTGGAGCGGGTCGCGTCCCGAACGGGACAGCGCCCAAGGCTGACACCAGACGCCCTGAAACTGTGGACCGCGTCGGTCCGCCTGCGCACCGAGCGTCTGAAAGACGAACTCGGCTTCTCTTGGCGATACGCGGATCATGAGCGAGGGATCGCTGCTTCTACGGGGGGAGGCGCTTGACCCCGCCCCCCAGCGTCATTTATACGGCTATGTCCGCCCACCCGAAGTGGGCTCCGAGGTTCTGCATGCGTACGTCTTCTCGCCTTGCCCCAGGGCTCCTGCTCCTGGCCCTTGCCGCGACCGCCTGTACCCCCAACGATGTTGAGGTCGAGGGCACCTACCACGTGTGGTTGGCGGCAAACTCCTCCGCGACCATCGCAGAGGGCATCCTTGGCGTGGACCAGGCTCCGTTCATCGACTGTATTGACTTCAGCGAGGACCGGGCGGAAGACGCACTCTGTGGTGTGCCGCTGGACGATGTTGGCGCGATGCCGAACTACGAGAGCGAGCTCTACGACTACATCCAGCCTCTGGACTACCAGGGTCCCTTCAACTGGCTGATGAACGACTCCTTCTTTCTCAAGGAAGGCGAGCTCGACACCTGGCGCAGCGAAGCGGTGATGACCTCGGAGGGTGACTTCCAGATCACCCTTCACCAGGAGCTGGCTGGCGGAAAGGAAGACTTCCGCATCGCCTTCGTGATCGATCCCAACTACCAGCCCGTAGAGTGCATCCAGAGTGGAGACACCTGCTACACGCTGGACGGTGAGCCTCAGGACGAGGACGGCGATGGCTGGTTCGATGCTGACGATCCCGACTGCGTGTTCGGCGGCTACGAGTCCGGCTTCTCTTCGGTCGCGCCCATCGAGCTTCTCAACTGCACCGGCGTCTGTGACTGCAACGACAGCATCGACAACGACGGCGACGGCGACATCGACGCCGACGACGCGGACTGCACCAGTGGCTTTGACGACAACGAAAGCAGCGATGTCTCCTGCGAGGACAACGTCGACAACGACGGAGACAGCTGGACTGACTCCTCTGACCCTGACTGCCAGTTCGAGGGCAGCGAGACGGGCAACTTCGTCGCCACAGAGTGCAACGATGGCCTTGACAACGACGGCAACGGTGACGTTGACAACGACGACGCCAGCTGCGGAGACGCTCTGGACACCGTCGAGAGTACTTCTGCTCCCCGTACCGCAAACGTCTGCTCTGACAAGACGGATAACGACGGTGATGGCTGGGTGGACTCCGAGGACCCCGATTGTGGCGAGTACAGCGACGAGGGTGGCTGGAGCCTGAGCGAGTGCAACGACGGCGTCGACAACGACGGTGATGGATACATCGACGCGGACGACGTGGACTGCATTGATGCAAACGCCAGCGAAGACCCACTGGACGTGACCTGCACAGACGGTACCGACAACGACGGCGACGGCTACGTCGACGACGAGGACCCCGACTGTGTTCTTGGCTTCGTCGAAGACGACTCCTTCTTTGGCCTCTACGGCTGCAACGACGGCATCGACAACGACTTGGCCCTCGACAATCCCGACAATGACCCCGAGATCGACGTCACCATCGATGCCGACGACTCCGACTGCCGAAACGCATTTCAGGGCGTTGAGGGTCCTCTGGTCAGCGGAAGCTGCAAGGAAGATGACGGCGACGTGGACGACGACGGAGATGGCTGGGTCAACTTGGACGACCCTGACTGCCAGGACGGCGGTGTGCGTGAGACTGGCTACGAGGGAAGCGCCTGCAATGACGGCGTGGACAACGACGGCGACAGCCTCGTTGACTCCCTTGACCCAGGCTGCGTAGATGCCAAGCGCCTCATCGAGGACGACCTGCCAGGCGGCAGTGACTGTGATGATGGCGTGGACAACGACGGCGACTCTTGGGTCGACCTTGACGACGACGGCTGTCAGTACGGTGGCTTTGAGCTCACCGTTGAGCTGACCGAGTGCGCAGACGGCCTGGACAACGATGCCGATGGCGACACCGATGCCTTGGACGTTGACTGTCTCAACAGCCTGGATGTGGCTGAGTTGACCACCGACACCTGCTTGGACGGTCTGGACAACGACGGTGACGGTTGGACCGACATTGACGACTTGGACTGCAGCACCTTGGGCTACGAGCGAGGCTTTGTGGCCAGCGACTGCGCCGACGGTTTGGACAACGATGGCGACGGTGACGTGGATGCTGACGATCCAGAGTGCTTGAACGCTGGTACCCGCCTTGAGCGCGCCGATGAGTGTGCAGATTCATTGGACAACGACTCCGATGGCTACGTAGACATCGAGGACCCCGACTGCTTCCTGAGCGCCAATGGTCTGGAAGACGGAGCCGTCAACGTTGCCCAGTGCAACAACGGCACCGACGATGACGGAGACGGTGACGTCGACAGCGACGACCGAGACTGCCTCTCGGCATTGGACAACCTGGAGCAGCTTGATGACCCAGGAGAGCCCACACTGATCGACTTTGACCAGGGTGACTGGACCGCCGAGATGTCTGCCGACGAAGAGGGGAGCATCTACTACCTCAACGCTGGCGCATACCAGGTCAACCCCGACAACGAGGATGTTGTCTGGACCTTGCCGCAGGAGTGGTTGAGTGGCTTCGCCGCGGCCCGCTTTGCAGCGGACAACTTCTCGTCCGTTGGTACCGGTGACTTCGACTACATCTACCAGCTTGATGTGCCGGACAACTTGCCTTCGGTGACGGTGTTCACCGCGACCGATGAGTTCTACGCTGACTTTGCCGAAGAGGCCAAGGCCCAGGCTGACTGGTGGTCGAGCAACGCGAACCTCTGGACCGGGATGGATCCGGACCTCTACGCCGACTTCAACTTCCGCGTCGAAGACAACGCTTGGCGTACCCGTGACGGCCTCAAGACTGGCTTGGACAGCTGGGTCTACCGCAGTCCCAACTACGTGATCATCTCCGATGGCTCCAACTTGGAAGTCGGCGGAAGCGCGAAGGGTGAATTCCAGATTCACTTGGTGTCTTACGACTCCGCCAGCGCCATGGTCGTTCAGGGAACCTTTGACGTCCCTGAGATTCGTGGAGACAAGTGGACCTACGACAGCTTGGAAGAAGAGCTGATCGAGCGGAACCAGACCGAGATCTGCGGTCAGAACGAGCCCATTTAGGGCTGAGGGCGCGCCCTGCGCTTTCAGATCGCTTGCATCTTTTTTATTGACGCTTCATCACCTGCCTTGTATAAAGCAGGTGTAAACGCGGGGCTCGCCCCGTGAGGTTCTGACCGGGACCTCCTCCATGTTGTGCCGAGTGCGTCCCCCCCCCCCACATTCGGCATTGAGGAGGCCCGGTCTTTACCGCGCATCCTGAGCGGGAAAGCCGCTTCTCGAAAGGCTCGCCAAACGGCGGGCCTTTCTTGCCTCTGCTCCCTCTGCTCCCTCTGCTCCCTCTGCTGCCTCTGCTGCCTCTGCTGCCTCTGCTGCCTCTGCTGCCTCTGCTGCCTCTGCTGC
>CAJXRZ010000105.1 GCA_913060515.1 uncultured Pseudomonadota bacterium | reverse complement strand
GTGGGCTCGGAGATGTGTATAAGAGACAGATGCAATGGAAGTAATTAATCGTGAATTTAATTCTGCTGATCCAGATTCTGTTGATATTGCACCTGAATTTGCTGCTTTGATTGGCAATGGTAAAATTGAATTTAAATTAGCAGCGAAAGATCCATTGGGAAATTGTACGAATGGAATTGAACATATTCATTCACATGAAACGGAAATTGGCGATGCCTTTTCTAAAATTCACCAATGGAACAGAGCAAAATACTTAAACATTTGGGTAGTTAGAGTTGTTGGAGCTGCTGGAGCTGCTGCTGCTGGTGCTGGCAACCGCAACGACCGCCGTGGACGCGGCGGTGCCGCTGCTGGCGGTGGCCGTGTCACTGAACGCCGTATGGAGCGTGTCCAGCATCGCCGCCCCAAGAAGCGCAAGCGCAGCTCGGCCCCCAAGGCAGCTTCGCCGCAGCCTAAGGCTCAGAAGCGTAAGGTCATGGTCGACAACACCATCTCCGTCCGCCAGTTGGCGCACGAGATGGGCGAGAAGTCGGGTTCCATCATCAAGGTCCTCATGGGCTTGGATTTGATGGCGACCATCAATGACCAGTTGGACTTTGAGACCGCACAGCTCGTCTCACAGGAGTTTGAGTACGACTGTGTGAACGTGGGCTTCCAAGAGGACGCTCACATGATCGAGCTGTCCACGGAGACCGAGGATGAGAACGCGATTCCTCGTCCTGCTGTTGTCACCATCATGGGCCACGTCGACCACGGTAAGACGACCCTGCTGGACACCATCCGCAAGGCAAACGTCGCATCGGGCGAGGCCGGTGGAATCACCCAGCACATCGGTGCCTACCAGGTGAGCCACAAGGGTCAGCCCATCACCTTCATCGACACCCCCGGTCACTCCGCCTTTACGGAGATGCGTGCCCGCGGTGCTCAGGCGACTGACATTGTCATCCTGGTTGTTGCGGCGGACGACGGCATCATGCCGCAGACCATCGAGTCCATCAACCACACCAAGGCAGCTGGTTGTCCCATCGTCGTCGCGCTGAACAAGTGCGACAAGCCCGGTGTGAACCCAGACGACATCAAGCAGCGCTTGATGGAGCATGGTCTGGTCCCCGAGGAGTACGGTGGAGAGGTTCAGATGCTTCCCGTTTCCGGTCTGACCGGAATGGGTGTGGATGAACTGCTCGAGGCGGTCAACCTTCAGGCTGAGCTCATGGAGCTCCGTGCCAACCCAGAGCGTCATGCCGAGGGTGTGGTTCTTGAGGCGCGCCTTGAGAAGGGCCGCGGCGCCGTTGCGACCATCTTGGTCCAGCACGGTACCCTCAAGCCCAAGCAGCCAATCGTTCTTGGAACCATCTCCGGTCGCGTTCGCGCGATGACGGACCACAAGGGCAAGAAGCTCAAGAGTGCAGGCCCATCTACACCGGTGGAGATCATCGGTTTGGAAGGCGTTCCTCGCGCAGGTGACCTGTTCACCGTCGTGAAGACGGACAAGGCCGCTAAGAGCCTGGCAGAGCATCGTGCAGACGCTGAGCGCGCTGCTGAGTTGGGTGTGAGCAAGCGCCTCACCCTTCAGGAGCTGTTCCGCCGTCGTGAAGAGGGTGAACTCAAGAAGCTCAACCTCATCGTGCGTGGTGACGTGCAGGGTTCTCTGGAGGCGCTCAAGAGCTCCATCCAGAACGTCGCTGTGGATGGGACGGACATCAACATTCTGCAGGCAGCTGTGGGTGCGATCTCCGAGTCCGACATCACCTTGGCAGCTACCTACGACGCAATCGTCGTCGGCTTCAACGTGCGTCCAGACCCCAAGGCGCGTCGCGCTGCGGAGAACAAGCAGGTCGAGGTGCGCCACTACCGCGTCATCTACGAGCTGTTGGACGACTTGAAGAACGCTCTGGTCGGTATGCTTGAGCCTGTGTTCGAAGAGCGCGTCAAGGGCCATGCCCAGGTTCGCGACACCTTCAGCATTCCCAAGATTGGAACCGTCGCCGGTTGCTACGTCGTGGATGGGACCATCGGTCGCAACCACAGCGGACGCCTCGTTCGCGATGGCCTGGTCATCTGGGAAGGCAAGCTGTCCAGCCTCAAGCGCTTCAAGGACGACGCGAAGGAAGTCAACACTGGCTACGAGTGCGGTCTTGGCTTGGAGAACTACAACGACATCAAGATCGGCGACGAGCTTGAGACCTATGTCATGGAAGAGGTCGCACGCCAGCACTGATGGCTGCTTCTCATATGCGCGTTGCGATGCTGCGATTGGTCCTGGGAATTCCCGGGTCCAAGTCCCTCAAGGACAAGCGCAGTGTCGTGGCGCGCGTCCGTGATCGCACACGCAACCAGTTTGGCGTCTCTGTAGCAGAGGTCGACGATCTGGATGTTCGCGACAGGGCCGTGCTGGGGTTGGCCTTGGTGTCGAATGACGCCCGACTCTTGCAGTCACGCATGGACCAGCTCCTGGACTTTGTGGAGGAGCTGCACGTGGCGGAAGTGCTGGACCATAAGTTGGTGATTCAGCCCTTCTCTTGACGTGGCAAGACAACGCTTCCCGCGGGTGTTAGCATCACGCCATGCGAGACCTGCCCCCCATGCGCCGCGAAAACAGCATCTGGTTGACCCGAGCACAGCTCGGTGCGGCCCTGGTTTTGGTGGCAGCCGTCTGCACCGCCAGCTTCTTTGTGGGGCTCATTGTCGGGGAAGGGGAGCCGACGGGACTTGAGCCCGCTGAGCCTGCCGTTGTTGCCTCTACCGCTCTGCTCGGTCCCGAGCTGGAACGAGACACACTCACCGAGCTCTTGGCGCGTGTGGATGTCATGCCTCAAGCCCAGGCCGCTGCCCTTGAGTTCCCCAGTCAGCTGGTGGCCTCGGAGGTAGACGTCAGTCCTCCCGATGCGCTGGTGGAGCCCTTGGTGGAGCCCGCGCAGGTCTTGCCGGAGCCAAAGACCCGCCCCCAGGTCCCAGAGCAAGTTGAGCAAGCTGCGAGCGCTGGATGGGCCATCGAGATCAGCTCTCACAGTGACCCTAAAGAGGCCGCTGATGTCGTCTCCCGGCTGAAAGAGGACGGCTTCGACGCCAACATTGTTGCGGTCCTCTACGGTGGTCAGACGCGTCACAGGGTGCGGGTGGGCCCGATCGCAAGCAAGGACGGCGCCCAGGCACTCAAGCGGGAGTTGGCAGCCTCTATGGGGCGTCCGGTGGAACTGGTCGAGGTCCGCTGATGCGCCGGGTAGAGAAACCCTGGGGCCACGAAGAGATCTGGGCAGAGACCGAGAATTACTTGGGCAAGCTGCTCTTCATTCGAGCTGGGCATCGGCTGAGCCTTCAGCACCACGAGGTCAAGGACGAGACCATTCGGGTCGCAGAGGGGTGCCTTGAGGTCCTGCTGGAGAACGAGGACGGGGAGATGGTGACCTGGATCCTGGAGCCCGGTGATTCTCTTCGGGTGCGGCCTCTACGAAAGCACCGCTTCAAGGGAATCACGGACTGCTGCGTCTACGAGGTCAGCACGGCCTATCCAGACGACGTAGTACGGCATCAGGATGACTATGGACGCCAGGGTGATTGACCCCCGGGCCCGGATCCAAGACAATAGGTCTCTGCGCAAGCGAGGTTGAGCGATGTTGTTGGCAGTGCTGACGCTCTTCTCGGGAGTGTCCTTCGCCCAAACGGGCGGTGTGACCCTCTCCGGTGACTCTGGATCGGCCTCGGCCTATCCGGACCGGTACATCATTCAGGAAGGAGACACCCTCTGGGACATCTCCAGAGCCTTTATGGGGGACCCCTACTATTGGCCCCAGCTCTGGTCCCTGAACGAGTACATCACCAATCCCCACTGGATCTACCCGGGCAACGAGATTGTGTTCTCGATGGGCTCGGATTTGGAGCCGCCAAGCATGTCTTTCGGCGGTGGTGACAGTGAGGGCTATACCGCTCCGGACACCGAGATCGAGCCAGAAACGCTCGCCTGTGGTCCAGACGTACGCTTTGAGAAGAGCTACGGAAGCGAGCACTACGTCACCCCTGCCTTCCTGGCTCAGGCCGACGACGTGGAAGTCTGGGGCTCGGTGCAGGCCGCCAAGTCTGGCAGCAGTCTGCTCGGACCCGGGGACACGATCTACCTGGACCTGGATGATCCAGGGGCCGTCGCTTGTGGTGATCTCGTGGCCCTGTTCACCGAAGGCGCCGACGTTCGCCATCCTGAATCGCGCCGCGTGCGCTACGGCAGTGTCTGGCAGGTGGGGGCGATCGCCCGCATCGTGAACGTAGATGACGAGGACCGGGTCACCGCAGTGATCCGAAACAGCTACACCGAAGTCCACCGTGGCGACATGGTTGGGCCGGCCTTCCCGATCGAAGGTGAGTTCCCCGTCGATTCGCCTAAGGGTGACCTCGAAGGCACCATCATCGCGCGGAGCGGCCAAGACATGTACCGGCTGGCGGCTGTCGGTGAGACGGTCTTCATCGACCTGGGCAAAGACGATGGCCTGCGCGAGGGCAACACCTTCTACGTCGTGCACCACCGAGACGAAATGGTCTCGATGCTCGAGGAGCAGGAGATGATTCCGGACCAGGTGGTCGGCCGTGTGGTCTTGACCCGCGTAGACGATGCGACCAGCACCGGAGTGGTCGTGGATGCCTCCTCGCCGATTCGCATCGGTGACCAAGTCGCGACTGCGGTTCAGTAGCAGGCTTGTGGGCGCGCCGTTAGCGGTGTGCGTCGCCGCCCTCCCGTTCGCTCGGGAGAGCACATGTCTATTGTTCCTGGTCCTTGGGCTGCCGCGTCGCGGTGGTCCGGCAGCTTGGATCTTCGACCCATCTTGCAGCGCTTGGGGGAGACGCCCTTTGAGCGCGCCAGTCTATCGGAGCTCGCTGCCGCAGGCCTAAACGCCAAGCGCGTCGCGCAGGTGTCCGCGCACGAGGCCATACGCAGCCGGTGCCCCTGGTTCCCCCTGGGGCACCCGGAATACCCCAAGGCGCTGATGCGCCTGGCCAAGCCACCGCCTGTCGTTTGGATCCAAGGCGAGCGCGCGTTGCTCGAGCGCAAGGCCTTGGCAGTGGTTGGCTCCAGACGTTGTACGCCCTACGGCCGAGGAATTGCTGCCGCCCTTGGGAGGGGGTGCGCGGAGCGGCAGGCCCTGTTGGTGTCAGGCGGCGCCCATGGCGTTGATACGGCGGCTCACAGAGGCGCGATGGATGGCCGTGGGCCGACGCTGGCTGTCTTGGCTCAGGGATTGGAGCGGGACCCGGGTGGCGACTCAGGTGCGCTGCTTGCACGTATTCGGCGCGAAGGTGGCGTATTGCTCACGGAGCGGCTTCCCCAAGAACCAGCGACGCGCTGGGCCTTTCCTCGACGCAATCGCCTGATTGCGGCGCTCGCCAAAGCGACGGTTGTGGTCGAGGCTGGTTTGCGCTCAGGCGCCCTCTACACCGCGCAAGCGGCCCTGGAGCTGGGTCAAGAGGTCTACGCCGTGCCTGGCCGCATCGACACCCCAGCGTCCCAGGGGAGCAACGCCCTTCTCCTGGAGGGGGCGATCCCCTTGATACGCAGCGCTCAGGTCCTCTCCTTGGTTGAGCCGGAGCATGGGTTGAGCCAGCGTCTGCAGGCCGCTTTGCCCGGGTCTCCGGCAGAGTTGAGCCGCAGAAGCCGTCTACCCATCCGGCAAGTGATGGCGCTGTTGAGCACGTGGGAGTTGACGCGGCAGGTTCGTCGGCTACCTTCAGGACACTATGAGTTGGTCCCCTAATGCCGCGGATTGTGGGGAGTGGTGCTTCCGCTCCCTTCGATTCACGCCCGAAGCGCAGGCCTATTTGGAGCTGGTCCACTCCTTGGGGTACTTCAGCACGGACTCCAAAGATGCGCTCATTGAGCTGTTGTCTCCGACCTGTGAGAGCCTTCGTGCGGAAGAACTCGTCGTTGATCGCGCTCGGATCCGGGCGCGTGTGGCCGAGTACCTCTTCTCGATGCACGACACCCTCTCCCCAGAGCAACAGACCCTGATGGAAGGGGAGTGGGCCGTGCTCTTTGGCTAGGTAGAAGGGTCAGGTCAGGCGCTGGTTGGGGCCTGTGGAGGTGAGCCATGGATCCCTTGGAGCGTGCACACTGGGTCGTTGATGCACTCGAGCGCACTTGGGATGGCCGCGTGCTCAGTCGCAGAGACACCGGGCGGTCTACGGTCATGTGCCTTGGGACGGAGCAAGGCTCGCTGTGGATCAAGTGCGGCTACGCCCTCCCGCCGGGGGAGGAAATGGTCATCGCCCGACTGGCGACCCAGTGGGCCCAGAATCTCCCCAAAGTGCTGGCGTCTTGGCGTGGCGGATTTGCGATGGCCCCCATGGGGGGCAGGGCGCTGGACGTGGAAGACGGACGGGCCGTGTGGCGGGATGCGGCGACACTCCTGGGCGCGATCCAAGGCTCCGAGAAAGCCAATGTTGAGACCTGGCTTGAGCTGGGTGTGCGCGACCGCCGACCCCAGGGCTTCGCGGCGGCCATGGAGCGCCTGCTGGCGAGCCCAGTGTTGATGGAGTTGGACGCTGCCAGTCGGCGTGGCCTTGAGCGGGGCATGCCCCGAGCCATCGATTGGTTCGCCAAGCACTTCCAGGCCGAGGCCAGCTTGGTGCCCCAAGACAGCGGCTGCTGCAACATCCAGGTATCAGACGGCCGCCCAATACTTCACGACTGGGCGGACGTGGTCGTCGGGCATCCGGCCTTCTCCTGCGATCGACTCTTGGACCAGGCGCCCGCGGAGTGGCACGAGGCGCTCATCGCTGCCTTTGCGGAGGCGGTGGGGTGCAGCGCCTCGGAGATCGCCTCGATGCGGCGGCTCAACGTGCTTCACGAAGCGCTCCGCTACCACGACGAGCTGGCTTACGTGGAGCCTGGAAGCGAGACGCACACGAGACTGCAAGCCGCGTCGGTCTCACAGCTCCGGGTAATGGTCGAGCACAGCAGCCTGTTCTCGACCTGATGTCTGCCAACACTGGGCGCCCATGGAAGGCGCCCAGTCGATTTAGGCTTCGGTGCTGGTGCTCGAACGGCGCACCGAACGGCGAACGCGCGGCTTGCTGGCCTTGACCTCGCCCATCTCCTCCTTGGCGCTGGCTGCCGTCGCGGTGGCGCCGGCCTTCTTCGCGGGAACGGGCTTCTTGGGCTTGGCTGGCGCCCGCTTCTTTGCAGCAGGCTTCTTCGCCGCGGCCTTCTTTGCGGCCGGCTTCTTGGCGGTGGCCTTCTTTGCAGCTGGCTTCTTCTTGGCAGCGGCCTTCTTCTTTGGAGCGGCGCGCTTCTTCTTTCCACCGCCAGCGTCGCGCTTGGCTTGGAGCATGGGCAGTGCTGCGACCAGCTCCATCGCTTCCGGGTCTTTGTCCTTGGGCAAGGTCACGTTGACGTCGCCGTCGGTGACGTAGGGGCCGTAGCGGCCCTTCTTGACGACCACCTTGCGACCCTCTGGGTCCTCACCGAGCTCCTTGAGCACAGAGGCGCTGGTGCGACCGCGTCGAGCGGGCTCTGCCAGAAGCTTGAGGGCCTGCTCCTCGTTGATCTCCAGCAGGTGGATGTCCGCAGGGATGGTGCGGCTCTGACCGTTGGCTTTGATGTAGGGACCATAGCGGCCGTTGTAGGCCAGGATGTCGTGACCCTCGGTGTCCTTGCCGACGGTTCGTGGCAGGGCCAGGAGCTGCAGGGCGGTGGCCAGGTCGACGGTGTCGGCCTCCATGCCCTTGAGGAGGGATGCCCGCTTGGGCTTCTTCTTTCCTTCAGGCTCACCCAGCTGAACGTAGGGGCCGAAGCGTCCGACTTGGCAGGTGACCTGGAGCTTGGTCTCGGGGTCTTCACCCAGCTCGCGTGGGCCGTCTGGCATCTCGCTGAGCAGCTCAACAGCCTTGGCGAGGGTGAGCTCGTCCGGGGCCATCTCGTCAGGCAGGCTGCGCGTGGTGCCGTCGTATTCCAGGTACGGGCCGTAGCGGCCAACCCGGGCGATGACATCCTTGCCGTCGTTTTGGCCGATAGGAATCGAGCAGATGCTGCGTGGATCCGCGCTGTCCAGGGCAGCGGAGATCAGCTCTTCCAAGCCGTCGTCAGCTCCTGATCCGCGGTAGAAGGCCTCCAAAAACTCCTTTGGCTCCTTCTCGCCCTCGGCGATGCGGTCCAGGCCGCTCTCCAAGTTGGCGGTGAAGTCGTAGTTCACCAAGCCCTCGAAGTGCTCTTCCAGCAGGCGGGTCACGGCAAAGGCTGTCCACGTCGGGATCAGGGCCGTGCCCTTTTTGAAGACGTAGCCACGGTTCTGGATGGTCTCGATGATGCTGGCGTAGGTGGAAGGCCGACCGATGCCGAGCTCCTCCAGACGCTGCACCAGGGCGGCCTCAGAGAGACGCGAGGGGGGCTGCGTGGTGTGGCTGTCAGCGTCGATGGTTGCCGGGGTCGCGCTCTGGCCCTGCTTGAGGGGAGGGAGCACGTTCTCGGAGTCTTGATCTCCGCCTGCGACCACGTAGACCGCGCGGAAGCCGTCGAAAGTGTAGGTCTTTCCACGGCTGCGGAAGAGCGCTGCAGGCTGGTCACCCAGCTTGACCTCGGTCTCGACGACCATGCGCTTACCGGTGGCGTCCGCCATCTGGCATGCCAGGGTGCGCTTGAAGATGAGCTCGTAGAGACGGGCCTCGTCCTCTCCCATCTCCTTCTTGCAGTCCGCGATGCTCTTGAAGCTCTCGCCAGCAGGTCGGATGGCTTCGTGAGCCTCCTGGGCACCCTTGGACTTGGTCGTGTAGGTGCGGGGGGTCTCTGGGACGTACTGGGGGCCGTACTGCTGCGTGGCGTAGTCGCGTGCTGCGTTGATCGCCTCAGGGGAGAGGTGCACGGAGTCGGTACGCATGTAGGTGATCCAACCGTTCTCGTAGAGTCGCTGTGCGACCCCCATGGCCCGGCGTGCGGTCCAGCGGAACTTGCGGTTGGCTTCCTGCTGCAGCTTGGAGGTCGTGAAGGGCGCTTGGGGCTTCTCTTTGAAGTCCTTCTCTTCGACCTTGGTGACCGTGGCGGCATTCGCCAAGATGGCGGCCTTGAGTGCCTTTGCCATCTCCTCGTCGAGGAGAGCGATGGTCTCGGGGGCCTTGAGCTTCCCGGTGGTCGCCTCGAAGTCCTTTCCGGATGGAATCTTCTTGTCGGCCAGGCTGATCAGGTCGCCGGAGTAGGTGCCCTCGGGGGTCTCAAAGACACCACTGAGGCCCCACCAAGTCGACGAGACAAAGGCCATGCGTGCCTTCTCGCGGTCCACGAGCAAGCGAACGGCCACAGACTGTACGCGGCCAGCAGAGAGGCGGGGCTTGACCTTGCGCCAGAGCACCTTGCTCACGCGGTAGCCGAAGAGGCGGTCCACGATGCGTCGGGTCTCTTGGGCACGGACCAGGTCCATGTCGATGGCCCGAGCGTTGTCCAGGGACTCTTCGATCGCACGGCGTGTGATCTCGTGAAAGACCAAGCGGCGGATGGGCACTTTGGGCTTGAGCGCTTCAGTAAGGTGCCAGGCGATGGCTTCACCTTCGCGGTCCTCATCTGTTGCGAGCAGGAGCTCGGGGGCGTCCTTGAGCATCGCCTTGAGCTTCTTGACTTGCTCCTTGCCACGCTGGGTCAGCACATAGACGGGCTCAAAGTCCTTATCGACGTTGACCGCCAGATCGGACCAGTGCTGTCCCTTGTACTTCTTGGGGAGCTCCGCGCTGCCTTGAGGCAAGTCACGGATATGTCCCACAGACGCCTCGACCTGGTACTCGTCGCCAAGGAAGCGAGAGATGGTGCGGGCTTTGGCTGGGGACTCGACGATGACCAGGGGCTTTGACACAGGCATCAATCCAGGGCTGGAGCAGGGGTATAGAGCAAGCTCGCGGATCCGGCAAGGGCGCTATGCTGTGGGTATGGCTGCTGAGATCGACCGCTTCCTGAGCTTTCACCGCGTTGAACGCGGGGCGAGCCCACATACACTGAGGGCATACGGACGGGACTTGTTCGGACTGGAGCAGAGCTTGGAGGCGCGAGGGCAAAGCCTGCTGTCGGCCAAAGCCAGTGGATTGCGGGTCTATTTGGCTGAGCGCAGCGCTGGGGCCCCATCAGCGGCCAGTCAGCGGCGCGCAATGAGTGCGGTGCGAAGCTTTTATCGCTGGGCGATCCAAATGGGGCTCTGTGAAAGCTCTCCCGCGGAGCACCTGCGTCTACCCAAGCTTCCCAAACGCCTTCCCCGTCATCTGAGCGTCGAGCAGGCTGAGGCGATGGTCGAAGACCCCAGCCAGGGGGGCTGGCACCAGCAGAGGAACAAAGCGATCTTGGAGCTGCTCTATGGATCGGGTCTGCGGGTGGCCGAGCTGGCGGCCTTGGACATCAGAGATCTTCTTCTCGATCGAGGTCTGGTTCGTGTTCGCCATGGAAAGGGGGACAAGGAGCGCCAGGTCCCCATGGGTGGAGCCGCCGAACGTGCCTTGGCAAGCTGGCTGGAGATGCGGGGCGCTGAGCCTGGACCCTTGTTCCTGAACCGCCATGGACGGCGCCTCTCGGCGCGCTGGATGCACAAAGTGGCGCAACAGTCCGGCTTGAAAGCAGGCGTAGCAGGTGTGCATCCCCACGCACTTCGCCACTCCTGCGCGACGCACATGTTGGAGGGTGGGGCGGACCTGCGCTCCATCCAAGAGCAGCTCGGGCATGCATCTCTGGGCACGACCCAGCGCTATGCCCACGTCTCCGCGGAACACCTGCTGGCGGTGCATGCCTTGGCCCATCCCCATGGCGAGCAGCAAGGGGATGGTGAGGGCGGGTAGCCGTGCTCGCCTCGATGGCGTAGATTCCAGTCCTATGGCTGGTCTAAACGAAGAGGAACGCAAGGAGCTGCTGCGCATGCAGAGCTTGTTGGAGGTGGGGGACTACGCCACGCTCTTCTCTGTGGGCAAAGCCGCCTCAAAGGGCGAGCTGCGCAAGTCCTACTACGACCTCTCTCGTCGCTACCACCCCGATCGTTTCTACCGGAAGGACCTGGGGGACGACACGGAGTTGATCGAAGACGTCTTCGCTGGCATCAACTTGGCGTACGAGGAGGCCGGAAAGCGTCTGGGCACCGAGGCCGAGACGGAGCCCAGCGAGGAGTCGCCGAAGCGCCGGAAGAAGCGCCGTCCCTCCCCGAAGGCGGAGCCGTCAAAGTCCGCCGTGCCTGAGCCCGAACATGGGCACAGCGTCAGCTGGAATACGGAGGAGGCGCAGGCTCGCGCTGAAGAGGCGCGTTTCCGAGCGGCCCAAGCCAAGCGTCGCAAACGGAAGAAGAAGCCGCCGGGGCCCCAGGTTCCAGCTGCGGTTGAGCAGTTCAAGCAACGGATGCTCGACCGGTTGCGCAAAGCCAAGGGTCACTTCCGCGCCGGTCAGGCGGCCATGGAAGAGGAGAACTGGAGCAAGGCCTCCAGTAGCTTCTACTTGGCGACGCAATTCGATCCCAGGAACGCGAAATTCAAGGCCGCCTTCGAGGAGGCGAACGCCAACGCCAAGCGCTCCCAGGCGGATCACATCGTGGCCATGGGGGAAAACGCGGAGCAGTACGGGTCGATCCGTGAGGCTGTTGCGCACTACGCCCGCGCCGTAGAGCTGGCTCCAGACCACGCCAAGCCCTACTTCAAGCTGGGCAAGGCCCTCCGCCGCGTCGATGACAAAGACCGCGCGGCCATTGAGCACCTGCGTACCGCTGTCACTCGGGCGCCACGCACTCTCGAGTTCCGCTTGGAGTTGGCCTACGCCTACGAGGCCAATGGGCTCAATCGCAACGCGAACCGGGAATTCTTGGCCGCTCAGCGCATCGACGGGACCAACGAGGATGCGAAGTCTGGCGTGAAGCGGACGCGCTGAGGAGACTGGGCACGGCCCCTTTGGCAACGCTCCTGCCACGATGCGGCCCTCTGACGGCCCATTGACTTAAGCCCTTGGGCGCAACAGGAGACGCGCATGCCTGGAACAGTGGTCGTTGGCGCCCAGTGGGGCGACGAGGGCAAAGGCAAGATCGTGGACCGTTTGGCCTCGCAGGCTGAGCTGGTCGTTCGCTTCCAAGGCGGAAACAACGCGGGCCACACTCTGGTGGTGGAAGGGGAGAAGGTCGTCCTTCACCTTGTGCCCTCCGGCATCTTGAACGCCTCGGCGCTCTGCGTGATCGGAAACGGGGTGGTCTTGGATCCTCAGGTCCTACAAGGCGAGCTGGACAAGTTGGCCAAGTCGGGTCGAGACATCGACCCTGCGCGCCTGCTGATCTCCAGCGGAGCCCATGTGATCTTGCCTTGGCATAGAGCCTTGGACGGCCTGCGGGAGACCGCGCGTGGAGACGGGGCCATCGGAACCACCCGGAAGGGAATCGGTCCTGCCTACGAGGACAAGGTCGCGCGCCGTGGGCTATCGGCCGGCGAGCTCTGCGATCCGGAGCGCGTCACGCAGCATGTGGCCGCCTGGTTGCCTGAGAAGAACCGAATGATCGTGGAGTGGTACGGCGGGGAGCCGCTGGACTTGGAGACGGTCACCTCCGAGCTCATCGCGCTTGGGCAGGCCCTCAAGCCATTCGTTGGGGACGCTGTCGCACGGGTCCACGAGGTCTTGGAGCGTGGCGGTGAGGTGCTCTTCGAGGGCGCCCAAGGCACCTTCTTGGACATCGATCACGGCACCTACCCCTATGTGACCTCGTCGAACACGGTCGCTGGCGCTGCATGCGCGGGGGCGGGTGTTGGGCCCAAGGACTTGTCTCGCGTCATTGGCGTCCTCAAGGCCTACACGACGCGGGTTGGAGCGGGACCATTCCCCTCCGAAGTCGAAGGCGAGGTCGGGGAGCGGCTGCGCGCCATCGGCCGTGAGTTCGGTGCCACGACCGGGCGTCCGCGGCGCTGTGGTTGGTTCGATGCGGCGCTCGCCAAACACAGCGCCCGCCTCAACGGGCTGACCGAGATCGCCCTGACCAAGATGGACGTGCTCTCCGGGATGGAAGAGCTGAAGATCTGCGTGGGCTACGAAGGACACAGCGGTGTACCCACTGGCGCACAGGCCATGGAACAGGTGATTCCGATCTACGAAGTCATGCCAGGCTGGTCAGAGGATCTACGCGGCATGACAAATTGGGCCGATCTTCCAAAGAGTGCACAAGCCTATGTTCTGCGTCTGGAGGAGCTTGTCGGCGTTCCGATGCGTACAATTTCTACCGGTCCTGGCCGCGAGGAGACCTTCGAACGTTGACCACCTGCCGTGCCGTTGTTAAACGTCGTGGCGGCTGGGCCGCTAGCTCAGTTGGTAGAGCACCGGCCTTTTAAGCCGAGGGTCACAGGTTCGAGTCCTGTGCGGCCCACCACCCTCTTTGACCCCATCGTCTAGTCTGGTCCAGGACACCGGGTTTTCATCCCGGCAACACGGGTTCGAATCCCGTTGGGGTCACTTCTAAAGCCCTCCCTTCGGGGAGGGCTTTTTCTGTTCCCCCTCGGGATTGTTCTCTCAGGGTCGGCCTTCGGCCTCGGGCCGTTGGGGTCACTTCTAAAGCCCGAGCGACCGGGAGGGCATTCTCGGGTCTGGTCCAGAATCGCGCATCTGACACCGCTTTGGCGCATCCACGGTTTTGGAGCGCGTTAGCGATTTAGAAGCATCAGGAGCACCCATGGCCCGTCATCTCTTGTCCCTCGCCGAGCAGACCCCCGAAGAGCTTCGGAACATCTTGGATCTGGCCCGTCAGATCAAGCTCAATCCCCGAGCCTTTGCCCAGGCGTGTGCTGGCCAGACCTTGGCGATGATCTTCCAGAAGCCTTCGCTGCGCACCCGGGTCAGCTTCCAGACGGGCATCTACCAGCTGGGTGGGCAAGGGATCTACCTGGGCCCAACCGACATTCAGCTGCACCGTGGCGAGTCCATTCCTGACACGGCCAAGGTGCTCTCTCGCTACGTGGACGGCATCATGGCGCGCGTCTTCGACCACGCCCACCTGGAAGAGATGGCTGAGTTTGGGGACATCCCGATCATCAACGGTCTCTCGGACTTGCTTCACCCCTGCCAGGTCCTCGCTGACCTCCTCACGATCGAGGAGAAGAAGGGCGGTCTGAAGGGGCTCAAGCTGGCTTATGTTGGCGATGGCAACAACATGGCGCACTCCCTTTTGTACGGCGGCGCCCAGTTCGGCATGACCGTCTCGATTTCGCATCCACGGGGCTACGCTCCAGATGCTGAAGTCGTGACCCGTGCCCGAGAGATCGCCGCGAGCACCGGCGGCGCCATCCAGATCACCGAGGACCCCGCTGAAGGCGTCAGCGACGCGGACGCAGTCTACACCGACGTTTGGGCCAGCATGGGCCAAGAGGCCGAGGCAAAGGAGCGCAATGACCGCTTCAAGGGCTTTGAGGTAGACGCCAAGCTGATGTCGAACGCGCGTCCTGACAGCATCTTCCTGCACTGCTTGCCCGCCCACCGCGGAGAGGAAGTCTCCGCCGAGGTCATCGACGGCCCGCGCTCCGTGGTCTTCGACGAGGCCGAGAACCGGCTGCACGCTCAGAAGGCTGTCATGGTGCGCTTGATGGGCCGTTAGGTAGGGGGCGCTGTTCTATCTGGCCCGCGGTGGCTATGATGGGAAGAGCAAGGAGGCCCACATGGAGCGCGTCAGCGTCTACGAAGTCGGTCCCAGGGACGGGCTTCAGAACGAGGCGACCACCCTGTCCACGGAAACCAAGCTCTCGTTCATCGAGCGCCTGGTGGACGCTGGTGTGCGCGACATCGAGGTCTCAAGCTTCGTGCGTCCGCGCTGGATCCCGCAACTGGCCGATGCCGACCATGTCGTCGCAGGCCTGCCTGCGTACGAGGGCGTGACCTATTGGGGCTTGGTTCCGAACAAGCGGGGCCTGGATCGCGCAGTGAGCGTGGAGATGGAGGCCATTGCGACCTTCATGTCCACCAGCGAGACCCACAACCTCAAGAACGTGAACCGCAGCACCCGGGAGTCTCTCCTTGGCCTGCGCGAGGTCATCGCCGATGCCCTTGAGCAAGGCATGCGGGTTCGCAGCTACCTGAGCACCGTCTTTGGATGCCCTTACGAGGGCAAGGTAGACCCGCGGCGCACCGTCGACTTGGCCGGTGAGCTGCTCGCAGCTGGAGCAGAGCGCATCTCTTTGGGTGACACCACCGGCATGGGCAACCCGCGGCAGGTTCAGACCATCCTGCGCATGCTCCAGGACGATGGCATCTCCTTGGACAAGATCACGCTGCACATGCATGACACCCGCGGCACTGCCTTGGCCAACATCCTGGCTGGGCTTGAGGCTGGCGTCCGCCAGTTCGACACCTCGGTCGCTGGACTCGGCGGCTGTCCCTATGCGCCCGGTGCCAGCGGCAACGCTGCGAGCGAAGACCTGATCTACATGCTCCACGAGATGGGCTACGAGACGGGCATCGACCTAGACCGACTCGCGGATGTAGGCCTCTTTGTCGAGGACGCATTGGGCCGGGAGCTACCTGGTCGCTATCACTTGGCACACCGCGCGCAGTGCAGCGCAGCCAAGGTTCTCGAGGCTTAGGGGCCCCCTCTCCATGGCGCAGGCCTTTCTAAAAATCGTCGCGGGCTCCAAACAGGGCCTCAACGTCCCGCTTCCTAGCGACGGCCCCCTTGTCATTGGTCGGCGCGGCGGCGACCTCGTCCTCGAAGACGCCATGATCTCCGGGCGACACCTGGAGATCCGTCTTCGGGACGGCGGCTGGCACCTTCGGGACCTTGGCTCAACCAACGGCACGATGGTGGACGGACGCTTGGTCCGAGACACTGCTCTGCGTCCTGGGGCAGAGATCACCTTGGGCAGCACCCGGTTGGTGCTCTTCTTGGCCGAGGACAACGAGACGGACGGCGGGAGCGCAAGCCCACCTTCCCAGCTCGAGATCGCTTGGCTGCTGGACGAGGAACTCGTGGAGCTCAAGGGAGCCAGCGACAAGACCGGAACTCCGGGCGACGTCATCGGCCAGGATCTACGGCTCCCTCCCGGGATCATTGCCGTGCTCGAGGTCGTTGCCGGCCAAGACGCAGGAAAGGTCTTCCGCTTTACTCGCGGCAACGTGACCATCGGACGCAAGATGGGAGAGATCCCGCTCTCCGACCCTGAAGTCAGCCGGCGCCACGCTGTGCTGGAGCTCTTCGGCCGAGAGATGGTCTTTCTGCGGGACCTTGGGTCCACGAACGGCACCTTTCACAACGGCCGGAAGGTCGGCGTGACGCGGATCCGTAGCGGGGACACCCTGGGTGTTGGCAAAACCGTCATGAAGCTCAACGTCAAGCGCTGAGTTGACCGGGTCTCAGCGCTTCTTTTCGGCTGCCCACCAGCGGCGCCAGGCTTCGATGTGCTGGGCGCGTGTTCGGCCCTCAGCGAAGTCGTAGCCGACCGTCTTGCGGAGAGCGACCAAGGCGGCATCCACCACCGCGCTGTCTGCGTCGTCCAGTGTCTTGACCAAGGCGTCGATCGAGGACGGTGCGGCGATTTCACCCAAGGCGGTCACGAAGTGAACCCGGACCCAGAGGCTCTGGCTTCGGTAGAAGTTGCTCGTGTCCTTGAGTGCAGCCTCTAGGGCCGGTGCGGCGGCGTGGTTGCCGATCAGCCCCAGGGCATCTGCTGCCGCGCCACGCACCATGATGGCCGGGTCTGTGAGCAGCTCAGCCACGCGGCTGCTTGTGTCCGCGTAGCCCAGGTCGCCCAGGCCCCCTGCTGCGGCTGCGCGCATTGCGGGCATGGGGTCGTCGCAGAGCTTGAGCAGCGCCTGTTTGGCTTGAGGCGAGCGGGTGTGACCCAGAGCCCGGGCGGTCACCCAGCGTTGCCTTGCATCTGCGCTCTGGTCAAAGAGCAGGGCTTCAAGTTGATGACGGTCCGCTTGGTAGTCGCGGGTCATCTGATTGAAGGCTGCCCGACGCTCCTGCTCAGAGATGTCCGGGTTGGCCGCAATGGCCACGGTGTCCTCGACGGCGGAGAAAGCCAGAGAGCAGAGCAGGAGCAGAGAGAGCATGGAAGACGGAGCCTAGTGGGTGGGCTCAGAATTCATAGGCGATGCGGGACTGCACTGTCCACATTTGGTCATCGGCTGCCAAGCCCCACACCTCGTTGGGCACGCGGTCAGTGACCTGGCCGTAAGCGCCCTCCAGGCTGAACCGCATCTGCTCTTGGAAGTCGATCTTCAGGGCCGCGTCCACTTCCCAGCCCAAGATGGCGGACTCGGAGTCCTCATCCTTGGCGATCACCGCGCCATCTGGCTTGTGTGGGGCGGCGACCAGGAAGGCCGCGTGCAGGTTCCAGCCTGGAATGAGCTGGTAGCGCACTTGTGGGAAGAGGTACTTGGAGTTGTACACACCTCCGCGGGACCAGAGGCCGTCTGCGGCGTCTCCCCACTGGTAGCGGCTGACCCGGGCCATGATCTCTTCGTAGAGAATCAGCCCGACGTTGTAGTCCGCTTGGAAGGGCCGACCGGTGAAGTTGGCGTCGGTGTATTGGTCGTCACCGCTGGCTAGGCCCGCCTCCAAGGTGATGTCCAAGGCAGGGGTCAGATAGCCGGTGCGGGCCGCAGCCCCCCAGATGTTGACCTTCTTGGCCAATGGGTCGGTCTCGCCGTAGTCTGGCAGCGCGATGGCGCGGCTCTCGCCCACGATGGCGTAGCCCTCAGACTCAACGTAGATCCAGCGCTGGCGGAACTTGGTGTGCGCGTCCAAGACCCACACCGAGGAGTCGGTCTCCCGCTGGTGGCGGTTGAACGCCAAGCCACCCAGAGTGAAGTCGGTACTGTGGCCGCCCCAGTCCAAGTCCTCCCCGCGATATGCCAGGACGTAGGCCATCTGCCATACGTCGTCGTCGTTGTCCGTCCACCAGTTGTCGCGGCGATCACTGGGATCCCGATCTTCGGTCCAGTCGTTGTCCGCCTCGTCCTCGCAGCCGTCATCCGGGTCGCTTGGGTTGCAGCGGGTGCCGTAGTACTGGGTGAGGGGATCCTCAACCAGCCGGTCGATGCCGACCGCGAAGATCAGCGGCAGGTCGGCGTTGCCCACACCAAATGCGGCCTGGGTGATGGCCAGCGGCTTGGTCGCGAACATGATGCGGTCAAAGGTCGAGCCGCCGTAGGCCTCTCCCCAGGTGTTCCGGAAGCCGTTTCCGTCGTTGGCGAGCAAGCCCATGCCCCAGTGGGAGGCCATTCGGCCGACCAGGACGGTGCCTGCAGGCGTGGAGAACTTGGTCCATGCGCGCTGAACCACAAAGTTCTCACCGGGTTGGCCATCCACCCCAATGTTGCCGCCGTTGCCAGCAAACACAGCGGTGCTGGAGAGGTCTTCGTTGTCACCCATCAGAGTGTTGTTGAAGGCCTCAGCCTGCATGAAGAAGGTGGCCCGATCCGAGAAGTTGATGCTCGGGCGCAGCTGCAGACGCTGGGTTGAATAGCGACCGGTCCCAGACTCATCTCGCCACCGCTCCGAGCTTGGATCGTAGAGACCGCTGAAGTGGTGGACTCGGAGGCGGTAGTAGCCTTCCAATGTCAGGGTGGTGTCGCCATCATCCGAGGTGACCTCGACCGCGCCGGCCAGGCCTGTGAGCATCAACGCGCCGAGTAGCATGGTCTATCCCTCGGTCTCAGCGCAGGCCGTCAGGCAGGTCTCAGGGTAGACAACGCCGCCCTCAAAGCCCACGTAGGCGTTCGCGATGTTGATGCTGTCCGGAATGATGATCAGGTCCGTTGTGGCCCGCAGCTCATGCTCGGTGCCGTTCCAGGTCCAGACCTCGATGGTCAGCTCACTCTCGGGCACGTTGGCGATGATCCAGAGTCCATCGTCCGAGGTCCACTCTTGGTTCTGGTCGGGGAACTCGTTCTGGAAGTAGAAGACATCCTGGTCTTCCAGGTAGTCGCCGCCCTTCTCGCGGGCGATCACTTGCGCGAACTCCACTGGGTCGCCATCTCGGTCACAGCCGTAAACGGTGCCCGCGACCACGCCGTTGCCTGGGGCCACGACCACGCCAAGCAGACCGGGAATGAGCTGGTAGGTGAGGGTGGAGACCGAGTTGAGCTCGTCCGTGACCTCAGCGCCCGGAGGCATCACGTTGTGGGCCTGGATGGTGAGCACGGTCTCCTCCAGGTCCGGGTCCGTGTAGGTGGAGTAGGTGTAGGGATCGCAGGTGCGTGCAACCCCGCTCACTTCCCCAGCCTCGTTGGAGATCACCAACTGGTCGGAGCTGCCCTCGACGTAGAGGTCACTCCAGAAGAACTCTGTGGTGGCCTCTTCAACCGGCACGTCGTCCTGGAAGTCGAGGACCACGCCGGTCATCGGAACTTCGATCTGGCAGCTTGGGTCAGGCGTCTGGACCGGCCACTCGTCACCAGGGGTGTGGCAGTCACCCAAGTCGATGCCGGACTCAGCGACGGGCGCTTCGGAGACGAAAATCTCCTGCTCGAAACGGGTCTTCTCTACGACATTGGTGTCGTCTTGGGCGTCCTTGTCGCAGGCCAACAGGGCCAGAGTCATCAGCATGGGGTCCTCCACAGGGCCCCGCTTGATACGCCTCTGGGGGCCGCCCTGTCAAGAACCCTGTGGGAAGTCCAAGTCTTGGCGGACATCGCGGGTGTAGTAGCCCTCGAGTTTGCGGACGAGCTCCAGCATCTCCTCAGACATCTGATCGGGCAGGACCGGGCAGAGTATGAACACCAGATCACCTGCTTTCTGACTGCCTTTTCCTGGGGCGCCACGACCCCGGATTCGGATGCGGGTCCCCCGGTCACTTCCGCTCGGAACGATGACCTTGAAGTTGCCCAGTGGGGTTTGTACTTCTATTCGACCGCCCAACATGGCCTCGCCGATGGTCACCGGAACATCGAGTTCTAGATCCTTGCCCACCTGGCGCATGGGGCCCTGTCCGCTCACCCGGATCTCCAAGAGGACGTCGCCAGCGCCACCGCGGTTCTGTCCCCCTTGGCCCCGAAGCCGCATGGTGGTCCCATCCTGGGTCCCTGCAGGGATCTGGACGCGCAGCGTCACCTCCTCCATGCCGCCGATGCGGGTCGGGCGCATGAAGCGCACCCGCACATCGCCACCTTGCAGGGCGGTCAGGGGGCTCACTTCTGCCGTACAACGCAGCTCCTTTGGGGCTGTCTCTTATACACATCTCCGAGCCCACGAGACAGGCAGAAATCTCG
>CAJXRZ010000104.1 GCA_913060515.1 uncultured Pseudomonadota bacterium | reverse complement strand
ACTATCCTCTTCGTCGGCAGCGTCAGATGTGTATAAGAGACAGCTTCTTTGAGTTGGATGGCCGAGAGCTGGGGAGCTGCTCCTGCGAGGGGCTGGTTCGCCCCCCTGTCTTTGAACGGCAGAGTCAGCAGCTGCTCTGGTTGGACGGCGCGGGCTTTGTGCACCGCTTGCCAGTCGCGGATCTGGACGCGCCCCTCCCGCTCCCAGCCTTGCCCACCGAGCCCTTGTTGCCGCTGCAGGCCAGCCTGCACCCGACCTTCTGCTTGGCGCCTTCCCAGTCGGGCAAGCTGGAGTTGTGGGTCGGTCACCAGCAGGCCGATGGCCAGGTGGGCTTGAGCCGATGTGACTTGGAGGAGGCGGAGCGCAGGGGGGAGGTTCGTTGGATCACGCGTCCCGTGGGTGCACGGGGTGGGCTCCTGGCCATGTCTGTGGGCCGCGGTCCGCACCATCCGCAGAACGTCGCCGGACAGCTGGTGGCGATCTCCACGGACCAGGGCGTGTTCTCCTTCCCCAAAGACCTGGTCGATGCCATGGAGCACCAAGCGGCCCGTGGTCACGACGCAGCCGACCATCGCGGCAGCTGGGATCAGCCTGTGATCTGTGATGTCGGAGTGCTCACCCGAGTCTCCGGCACCCTGCATCTGATGGGGACGGGCACTCCTTGGGCCCGAGAGAATGGCCGACGTGTGGCCTTGCCCCTGCGCTATCCTCAGGCCCAGGGCCTGGTCCTGTACGGTCGAACCTTGATCTACGGGGTCTCGATGGGTGTTGGCGCCCACCGCTTGATCCTTGAGGAGTCTCCTTGATTTTCCTTCTTCTTGGCTGCTCACTCCAAGGTGCCGGCGACCCCTTCCCCCAGGACAAGGGGCTGAGCGCAGCTGAAGTTCAGAGCTGCATCGACGGAGAGCTGCCGGAGATTGCAGCGAAGGGCTCGGAGCGCAGCATCGACCGCAGCGCGGGTGGGAAGCTCAAGGGGAGCTCTCCGAGTGTCAGCTCGCGCGGGGTCTCGACCATCGTCGCCCTGGACTACAGCGGCTCGATGTTTGGCGGCTACGAGGCCAGTGAGCCCGGCACAGGAAGCTGCGGCTGGACGCGCTCCTCCCGCGGGGGCAAGTCTCCGAACGGGGACTTCTATTGGTCCAAGAAGGGCTTTCAGGACATGCTTCAGCAAGGGGTTCTCGCTGGGGTAGGGGACCAAGACCCGACCTGGGCGATGCTCTTCAACAGCACCCCCATGCTGCTCGAAGGCAGCGGTGCGCGGGTCTGGGACCAGGGCTACTCAAAGATTCCAGAACCTGCCCTTGGAGCGGCTGGCGTGCTGCAACAGCTCTCCGGTGAGTCCCTGGGCGGCGGCCTGGCCGACGCGCCTTGGCAGGCCAGCTTTGGCCCCAAGCGCATGTGGGACAGCAGCGAGATGGCCAAGGTGCTCTTGGCTGCAGAGGACGTCTTTGAGGCTCAAGAGAAGCAGGATGGGGTGCTCTGGATCCTCACGGACAACATCATCGACACCGGCGACGGCGCCCAGGCCAGCGAGGCCGAACACAACCGCGCATTCTACGAGGCGCTCGCCGCGGATCCTCGCTGGCAAGTGGTCTATGCCTGGCCGGTCTCCGAAGGGGACTGGCTCTGTGAGAGCACCTTGTTGGTGTACGGCCTGTACTTCAGTCCCTACGAGCGCATCGACCGGGTGGCCTATGAGCGCCTAAGCGAGGGACCGGCGGGCCGGCTGGGCAACAGCACCCAGATCCAGGGCTTCGCCAAGGTGGCCAGCCCCTCTTCGCCCGCACCCGGGCAGCCCTTCAAGCTCAAGCCGGATGACCTGGACTTGGTCGAGCCGGAGTTCGTTGGCACCGTTGACTGTGGTTCTGCCAAGGCGACGGGACTGGCGCGCACCTGCACCGCCGCGCTCTCTCTGGAGAACCAGCTCCAGCACCGCCGGGTCGAAGCCGCCACCCTGACCTTGAGCGGTCAGCGAATCGACGCCTGGGACCGGTCTACCCGTCCTCCAACGCCGGTCGTCACTGCACGGCCACTGGCCTCGAAGACGCTCTCGGCTTCCAGCTCTTTGCAGGCGCCCATCCCAGCCCATGAGGCGGTGGAGCTGGAGGTGGTCTTGGAGGTTCCTCCAATCGAGACCGAACTGCACACCCTGCGAGACCGCTGGGAGAGCAGCCAGCATCCGCGCTTTGGCATGATCGGCCTGGTCGACATGGAGCTGAGCGGACTCCAGACCGCCATGGCCATTGACCCGGCACAGCTCGGGGATGTCTACGGCGTGGAGAGCCTGCCGCAGGTCTTTGAGAATCCGAACACCGAGCACCTCTCCCGCACCGTCTGCGTGATGATGACGGTAGACAATCCAAGCTACTTTTCCAGCTTGCTCCTGGTCTCTCTGCTGGGTCTGGGCGGGCTCTTTGCGGTGGTTGGGACTTGGCTGCTCAAGCCCACATGGCGCCACGTCGTGGTCGATGGCGTCGCCGGAGAGCGGGTGCGCTTGAGTCGCCTGCTCGCCCAAGAGATCCTGGTGGATGGTCAGGCGGTCGCCAAGGCCCGCTTGAACGCCTCAGGTCGAATCGTGTTGCGCGCCATCAAGCCCTACCGCCTCACGCCAAAGGGCGGCGCCTGGGAGTTGAGCCAACGAGAAGAGGAGTTTGACGCCCGCAGAAAGCTTGAGCTGAAGTCGAGAGTCTCCAGAAGAAGTAGTGCAAAAGAAAGCTTCTAGAAGCTCGATTTTCTTCCAATATTTCACGGCCTTTCAGATGGCTTGTCGCCAAACCCTCAAGGATGGGGGATCCGGACCCGAATAGCATGGGTAGGAGGTGACAGTGGCTGATTCCCAGGCCTTGTCCGCGTTTAAGAGTGACTCGCTCCCCAGTGCACAAGTCACTCTGGCTGCCATCGCGCGGGATGCCGGAGATCCCAATCTAAGCATTGGGAAACTCTCTCGTCTCGTCAGCGTGGAACCTGGGCTCACCTTGGAGCTCTTGCAGGCGGCCAACCGAAGCGTGGCCAAACCAGGCTCCATCAAGACCGTCCAACAAGCCATTGGCAGGCTGGGCTTTCGCTTCGTGCGCAATCGGGCTGTCGCCCGCGTCGTCCGTCAGGCTGCCACCGGATTGTCGGTGGGCGGATTGGACAGCAAGCGCCACTGGGAGGACGCTCTCAGACGCGCCCTCTCCGCGAAGATCTTGGCGGACTGTCTTGGCCACAAGGACCCAGAAGAGGTCTTCACCATTGGGCTCCTTCAGGAAGTCGGCACTCTGGTCATGGCGGCTCACGACCCCGCGCGTGGTGCGGATCTGGAGCGCGTCGCACGAGAGCCTTCAGAGACCAGGATGCGTGTAGAGCGCGAGCTCTTTGGCGTGACCCATGACCAGGTCATCGCGGTAGTAGGGCTGGCTTGGGGCCTGCCCGAGGACATCTTGTTGCCCATCGAGCACCACCACAGTGAGAGCCGGAAGCAGCTCCCGCGCGGCATGGAACGCACCGCTGAGCTGCTTCATGTAGCGGACCTCATCGCCGACCTTTTGGTCACCAAGGGGGATGAACGAGTCGTACACCGTTGCCGTCAGGCGATGACGGATCTGCCTGGACGCACGGACGTCGCGCTCGCAGAGGTCTTGGAGCGGGTGCAGAAGGGCCTTCCTGGAATCGCAGCTGAACTTGGCATCGAGCTGGGCAAGCAGGCCTCCATTCAGGAGGTGCTCACCCACGCGACCGCCAGCTTGGTGCAGATCAACCAGGGCTACGAGAACCTGATCCTTCAGCTTGAAGATGCCCTTCAGCAAAAGCAGGAGCTGGCGCGCCTACTGGAGCGTAAGAACCTGGAGCTCGAGGCCCTGGCGGCCACGGATCCCCTCACAGGGGCTGCGAACCGTCGCCGCTTCACCTCGGTCGCCCAGCGCACCTTGAAGCAGCACGGCGAGTCCGGTCAAGCGGTGAGCATCTTGGCCTTTGACCTGGATCACTTCAAGTTGGTGAACGACAACCACGGCCACGGCGCCGGGGATGCGGTCCTGGTGGAAGTGGTTCGTCGCCTTAGTCTCTCGCTGCGGCCTGACGATCTGGTCGGTCGTCTGGGTGGTGAGGAGTTCGCCGTTCTGCTTCCAGGTACCAACGAGGAAGGCGCACGGCTGGCCGCCGAGCGCTGCCGAAGACGCATCGCGGACACGCCCATCGACTGCGGTGAAGTGGGCTTGGACATCACAACGTCCATCGGCGGTGCGACCCGCTGCGGTCTGGGAAGCTTGGAGGCGATGCTGCGGGAGGCCGATGAGGCCTTGTATGTGGCCAAGGACAACGGCCGCAACCAGGTGACCTGGTACGCAGAGGGGGCTCGAAAGGCTGGCTGAGGCTTTGGCCCCACAGCTTGCCGAGACAAAAGAAAAGCCCCGCCTGAATCAGGCGGGGCTTTCTTAAATGGCAGGGGCACAAAGACTTGAACTCTGGACCTGCTGATTTGGAATCAGCTGCTCTACCAACTGAGCTATACCCCTTCAACCGCAGCTCTAATATGAGCCAAGCTGGCGCCCGTCAAGGGACTCCGCCGCCTGGAAGCTGAATCCACCCCAGACCTGCCGCGCCGGCCACCCCAGCCAGGACGAAGAGGTAGGGCGCGAACCAAGCAAAGTCGCCACGCTTGACCAGCTTGACCAGGAGCAGAAGAGCGCCGTAGCCGCTGAGCATCGAGGCCACAAAGCCCACGCCAAGCACGCCGAAATCCAGCGAGGCCACCTGGGCATCCTTTGCCGTGAGCACGAAGGCGCCGCAGATCGCCGGAATGGCCAGCAAGAAGGAGAAGCGTGCAGCCAGCTCGCGCTCCAGGCCCAGAAAGAGCGCCACCGCGATGGTGGTGCCGCTGCGGCTGATTCCAGGCGTGATCGCCAAGCCTTGGGCGATGCCGATCACCAAGACTTGCCACACGGCCAAGCTGCTGGCTGTGGTCGCTACGCGTGAGGACAGACGCTCTCGCAGTCCGGAAAACAGCCCCTGACCAGGGACTGCTGGTGCGAGAGTCAGGCGGGTAGCGATGAGCAAGAGCCCAGTGATCGCAAAGGTGATGCCCAGGGTCCCGACCCCGGAGAACAGGGCCTCGAAGGTGTCCTTGAAGGTCAGGCCGATGATTCCAGTGGGGACAGTGCCCAAGATCACCAGGAGAGCCAGACGGGTGTTGGGGCGCTCCTTCAGAGGACCCTTCTCGACGAAGGGGGCCTTGAGCATGCCCAGGATGTCCGCTCTGTACACAAAGAGCACCGGCACGAGGGTGCCTAGGTGCACGACCAAGTCGAAGAGGACGTGGTCACCCACCACCGGGAAGATCTTGCCGAACAAGACCAAGTGACCGGAGCTGGAGACGGGCAGGAACTCGGTGAGTCCCTGAATGATGCCGAGTAGGAGCGCTGAAAACACGCCCGCTGACTAACCGGATCAGGGGGTCTTGTTGAAGGTCTTCAGGTAGATGACCAGGCTGTCCATGTCTTCGTCGCTCAACTGCGGGAAGGGGGCCATGGAGGTTCCCGGCTTTCCGGTCTTCACAGTGCTGGCCAGTGCCTCGTCCGAGCGTCCGTCCCAGAAGGCCGCCGAGGTGAAGTCTGAGGGCTTTGGAGTGAGCGCCATGGCAGCAGGCCCTTGGCCGTCGCCGTTGGTGCCGTGACAGGCCATGCAGTTGGCTGTGTAGACCTGCTTGCCTCGGTCGGCGTCAGCAGCGAGGGCGCTTCCCGAGAGGAGCAGCGCAAAGAGGGTCAGGATGCGGGGCATGATCAGTCCTTGTCTTGCCCCACTATACGAGAGGGGGCTGGGAAATCTTCAAGGCTCGGTTGTGACAGCGGGGGTGGGCAAGGGGCTGCCTGGCTTGCGCTCTCCTGCCTCCACCAGCACTAGGTAGTCCAAGACCAGCTTGGAGTCCCGCACAGGGTTGTACCAGCTCTCCTGGAAGGCTGGCATGTAGCCCTGGCCCTCCAGGATGACTTGAAGCTGCCGTTCACGATTCTCCGGTGTGAGCGTGCCGCGCAAATCTGGAACGCCTCCCGGAATTGCTGCCGCGGCTGGACCCGAGCCGGACATGTCCAAGCCATGGCAGCTCTGACAGTGCTGTTCCCATGACCGTTGTCCGCGTACATCCGCCGCTTCTCTCTTCTTTGGAACACCCTTGGCCCACGCTGTCCCAGCAACTAGGAAGCAGAAGGCCAGACCGATTGGAAGCATTTTCTTCATGGAAGTAGCCTAACTCACTGCGCTCAAGGCTTCATTCCCCAGCTTTAAGAAGTGGAATAACGAAGTGATCCACTATCGTTGACGCCGGGGATCCCGCGGATTACCTAAAGGGGGCTGCGCCGAGAGGTGCCGCAACGGTCTTTTACGGGCGGGTAGCTCAGTTGGGAGAGCAGCAGTCTTACACACTGCGGGTCACAGGTTCGAGCCCTGTTCCGCCCACTTTCAAATGAGCTTCGCTCTTAGAGACTTCTACGTGGAACCGTAGTTAAGTTGGTTATAACGCCGGCCTGTCACGCCGGAGGCCGCGGGTTCGAGTCCCGTCGGTTCCGCCATATTCAAGCCGCTCTTGCCTTGTGCAAGGGCGGCTTGATTCGTTTCTGGGGCTCTCTCAGCTTTGCCGCCCGCTGGGAGCAAAAAAAAGCGTGGACCCAAAGGCCCACGCCGTCTTTCGCAGAAGCTCTGCCTAACCGTTCAGCGCGTCCTTGAGACCCTTGCCAGCCTTGAAGCGCACACTGCGAGAAGCAGGGATGTCGATGGGCTCCTTGGTCTGTGGGTTGCGTCCCTTGCGGGCAGCGCGCTCGGAGATCTGGAAGGTGCCGAAGCCCACCAAGGTGACCTTGTCACCCTTGGCCAGGGCACCGCGGATGCCACCGGTCACAGCGGACAGTGCGAGCTCAGCTTGCACTTTCTTGATGCCAGCGGTTTCAGCGATGTGGTTTACGAGGTCGTTCTTGGTGACGGATGCCATGGTGCGCTCCCAGGTCAGGATGGGGGATGGTGCTGGGACGACGGATTCAACCGGAAAGACCTTTGATTTCCGTGTCCAGCCCCAAATTCATAGCAATCGCCGAGACGCGCTGTCAACGGTCACATTCTTACACGTCACTTCGTATAGATCCGCCATCTGGGCGGATGCACCCCGCAAACCGGCCAGCGGACCATCCGTGGGTCAACGCTGAGTCAAGAAGTTTGAGGGCCTACTGTGTGGAAAGCTCGGAACCAGGCTGCTTATCGCGAGATTTTGGGTCTGGGAACAAGTCTTCGGGGTTGTCCACTGCCAGTGCTGCGATCAAGACCTCATCCATGTGTTGCACAGGTTGTACATGGAGATCTTCTAGGATGCGCGGCGGCACGTCTTGTAGATCGGGCTCGTTGTCTAGGGGCACTAGGACGGTGCGAATGCCTGCCCGGTGTGCGGCGAGCAGCTTTTCCTTCAGCCCGCCAATGGGCCGTACATGACCGCGCAAGGTGATTTCGCCGGTCATCGCGATGTCGCGGCGGACTGGAATTCCAGTGACTGCGGAGACCAGAGCGGTGGCGATGGTGATGCCAGCGCTGGGGCCGTCGACTCCCCAAAGCTCAGGAACGTGAACGTGCACGTCGAGCTGTTGGTAGAAATCTGGAGCCAGGCCTAAGTTCGCTGAGCGGGAGCGAATGTAGGTCACGGCAGCCTGAGAGCTCTCCTGGAAGACGTTGCCGAGCTTTCCGGTCAGAGTGGTCTTGCCGCTTCCGCGTACCGCCGCAGCCTCGATGGGGACCATCACACCGCCGGCCTGGGTCCAGGCAAGGCCCTGCACAAAGCCGACCTCGTTCTCGGGGCCTACTGTCCCGTAGCGGAAGCGTGGAGGGCCCAGGAGCTTCTCCAGGTTGCCTGAGGTCACCTTCAGCTCGATCTCGGTGCCTTGAGTGACCACGCGTCGTGCCACCTTGCGGCAGACGGAGGCGATCTCTCGGTCCAGGTTTCGTACGCCTGCTTCCTTGGTGTAGCGCCGCACGATCTGCATGGCAGCCTGCTTGGTCAGCACCAAGTTCTTGGCTTCAATGCCGTGGTTGGTGAGCTGCTTGGGCAGCAAGTAGCGCTGGACGATGGAGAGCTTTTCAGGCTCGGTGTACCCAGGCAGGCGGATGATCTCTAGGCGGTCCTGCAAGGGAGCAGGGATGCCGTGCAGGCTGTTCGCCGTGCAGATGAACATCACCTTGGACAAGTCGTAGTCCATGTCCAGGTAGTGGTCGTTGAAGGCCTCGTTCTGCTCGGGATCGAGCACTTCCAGCAGCGCCGAGCTGGGATCGCCCCGGAAGTCGTTGCTCATCTTGTCGATCTCGTCGAGCAAGAACACGGGGTTGGAGCTGCCCGCGCGCTGGAGGGACTGCAGGACTTTGCCGGGCAGTGCTCCAATGTAGGTGCGCCGGTGGCCTCGGATCTCCGCCTCATCGCGTACGCCACCCAGGGCCATGCGGGCGAAGCTGCGGTCGGTGGCCCGTGCGATGGAGCGGGCCAAGCTGGTCTTGCCCACGCCGGGGGGGCCGACCAGGCAGAGGATGGGGCCGCGCATACGGTCTACCAGCGTGGAGACTGCCAGGTACTCCAGGATGCGCTCCTTGATCTTGCGCAGTCCGTAGTGGTCCTCGTCCAGGACCTTCGCTGCATGGGCGATGTCCAGGCGGTCCTTGTCGAAGGTGCTCCAAGGCAAACCCAGCACCGTGTCGATGTAGGTGCGGAGGACGTTGGCCTCGGCGGACATGGGACTCATCAGCTTGAGCTTGCGGAGCTCTCTTAGAAGCCGGGTCTGCACGGGCGCTGGCATACGGTCCTCTCGGATCCGGTCCTGCAGCTCACCCATCTCATCGCGAAGCTCGTCCTTCTCGCCCAGCTCCTTCTGAATCGCCTGCATCTGCTCGTTCAGGTAGTACTCCTTCTGGGAGCGCTCCATCTGCTTCTTCACCCGGCCCTTGATCTTGCGCTCGACCTCCAGAATCTCGATCTCGCCCTGCAGGTGGGCAAAGATGCGCTCCAGGCGCTTGGCGGGGTCCACGAGCTCCAGTAGGTCTTGGCGCTCAGCCAGCTTGAACTTGAGCTGGGGAATCAAGGTGTCGGCGAGCTGGGAGGGCTCCTCGATGGAGTTCACAGTCAGCCGCATCTCCGGCGGGACAGACTTGTCCAGGCGTGTGAAGGCCTCGAATGCACCGCGTACCTGGCGCATGAGCGCAGCGGACTCGGCGGGGGCGGCAGGAACGGGCACCCGCTCAACATCCACGGAGAAGTGTCCCTCCGTTTGCAGGTAGCGCTGGATGCGACCGCGTGAACGGCCTTCGACGAGCACCTTGAGGGTCCCGTCGGGCAGCTTGAGCATCTGCACGATCTGCGCGATGCAGCCCATCTCCCGAATGTCCTCGGGGCGTGGGTCTGAGGTGCGTGCTTCTCGCTGAGACGCCAGGAGCAGGGTCTTGCCCGTACTCTGGGCGGCCTGGAGGGTAGCGATGGACTTCTCTCGGCCCACGATGAGGGGCACGACCATGTGTGGGAAGACCACCAGGTCACGGAGAGGGAGGAGTGGAAGCTCTTGCGAGCGACCCTTCTTGTCCTTGAAGAACATTGTGAGTCCTTTGCCGCGGTGTGCGAGATACGGCGCAACCAAGGGCAAGCTAGCGCTTGACCCGGTTCTACTTTAGCGCCCAGTAGGTCTCTCCGTGCAGGTCAGGCTTTCGCTGGGCTGCGGTTCTCGCCGTCCCAGTCCTCTCCGTTCTCGTAAACGAGCACCGGGGGCTTGCGTCCGTTGACCACATCTTCGGAGAGGATGCACTCCTTGATGCCCTCTTTGGAGGGGATGTCGTACATCACGTCGAGCATCAGCTCTTCCATGATGGAGCGCAGGCCACGAGCACCGGTCTTGCGCTTGAGCGCTTCGGCTGCGATGGCACGCAGGGAGCCGGGCGTGAACTTGAGCTCGACGCCCTCCATTTCAAAGAGCTTCTCGTACTGACGCACGAGCGCGTTTCGGGGCCGGGTGAGGATCTCGACCAGGGTGTCCTCGTCCAGGTCATCCAGGGTGGCCAAGACCGGAACTCGGCCCAAGAACTCAGGAATCATGCCGAAGCGCAACAAATCTTCGGTCTCGCAGACCTGGAGAAGCTCGCCGGTGCCCATCTCCTTCTTGGTCTTGACCTCGGCTCCAAAGCCGATGCCGGACTTGTTGACCCGCTGCTCGATGATCTTCTCGAGCCCCACAAAGGCGCCACCGCAGATGAACAGGATGTTCGTGGTGTCGATCTGAAGGAACTCTTGCTGGGGGTGCTTTCGGCCACCCTTGGGTGGCACGTTGGCTACGGTGCCCTCGACCAGCTTGAGCAGAGCCTGCTGAACGCCCTCACCCGAGACGTCACGGGTGATGGAGGGGTTCTCAGATTTTCGCGAGACCTTGTCGATCTCGTCAATGTAGATGATGCCCTTCATGGTGCGCTCGACGTTGTATTCGGCGCTCTGAAAGAGACTGAGGATGACGTTCTCGACGTCCTCGCCCACGTAGCCAGCCTCGGTCAGCGAGGTGGCATCGCAGATGGTGAAGGGCACGTTCAGGAAGCGCGCCAAGGTCTGCGCCAGCAAGGTCTTGCCGGTTCCTGTGGGGCCCACGAGCAGGATGTTGCTCTTCTGGAGCTCTACCTCGTCATGGGAGTTGCGTGCGTCGATGCGCTTGTAGTGGTTGTGGACCGCTACAGCGAGCACGCGCTTGGCTCGCTCCTGACCAATGATGTACTGGTCCAGGTGGGCCTTGATGTCCTTGGGCTTGGGCACCAAGGCGCGGGAGGCGTAGTAGTCCTCGCGCTCGTACTCTTCGGTGATGATCTCGTTGCACAGCTCGACGCATTCGTCGCAGATGTAGACCGAGGGTCCGGCGATGAGCTTGCGCACTTCCTTCTGCGATTTCCCGCAGAAAGAGCAGCTCAGCTCCTTGGTGTCTTGTCCGCGTCGGCGCACCGGCTCCTCCAGAAATCAAAGGGGGCCAAAGAGGGCCCAGAAGGGGTTGGGCCCAGAGGACCCAGAGGGCAAACAGGCCCAAGCTCTGGACGGTCAGAGGACCGAAGAGCTTGAGCCTGCTCTCATGCCTTAGGGGGTGCTGCCCACACCGGGGCGGCGCAGAACTTCGTCAATCAGGCCGTAGGCCATGGCCTCGTCCGCGGTCATGAAGTTGTCGCGGTCGGTGTCCTTGGTCAATTCATCGACGCTCTTGCCCGAAGCTTCGGCCAAGACAGCGTTGAGAATCTTCTTCCAACGAAGGATCTCGCGGGCGGTGATCTCGATGTCCGAGGCCTGTCCACCAACACCACGGATGTGGGGCTGGTGAATCATGACGCGGGCATTGGGGAGAGCGCGGCGCTTGCCAGGCTCGCCACCGGCCAAGAGCACGGCACCCATGGAGGCAGCCATGCCCACACAGATGGTGGAGACGGGTGCCTTGATGAAGCGCATCGTGTCCAGGATGGCCATGCCATCCGTCACGCTGCCACCGGGGCTGTTGACGTAGAGGTAGATCTCCTTCTCGGGGTCCTGAGACTCCAGGAAGAGCAGTTGGGCAATGATGGCGTTTGCCACATTGGCATCGATTGCGGTGCCAAGGAAGACGATGCGGTCTCTGAGCAGCCGGGAGTAAATGTCCGAGCTGCGCTCTCCGCCTCGGATGTTCTCAGTAACGCTAGGGATGATCATCAAATTCTCCGACAGGAATGGGGCCACCAACGTGAGCACGGGCAGGCGTTGCGTCCAGCGAAAGGCGTAACGGGGGTGGATCCCCTTGCCAACGCCGACACGAAATGCGGCAGCACGGCAGAGCAAAACGGGCCGACCAAATGGTCGACCCGCTCTAATTCGGCTGCCTGATGGGCAGCCTTTAGGTCCCCTGAGAATCAGGGAAAAAAATCAGCCCTGAAGCAGAGCGACCAGTTCGGCCTTCTTCAGCTTCGAGTAGCCCTTCAGACCGCGCTCCTTGGCCATGGCCTTCAGGTCGGCGGATGACATGCTGCTGAGATCGACTTCGGCGGCAGGAGCGGCTTCGGCAGCAGGAGCGGCTTCGGCAGGAGCGGCCTCGGCAGGAGCGGCCTCGGCGGCAGGAGCAGCCTCAGCGGCCTTGTCAGCAGCCTTTGCGGCGGCGTCCTCAGCGCTGATGGTGTTGAGCTCTGCGCGCTCGAGCAGCCAGTCCAGGGTCTTCTCCTCGAGCAGACGGTCGCGCAGATCCTCTACGGCGCCCTCCTTCTCGAAGTAGCCCTTGATGGCCTCGACCCGCTGTCCGCGTGCGTCGGCGATCTCGTGGTACTTGGCCTCGATCTCGGCGTCGGTCACCTCGACCTTCTCAGCCTTGGACACGTGGTCCAAGATCAAGCTGGCCTTGGCTGCGAAAGTGGCGCGGTTGCGGTAGTCCGCCATCTCAGCGTCGTTGGGCTGCCAGTTGCGCACGTCTTGGCCGGAGTAAGCGCGCTGGATGCGCAGCTCCTCGAGCAAAGCCTTGAGCTGCTGGTCGACCAAGCCGCTTGGAGCGTCGAACTCGTTGGCGTCGATCAGGACCTGGAGCAAGTTGGCGCGAGCCTGGTTGCGTGCCTGGCCGTTGGCCGACTCCTCGAGCTGAGCCTGGATGGCAGCGCGCATTCCGTCGGCGCCACCCTCGTAGCCCAGCTCCTCTGCGACGCTGTCGGAGAGCTCTGGGGTTGCCATGGCCTGGATGCCGGTGATCTTGACCTTGACGTCGAAAGTCTTGCCAGCCAAATCGTCGAGCTGTGCGCTCTCGGAGAAGGTGACGTCATTCAAGGTCTTGCCCTTGCCACCCTTCTTGAGGCCGATGAGCTCGGTCTCCAGTCCGGTGTAGTAGCGCTCGGCCTGGGTGTCGATCAGCGTGCCGGGGTGGGAGTGAACCACCTCACCGTCTGCGCTGGCCTCGACCTCGACGAGGACCTTGTCTCCGGCCTGCACGTCCTTGCGGTCGGTGACCTCGGCCAAGACGCTCTGGCCGCGCAAGCGGGCCTGAATGTTGGCGTCGACGGCGTCCTCGGGGATGTTGACCTCTGGGAAGTCAACAGCCACGCCGGTGTAGGGACCCAACTCCAGCTCGGGACGAACCTCAAGCAGGATGGCGAAGCTGAAGTCTTCGCCGGCCTTCACATCGCCGCGCTCGGAGATCTGTGGCTGGCCAAAGAACTCCAACTCAGCGGCGTGATCGCGGAAGGCTTGGTTAATCAGGTCGGAGGCGACATCTGAACGGACCTTGGCGCCGAAGCGCTGCTCGATCACCCGGCGAGGGGTCTTGCCTGGACGGAAGCCGGGCAGGCGCATGTTCTTCTGCAGCGAGCTGAAAGCTCGGTTCAGCTCTGCGGTGACCTTTTGGCCAGAAACGGAAAAGCTGAGCTTGCGCTTGATGGCGCTGACCTGCTCGGACTGGAATTCCATGGACTCCTCACAAGCACTCTGTCGGTGCGGTGTCGTGGTGCGAGAGGGGGGACTCGAACCCCCACGGGATTTACCCACTGGTGCCTAAAACCAGCACGTCTACCAATTCCGCCACTCTCGCGTTGACCACGTGAAAATCTTCTCGCTGGGGAGATCCCAGCAATGGGCCCGCACGCATAACCAATTGCCTTGGGGGGGGCGAGTTCTGCGTTTGTCTCTGGACCCAAAGGACAGCAAAGTGCCGTAAACAGGGGATCCCAGAGCCAAAACACCCCCTGCCCGGAGGCAGAGGGTGTTGAAGATGGTGGGCCCACCAGGACTCGAACCTGGAACCGACGGATTAAGAGTCCGGCGCTCTACCAATTGAGCTATAGGCCCACGTTCTGAAATGGGGTGGATGATGGGGCTTGAACCCACGACCCTCGGTACCACAAACCGATGCTCTACCAGCTGAGCTACACCCACCACGTCAGTTACGCGGGGCCCCAGACTCGCAAGTTGGTGAGAGTGTTCTCAGCCAGCCTGTCATCCAAGGCCCCACGCTTCTAATACGCTCTCCGCGCAGCGCAAGCTCCAGTGGCCTAAAGTCTGGGGGTTGGTGTGGGGATGGAGTCCCCCAGCGGCGTGGAAAATATGGCTTGATCCTGGTATTCGCCGCTGATCATCACCTTGAGGATCTCCTGAGGATCCACTCGAGAGACCGGTGGCCGAATCTGGGAGAGCAGCAGCCTCTCCAGTGGGGTGAGCGAAATGGGCAGAGCGTCTTGCGGTGGAGCCATGGGCATGGCCTTGGCCCCTGTGCTCAGCGGCCAACCCGGCAGGACCCCCACCGGCGAGGTCAGATCGGCCCAGGGCCCCTCCAGCCAAGGATCCAACTCACCCAGGCGCACGAGCAGGGCCAGCGGATCGGCCCAGGGTCCCGTGGGCATCCATGGCGCCGGATCCCAGGCAAAGCCCCTTGGGGCCGTTGGGAAGGCCGGTGGCGCCAGACTGCAGAGGCGGGCGCCGCTCTGGGGTTCCCAAGCGCCGAAGCGGTCCAAGAGCAAGGTGTCCTCGTAGAGGCGCCAGGTGCCGTAGGGCCCCAAGGGGAGCGGGCTGCTTGAGCCGTAGCCGAGGGGGGACCAGCGCAGAGGCTGCTCTTGACCGAAGGCCAGCTGTGGGGTGCCCTCGCGGTCGACCACGAGTCCCAGACTCTGATCTTCCGTGAGCCAGACCCAGCCCAAGGAGTGATCTCCCAGAACTTCGATCCGCTCCCCGCCGTGCTGCACCTGGACCAGCTCTCCCAGAGCCCAGGTCAGCTCCCAGGGGCTGCCGCTGGGTGGGGTGAGGCGAGAGAGCTCGCCGAGCAGGCTCCACTCCACCTCCCAGAGGCCCTCGGGCGTCTGAAGGGAGCGCACGCGCCCGAGCCCATCCAAGCCCACCTGCACATGCCCACCGGGGCCGCTCAGGCCCTCCAAGCAGCCTTGTGCGTCTCGCTCGTAGCGCAGCTCACCGCCCAGCACGTGGGGGCTGCCAGTGACGCTGAGCGCGCGGCCGTCCTCGTCCAAGCTCAAGGCGCCGCCGTCGCTGCGGGTGACCGCATCCGGGGCCCAGAACCAGGCGGCCTCGGGGGCCTCTACTGCGACCACTTGGCCCTTGGGGCTGTGGTGCTGGCTGCGCTCACTGTAGCCCCAGGGACCGCGCGACTCCCGGGCGACCTCGCGATCCAAGGCGTTCAAGCGAATGCGTTGGTCCAGCTCGGGCTTGCCCGACGGATCCTCGAGGACTTGGGTCCAGAGCGCCGGCCCCTCTTCGATGCGCAGGATGCGACCGTCGGGGAAGCGCACCATCCGGGGGCTTCCGTCGGGGTGCCGGGCAACGCTCAAGGCCCGGCCGTCGCTGGCGGTGTAGCGGACCACATCGCCCTCGCTGTCGTAGAGCAGGCGTTGCTCCTTGCCGTCCACGCCACGAACCACGACCAGCCCGCGGTCGTCGCGCTCCAGGCTGATGTTGTGCTCCCCTTCGATCCCGACCCAGTCCCCCAGACCGTTGCGTTGGATGCTCAGGGAGCGCTCCCCATCGTCCAGCCCGATCACGCGCCCGCTGGAGTCCCGGTTCAGGTGCAGGGCCTGCTCGCCGATGTCCAGACGCCGAACCAGTCCGCCGGCTTGGCGCTGAATAGCGAGCTCCACGCCAGGCCCGGTCACTTGGCTCAGCTCTCCGGCGGCGTCCCAGGCCCAGGCGCTCTGGCCGTCCTGCAGCGGCAGCCCGCGGGGATCCCGTTGAATCTTCTGGCCTTGGACCTCGACGAGCTCGCCCAAGGGATTCCAGGCCAGGGAGCTGGTGCTGCCGTCGGGCTCTACCAGGCCCCGTGGGCGTCCAGTGGGGTCTTGGGGCAGGCCCCAGGTGCCGTCTAGGGCGTCGGTGAGGCTGCTCAGCATTCCGTTGACGCGCCACCCCAGCGAGAGCACGGCGCTGTCATCTCGGATCAGGGTGCGCAGGCGGCCTGTGGGATCTCGGTCCAGTCGCCAGGTGCGCCCGCTGGGCTCGATGAGCGCAACGAGGCGGCCGACGCGGTCGTGCTCAAAGAGCCAGCGGGCCCCGCCGCGGCTGATGAGCTCTTGAATGCGTCCCTTGTTGCGGCTGCGAATCAGGATCTCTTGCCCGCCGGGATCGGCCATTGTGCGCAGTCGGCCAGCGCCGTCGTAGCTCAGCTTGGAGCGAGAGCCCGTGGGCCAGTGCACGGTCGTGATGCGTCCGGCGCTGTCCAGGGAGAAGCGGGTGGGGTGGGCGCTGGGACCCACAGCCGTGAGCTGACCCTGAGGGTTGTGGCTGAAGCTGGTGGAGCGCCCCATGGCGTCCGTGAGGGCAGTGACCAGGCCAGTTTGACCTCGGGTGGCCGTGGTGCTGTTGCCCATGGCATCGCGGATCCTTGTCAGGAGCCCGCCGCTGTATTCCAGGCGGTAGCGCAGTCCTCCTGGTCCCTCAATGGCAGTGATGCGTCCCTGGGCATCGCGGGTCAGGCGCAGCTCCAGTCCGGCGGGATCGCTCCACCCCATGAGCTGGCCTTGGGGGTCTCGACGAAGGTTGACGCTGCGTCCTGCGGCATCGCGCAGCGTCTCACCTCGGCTGTTTCGGGTGAGCTGACGGGACAGGCCCAGGCCGTCTTGGACGTTCAACCCCTGGGCGGTCCAGATGTAGCGTTGGCTCCAGCTCCCTGGCCCTGCCAGCTCGGTGACGCGTTGTTGCGCGTCGTAGGCGATGCGCAGGCGGGAACCATCGGCCCACAGAATGCCGCTGAGGCGGCGCTCATCGTCGTAGAAGTAGCGGGTTCGCGGGCGGTCCTGGCCGGAGAGGCCGAGCAGGAGCCCGTCCTTGTGCTGCAGGTAGATCTCCTGGCCGCTGGCGCCCGAGATCACGGAGATCTGCCCCTCGCCGTCGAAGAAAAGCCGGATGACAGCGTCTCCCGCTTGCAGCTTGCTGGGACGGCCCAACTCATCCCAGATGACCTGGGTGCTGCCGCTGCTGTCCTGAATCTCGATCAGGCGTCCGAGCGCGTCGTAGTGGCGGGATTGGGAGCCGTCCTGGAGAACCCAGTGCTCCTTCTCTTTCGTGAGCGCGCCCTCCCCAAGGCGGCTGCCAGGCAACCACGGGCCTAGGGCTCCGGACTCCAAGCGCAGGCGCCGGGTCTGCTCGTCGGGTTCAAAGAGCTGGGTCTCGCCCGCGAAGCTGCGGCTGACGCTCTGACCTTCGAAGATCAGGCTGTCTTGAAAGGACCAAGCCCACTGGCCCTGGGTGTAGATCTGCTCCAGGAGGAGATCTGGCCCGGCGACCGGCAGGGCCAGGAGGGTGGACTGGATGTAGAGCGCCCCTGTCTCCGGATCGACGCGCACACGCTCCTTGCCTTGGGCGGGGGCGGCGCCAGGTCCATCAAAGGGGCCCAGGTAGAGCGGGCCGCTGGGGGCGAGCAAGGGCTCCGGAGCCCCGGCGTCTGCAGAGCCAAGGCCCAGCAACGCCAGGAGGAGGGAGGCGTGCATGGTTCCTAAGGGCGCCCGAAGCTCAGGTAGGCGCCCCACCAGCGCGGACCTTCGTCTCCGAGCAGGGCTTGGTCATCCATCAGGCTCTTGCGGGTCTGTTGGAAGCTGCGGTTGGGGTCTCCGTGCTGGATCAAGCCCTCGTAGGCCGAGAAGAAGAACTTGCTCCGTGTGGCCGTTCCGACCTCCCAGCTTCTCACCACCACCGAGCGCGCACCGCTGGCGCGGAAGGCTTGTACCCAACGCGAGGCCAAGGGCGGCTCCATGGTGATCGAGATCACCACGCTCACTGCGCTCAGGTTCAAGGCCCGCACCTGAGAGAGGGTGATGGACTGCTCTCCGAAGCGCATCGAGCCGTTCTCACCGATGCCGTCGGGGACCAAGTGAATGAAGCGGCTCTCGTTGGCTCGTTCATTGAAGAGCGCGGTCTCCACCTGGCTGTCCTGGAGGACCACGCGCATGTCTTTGTCGAAGCGGTGCGAGACCTGCACAACCTCAGGGGAGATGAGGCTGCCATCTGGGCCCTTGAGGTCCTCTGGATTCTGGGCCGAGAGGCCGAGGAACTCGGGGTTGTAGCGCTCGGGCGCCTCACCCTGTGGCAGCAATGCCTGGGCGCAGGACGCCGCCAAGGTGATGGTTCGGATGTCCGCCAAGTAGCGAAGCCCCTCCTGACTCTCGGGGAAGACCTGGGGAGAGATCGCCGCCAGTGGGCCATCTACAAGGAGCAGGTAGCGCCCCTTTCCAGCCAAGGTCTGCTGCGGTGCGTCCAGCAGAGTCTCGCGCAGGCTGTTGCCCGCTTGCAGGGCTTCGGCGGTGCGTCCGGCCGCCAAGTGAGTCCGCAACGCCTCTGCCTGCTCGGTCACCGCCGCGGGGTTCTTGATGCGGTGCGCGCTCATCAGGTCACCGGAGATCGCCAGGACCTCGGCGCCCTTGTCTCCGATGCGGACGCTCAGGAGCGCCGTCTTGCCCAAGGCTTCCTCAAGGATCCCCATGCTGGGCTGCTCACCGGGGAAAGCTCTGGCGAAGGCGGGTGTCTCCAGGGCCTTCTCGTGCAGCCGGGCCACCGCCTCTTGGGTCATCAAGGGCTTGGGGCCGCCCAAGAGCCAACGCAGCGTGTGGGCTTGCAGAGTGGCGTGGGCTTGGTGCAAGGCCAGGGCTTCCTCTGGAGGGAGGGAGGCTGCTGGGTCGTCGCCCAATGCGAAGGCGGCATCCACGGCCGCTTGGTCGCGCTCAAAGTCGTGCAGGGCCAGCAGACCTGGCACCCCGGCACTGCCTAGTGCAAGCAGGCGCGCGGCCTCTTGATCCAAGTCGCCAGGGTGGTGGCCGTCTTGCACGCTCAGGGCTCGCCAGGGACCCTGGTTTGTCGTGGGCAGTGCGCTGAAGAGTGCGCGATAGGCCGCTGCGGCGCCGACGCTGTCCTTCTTCTCAGCGAGGGAGCGGGCCTTCGCCAGATCGGCCACTGTGCCTTCGGCCGGTGGGAGGCTGGGGTCGGCCAAGCTGGCCCAGCTCGCATCCAGGGACTCGGGGAGGGCAGGGGAGCCTCCCGCGAGCAGCTGGCGGGCCGCCGCTTCGGCCTGGATCCCGGGGAGCTCAAGCTCATCGCCAAGCTCCGCCAACGAGGCCACTGCGGCCGGGTCGTTGCTCAATTCAGCCCACTCAAGGCGAGCGCGCAAGCGCAGATCTGCGGCCCCGTCCAGGTCTGCGGCGCTCACCGCCGACTGGAACGCCGAGGTGGGGGAGTCACCGGCAGCTCGGGCTGCATCGGCGGCGTGCAGGGAGAGCTGGCAGGCCTCGGCCCAGGGCAGGCCCTTGGGGACGCGCAAGCTCTCGGGGCCCTGGCCCTTCAGGGTGGCCAACATGGCCTCGGCTGCGAGGCGGTGGTCACCTTCAAGCAGGGGAATGGCGCGCGAGAGCTCGGAGGCGTCCCGCGCGTCCCGCGCGGCCCGCGCCAAGCCCCAGGCGGCCTCACCCCAAGCCTCTTTGTCTTCGGAGAGCTCGCCCATGCGCTCGCCCAGTCGGGCCAGCTCAAGGGCGGCCAGAAGATCGCCACCCCGAAGGGCTGCGTCCACAGCGCTTCGGCTCAAGATGGCGCCGCCAGGTCCGTCCCCGGCGCTCAGGCGGCCTTGCATCAGCTCCTGTCCCAAGGCGACTGCACCGGCTGCGTCGTGGGCGTGGAGCATGGCGTCAATGGCGGCTTGGCCCAGGCTAAGGCTCTGACTGCCCAAGCCCAAGGACTCTGCTGCGCGCGCCCCTGAGGTCAAGAAGGGCGCGATGTCTCCTCGAGGCAGATCCGAGCGAGAAATCAGTGCCGCAGCCAATGCGAGCTGCGCTTCGGGCTCATCTGGCACGGCTTGTGCGGCTTGAACCGTCAGCTCTGGAGTGGCGCTCAAGGCCGTGATGAGCACCTTGGCTTGCCAGCTCTCCAAAGAGGAGGCGGTCTGGAGCAGATCCCCGCGCTTGCTCGCCGGCTTCGCTGCAGCCATGACCAGAGCGTCTTCGGCGCTGACGGCGTCCAGGCTGCGTGCATCTGGGTGCTTGGCACCGCGCAGTACCGCCCAGCCCATCGCCACGGAGCCGAGCTCTCGGTCCTCCTCCATCAGTCGCGTGGCCGCGGCGGTCGCATCCTTTCCGCGATCGCCCCGCAGGGCCAAACGAGAGCGGGTGCGGAAGTGTTCACGGGGGTTGCCCGCCAGCGCTTGTTCGGCGTCGAGCTCATCCACCAGGGAGGCGGCGCTCTCTTGGTCCAAGCTTGTCCAGCGCAGAAGCAGCCAAGTCTGGGGGTCCACTTCGGTGCCCGTGAGGAGACTGAGCAGCTGGGGCAATGCCTCACGGTATTGGCGGGCAGCGGTCAGCGAGCGGGCTTTGTTGAAGCCCTCCAAGCCGGTGCCTGGGCTGTCTCTTATACACATCTGACGCTGCCGACGAAGAGGATAGTGTAGATC
>CAJXRZ010000103.1 GCA_913060515.1 uncultured Pseudomonadota bacterium | reverse complement strand
CATCAGGTCCAGCACGATGAGCTCGAAGGGCTCCGCCAGCGCCCGCGCCAAGCCTTCTTCTCCGTCCATGGCGATGGAGACATCAAAACCATGGCGGTCCAAGCCTTGAATCAGGCTTCGGACCACCCGCAAGTCATCTTCTACGACCAGGAGGCGGGGCTTGCTCATTCTCAGAGTACCGAGTCGACGTGGCCGGAGAGCTCAGCCAGGTTCAGCTGGGCACGCGCCAAGTCGAGCTGGGCTTCTAACAGCTCCACCTCCGCACCACGCCGCGCATCTCGGGCATCCAGCAGCTCATCGAGGCGCCGGGTCCCCTCCGCCAAGCGGGCCTCCTCCCCCGCCTCGCTCAAGCGCGCCAACACCACCTGGGCCTGGGCAATCTCCAGGGCGCTGCGTGCCGTCTCCACCTGGTCCACGCCGGCGCGAAGCTGGGCACGCACTTGCCTCTCCGCGCTCTCCCGCAGCAGCTCGGTCTGACGGGCGCTGACCTGGCTGGCGTTGACCTGGTTCTTGGCGGCTTGGTTGCCCAAGGGAACCTGAAGCTCCAGACCGGCCGAGAGGGTGGGCAGGCGCTCATCTCCCACCAGCGCCGCAAGGGCCTCGTTCGAGGTGTCCTGCAGGCTCGCCACGCCCGCGCCAGCGCTCAGGTTCAAGCTCGGCAAGCGCCCGTTCTCCGCATCCTCCAGGCGCCTCTTGGCCGCCTCAAGCTGCAGGTCCAACAAGGCCAAGTCCAGGTTCTCCGCCATCATCTGGTCTACGCCCAGCTGCTCTGGCGATGCCCGCAGCTCCCCCTTTCCCTCGGGCCGAATGTCCTCGCCCGGGGTGTGCCCGATCAGAAGCAGGAGTTGGTCGGCGCTGCTCCGACTAGCCCGCTGTGCCGTCAGCAGAGCTTTGTCCGCCTGCAACCTGCTGATCTGTACCCGAGCGGCGTCGACCTCCGAGGCGGTGCCTTCGACCTTCCACGCCAGGGTCAACTCCTCCAGGCGCCGGGCGCTCTCCACGCTGTCCTGGGCCACGGAGACCCGCTGGGCCGACATGGACCACGTCCACCAAGCCTCGGCCACGTCCGCCAACACCGCCTGCTGCGACTGCTCGCGCTTGAGCTCCGCTTGGGAGAGGGACTCCAAGGCATCGGCCTTCTGCTGCAGCTCCGGAGTGCGTCGGAAGGGAGCCAGAAGGTCCTGACTGAGCTGCACCCCCGCGTCCGCGGACCAGTTGGTCTGCAGCATCTCACCGCTCTGTCCCCCAAACGAGGACACCGTCGCCGTATCGTCCAAGTCCAGGCCGCCGTAGATGCTCCAGCTCGTGCCCGTGGCCGCCCGCCCCCCCACACTGAGCTCGTTCCTGAGCGCGGTCGAGTTGGCCGAGTAGGGCGAGCCGGCGATGAAGCCGGCGCTCTCCGCGTTGCTGTACTGGGTGGAGGCCGTCAGACTGGGCTCCGAGAGCGCTCGCACGCCCTCCAGGGTCAGCTCACTCTGGGAGACCGAGAGCCGCGCTCCCTCCAAGTCCGGGTTCCGAAGCAGGGCCTCGCCCAAGGCGGCATCCAGGCTCAAGGGGGTGCTGGCCTGGGCTGGGGCGAGCAGCACCAGGCTGCCAACAAACAAGGGGAACATCACGCCTCCGATACCTACAACTTGGCCCCCCAACGTTGAGAAAGTTTGGAGCACAGCAACTCCGTGGGCTCCAAACTTTCTCCACAGTCTGGTCATACTTTGGAAGCAGACCCTGACAGCCTTGGAGAGACAGCCATGCCATTGCACAAACACACCTGGTCCAGCCTGGGACTTGGCATCGGCCTTGTCGCTCTGGTCGGCTGCTCCGGCAACAAGGACGGTCCTGGCTACAAGACCCAGGCCGCTACCCAGGGCGCTCTGGTCATGGAGGTCACCGCTGTGGGCACCCTGCAGCCTATGGAGTCGGTGGACATTGGCTCGGATCTGACCGGCCAGGTCTCAGAGGTTCTTGTCGAGCCCAACGACGAAGTGGAAGCAGGGCAGGTCCTGGCACATCTGGAGCCTCGCCCCTTCCAGATTGTGGTGAGCGAGTCCAAGGCCGCTGTGGCCAGCGCCAAGGCCGCCATCAAGCAGGCTCAGGTCAACCTGGAGAAGGCCACGACCGACCTGGCACGCACCAAGCGCCTGGTTGAACAAGGTGCTGCCACCCAAGTGGAGATGCTCAACGCCTCCACACAGGTGGAGCTCTTCAAGGCCCAGCTCTCCTCCTCCAAGGCCCAGCTCCTGCAGGCTCAGGCCGGCTACGCCCGCGCGATGGAGAACCTGGACGACACCACCATCACCAGCCCCATCCAGGGCGTCGTGCTTCAGCGGCAGGTCGAGCCCGGTCAGACCGTGGTCTCGTCCATGAGCGCGACCACCCTCTTCACCGTCGCCTCTGATCTGAAACGCATGAAAGCAGAGGTCGACATCGACGAGGCCGACGTGGCCCGCTTGGCACCTGGCCAGACCGCCATTTTCACGGTCTCGGCCTGGTCAGACCGGAGCTTTGAGGCAGAGGTTGCCCGCGTAGACCTGTCCCCGGACCCCACCTCGGCGGTGGTTGTCTACGTGGCCGAGCTGCACTTGGACAACCCGGACCTGGCGCTGCGGCCCGGAATGACCGCGACCGCGACCATCGAGACCGGGCGCTTGGAAGACGGCCTTCTGGTGCCCAGCGCTGCACTGAGATTCCTGCCCGAGGGCGCCTCCAAGAGCGGCACTCAGGTGTGGATTTTGGAGGGCGGCAAGCCCGTGGCCGTGAACGTTGAGCTGCTCGGAAGCGACGGAATGCACAGCGCGGTGAGCGGCATTGAGGCTGGCACCGAGGTCATCACGGGGGTGCTCTGATGTCCCCCCTCATTCAGGTACGGGGAGTGCACCGGGTCTACGGCATGGGCGAGGCCGAGGTCCGGGCATTGGACGGGGTGGACCTGGACCTGGAGAAGGGCGGCTTTACGACCCTGATGGGGCCTTCGGGCTCGGGCAAGTCAACCATGCTCAACATCATCGGCTGTCTGGATGAGCCCACCGAGGGCTCCTACATGCTGGAAGGCGTCGAGATGGTGGGCTTGGGCCGAAAGGAGCGGGCCCTGGTGCGACGCGAGAAGCTGGGATTTGTCTTTCAGGGCTTCAACCTGCTGGCACGCAGCACCGCCCTGGAGAACGTCGAACTCCCTTTGATCTACCAAGGCTTTAGCGCTGCAGAGCGCAAGAAGCGGGCCACGGAAGCCCTGGATCAGGTCGGCCTGGCCTCGCGGGCGGGACACCTGCCCAGTGAGATGTCCGGCGGCCAACAGCAGCGCGTTGCCATCGCCCGGGCCATCGTCACCCAGCCGGAGATCCTGCTCGCAGACGAGCCCACAGGAAACCTGGACACCAAGACCAGCCACGAGGTCATGCAGCTGCTCCAGCGCCTGAACCGGGACGACGGAATCACCATCATCATGGTCAGCCATGAGCCCGAGATGATGGTCTACACCGACTTTATTGTGCGCTTCCGAGACGGCCGTGTCGAGAGCACGGAGATCGTGGATCACCCGGAGGAATCCTCATGCTGATGAACGCATTTCGCATCGCAGTCACCGAGATCTTCCGCAACCTGACCCGCTCGATGCTCACTGCCCTGGGCATCTTGATCGGCGTTGCGGCCGTCATCGCCATGGTGGGCCTGGGCCAGGGCGCGACCGCCGCGATTGAAGGCGACTTGGAGGCGATGGGCAACAACCTCATCTTCGTCACCCCAGGTGTCAGTCAGCGGGGGCCTTCACCCCGCGCCCAGGCCCCACCCCTCACCGTTCGAGACGCCGAAGCCATCCGGCAGCAGGTCTCCCACGTTGTCGCCGTCACGCCCGTCGCCAACGCCGCCGCGACCCTGGTCTACGGAGATGAGGAGGTTGATACCACCGTCAATGGCGGTGGCCTGGACTGGTTCGCCGTCGCGGACTGGGAGGTCGTTGAAGGTCGCAAGCCCACCCAGGGAGAGATGATCTCCGGGGCCGCGGTCTGCGTGCTTGGGGACACGGTTCGCGAGGCGCTCTTTGGGGGCGAGGCCGCCTTGGGCGCGAAGATCCGCGTGAACAAGATGAGCTGCGAGGTCATCGGCCTGACCGAAGTGAAAGGCACCAACACCATGGGCATGGAGCAAGATGACTTTGTCTTTGTACCCATCGCCACCGCGCATCGGCGCCTGCTGGGCAACACGGATGTCTCGAGCATTTTGGTCTCCGCGGACCACACCAGCAACATCGACTCTGTGACCCAAGAGACCGAGTCCCTGCTGCGTCAACGCCGAAACATCGCCAGCAACACCAGCGACAACTTCAGCGTGAGCGACACCCGAGAGATGGCCGAGATGATTCGCGGCATCACCAACATCCTCACGGCCTTTCTGGGCGCAGTCGCCGGCGTCAGCCTCCTGGTGGGCGGCATTGGCATCATGAACATCATGTTGGTCTCGGTCACCGAGAGGACCCGTGAGATCGGCATCCGCATGGCCATCGGCGCCCTAGAGCGCGACGTACTCACACAGTTCTTGGTCGAGGCCGGTCTGCTCTCGGCGATGGGCGGTGGCTTGGGCGTAGCGATGGGCCTGCTGGGCTCCTGGGGTGGCGCCAAGCTCATGGACGTGCCCTTCGTCTTCAACATGCCGGTGACCCTCGGGGCCCTGGCCTTCTCCGCCGTGGTTGGCGTGGTCTTTGGCTGGTACCCAGCACGAAAGGCTGCACGGATGGAGCCTATCGACGCACTGCGGCATACCTAAGAGCCATGGCTTGGCCGAAGTCCAGATGCACCCTTGCTGGGGCCCTGGATTAGAGAGGGTGTCCCTTCGGGTGGAGCCCTCTTGATGACCTTGTTCCTGCTCTCTGCCCTTGGCTGCACGCGCGCGGTCGACGCGCCTCTGGACACACTGGTTCAGGACAGCCAAGACACCCAGCCTGAAGACACCCAGAGCCAGGTACTGGGCAACGTGCTCATCGTCATCGCCGACGACGTGGGCATGGACTCCGCCCCCTGCTACGGGCTCAGCAGCGATCCAGTGCGCATGCCAAACGTGGAAGCCCTCTGCGAGAGCGGCCTCGTCTTTGAGCGGGCCTGGACCACGCCCATCTGCTCTCCGACCCGGGCCACCATGCTCAGCGGCACGGACCCAGCCATCCACGGGGTGCTGCAGGCCCACACCGGGAACAGGCCGGGCCTGCCGGAAGACACCCAGACCCTGGCCGAGATCGCCGCCCAAGCCGGCATCGCAACGGGCAGCTTCGGCAAGTGGCACCTGGGCGATGAGCCCGGCGTAGGAGACAGCGCACCCAACTACTTTGGCTGGCAGCACTACAGCGGCCTGCTGAGCGGCGGGGTCGGCAGCTACTGGAGCTGGAAGCGCACCGAGAACGGACTGACGGCCCTGAGCAGCGTGTACACCACGACCAGCTTGGTGGACGACGCCGTCACCTGGGTGGATGAGCAGGAGGGTCCCTGGCTGATGTGGATGGCCTTCAACGCCCCCCGGCCCCCCTACCATGTGCCCCCCGAGGGCCTGCACAGCGACACGGAGTTGGGGCCCAGCGGCGACTGCCCTCCCGGCAAGAACCGCGCCTGCTATGTGGCCGCCTTGGAGGCCTTGGACACCGAGGTGGGCCGTCTGCTGGCGCATCTGGAGGCCCAGGGTGAGCTGGACAACACCTTGATCTTCTTCATCGGTGACAACGGCACCGAGAACGCTGTGGCCGTCTCCCCCGTGATCCCGGTCAAGGCCAAGGGCACCCTCTTCGAGGGCGGCATCCGCATCCCCTTCGTGGTCTCTGGCCCAGGGGTGGCCCAAGGGGTGAACACGGGCATCACGGACGCAACGGATCTGCTGCCCACCCTGATGGACTACTGGGGCTTGCCCACGCCCGAGGGCGCCCAGGGCGTCAGTCTGCTGGAGACACTGGCCGACCCCAGCGTGGCCTCGGGCAAGGAGAGCGTCTTTACGGGCTACCTGGAAGACCCCGCCCAGGGCACGGACGGGTGGACGCTCGCCAACCAGGACTACAAGCTGCTTCACCTCGAGAACGGCGCGGAGCTGCTCTTCAAGATCAGCGAGGATCCCTGGGAGAGTCAGAACCTGCTGCCCACGGAGGACGCCGAAGTGCAGGCGGTCTACGAGGCGCTGAACACCGAGCTGAACCGGCGCAAGGCGGCCGGCGGCTTTTAGGACTTGAGGGCGGAGAGGCGGAAGTCGATGCCGGCTTGGCTGGGGTAAAAGGCCAGCTCACTGGGTGGGAGCAGGCGCTGTCCGGAGAGCTGGGCCAGGAGCGCTTCGCCGGAGGAGCGCTTTGGAATCAGGGCTGCGGAGACCGCCCAGGTAGACTGGTGCGTGGGCGCGATCAGCTGCTGGTCCATGGCCCAGTGGTGGTTCTTGCAGAGGGAGAGCCCGTTGGTGGGGTGGTCGTTGGCGCCTTCACTGAAGGGCACCAGATGCGCTGCGTCGACCAGGGAGGCCGGCTGAACCATTCGCAGACCACAGGCGGCGCACTGATGGTCGTAGATCTCCAGGATCTTCTTCCGGAATGCGGCGCTGCGTCTCTTGCCCATCGGGGTGTAGTCCGGGCCACTGTCGGCAGCCTCTTGGGCTGCGCTGGGAGGCTGAAGGATCTGGGCATGCTGGGGGAAGTAGCGTGCGATCAAGGCGCTGCGTACCGCCTCTCGTCCGCTCGGGGTCGCCACAAGCTGAGCCATCTCAGGGGACAGCTGCGCACAGACGAGGTCACAGTCCCGCACTCGGGGTTCCCGGCTCAGCGGGACGCCGTCCGTGTCCATGGGCGTCCAGAAGCCTTCGCTGCGCAGATAGAAGAAGGGCAGCTCCGGGTTGGGCTTGTCGTTGTGCTGGGCCACGTGCGCGAAGAGCGCTTTGAAGCGCGCACGCAGAGCCTGGTTCCACACCACCTGGGTGGGGTCGCCGGTGGCTTGGATCTGCTCTAGGACGACCAGGAGCATGATGGGCTTGTGGGGCCGCTCCTGGCGCCCTCGGCCGGTGCCGATGATTCCCGTGTTGAGCGCGTAGAGAGACTCGAAGACGTTCATGGCGCTAAGTGTACGCAGCTCTGGAGCCGGAATGCAGCGTCGTCCCTTTCGCTTGGCCATCGCGATGAAGACCCTGGTGGAGCTGATGCGCCGGCATCCGGAGCTGCGCTTGATCGAGCTGCATCCTGGCAGCGGTCTCTACGACTGTCTGGGGTTGTGGCGGGAAGAGCTCGACGTGCTCTGTCACTTCAACCTGGCCGGATCCACCTTGGCGTTTCGACATCTTGCGCCCCCTTCCACGAGCGAGGACAGGCCGACTTGGTGGCGAGAGGACCCTTGGCGCTACCCGGAGATGTGGCAGGAGCACGACCTGGTCTCCGAGATCGAGCAGCGCCTGGGTCTGGCCAGCGCCGAGCCGGGTCCCGCGCGGCCTGGCACCATCGCACTGGGGGTGGTCGCTGAGCTAAGCGCCCGTCTGGCCTTTGGCGAGCAGAGCCTGCGCTTTCGCAGCGGCTGGAACGACTCCACGGGCATGGATGGCTGCTACGTGCGGGATTGGTGCCCTCGCTACCTGGGTCCGGACACCTGGAAGCCCAAGGCCAAGTGGGCGACACGCTTCTGGGCCCTCTCTCGCAGCCGCTCAGGCCCCATGCGGATGCTGGATCTAAAGACTGGGGCCATTGATGGGGGGATGGACCTGTGGGCGATGTATCAAAAGGGCGCTGGGATTCGGGAGCTGGCGTGGGAACTGGAGGGACAATGGCGGGGACTGGAGGGCTAATCGGCGGATTTGGCGCGGGTCGGTTCGAGAGCAGGCGTATGGTGCCCAATGAAGTACCCCCAGCCAAGACAGACCTGCTCCTCTCGATCTGAGACCCTGCGCCCCATGATTGCGGGGTCCAGCTCATGAGCGGGACGCTGATCATCACAGCAACCTTCGTCTCCTTTCTGGTGCTGTTCACTGCCGTCGGCATCCTCAGCGCCCGAAAGAAGACAAGCACGCCGGAGGACTACCTTCTGGCCAGTCGCAGCGTGAACCCCTGGCTGGTGGCCCTCTCCGCCGTCTCGACCAACAACAGCGGCTACATGTTCATCGGCCTGATTGGCTTTACCTGGCGCATGGGCGTCGAGGCCGTCTGGATCACCTTTGGCTGGATCCTCGGCGACCTGCTGACCTGGTTTTGGGTTCACCGGCGCCTTCGAGATCGCAGCGAGGAGGTCCAGGCCAACTCGGTCCCCGCCCTGTTGGCGACCGACAACAACGGCAAGCTCAACCGGCCCATCGCCATCGCCGCGGGCGTGCTGACCTTCATCTTCTTGGGAGGCTACGCGGCCGCACAGCTCAAGGCGGGCAGCATCACCCTCAACGCCTTGTTCGGCTGGCCCATCTGGCTGGGCTCGGTGCTCGGCGTGGTCATCGTCGCGTTGTACTCCATGTCCGGCGGCATCCGGGCCTCCATCTGGACCGACGCCGTTCAGTCCGTGGTGATGGTCGGCGCCATGACCTTGCTGGTGGGCATCTGCTACTCGCAGGTCGGCGGGCCAGAGCCCCTCTTCGCGGCCCTGAAAGGCATCGATCCGCAGCTGATCGAGCTCTTTCCCCGCGACCTGAGCCTCGGCGTTGGGCTCTACGCCATCGGCTTTGTCTTTGCCGGCATCGGCACCATCGGCCAGCCCCACATCCTCGTGCGCTTCATGGCCATCGACGACTCCGCCAACATCGGCAAAGCCCGAAACATCTACTTCGGCTGGTACATCTTCTTCAGCCTGATGGCCATGGCCGCAGGGCTCTACGCCCGCGTGCTGATGCCGGATCTGGCCGCCGGACTCAGCGGCGATGCCTTTGTCACCGCAAGCGAGGGCGCGCTGCCCGCACTGGCCGTCCAGGTCATGCCGCCCGTGCTCATCGGCGTGATGCTCGCGGGTCTATTTGCCGCCACCATGAGCACCGCAGACTCCCAGATCCTCTCTTGCTCGGCGGCCATCACCCAGGACATCGCCCCTCGCTTCAGCAAGTCCTACTCCGCCTCGAAGATCGCCACCTTGGCGGTGGCCGGGGTCGCGCTCATCATCGCGCTCACTGCCAGCGCCGGCGTGTTCTCTCTCGTGCTCGTCGCCTGGTCTGCCTTGGCTGCAGCCCTGGGTCCTCTCTTGCTGGTGCGTCTAGCCCGTCAGCCCCTGCCGACGTGGCTCGCGATGCTCATGATGGCCACCGGCGTGGGCGTGGTCTTTGCCTGGGGTGCCTCACCCTGGTCGGGCTCGATGTTCAAGGCGCTGCCGGGGATCATGGTGCCCCTGATCATCTACGCCCTGTATTGGCTGGTGACACGCCCGCCTCAGGGGCACTCATCGTCGCTGTAGGTGAACCCATGCTCGCTCGCGCCGGATCTGCATCAGGGAGCCCGGCAGCCTCTATGCAGGCGTCGTTGGGCTCGAAGGCGTCGACCGGGCAAGTACGCATCGAAGTCCTCTACACGAGGGTACCGCCGTGGATGTCCCATCTCAGGACCCGAGGGCTGGCTCAGAACCCCTCCAGGGACAGCGCCTCTATGTGCTTCAGTTCGCTGACCAGGCTGCAAGACGCCGCGCCGCATGGTGACAGCTCGGCCGGCGGCCTCAGAATCGACAGACCGAGGGCACACGCGCCCCGGTCAAAGCCGCCGACCGACGGCACCTCACCCAAATCAGCCGTCCCGACCACATCTCCCCCATCGACCCACGCCTCGGACCAACACCCCAAGAAGGGAAAGGGCTCACGGTACAAGCTGTGCCCAAAGGTCGACAGCTCAGCGCCTTCCTCCAAGGGAGGCGTCACCGAGAAGCGAATGGGCTCGTCCCGTCCGACGCTGTCCAAAGCTGGCTCCAGCCGCTCGACGCGTATCAGGGGTAGATCCAGCGTATAGGACCCCAACTCACCAAGCTCCAGCTCGGCGGCGTCCGGGAGCGAATCGAGTCTCCAAACGGCCGTGGACGCTGCGCAATAGGACGAGGTCAAAATGCTTCGGGATTCGACCCAGATGCCGGGCTCCCACTCCGAGGAGATCTGACCGTTCAGTGTCGCCACGCCCAGCTTGGATTCCGGGCAATTCTCCTCCGTATCAGGGCTTCCCTCCACCCGCTCGGCCACCAGCGTGAGCGTCCAGGGCCACCTGCGGGGACCGTCGGAGAGCAGGTTCGGGTCCTCGAGGACCTGGACGGAGAGCGCGACTGGCACATCTGGGGATGCGCACCCGAATGCAAGGAGAAGCATGCCCAACTTTCTACGGGAGTCATTCGTCGATAGCAAGACGAAGACCGCTGGCCGCCCCAATGAGCGGCAGGGACAAGCCAAACGCTGGTTATGGGCCCAGGGCTCCTCTCATCGAAGGATCCCCTCAGGCTCTTGGACACGATGCCCTCCATCATCGAGCAGCTGCGCGAGCGCACCCGCGAGAGCCCAGACAAGCTCCTCTACGCCTTCCTGAACATCGACGGTCAGACCACCGAGTCCTACACCTACGCCAGCTTCTTTCAGCGCACGACGGACATCGCTGCCCACATCCGCAGCAGCACCCGCTTGAAGGCTGGAGACCGGGTCCTGCTGGCCTACCCGCCGGGTCTGGAGATCATCTGCGCCTTCTTTGCCTGTGTGCGGCTGGGGCTCGTGCCAGTTCCGGTCTACCCACCGTCCAGCCACGGCTTTCAGGCCGCGCTCTACAAGATGAACTTCATCGCCCAGGACTCAGGTGCCAAGGCCATCCTCACCGAGCGCTCCTACTACTGGTCGATGAAGCTCAACCGCACGCGGGACAGAATCTCCTCGCTTCGTTTTGCCCGAGACACGGTCTCCAAGCTCGACTGGATTGTGAGCACGAACGCGAACACAGGCTGCAGCAGCGTAGAAGAGGCCCACTCCGGCCTGCTCTTCCTGCAGTACACCTCCGGCTCAACCAGCGACCCGAAGGGGGTCATGGTGACCCACCAGAACATCATCGAGAACTGTGATGCGACGGTCGACCACCTGCCGATTGGGGTGACCTGGCTGCCGCAGTACCACGACATGGGGCTCATCGGCTACTACCTGTTTTTCGCCCTAAAAGGTGGAACAACCTACGGTTTCTCGCCAATAGACTTCATCCGGCGTCCGGCGCTCTGGCTGGAGACCATCAGTCGGGTCGGAGGAACGGCCTCGTCCGCGCCCAACTTTGCGTACGAGTACTGCCTGCGGCCGGACAAGCTGCCAGCGTCCACCTTCGAGGACCTGGACTTGAGCTCCCTTCGCTTCCTGATGACCGCCGCCGAGCCTGTGCGCGCCAAGGTCTTCGAGGCCTTCCTGGAGAAGTTCGAGCCCCATGGCCTGAAGCGAGAGGCCCTGTTCTCCGCCTACGGATTGGCGGAGTTCACCTTGGCCGTGTCCAACTATGGCCGGACAATCACCCGCTTTGACCGCGCTGGCCTGCTTCAACACAGCGCCGTGCCAGCGGCGCTCTCCGCCCCAGAGGAGGCGACCCGAAGCTTGGTGAGCTGCGGGCGGGCTCTGGGCGCAACACGTATCAAAATCGTCTCGGAAGGACAGGAGTTGCCAGAGGGCGGCGTGGGCGAGATCTGGGTGAGCGGACCCAGCAAATGCCAGGGCTATTGGCGACGCCCTGAGCTGACGGAAGAGACCTTCAACGCATCGCTTTTGGGGGATGAGAGAGCCTGGCTTAGAACGGGGGACCTGGGTTTCGTTCACCTGGATGAGCTCTACATCTGCGCCCGCACAAAGGACCTCATCATCGTGCGAGGTCTGAACTTCTACCCCCAAGACATCGAGCTCTTGGTGGAGCAAGACGAGGCCGTACGAAAGGGCTGTGCCGCTGCTTTTGCCGTTGACGACGGGGGCAGGGAAACACTGGTCGTCGTCGCCGAGGTCAGAGGAGACCTACCAGATGTACGCAAGCTGAACCAACGCCTCCTGGAGCACCTGGGAATCGTCGCGGACCGCTTTCTCTTTGTCGCACCACGCACCCTTCCAAAGACCAGTTCGGGCAAGCTGGTTCGGCACCTGGCCAAGAGCCGCTGCTTGGAGGGCACCCTGGATGTGGTGGGTCAGAGCGAGGAGGCGGCACCCCGCCAAAGAGTCGGCCCCTTTGCGCCTGTGCTGCACAAGTATGGCCTCACTGGCGCCGAGACTTGGACCTTGCCCGATGCGGGCCTGGACTCCATTCGTCTGGTTGAGTTCTCGGAGGAGCTTCAATCCCACCTGCAAAAACAGGACGCGGGAGAGCTTGCTGAGGCCGTGAACCTGCAGGTCCTTCAGCACATCGCCATCTGTGAGCTGGTTGGTCTGCTGGAGCAGCTCTCCATCGCTGCGCCTCACGCCAAGCTGCTCTTCCGGCGCGCCCTGACCGAGCTGGGACAGCAGCAACGGGAACGAGAACAAGAGCAGATGCGGGCCGATGCCACCCTGCGTTTTCAGCTGGCCGAGCTCCCCAAGCCCCATGAATTCAGCACAGAGGGCGGCATTCTGCTGACCGGTGGCACCGGCTTCTTCGGACCCTTCCTGCTGCGAAGCCTGCTACGACAGACGGATGAGCACATCACCGTGCTGGTGCGCGCCAAGGACGAGAACGCGGCGATGCAGCGACTGCGAGAGAGCCTAGCGCTCGTCGGGGAGCCGCCGGGATGGGAGAGCCGGGTCACGGCGGTCTGTGGGGACCTGTCCAAGCCGGAGCTGGGGCTAAACCAAGAGCAGTGGTCGGCGCTCTCCCAAGGAATCCACACGGTCTTCCACAACGGCGCCGTGGTGAACTACCTCTTCGACTACGCCACCATGCGGGACGTCAATGTCGGGGGCACCAACGAGGTCATCCGGCTGGCCCACAGCGGCCGCAAGAAGCTTCTCAACTACATCTCCACGACCTTCATCTTCGGATGGTCGGTCAAAGACACGCTGTATGAGACGGACTGCAACGCGCAGATGGCGCACCTGGACTTTGGCTACAGCCAGTCCAAGTGGGTCTCCGAGCAGGTGGTCTTGGATGCGCTCTCTCAAGGTCTAAGCGGCAGAATCTTCCGTCCCGCGCTGCTCACCCCCTCCCTGCAGGGCGGCGGCTACAACCTGGACATCTCCATTCGTCTGCTGGCCTTCATGTTGAAGCACCGCATCGGCACCACCGCACAGAATCAGGTGAGCTTCTCCCCCGCAGACTTGGCGGCAGAGAACATGGTCGCCATTGCCGGCCTGCCCGAGAGCGAAGGGGGGACCTTCCACGTCACCCGCGACGCCTTCGCGAAGATGTCGGACATCACGGAGATTCTGGGGCGCCTGAGCGGCCAACACTTCAAGCACTACCCCCTCGATACCTTCGTGCCCCAGGTCATTGAGCGATGCCGGAGCGGGGACATCCTCTTTCCCCTGCTGGAGTTCTTTGTGCGCTCCACCGGCAACATCTCGGCCATGGAGTTCAAGCGCTATGACAACAGCGGGTATCGCTCGGCCAGAGCAGCCTCCCCCTTTGGGGTCGCCGACCCGCCTCTGGACGATGTCGTGTTGGGCATGCTGCGCTTCATGCGGGCTCAGGGAATCGTCGATGACTGACTCATGCCGCCGAATCTGGAGAACACATGTTCGAAGGTAGAATCACCAACGCGCCCCACATCCCGCGGGCCCAGGCTTTCCTGGACTCGGGCGACATGATCAAGAACCCGGTTCAGGTCTTCGAGCGCTACAGAAAGCAGCTCGGACACACCTTCACCTTCCACTTCGGAGGGGCCCGGCGCACGGTGGTCTCCACCAACCCGGCGTTCATCGAGTACGTGCTGCGCGGCAACCGGGAGAACTTCAACAAGTCCGACATCCAGGTCGAGCGCATGGTGGAGTTCCAAGGCAAGGGCCTGGTGAACAGCCACGGCGAGGCTTGGCTGCGACAGCGCCGGCTCTTGGCCCGCGGATTCCAAGCGGACCGCATGAAGAGCCTCTTCCCCATGCAGGCCGATGTCCTCGCCGACATCATGAAGGGCTTCGATTCAAGCGACAGCGTCGAGATGCATCAGCTCATGGTTCGGGTCACCCTGCGCATGGTGGGCAAGTCCCTCTTTGGGCGCAGCATGGGGGATACGGAGCTGGAGCAGATCGGGGACACGATCTCGACCATTCAAGCCTTCATCGTGCGTCAGATTGTGCAGCCCTACAAGATGCCCTGGTTCCGCATCAGCGGTCAGTCTGAGAAGCACCAGCAGCTGCGTCGCGAGGCCGACCAGATCGTGCTGCGTCACATCAAAGCGCGCCGAGAAGAAGGCACCGGAGAGAGCGACTTTCTAAAGCTGCTCTTGGAGACGCCCTACCACGACACCGGCCTGCCCATGAGCGAGGAGCAGGTGCTCATTGAGAGCCTGCAGCTCATGGTCGCTGGCAACGAGACCTCCTCCAACGCGCTGACCTGGATCTTCTACTTGTTGGCCCGCCACCCGGCGTACATCACCCAGATGCAGGAGGAGATTCAGGAGGTGATGGGAGAGGGCGAGATCACCTACGAGGGCCTCCAGAACCTCTCCCTGTCCCGCCGGGTCCTGGACGAGGCGCTGCGCCTGTACCCACCCTTCTGGATGATCGACCGCATCGCTCTGACAGACGACGAGATCTGCGGGATCCACGTGCCAGCCGGGACCTTGGTGGTGCCCTACATCTACGGCACCCACAGGAACCCTGAGATCTGGGATGACCCCGAGACCTTTGACCCTTCTCGCTTCGAGCCGGCCAACAAAAAGGGCCGCCCTGCCCTGGGCTACATCCCATTTGGCGCCGGACCCCGAGTCTGCATCGGCAAGAACATGGCCGTGATGCAGATGCTGCTCATCGTGGCCAGCTTCGTGCGCAGCTACGACTTTGAGCTGGAGAACGACACACCCGTCGGCATCCGTCCGATGATGCTGCTGCGACCCGACGGCCCCATCAAGATGCAGTTCCGCCCGCGCTAGGCCACCTGCTCACGATGCGCTCTCCAAGCTTGTAGGAGAAGAGCACCAGGGCCACAGCGCCCAGGACGTCCCACCCATAGTGCTGCTTGGTGGTCAGCACCGTGAGGGCGGCCAGTCCGAAGATGCCCCAGAGCGCAAACTTCAGCTTTGGGTTCTCGCGGGTCACGAAGATGAGCTGCACGGCGGGACCGGCGATGTGCGCTGAGGGGAAGCAGTTCAGGGGTTGGTCCACCTGAATCAGGGCCCGATACAGATAGGCCGAGGCCGTGTTGGCGGTGGGAACGTCCGGTCGGGCAAAGCTGATGGGCCAGAACAGCCAGAAGAGAATCGAGATGGCCATGGCGATGCTCAGGGTGACCACCAGCTGCCGGAAGTTGGACCGCTTGTGCACAAAGAAGGGCATCACCGCGTTGCTGACGTTCAGGCCCACGTAGGGCCACACCGTCCAGAGTATGAAGGGAATGGCCTGGTCCAAGGCCGTCATGGGCAGGGTCCCTGGCGTGAAGACCGGAGCCACATTCAGATAGCAGTAGGCGCCCACAACGGCGGTCCCCAGCACCACCAGCGCAGTGAGCCGCTCTCGCATGGTGACGCGTTCTTGGTCAATGCCCGCCAAAGTCGTAGTCCTTGGTCTTGGTGCGCTTGTTGCGGAAGTGACGCCACCAAGGCGTCCTGGGCAGGGGGAGCGCGGCATCGCCGTGCCGGTCCAAATAGTAGCTGTTGGAGCCCTGGCAGCTGCTGTCTTTGAAGATGGTGCCCTCGGCTCTGGCCCACATCTCTGACATGTAGCGGGCATGGGCGTCTCTGCGAACTTCGATGCGGGTGACGCCCTGAAGCCGTGCTTGCTCCATACACGAGAGGATGTGGTCCACGTGCGCTTCGACCATCGCGAACCAGTTGAAGCCGCCGGAGTAGGGGCCAGCGGTCAGGAAGAAGTTGGGGAATCCCGGCATGGAAACCCCGGCATAGGATTGCAGCCTGTGCGCCTCCCAGTACTGACCCAGCTCGACGCCTTCCAGACCATGCACCTGAAAGCTGGGTCCGTTTCCCTGCTCCGTGGTCAGAAAACCCGTCGCAAGAATCAACAGGTCTACCTCGTGGCGCTCCCCGTCATCGGTCTGCACGCCGCTGGGCGTGATGGCTTTGATCTTGGTGGTGACCAGGCTCACGTTGTCGCGGTTGAAGGTGGGCAAGTAGGTGTTTGACGTGGCGGGCCGCTTGCAGCCGAGACCGTAGTTTGGAACGAGCTTCTCTGCCAACTCCGGGTCGTTGAGTTGCCTGCGCATACCTGAACGAACCACCCCGCCAATCCCACGCACCAAGAAGGGAAAGCGTCGGTAGTTCACGATGGCCAGGGTCAACAGCTCCAGGCTCAGCTCGGAGAAGAAACGAAGCAGCGTGCGGTAGATCGGCAGCTTGCGGGGAGCCAGGGCAGCGCTGGGGTTCAGCTCAAAGTCGCCGCGGGGTGCAATCCAGGTGGCGGTGCGCTGGAAGACGCTGAGGTGGGCCACCTTGGGCGCGATGGAGGGGATGATCTGAACTGCAGAGGCGCCCGTGCCGATGATGGCCACCCGCTTGCCCTGGAGCGCATAGTCGTGGTCCCAGCGGGCCGTGTGCATCGACTTCCCGGCGAAGCTCTCGAGCCCCGGAATCTTGGGGAGCTTGGGCTGGCTGAGCAGGCCCGTGGCCGCGATAAGATAGCGAGAACGGATGACCTCGCCGGTGTCCAGATGTGTACTCCACGTGTTCGTCTGCGCATTGAATTCCGAGCGCTGGACCTTGGATCCGTAGCGGATGTGTTTGCCCACCCCATACTTCTGCACGCAGTGCTTGACGTAGGCCTGGATCTGGTGACCGGGCGCGTAGTGGCGGGTCCAGGGGTAGTCCGTCTCGAAGGAGAAGCTGTAGGAGATGGAGGGGATGTCCACGGCGACACCTGGGTAGGTGTTCTCGCGCCATGTGCCCCCGAGCTCCTCTTTGGCCTCCAGCAGCACAAAGGAGGTCAGGCTCTTGCGTAGCAGCCCGATGCCCGCGCAGATCCCGCTGATGCCTGCGCCCACAATGAGCGTCTCCACGTCCAGATCGGCGTCCTTGGCTTGGATCTCCGGGTCTTCCAGCGGGTCTAGTCGCATGGGTCGACCATCGTCTCCTTCCACTGGATCAGGCGCTTGGCACGCATGTCCTCCAGGCCGATGGACTTGATGACCGCATCGCCCATCAGCTTGTTTCCGAAGACCGGAAAGACCCGCTTGACCAGATCGCCAAAGACCGCTTCCTTGGTGATCATCAGGCGAGGCTTGCCGGACTGAATCGCCCCAATGATCTGCGCTGCCGCGCGCTCTGGCGGGATGGCGTTTCGCTCAAACCAGGAGCTGATCCGCTTCAGAAGCTCCGGGTCATCCCCCTCTGAGCGCTTCATGATGTTCGTGGCCACCCCGCCCGGATGCACCACCGTCAGCCCGATGTTTGTGTCCCGCAGCTCCTCCCAGAGGGACTCGGAGAGGCCTCGCACAGCAAACTTGGAGGTGCAGTAGGCCGTCTGACCCGCCATTCCAATGACCCCAAAGAGGCTGGAGAGGTTCACGATGTGGGCTCTGGGCACCTTGGCCAAGTGCGGCATGAAGAAGTGGCAGCCGTGAATCACGCCCCAGAGGTTCACGCCCATCACCTTGTCCCAAGCCTCCAGGGACGTCTGGGGGAACGCGGCCTCGTAGCCAATGCCGGCGTTGTTGATGAGCAGGTGGATGCCGTCGTGGGCCGCCGCAACCTGGTCGGCCAGCACCTTCATTCGCTCTCTGTCCCCCACGTCTGCGATGTGGGTGGTGACTTGGACGCCTTCAATCTGGGCTCTGAGCGCCTCCAGGCCTGCTTGGTCCATGTCGACCAGGGCCAGGTTGCAGCCTTTGGCGGCGAGTCCGATGGAGAGCGCGCGGCCGATTCCGCTGGCTGCGCCGGTGACCACGGCGAGCTTGCCGTTGAGGTCTTGGATGCCCTTGCTCATGGTCGACTCCTGGCACCGAGCATGGCTCGGCTGGGGAGTAGTATGGGCCAGGGAGGGCGCGCTGTGTTGACGCACGCCCTTCCGTCGGCTCAGCGGCTACCGCGTGGGTACAGCCAGATCGCTGGGTTGCGCTTGGAGGCCGTGCTCGGGGTGCTGCCGGCGACCTGGGCCACCTGGGACCAAGCTGGTGCGGTGTTCTCGTAGCCCAGACCGGTGCCATCGCCGGCGCTCAGCCAGAGGCTCTGGCCTGCATCGCCCATGAACACCACATCGCCAAGACCGTCGCCGTTGAAGTCTGCGGACTGCATTCCGTAGAAGTCGCCGTCCTTCTCCATCACGACCTTCTCGGGGATTTGGAACGCATTGATGCGGTACATGGTGCCGTCGGAGAGCACCACCTGACTGCCGCCGTCGCCCAGTACATCCACCATGCCCAAAGGCACCGGCAGATCGCTGCAGTCCTTGACGTCGCTGGTCGCCAAGACGATGGCTTGGGCCTCCATCTCTGCGGGGTCCTCGGAAACACCGGGTAGAAGCACTGTGGCGCAGGGGCAGGCCCCTTCCGTCTCCCACGGCATGGTCATCACCAGCGAGGTGTAGCTCAGCTCTCCTTCAAAGGCCCCAAGCTCGACTGCGTTCGTCATCGAAGGCGTGGAGCTTGGGCGAACCAGCCCGCTTGCTTTGATGTCCTGCTCCCGAATGCCGCGTGTGCCCAGGGGCTTGCGCTTCTTGAGCAGCGCTGTGTCCATCACCTCCAGGTCCACCCACACCAACTCCAGACCGTCGTCCTGCAGCGCGATGGCCCAGGCCTCGCTGGCCTCGGGGTCGCCCACGATGCGGAAGTCCCAGTCGGCGCCGGTGCTCATCTCGCGCTCATCGATCACCAGATCCTCGATGGTGTAGGACAGCGGCATGCCGCCCACAATGCCGGTGTTGGGGGACTCGCGCAGCACCCAGACCGCGACGTCGTCCACGCCATAGCTGGCATCGCTTCCGTCCCACTTTCGGGTCAACAGCTGCCCCGAGGCGCTCTCGGCGACCACCTCTACTTCTTGGGGCAGGACCAGGTAGCGACCATCCATCACCGTGCCCGAGCCTCCCGAGGGCCGCATGCTGTGGAGCACGTTGTTGTTGGCACCCGCCATCCCCACAAAGGTCGGGTTCTCCATCGCAGCCGTGGACTTCTCGCCCTCTTCCAGCTTGCCGGAGAAGCTCGCTCCGTTGTCTTGGGTGTAGACCACTTGGCCGTCCCCGCGCAGGGCCACATAGGGGGCATCGACCAAAACCTGGGGGGTACCAAAGCTGCCCCGACCCTCACCCTTGCGCCAGACCAGGGTCTGTTGGGTGCCGTAGGTGAGCGTGATGAGCTGGTCATCCTCCCCGTCTCCCGCCACATCGTAGAGCTGCACCTCCATCTCATCGGGTGAGCAGTCAAGCGAGGTCACATCGCTGTTCAGCACCTTTCCACTGCTGGGGTCAATGTCCTCGAACACGAGGGACTCCTTGCAGCCGGCGTGCAGGATGGAATCCTCGACCAGGCGCACGGTGCCGGTGTACACCGCCAAAGACAGGCTCTCACCGCTGGACACATCCACCAGGGCGTAGTCGTTCTTCGCGCCCCGGTGCAGTCCGACCATCGTGCCTTTGGAGTTCTGGCCGATGTCTTGGAAGTTCCAGGACTTGCCGGCCCAAGTTTGCTGCTTGCAGCTGTCGGCGTCCACCGCGACGACCGAGGTCCCGTTGGTGCCATAGAAGCCGCGTCCAGAGGCCGAGGCGAAGCAGCGCCCGTACAAGCAGATGCCGTGCTCGACCGTCAAATCGCAAGGTGGATCGACCTTTCCGTTGCGGTCGACCACCGCAATTTGGTCATCGGACATCACGACCAGGTCGGCCTCGCTCTCCGAGATGAGCTGCAGTCCACCGGTCCAGTCTGCGCCCAAATCGTAGAGGCCTTCGGGCTGCTCCAAGTTGAGCTCCATGGAGTGCGCCCGGAATGTGGTGCTCAGCTCCTCGTCCAGCACCACCACGCTCATCGTGAGCAGGCCCGTGTTGTTCAGGTTGGAGGGGTCGATCATCAGGGTCTGGCCGTCCAGGGTCCACTCCGCCTCTACGCCGTCCAAGCGCACGCTGGAGATCTGGCTCTCGTCCACCTCCAGCAGGCAGTCCAGCGAGACTGCGACGTCCTTCTTCGTGTTGTTGATGCCCAGGACCGTCCCGAAGAAGGGCTCTAGCTCGCAGCTGTTGTCCGTGCCGGTGTCATCGGTGCCGGTGTCGTCCACCCCTGTGTCGTCGACTGCCGTGTCGTCGGTGGTGTCGATTGCCGTGTCGGGCTCTTCGTCGAAGCACGCGAGCATCAGGAACAGGAACATGGGGCCTCCAGTGCGGCGCACTGTAGTCGGGTCGGTGGAGGAGGTGCACCCTTCGGGGATCTCACACCTTAGAGCCTCGTATGCCTGTCTCTTATACACATCTCCGAGCCCACGAGACAGGCAGAAATCTCG
>CAJXRZ010000102.1 GCA_913060515.1 uncultured Pseudomonadota bacterium | reverse complement strand
GATCTACACTATCCTCTTCGTCGGCAGCGTCAGATGTGTATAAGAGACAGAGATGTGGCGCGGATCTTGGCGGAACTCCCGGAGGTGACCCGGGACATTTGGGTCGGACACCTGATTGAGTTGGTGGCCTGCCACGCGGCCGGTCCTGACGGAATGACCACCTTTCTGCAAGAGCTGGCCGCCACGGGTTGACCTCCACCGCCGAGGGACGGGGACGTCGTCGATCGCCATGATGACCTCGCTCCTCCTGGGAGGCAGCCCGACTCGGCCTAGCAAGAGCCTCCCTCGACGCGCCGTTATGCGGCGTTATCCAAGAATCATGAACCTGCTCTCCTCCCTCCTCTTCCTCAGCAATTTCAGCGGCTGCTCGGGCCGCCTCGATGGGGACGCGGTTCCTGGGGAGACGGACAGCGGCGTGGTCGCTGTGGAGCCCTGGTGCGCGGCGCCAGCGGAGGCGGTCACCTATGTCGACCGGGCGGAGGCCTGGGGCTTGGTCGACACCACGGACGGGGAGCCTCGACGCAAGGAAGCTGGCGCTGTGGCAGCGCTCGACCTCGACGGCGACGGCCTCGACGAGCTCATCGTGGCGCACCGCGGCCAGGGCCTCGTGCTCCACATGCGGGACGGCGAGGACGGACCCTGGTCAACGCAGGTCCTCCTCGAAGCCCGCGATCTGGCCGGTATCGCTCTGGGGGACGTCGATGGGGACGGCGATCTCGACCTTTGGACGGGGGGCTACGCAGAGCAGATGTGGCTGCTGCGCAACGAGGGCCCCGGGGAGGCCGAGGTCCTCTGGCGTTTCGAGGACGTCAGCGAAGACGCCGGGCTCTTGGCGCTGGACACGCGACCGCAGAAGATGGACGCCTCCTTCGGTGACTTCGATGGCGACGACGACCTGGACCTCTACATCGTGCACGCCGCAGGTCCGGGCGCGACCCAGGAGTGGGCCCTCGACAAGCTCCTACGCAACGATGGCGCAGGGGGTTTCGAAGATGTCTCAAGCTGGCTGAGCGCAGAGCAACGCCAGGGGGTGAGCTGGTCTCCGGCTTGGGCTGACTTCGACGACGATGGTGACCTTGACCTCTTCGTCGCGAACGCCGATCAGGCCTCGGCTGGCCCCTCACTGCTTCTAGAGAACGCGGGGCCCAGCGGTGGCGAGAGCTGGTCCTTCGTCGACCGCTCCGATGACTGCGGGTGCACCAACAACTTCAACCCGATGGGCGTCTCACCCGGTGACTACGACAACGATGGCGATCTCGACCTCTTCCTCACGAACACTGGCTCCGACCAGCTCCTGCGCAACGAGGGCGGGCTGATCTTCACCGACGTGAGTCGCGTCGCGGGCGCGATGCTCCTCGAGAGCGAGAGGCACATGACCTTCGGCTCGGTGTGGGTGGACTTCGACAACGACGGCTGGCTTGACGTCTTCGACACCTCTGGGCCCCTCTCGGACTTCCCCGACGAGGCCCTCGACGCGCAGGCCGATCGGCTCCTCCACAACCAAGGCGGGACCTTCGTGGACATCGCCCCGGAGCTGGGCCTCGATGCGCGGGGCGTTGGCCGCGGCGTGACGCGCGCGATGTTCAACGATGATGGTTTCCCCGAGCTGGTCGTGGTCAACCTGGACGGCCCATCGCACGTCTGGCAGCCCAGCTGTACGTCCGCGCGGGCGCTGGTGGTCAGCTTGCGTCAGGACGGCGGCAATACGCGGGGAGTCGGCGCGCGGGTCACGCTCGGGTTTGCCGACGGAGGCGTGGCGGTTCAAGAGATCAGTGCCAAGGCGGGCTGGGGCGGGGCCATGGAGCCGCGGGCTTGGTTCGGGCTTGCGGATCGCCGCGTAGAGAGCGTGACGGTGCGATGGCCCGATGGGGAAGTGCAGGAGGTGCAGGTCAACCCAGGCGTAGATGGGCGGATCGAGCTCGTTCGCTGAAGGCGGTGCCCGTTGGAGGGGGTCGGTAGACGCCGGCTGCTTTTTAACGCCCGTCTTGCTCGTCTGTTCCGTCTTGCCCGTCTGTTCCGGCTGGCCCGTCTGTTCCGGCTGGCCCGTCTGTTCCGGCTGGCCCGAGAGACGCCGTCGCTTCGCGATGGCGTTTCTCGTCGCTTCTGCGACGGGGCGCAGCCCTGTCGCTTAGCGTTCCAATAAACGCAAGAAACCCCGAGTGCGGAGCACTCGGGGTTTCTTGCGTTTGATTGGGCCTTTTTGGACGATGCTCGAACTTTCTGGGTGGAGGCGGCCGGCTGGGACGCGCCGATGAGGGCCGCCTGAAGAACCTCGGAGCGCCCGCTCAGGGCGCCCCGGCGAGCTCGCGTCGCTTGGTCTCCGGCGTGCTGCCCGTCCAGTTGTGAAAGGCTCGGTAGAACGAGCTCGTCTCGCCGAACCCGAGCAGGAAGCCGATCTCGGAGGAGGTGATGCTCGTGTTCCTCAGGTAGTGGAGGGCCAGCCCCCGGCGCGTCTCCTCGAGCAAGGCGCCGAAGGTGGTCTCTTCTTGCCGAAGACGGCGCTGCAAGGTCCGCTTGCTCATCGCGAGGCGCTTGCAGGTCTCCTCGACCGAGGTCCGGCCACTTGGCAGCCCCTCGAGCAGGACGGCTCGGACCTGTTCGCTCACCGGGGCAGCCGCTTCGAGGTCGTCCAGCCGCCGTCGCAGCGCCGGCTCGAAGGTCTTCCACATCTCCTCGTTGGCGGTGAGGAAGGGGCGGAGCGCATCTTCACGCGAGAAGCGCATCGTGTTGCTTCGACCCGCCGCGATGGGGACGCCGAGGAAGGCCTCGAAGGCATCTCCGTTCGGGGGCGTGACGGTCGAGCGGACCGCCAGCGGGCTGACGGGCTCTCGTGTGGCAACGCGCGCCAGCATCGTGACGTAGGCGAACTCGAAGGTGATCAGCGACGCGGGGACCGCCCGCGGCGGCTTCAGCCAGTGGAAGGTGAGGTCCAGGCCCTCGGCGTCCAGGTCCACGTCGAGACGCATCGGGGCCATCAAGCGCTTGTAGTCCCGAAGTCGCCGCGCCGCGGTGAGCAGGTCGGGACTGCACAGCGCGGCGAACACGGGCGGGGACAGCGACTCGGTCGACGCCGCCTGGATGAGGTCGAGGGGAAAGGTTGGCGTGCCCACCTCGACCTCGAGCGCGGTCCACAGCCTGAACCACTCATCGGCGGTGAGCGTCGTGGGCAAGCGGGAGAGGAGGCCCTCGGGGAGGTGGGCTCGCCGGAACAGGTCTTCGGGGTGCACGCCCAGGTCCCTGAGCAGGGGGCGCCAACCGGCTTCGAGGGGGTACGCAGCGGACTTGGACATGTGGCCTCCGCGAGCAGCCTAGCGAGGGGACCCGTCTCGAGCAATGGCGGATCGCGCCATGAAGGTATCGGTTCGTGCCATTCCGGTTGGCGCGTTTCGAAACAACGATGGCGCGATCCGACATTGCCCCCGACGTGGGTGCCTCGTAGGTTGGCAGCACCAACACCACAGGATGGATGCCCCCATGAAGAACCTCGTCTGTGATCCCAAGCTCTTCGACAAGGACCTGAGCGGGACTGTCACCATCGTCACCGGCGCGAACTCCGGCACGGGGCTCGCCACCGTGCAGCAGCTCGTGAAGCAAGGAGCCCACGTCATCGCCGCCTGCCGTCGCGTCGCCGCGGGCCAGGAGGCGGTCGGCTCTATCGAGGGCGAGCGTGGCTCGGTCGAGGTCATGGAGCTCGACCTGGCCAGCCTCGCCTCGGTGCGGTCCTTTGTGCAGGCCTTCGCCGAGAAGCACGACCGACTCGATGCCCTGGTGAACAACGCGGGGGTGATGAACACGCCCGAGGGCAAGACCGTCGATGGCTTCGAGACGCAGTTCGGCGTGAACCACCTCGGACACTTCCTGCTCACCGAGCTCCTGCTCGACACCCTGAAGAAGAGCGCTCCGAGTCGCATCGTCTGCGTCGCCAGCGCGGCACACGCGGGCATGTCTGGCAAGGTGGCGGAGCTGCACCTCGACGATCTGGACTTCGAGCGGCGCGGATACGACCCCACCCTCTCCTACAACCAGTCGAAGCTGGCCATGGTCATCTATGCTCGTCACCTGGCCGGGCGGCTCGAGGGAACCGGTGTGAGCGCGTTCTCTGTCCACCCGGGGTGGGTTCGCTCCAACCTGATCAAGCACACGATGCCGACCTGGGTCCAGAACTGGGTGATGCGCCCGTTTGGTGGGCTGATGGGCCTGATGGGGCCGGAGGAGGGCGCACAGACGCAGCTGCACTGTCTGCTCGACGACGATGCGCCGAAGCACAGCGGAGAGTTCTACAGCCAGAACGCGATGTTCTACGAGGACAAGAAGGACAAGGCTGGCGGTTGGCCCATGCGCTCGCCCAACCCGCTCGTCTATGACGACGCCCTGGCCGCTCGGCTCTTCGACGTGAGCAACGAGCTCGTTGGACTGGCGCAGGCATGATGCGCAAGGTCGTACGGTACGGAGCCATCGGACTCGTCGCACTGGCGGCCGCGCTCGCCGGCACGGTCGCCTATGTCCTGAGTTGGCCGGACTTCGGCGGCAAGCTCGAGGGCGAGCGGCTGGAGCGGGCTGCCGCTTCGCCCCGGTACGACGGCGAGCGCTTCGTGAACGACCCTCCCCAGCTGGAGTCGGACTTCCTGATCACCTTCGAGGACATGCGGCAGGACCGGGTGCGCTCACCGCCCGAGCCCCTTCCGCTGGTGGAGCCCGATCTGACTACGGATGTGGCGCCTGGGCTGCGCGCCTGGTGGTTCGGCCACGCCACCGTGCTCATCGAGATCGACGGCTTCCGGGTGATGACCGACCCGATGCTCTCCAACCACGCCTTCCCTGTGCGCTTAATGGCGCCGGAGCGGTCCACACCGCCCCCGCTGTCGGTAGAGGAGCTGCCGCCTATCGACGCGGTGACCATCTCCCACGACCACTTCGACCACCTGGACATGAAGACCATCCAGGCCCTCGCTGAGCGGGGCACGCACTTCTACGTGGGCCTGGGTGTCGGCGCTCACCTGGAGGTCTGGGAGGTCCCGGCGGTGCAGATCCATGAGCTGGACTGGTGGGAGAGCGCCGAGCTCGGTGGCCTGACTCTGCACTGCACCCCGGCCCGCCACTACTCGGGCCGCAGGTCGATGGGCAGCCCGACCCTGTGGACCTCCTGGGTCATCGAGGGCCCCGAGCACACGGTGTTCCACAGCGGGGACTCCGGCTACGGGCCCCACTTCGCGGAGATCCGCGACCAGCGTGGTCCCATCGACCTGAGCTTCGTCAAGATCGGCGACTACGGCGCCGACCCGGGCTGGGAGGACATCCACATGACCCCGGAGAGCGCCATCCAGGCACACGTCGACGTGGGTGCGAAGACGATGCTCCCCATCCACTGGGGCATCTTCGACCTGAGCTACCACGCCTGGGACCAGCCCATCGAGCGTGCGTCGAGGGCTTCCCAGGAGCACGGCGTCGAGCTCGTCACGCCCAAGCTGGGCCAGGAGGTGGCCTTCGGCAGTGCCTTCGAGAGCAGCCGCTGGTGGGAACAGGTCGGGCAGCCCAGATAGAGCGGAGCCTCCGCTCCGGCGAGTTATAGCGTCCAGTATGGTCTGCTCGGAGCCGAAACGAGAAGACCCCGTCGAAGCAGCGCTTTGACGGGGTCTATCGATGGTGGGCGATACTGGATTCGAACCAGTGACTTCTACCGTGTGAAGGTAGCACTCTCCCACTGAGTTAATCGCCCGTGCGCTCGATTGAGCCCCACGCATATAGCGCCCGGCTCTCCAGGCGGCAAGCCCTCCGATCCACTCGGTGACGGCCCCACCAAAAAAACAGGCGAGCGGCCCCCTACATAAAGTTTCGCGTATGCAGCGCGCTCAACTCCGCCGCCCGCTCAGGCTCAAAACCCAGCCGCCGCAGCCGCACCTGCCGCCCATGGTCCATCGAAGCCTTGAGCTCCTGCACCCGCTCCCAACCCATGGCGATGTCCGCCGGCTCCCAAGAGCCTGCCGCCAGCAGAATCAGGGCATCAAAGACCTCCTCGTTCAGCCCAGCGCTGTGCTGAAGCTCCGCGTGTCGACGCTGCACAGCCTGGGCAAAGCGGCCGGTGAGGGAGGGATCCAGGCTGGCATGCCGACAGAGGTGGGCCATGCCAAAGGCCACATGCCTGGCCTCGTCCTGGGCACTCAGCTTGGCCACCTGACGCGTGATGGGGTCCGGTGCGTGGCGATGCAAGAAGCGCAGTAGCTCCAGAAAGCTCCCTTCTCCCAACACACTCAGCAAGAAGGTCGCCATCGCAAAATCTGGCTCATCTAGCAGGGTCTTCAGCGAGACCTGCCCCCCAGTCGTGCTCAACCCCAGCTCAGGCCGGCGCAGCTTGGCCCGTCGCGTGAAGACTTCGATGTGCCGGGCCTCATCGGCGGCCTGGATGGCCAGGACCTGCAGAATCTCCCTGAAGTGCGGGTGCACCTGGGTCAGAAAGCGCGAGGGCACCATCAGCGCGGCGACTTCGTTCTCAATCAGGTAGGTCATCACCTGCACGACGGCGTCTTCGATCTCCTCAGGGTGGGCAATCTCGGCTTGCCAGTCGATGGCCACGGCAGGGTCCCACTGGGCAGCGGCAGCCTGTGCGTAGATCCGAGCCGCATCATCGGTCCAGACCACGTCCTTGTCCGAGAGCGGAAAGTGAAACGCCGGTCCACCGGCCTCGACCTTGGCACCCCGTGCTGCCAGGCCCCAGCGGCTGCTTGGGTGGGCGGCGACGGCGTTGTCTTGGCTTGGATCGACACCACCTGCACGCTCTGCCCCATGCCATCGCCCTTGGTCCGCGTTGCCCCGTGTGAGCACACATGCGCCAGCGAGGGCAGTACACCCATGCCCTTGGGCGCGGGCCCAGGCGCCGAGGTGGATCTGGAGTGCCGGCGCGTCCCCAAGGACACGCAGGGAGCCGCCCGTTGGAAGCGCACGCAAGGCCCGCTTGACCAAGAGGTGGGCGCCCTGGTCCATGCCCAGAGTCCCCAGATTCACCACGGCGCCGGCGCTCACCGGGTGCCGTCCTGGTGCTCAGCGATGGTGGCGGCGATGAAGTCGCGCACGGTCTGGGCACCTGAGAAGCTCAGGTCATCCACAGAACGCTCCAGCTGGGCAAAGCCCGAGAGGCGACCGGGCTTCCACTGCTTGAGCCCCTCCAGATCCAGCAAGGGCCGCACAATGGGGTCGTCATAGCGCTGTGCCAGAAGCAGCTCGGTGAAGCGCTCGCAGACCACGGGGTCCACGTCGTCCAGGGCGGTGAAGATGCAATGGTCATACTGGGGAGTCTGGAAGGCGATGGTGGTCGCCCCCGAAGGCAAGGTGCCCTCGGCTGTGAAGGCCAGGTGGTTGCCGTCGATCATGGCAGCCGCGTCGATCTCACCGGCCATCAGTGCACGGGCGGCATCGCGCTCTCCACCCACGTGATCCCCGTGCTTGCCGAAGAGCACATCAAAGACACGCACCTGAACGTCTTCGCCCAGGACGAGCCCGGCCTCCTGAAGCGCCAGAAGGGGAATGAGCGTGGCCTGGGGGGAGTCGGGTGCGCCGACGCCAACGGTCTTACCGCGCAGATCCTGCAGCGAGGCAATTCCGCTGTCCGAGCGGGCGACAAGGAGGCTGGTCAAGTCGCAGTCCGTGTCGCGCATGCAGAAGCCGCTGGCGTTTCGACCCAGTGCCTCCGCAATCCTGCGCACCTGAACCCACGCCAGGGGGGAGTTCCAGGCCACGTCGTATTCGCCCCGAAAGTGGCCTTCGACCTGCCGTTCGTAGTTGCTGTACAGCACAAAGTCGAAGGCGAAGTCCTGGGTCTCCAGCCAGGTCTTGAAGCCCTCCCAGATGGTCACGACCTTTGGGTCGTAGGCCACGGCGCCAAGGGTGAATGGGGTGGTCATTAGAACAGCTCCATGCCGCAGATGGCTTTGCCGACAAAGTCGTAGAGGACATCGGATGTAGGCGCCATCACAGCGCCTGCTTGGGCGTCTCGGAAGTAGCGGTCCACGCCCAGGTCCTTGCGGTAGGCGGCGCCTCCACAGACGCGCATGCAGGTCGCGGTCACGTCCAGAGCAGCCTCGTTTGCGGCAGCTTTGACCTGCAGAATACGGAGCATGGTGTCGGGCCGGTTGGAGCCGGCGGCGGCCATGGTGTCCAGCCAGAGGGCGCGGGCGGAGTCGGCCTGAATGTGGGCCTGGGCCAGGTAGGAGCGCAGGGTGGGGAGCTCACGAAGAGAGGCCCCCATGTGCTCCAAGCGGGTCGCCGAGACGTGGCTGATGGCGCCGCGCAGAGCGCCTTCCATCAGTCCGATGCTGCAGGCTGCGTTCATGAGCTGGAAGGCCGGCAAGACGGTCCCCATCATCACGTCAAAGCCACCGCCGTCTGGGCCCAGCTGGTTCGCGGCTGGGATGCGCACGCCCTCGGCGCTCACCGGTGTGGAGTCGTTGCCCCGAAGGCCCAAGCCATCAAAGCCGCCGGCGATGCTCAGTCCCTCTTGGCCGCGCTGAACGAGCCAGATGGTGCTCGCGGCCGGGTCGTCCAAGGACTGGCTGGACCAGATGTAGGCGTGGGCGTGGCTCGCGCTGGTCACCCAGCTCTTGCGAGCGTCGAGGGTGACGGTGTCCCCCTCGGAGCGCTTGGCGGTGGAGACCGGGGCCCAGAAGTGGCTGCGGCTGCCGGACTCGGAGAAGGCCAGGGTGCTGAGGTGTTCGCCACGGGCGACCTCTGCGTTTGCCTCAGCCGAGCCATAGGCGGCGAGCACCGCGGCACCGGCGTAGTGCATGCAGGCGACCATGGCGGAGGTGCCACACTCCTGCGCGATGCGCTCGACCACCCTTGCGGCGTCGAAGATGGTCCCGCCCAGGCCACCGTGCTCCGTCGGCGTGATGAGGCCAAGCAGGTTGGCCTGGCGCAGAGCGTTCACGGTGTGGGTCGGGAAGACGGCGCTGCCGTCAATGTTGTTGGCCTGCTGGGCGATAACGCCGGCGGCGAAGGGCTCCAGGCGAGCGAGTGCGCCTTGGACTGAATCGGTCATGCAAAAACTCCGGGCGCGGACCCCGGAGCCGAGGTCAGCGCATGGTCTGCGGGCTGGTGTGTTGCCCGGAGACTCCGGGCAGTGGACCAGCTCAGATGTGGGTGGTGTGGGACATCGGAAACCTCGTTGGCACCGGTCGGAACGACCGGGGACTCCAGGGCCCGATGGGCCATAGAGACCCGTGGAGTTTGGGCGGTGGGCGATGGGCTGTCAACAAGGCCGATTCCTTTGACGTGCACTGGACAAACCAGGGACAAAGCCCCCAGGCTGCTGAAGGCTTGGTAGAAAGGAGCCCTACATGAAGGTCAACCCCTACAGCACCTTCCATGGCAACGCGGAAGAGGCCATGCGCTTCTAGACTCAAGCGCTCGATGGAAGCCTTGGACCCATCAACCGCTTCGGGGAGATGCCGGGAGGTTCACCCCTGAGCGAGGACATCAAGCAGCGCGTGATGCACCGCTTCGGTGCGCAGTGGATGATCAACTGCGTTCCGGCCTAAGAGGCCCTCAGATCTCGCTTGCAGGCCGGCCCGGCCGCTCCAAGCTCACCTGACCCAGCTTTCCGCTGCGCAGCTCCTTGACCAGGACCTCGCTGGCTTTCTGCATGTCGACGATGCCGCCCTTGCGCATGCAGCCACGCTTCTCGCCGATCTTCTCGATGAGCAGCTCCGGCGTCTCTGGCATTTCCTTGAGCTTGTAGCGCTCCAGGACCAGGTGCGGGTAGTGCGCCATCAGCGTCTGAGCGGCGAAGACAGCCAGCTCCTCATAGACCACCACGTTGTCCGGGATGGAGCCCATCATCGCCAAGCGCAGACCACACTCCGGTGGGTCCAGTCGAGGCCAGAGAAAACCAGGCGTGTCCATCAGGATGTAGCCGCCCTTGATCTCAATGCGCTGCTGCCGCCGGGTCACCGCAGGGATGTTTCCGGTCTTGGCCAGGGTGCGGCCCGTCAGGGTGTTGATGATGGTGGACTTGCCGACATTGGGCACGCCGAGAATCATCGCCACGATGGGCTTGGAGGCGTTTCGGTCCGCCGGCATGAGCTTTCGACCCAGGCCCAAGATGCGCTTGGTGGCCTTGGGCTGCAGGCGCTCGTGGGCGACGGCGACCGTTCCAGGTTGGGCGTTGAACCAGTTGATCCACTGACCGGTCACGTTGGGGTCGGCCAGGTCCTTCTTGTTAAGGATCTTGATGCATGGCGTGTCTTTGCGCAGCCCCACGACCAGAGGATTCTCGGAGCTGTGGGGCAGGCGCGCGTCCAAGACCTCGATGACCAGGTTGACCTGGCCCATGGCCTTGGCGATCTCTCTGCGCGCCTTGTTCATGTGTCCGGGGAACCAGTTGATGGCCACGAGACCCTCCAGTGCGGGCGCCTGTATTGCCCGAGCCCCTCCAGGTCACGAAGACTTGCCAGCCACGGTGCCCACGATAGCCCCACACCATGCTCCTGCTCGCAGCCCTCGCCAGCACACTGTCCTGCACGCAGGCCTCGAGAGAGGAGCCTGTTCGCGTGGTTGCGGCCGCCAGCTTGGGGCCCGCGCTCTCGCCCATCTTGGAGGCGTGGAGCGAGGACACCCAACACACCAGCGCCCTGAGCACCGCCGGGACCCCGCGCCTGGTCTCCCAGCTCCAAGCAGGTGCTCCCGCCGATCTGGTGCTCACCGCAGACCCCACCTGGATGCAGGTCTTGGTGGACGAAGGGCTCGTCGTCGAGCCGCAGCTTCTGCTCACCAACAGCCTGGTCCTCGTGGTGCCTGTGCAGAGCTCCGTCCGGACGCTCTCTGAGCTCCAAGGGCCCATCGCCCTGGCCGGTGAGCAGGTGCCCGCCGGTCGCTATGCAGAACAGGCCCTAAGAGCGGAGGGTCTCTGGGCCAGCCTGTCCCCCCAAGCGCGGAGGGGAGACAACGTTCGAACGGTCTTGGCCTGGGTCTCCCGCGGCGAGGTCAACGCGGCTGTGGTCTACGGCTCCGATGCCCACGGCAACCCGGACGTACGCGTCTTGCACAGCTTCCCTCCAGAGGCCCACGCCCCCATCGAGATCTGGGCCGCCAAGACACCCCAAGCCCAGGACCATGGGCTGCTCTCCCTCCTGATGGAGCCCGGCGGCCAGGCACACTTCGTCGCCGCGGGTTTCTCCTCGCCCTCGTTGGCCGCACAATGAGCGCCGTCTGGCTCTCTCTGCAGGTCGGCCTGCTCGCAGCCGTCCTCGGCCTGCTCCCGGCGATGGCCCTGGGGTACTTGCTGGCTCGCAAGCGCTTTGTTGGACACGGACTCCTGAGCGCCGTGGTCCTGGTGCCGATGGTCCTGCCTCCGGTCGTCACAGGTCTGCTTCTTCTGGAACTCGTTGGGAGAAACACCGTTTTGGGCGGCGCATTGGCCAGCATTGGCTTGCCCCTGAGCTTCTCCTTCGGCGGGGCGGTTTTGGCGGCCCTGATTGTGGGGCTGCCCCTCTACGTCTGGTCCGCCCGCGCAGCCTTCACCGCTGTGGACCCCCGCTTGGAGGAGCTTGCGGCCACCCTGGGCGCGCCCCCCAAAGCCCAGCTCTGGCGGGTCACGCTTCCCTTGGCCCTCCCGGGACTGGCCGCCGGTGCTGTGCTCGCCTTCGCCCGAGGCCTGGGAGAGTTTGGCGCCACCGCCGTGTTGGCCGGCAACATCGAAGGGGAGACCCGCACCATCTCCTTGGCCGTCTACCAGCTCTTGGAGGACCCCAGCGCCAGCGGAGTCAGCCTGCTGGTGGGAGCCAGCGTGCTCTTGTCTCTGGGAGCCCTCTTGGCCTTTGAGGCACTCAACCGCTGGCAGCAGAAACGCCTGGAGCAGCCATGATCTCCGTGGATCTGCACCTCGCCCGAGGTCACCACATCGCCTTTGAGAGCCGCGCGCAGCGCGTGGGCATCAGCGGGGCCTCGGGGGCGGGAAAGAGCACCTTGCTGCGCTGTATCGCCGGGTTGGAGAGCGCCACCGGCAGGGTGACGCTAGGGGAGCGGGTACTCCAAGACGCCAACACCCGGGTACCGGTCTGGGAGCGCGGGGTGGGCTGGGTCCCGCAAGACGCGTTGCTGTTTCCCCATCTAAGTGTGGCTGAGAACCTGCGCTTTGGGGGAGGGGATGCCAGCCAAGCCCTGGCCATCGCGAAGGACTTGGAGATCCCGCACCTGATGGACCGGCGCCCCAGAGCGCTCTCCGGTGGAGAGCGTCAACGTGTGGCCCTGGGGCGGGCCCTGCTCAGCGAGCCCAAGCTGCTGCTGCTCGACGAGCCCTTCTCCGCCTTGGACGCCCCCCTCAAAGCACGGGTCATCTCGGTGCTCAGTGACTGGCTCGAGAAACACGACATACCGCTGCTTTTGGTCTCTCACACCCCATCGGACTTGGTCTTGTGCGGCGAGCACCAGGTCGCCAGCGCCGCGGGCTTTGGGCCGGCTGCATAATCTCTCCTGCCTGCGGCTCAGGATCCCCAGGATACGCCACTTGCAGTGCTGAACTCCCTACGCAAGCTCGTGTTCTCCGACCGCAGTCGGCCCTTCGTGGCCGTGCTGATCATCGGCTACCTGATCTGGATGGGCTGGGCCTACTCCAAGGTCTCGACTTCGCGCACCAAGGAGGTCAAAGCCTGCACCGAGCAGCCCGAGAGCTGCCGCAGCGAGAAGGTCTTCCTGGCGCTGACCGAGGTCCGTGAGGTGGGTCCTGCGACCATCACAGTGCGCAAGTCCACCGTGGATTACGTCATCGCTGGTGTGGAGGGACCGGTTCACGAGACGGAGATTCTCTCGGTCATCGCGACCATCCCGGACTCCCCAGATGAGCCCTTCCAGGCCGTCTCTTGGGAGCACCACCCGCTCCGGGCTTGGAAGGTGCGCCTCTCGCTCCTGGGTCTGGTGCTCGCAGGTGGCGTGACCCTGGCCAGCTTCCGAATCGAGAACAGAAGGGTGGTGGAGCGTGGCTGATCTCGTCACCCACATGGCCACCGCCTTGCTCTTCAAGGCCGCCGCAGGCCGCAAGCACACCGCATCCTTCACCTTGGGGACCGTGCTGCCCGACCTGGCCGGCCGCGTCCCCGGCATTGTCTTGGTCAAGCTGGTCGGCTTTGGCTTGCCCATCCCCGAAGGGTTGACCCACGCCCCCGGGGTGCTGCACATGCCCTTCGGGATGCTGCCGCTGTGCGTGCTCTTGGCCCTGGTCTTCCCCGAGCTGCAGCGTCCCAAGATCGCCGCCAACTTCTTCGGGGGCTGCATGCTGCACATGGCGGTGGACCTGCTCCAGCACCACACGGGAACGGGCTACCCGCTGCTCTTTCCCTTCTCCAACTGGCACTTTGAGCTGGGTTGGATCGGGACCGAGGCCACGGTCTTGCTCGCACCCATCATCGCGCCAGTATCGGTGCTGGCATGGTGGTTGAGGAGCAAGTGGGACGCGAAGGGAGCGAGGGGCTCAGCCGAAGTGTAGTGCGCTGACCCGAAAGCCCATGATCTCGTTGCTGTAGCTGACCTGCACCGCTGCATCCTCGCCAGCGCCTGCGACGACCATCAGGGGCAGCAGGTGCTCCTCTCGAGGGTGGGACTCCAAGGCGCTCGGGGCACGCTTCCAGTGGGTCAGAGCGGCCCACCGTTTCTCTGCGGACATCGGCGCCAGGCTGTGGATCCAGGCGTCGAAGCGTTGGGAGTGCGTGCTGGCCTCGGGGCGGCCAAACATGCGCAGGTTGTGGAAGCTCAGGCCGCTGCCCAGGATGAGGACACCCTGCTCTCTGAGGGGAGCCAGCGCTCTGCCCAGCTCCAGGTGCGCTTTGGGATCCAGGCCCTGGATGAGAGAGATTTGGAGGGTGGGGATGTCCGCTTTGGGCCAAGCCACCATCATCGGAACGAAGGTCCCGTGGTCGAATCCCCGCGTGGGCTCCACAGCCGAGGCCAAGCCGGCGCTGCGCAGCAAGTCCTGAACCTGGGCAGCCAGTTCCGGGGCCCCGGGAGCAGGCCACTGAATCTTGTAGGTGTGCGGCGGGAAGCCGCCGTAGTCGTAGAGCATGCCGGGCTGGGCGGCGCCCTGGAGGGTGGGCACCTTGGCCTCCCAGTGGGCGGAGACCATCAACACCGCCTTGGGCGGGGCAGGCAGGCTGGCCGGCAGGTCCTCCAGGTATTTGCGCAGGGGCGCGTAGCTGGAGTGTGGTGCGAAGGGAGAGCCCTCCATGACGTGCCAGGGGCCGCCGCCATGGGGGAAGTAGATGGCCGGTTGTTTCATGCAAAGAACGTAGGCGCCAGCGCACCCCTGCGAAGGGCTCAATTGTTGACTACAGCTGCTCAGTTCTGGGCCTCCAGCTCCGCAGCCAAGTCATGTAGCCACTCCTCCAAGTTGGTGTAGCCGTTCGAATCTCTGTCTCCGCTGGGGTCCTCGGGCAACACCAAGACCTGCTGCCGGGTTCCCATGGACTCGAGGGCGGCCCAGCCTCCCACATCGGCTACCCGGTCGATGATGCGGCCCTCACCGTCGGCGAGTTCTTGAATGACCCGGGTGTCGACGGGGTCTCGCTGGGCTGGCCGGCTCCCCACCTGATTAGGCAGGGTCTGCAGCAGCCCTGCGTTGGCCTCGGTGAGCAGGGGTGTGACGCTCACCGGGATGTCCTCCACCAGCACCTCGTCCCGTCGACCCAGCACTTCCACGCCGCCATCGTCCCAGGAACTCAAGGCCCGCAGGTAGACCTGGGTGCCATCCTTGGCGCTGCGATCGATGAGCACGGTGCTGTGGTCCAGGGGGGTGTCTGCGCCGGGGATGAACAAGCACTCTTGCAGTGCCATCAGGGTGGGGCCGGAGCGCTCTTGGTCGAAGAGGGTCACCGGCCAGCGTCCGGGGTTGTAGACCAGCAGGTTGCTGAAGAGCGCGCTGCTGTCGCCCTTGGAGATGGGGTTCCGGTCGTGGTTGTGCGCCAGAACGCTGTGGTGCACGCTGACCCGCCGGGTGTGGTCGCCCACCAACAAGGCCTTGGAGTGGGCGCCTTCGGGGTGCACGCTCTCATTGAGGGCCTCGCTGATTAATGCGTAGCTCAGGGTCACGTCCCGCACGCCGGGGTACCAGGTAGAGAACTGCTCATCCACTGACCAGCTAAGGGAGACGTGGTCTACCACCACGTTGTAGACCGGGAGATCCCCGCTGGGTACGCCAATGATGGCGATGGCGTCCCGGTTCTCAGGGGCCGGTCCCGAGGCATCGCCGCCGGGCCGAATGGCCAAGTGTTGGATGAGCACATCGTGGGTATTCACCACCAAGCCGGCGCCGGCCAGGGTGATGCCCGGAGGGGGAGCGCTCTGACCGGCCAGGGTCAGGAAGGGCTCCTGGATGCTGAGGTTCTCCTCCAGGCGAATCACCCCGGCCACCTCGAAGAGCACTGTGCGTGGTCCGGGGGTGGCCAAGGCCTCGGCCAGTGAGCCAGGACCGCTGGCCGCCAGGGTGTCTACGATGAGAACCTCGCCCCCGCGACCGGCGACGGTGTCTGTCCCAAAGCCTTGGGCGCCTGGGAACACCGGCAAGCTGTCCGACAAGTCTCGGTGGCTGTCACTCAGGTCGGGGAGGGGGCCGCAGCCCAGCAAGAAGAGCATGCCTCAGCTTGCCATACATCTCAGGTGGGCAGCCCCACTAGGTAGATCCCTTGCCCCGTCTTGTTCTTGGCTTGACCCTTCTCCCAGGTGTAGTCCGGCCGCTCCAGCCCTTCCAAGAGCTCATCCAGGTCCTCCAACCCATAGATGCGGGGCATGGAGGCTTGGCCATCCCAGGCATAGAAGATTGGAATCAGGGGAACGCAGAAGGTGAAAAAGAGCTGATTGAAGCTCAGGGGCCGCACCTTGAGGCTCATGAAGAACGACATGGCCCCAGTGATGCTCAAGCCAATGGGCAGGCTGAGCACCCAGAGCCAGAAGGGCATGGTGTTGTCGGCCATCTCGTAGATGAGAATGGGCTGCTTTGAGTCCACCGCCGAGCTCAGGACAGCTCGGGCTTGCTCTGGGCGCAGGTGGTGGAAGGAGTTCACCATGGTCTTCAAGCCAGCAGGAGCCTGGGCCAAGTCTGTCGCATCAACCGACTCCCGCTTGTAGTGCGCCGGTCCATCGGAGTAGCGTTCCATGGCGTCGGGATTTGGGTACAGGTCGGTCATGGTGAGCTCGGCCTGCTCCAGGCCAGGGCTGCCACGCAGGTGGGCCAGTACGTCGGGCATGACCCCGCCGCTGCCGGAACCCAGGTCGACAATCTGGGTCAGCTTCTGCTGCTTCAAGGTCTTGGCGACCAGGTCCCCCAGCACCTCCGGAATTCCAATCAGCCGCGCAAAGACCACGATGTTGTTGGTGACACACGCGCGCAACCAGGAGGGAAAGGAGGGCAGGTCTTCGAACTCCAAGACGTGGCGGCGCTTCATGTTGACCTCTGTGGTGGCAGCATTCTAAGCATGTTGGCGCACCGAGGTCTGCGGTCTCTTGTCACACTTTTACTAGGCCAGACCTGGCTCAGCCCAGGGCAGCCCGCCATTGGGAAGGGGGCTGGCCCATCTCCCGCTTGAATGCCCGGCTAAAGGCGGCCTCCGAGGCGTAGCCGACGGCCTGTGCCACCTCGAAGAGTCCAGCGCCGGGGTCCTGCATGGCACCGCAGGCCACGGTCATTCGCCAACGGGTCAGGTAGGCCGTCGGTGTCTCGCCGAGCAAGGCCTGAAAGCGCTGAAAGAAGGAGCTCCTGGACATGCCGGCGCGCGCAGCCAGAGTCTGGGCCGTCCAGGCGTTCTGGGGAGACTGATGGAGCAGCGCCAGAGCGCGGCCGATCTGGGGGTCACTGAGCGCTTGGAGCCAGGGTGGGGGACTGTCCTGCGCTGCCATGCGCCGTAGAACCTGAATGAAGAGCACCTCGGCCAGCCGACCTGCGATGGCCTGGCCTGCGCTTCCTTGTGTTTGGCCGCCGACGTCTTCTGCGAGCATGCGCAAGCTGGTGTCCAACCACGGAGCCGTGCTGCCGGAGGCTGCATGCAGCACCCCAGGCAGGTGCCTGGCGATGAAGGGTGCAGCACCGGGATCAAAGGTGAGGGTCCCGCAGAGCAGAGCGGTCTGCTCGCCATCGGCGTTGTTGCTCAGGCAGGGCAGCCCGTCGTCTCCGACGGGGGCTTGAAAGCGTGTGATGTGGCGTGCCGGGCCGGCTTGGGCGTCGCTGATGATGTGCTCCTGGCCCTGCATCATCACGGCCAAGTCGCCTGTCTGCAGCGGGATTGGGGCCTGGCCCTTGGGCCGCAACCAAGCCTGGCCCTGGGTGACCACGTGAAAGATGGCGCGCTCGGAGCCGAGGGTGTGCACGCCCCAGGGAGCCTGGAGCTGTGCGCGGGAGAAGATGCTGCCTTGCAGGCGCAGCGTCTTCAGAGTGGTGAACAGGGCTTCCATACTTGCCATTGAAGGTGAGGTCATCCTAGCGTACTTGGAGCACCAAGCCGTAGGCCAGCTCCTCTTCTCCGGTGGGCATCAGGGCGGGAGCGAGGCGGGCTTGGCGCTTGGGTGGGTGTCCGTTGTCCGTGTTGAGCTGCTTGGCCTCGCGAAAGGCGTCGATGGCAAAGCCTGTGTTCATCACCAACACGGAGGCGAACATCAGGTTGAAGAGCTTGGGGTCGTAGGTCTTCAACCCTTCCCCAAAGAAGGCGTGGGACTGCTCGACGACGGTCAGGCCCACAGCCCCAACCAGGAAGGTGGCCCCCAAGGCTGGGCGCTGTCCGTTGTAGATGTACCCGGCGCCTGGCAGGAACCAGTTCAGGCCGGCGGCCAACCAGGGGCGCTTGCGCTTGGCCAGCTCTGCGCTCTCCAGCGGGAACTCGCCCAAGGCGGGGTGCTGCATCGGCTGTGTGCTGGCCACAAGATGGCGCGTGGGAGCTTGCGAAGCCGGGGCCTCCGATGCCAGAGCGGGGGAGGCGAGAAGAAGGGGAAGAAGGCTGAGCATGAGGTTCTCCTTGGGTTCCCATCCAAGGTAGAGCCTTGCTCTGTGTGCTCCCATGGCCCAGCGTCCGGGCCCTTTGACTCAGCGTCCAGAAGGTTCCTTTCCCCTTCAGGGTGCCGTCGATAGCCCTCTCAGCGCGTCCTCGATCTGAGCGACGAAGGCATGAGGCTCGTACACGCTGGGGAGGCCATGCCAAGCCTGGTTCTCTCCAGTCCGCACCGCGAGGGTTGGGTAGGACCTCACGCCCATCGAGCGGGCACGACGCACCTCCGGCTGGACGAGCGGGTGCGTCTCGTTGGTCTGTGGGTAGTCGGGCAGCTCCAGAGTCTCGGCCAGGGAGCCTGCGAGCCCTTGTACGGTCTCAAGGTCGCCCAGATCGGCGCCCAGTGCGAAGTGGGCGTGACTCAGGCTGTGGGCAAAGTCCACGGCTTTCTCGGGTGCTTGAAGCTGCATCTGGAGGATCGCCCGGATGGGGGGCGCAGAGTTCGAGATGACATGTGGCTTGGCGATGAGCTGCCAGAAGGCCTCCGAGAGGGGCTGCCCGGTGACCTGGGTCATGCGCGGCGCAGCACCTCGGATGTACTGCTCCATGCCCTTGTAGGGGCCAACGCGTGCACCGAGCACCAAGCCGCCCATCACAAGCTCAATGGGCAGCTCAGGGTGTGTCTCTTTGAGAAGGCGCATGGCGGGCAGCAGGCCGAAGCACCAGCCGCAGAGAGGGTCAAAGGCGTAGAGCAGCATCAGAGAGCGGAGTTCGGCCCGCCATGGGCGCCGACATCGCTGGTGCTGCCGTCGGTGTCCAGAATGCTGGTGTCCCCAGCGTCGATCAAGGTGCTGGCGCTGCCCAGGGTCAGGTCCCAGTCGCTGGGGTCGGTGCTGCTCACATCGGTGTAGATCGGATCCACCGTCGTGTAGGTGCCGTTGGGGACGCGGGTGGTGCCGCCAGACCAATACAGATCGCTTGTGCTCGGCACGTTGGCGTAGTGGTTGCTGTAGTCCCAGTTCAGGGTGCCAGCATAGCCCGAGGTGTAGGCGTAATCGTTGTAGTAGATCGCGCCGTACTCATAGCTTCCGTAGGCCTCGTTTCCGACCACGTTTGTGTTCACGACGTCGTAGTCACTGGCATAGGCGGCGTGGAAGACGCCGCTGTACATGTAGGTCGCAGTGTCCGTGATGTTGTATGCGATGTCCACGTTCTCCAGGAACATCTCGGTGCCGTAGTAGCCGTAGAGCCAGCCGTGGTGGTAGCTGGTGTAGGCGCTGGCGTAGGCGACCTCGTTGCCGGCCAGGATGACGTTCTGGAGTTCGGTGTTGGTGCCGTAGATGCTGTACATCCATGCGCCGTAGTTCACGTTTACGTCGGCCATGGTGTTGCCGTAGAACTCGGCGTTGCGAATCTCCACGTCAGATGTGTAGGAGGTGCTGTAGGAGGCCGTGTAGAAGCCCAGCGCGCCGTAACTGTATCCGTAGCCAGCGGAGAAGGTCACGTCGTTGTCCGCCACGTACAGACCGTCCACGCTCAACCCGTCCGAGGCTGAGGTTCCGTAGTACTGGTAGTCGTAGGCGACCATGCCGTACATCGCATCGTATGGTGCCCAGGTGTTGTCCGTGATGGAGATGTCGCTGAGCTCCAGGGAGCCGTAGCTGTTGTGGAACATGCCGGTTGCATCGCCGGAGTAGGTGTTGCTGTACAGATCCACCCCATCCGCTTCGAGTTGTGCGTAGTAGCCGTACCAGAAGGAGCCGTTGATGTAGCTGGAGGCCGGTGCATTCAGGCCTGTTGCGTCCATGTCCTGCATCTCGTGGTCGCCGTCATAGCCGTAGCCAAAGGCGCCCAAGCAGACGGAGGTACCGCAGTCCACGGTGTCTACCGTCGTCTCAATCAGCGATGTATCGGAGTAGCCTGCATAGACCGCGCCGCCGTAGGTGGTCGCCACAGCCGCGTCGATGTTGCTGAAGTGGGTGCCTTCCGCCTCCAGGTTGCCTTGGTAGACGTAGAGCGCGCCGCCGTAGCAGACCGAAGAGGTCGTGCAGGACATGCTGTCGAAGGTGATGTCTTGCAGCACGGCATCGGAGTAGTACAGATACAGACCGGGGCCCGTGTAGTTGCTGCCGTTCTGTAGGGTGAGGTTGCGCAGCTCAATGTCCTCGCCCAGGCTGGCGCTCACAACAGAGCCGCTGGAGGAGCCGTCGATGGCGACCGTGGAGGAGGCCTCGCCTTCCAAGATGGCGTCTACGCCACCAAAGTCGATGTTCTCGTAGTAGGTGCCCGCAGCCACGCAGATCAGGTCACCGTTGGAGGCGTCGTCCAGGGCGTCCTGGATGGTGCTGTAGTCGGTGCCGACCCATGCAGCGCCGTAGTCGGTGTCGCCATCACAGTTGTTGTCTACGCCGTCGCAGACCTCGTCCGCGCTGGGGTAGACCGAGTCGTCTGTGTCATCGCAGTCGCTGTTGTCGGAGCTGGTGCTGCTGGGGGCATCACAGGCCGTGGTGGCCGTGGCGCTGCTGTCTCCGTAGCCGTCACCGTCGGAGTCGGTGTACCAGTCTGTCGCATCAATGGCGCCCGACTCGTCCACGCTGCCATCGCAGTCCTCATCGTCCCCGCCGCAGACCTCGTCGGCGTTGGGGTTGGTGTCTGCATCCCCGTCGTCGCAGTCCTTGGCCTTGGCCACGTAGCCAGTGGGCTTCTCGCATGCCTTCCGGTCGTAGTCTGGGTTGCCAAATCCATCGGCGTCGGCGTCCACGAACCACCGCACGCTGTCCACTGCGGTGGACTCGTCTACATCCCCGTCGCAGTCCTCGTCCGTAGCACCATCGCAGTACTCGTCTGCGGCGGGATTGACATCGGCGCGGGCGTCATCGCAGTCCGTGTCATCGGCGGTGTAGCCGCTGGGGGCATCGCAGGCCTGGGTGGTGACAGCGAGGTCACCGTAGCCC
>CAJXRZ010000101.1 GCA_913060515.1 uncultured Pseudomonadota bacterium | reverse complement strand
CCCAGGCGAAGGCTTCGCCTTCTGGGGCTCATCACGGGCGCCAGCGGGCAGTTGCCCAGCTGGCGCCGAAAGGGCTGGGCGGTGGGCCATTTGAGGCGGACCAGGAGGGGGGGCCAAAGGCCACCGGCTCGCCGCGCGATTCACGGGTCGCTTAGGAAGGGCCAAGGAGAACCATGAGCACCGATGTCGTCATTGCGCTGCGCTGCGAGCTGGAGGCGCTGAGCGCCCGCTACCCCTACACCGCAGAGGAGCCGCCCTATGGCCAGCTTGGCTCGGTGGGGCTCTGCCGTGGGCATGGCTTTGTTGTGCTCTTCACTGGCTTCGGTCCGGGCTGCACGGTCGACGAGCTCCTGGACATTCTGGAGCGGGAGCTACCTGGGCTCTTTGACGACGTCCTTCCGCAGGACCTGGCCATCGCCCTGGAAGGCTTCGAGGGCGGTATGGACTGGCAGGCCGCCTTGAAGAGGGGAGGATTCAGCTCGCTGCTTGGCGTTGATCGGCAGCACACGGCATGGCGTGTGCTCTTTGGGGAGGAACCACCGCGCAGAGCGAGACCTGAAGTATCCGTGGAGGAGACCCAGGAGAGCATCGATGCGATGGCCGAGGCGCTGTTGAGTGGGGAGAGCCTAGACCGGTTGCGTGAGCGCCTCAAAGGTCAGTGAGGCAGGCACCTGAGCGGCGGCACGCTACTTAGAGGCCTGCTGCTCGGCGCCGGATTGGCAGCGCTTGGAGCGAATGCGCTCGCGCAGCTCTCGCACACAGGCCCCGCAGTCTCCACCGGCACCGCAAGCGGCCTTGAGCTCGCGCACGCTGCTCACGCCACGGTCGATGTGGGAATCGACCTCGCGCTCTCCGATGGCTTCACAGATGCAGATGACCATGGCTGCTCCTGGCAATGAAAATCGTTTTCACTTGCTTGTTCTAAGTGATAGTCGGAATCAATAAGGGCCGTCAACAGCTTTTTTTGCCTTTGCGGGCGGGCCGGAGCAAAGCGGATATGGAAGCGCCCCAAGGAGAGTCCATGTCCCGCGTCAAGCACCCCGAGATCATCAGCCTACTCAACGAGGTCCTGACCGGAGAGCTCACGGCGATCAACCAGTATTTTCTCCACGCAAAGATGATGCAGAACTGGGGCTACGAGCGCCTGTACAAGAAGGTCTGGGCTGAGTCCATCGACGAGATGAAGCACGCCGACCAGCTGATCGCGCGGGTCCTTTTCTTGGACGGGCTGCCGAATGTTCAGCGTATGTACAAGGTGCGTGTTGGCGAGAACGTCGAGGAGTGCTTCCGCGCTGACCTGGCCGTTGAATACGATGCGATTCCCCGCCTCCAGGCTGGCGTCGCGTTGTGCCGCGAGATGAACGACGAGGGCAGCCGCGACTTGCTCGCAAGCATCCTGATCTCCGAAGAGGAGCACGTCGACTGGCTCGAAGCGCAGCTGGAGCTGATCTCCCAAGTGGGGCTGCAGAACTACTTGGCCCAGCAGATTCACCCCGCCTAAGGACAAGTTCATGGCTCAGAGTCCCGAACAGAAAGCCGCCGATGGTCTAGTGGTCGAGGCGGTATTGGCTGGCGACGCCGCCGCGTACCGGAGCTTGGTAGAGCGCTACCAGCGCCGCATCTACGCAATGGTCACTGGCATGGTGCGCGACAAGGAAGAGGCGCGTGATCTGACCCAGGATGCCTTCATCAAGGCCTACAAGAACCTGGATCGCTTCCGCAAGGACAGCAGCTTCTACACCTGGCTGTACCGAATCGCCATGAACCTGGCGATCGACCACTTGCGCAAGTTCGGCAAGCGCAAGAACGTGGAGTTCGACGAGCAGATCGGAACCGGCGACGGTGACGGTGGGCTGGATGACCGCCACCGCATCGGAGACCCAGCGAAGGAGTTGGCTCGAAAGCAGCTCGGAGACAAGATCTTCGACGCCTTGGACCAGCTCTCTCCTGAGCATCGCCAGATCGTCGTCCTACGCGAGGTCGACGGCCTCTCCTACAAGGAGATCGCCGATACTCTGGAGCTGGCCGAAGGCACAGTGATGAGCCGTTTGTTCTACGCCCGTCGAAAACTGCAGGACATGCTGAAAGAAGAGATCGCCCGTTGAAGATTCCGTCACCCGCTGCGTTCCTCAGAGCGAGACACGCGGGACGGATGATGCCCTTCTTCAGATTTCTCTTCTTTCGGTTGAATGCAGCGCCCACGGCCGCGTCAATGCAAAAGAACTCCCCCTATTGCCCCTTGGAGGCGCCATGTCTGAGCTTAGCTTGACGCGCCTAGATACCCTGCTCATGCGGGTCCTGGACGACCAGGCCTCTGAGGAAGAGCGCCAAGAGCTGATGGCCTTGGCGGATGCCGAGCCCCGCTTGGCGGCGCAACGGGAGCTGCGTGAGAGCCTCCGGGCAGCCCTAAACGATGCCGCAGCGGATCCAATCGATGTGCTTCCGCAGGTCTTGGCCGCGCTGGCCATCGACGACCCTTGGCAGAGCATCGCCAGCGGACTTCGTGACGCTGTAGATGGGGACATTGACCTGGCTGACGGCATCATGGCCGCGCTGGGTGATGCAGCCGGCGCTGCGCTGCCTGAGCGGAGCGCCGTGGCAGCCATGGAAGCGGACCCCCTCCCAACTGCGGAGGAGAGCCGCGGCATGATGCTCTCGGCGATGGTGGACGGTGAGCTCAGCCGCGAGAAGCGCGCTGAAATCTCGGCGACTCTGGCGGCCGACAAGCAGGCCCTGGACGAGATGACCGAGTTCGCAGAGCTGGGTCGTGTCATTCGCGGTGCTGTAGAGCTGGAGACCCGGCGTTCGAACCTGGACGGACTGTGGGAGGAGATCTGCCCCAAGATTGGCGTGGAGGATCCTCAGCATGTCCCTGGATGGGAGCAGACCGCAGCGGTACTGCGCGAGGCCGTCCAGGAGCGGGCCGCATTGTCGGCCTCAGATGAAGGTGCCCTCACGGCAGCCATCATGAACGGGATTCCGACCCAGGAGCACCGCAGCGAGGTGCAGGCACCGGAGCGGGAGCCTGCCGCGGCCAACGATGGCTTCTGGCGCGTGATGGGTGACCCTCGCAGCCTGCTGATGGCCATGGCCGCGCTCTTCGCGGTGGTCTTGGGCTTGCGCTTCATGTCTGGCGAGGACGCCCCCAGCGCCAAGGACCCAACAGGGCCCAGTGACCCGGTCGCTCAGCTCGTTGAGCAGCCAGCAGAGCCCTCCTCGGAGCGCACAGCGGGCATGACCGCGGACCACAATCATGCTGAAGTGGAAGAGCTCGAGTCGGGACGCGACGTGACCGTGCACATCATGCCGGGAATGGAAGGTGCGCCGATGTTCATGATGATCGACGAAGGCGATGAAGGAGCGACGTTGTGAAAAAGCTCATGGGCCTAATTGCACTGCTGGCCACAGTAGGATTCATCGCGCCCGACCAGGCCGTCGCGCAGTCGCGGCCCGCCCCCGGTGCCCAAGCCGGCGCCAAGGCCAACCCCAAGGCCAAGGCCCCACTGGGCAAGGTCGCGGTTCAGGTGATGGTGGTCTTGGCGAAGGATGCGCCCGCACGTCGGGTGGACCCCAAGCTCAAGGCCATGGAAGTTCACTTCGGGCACCTGCGCTACAACGACTACACCGTCTTGGGAACCAACAACGCCCAACTGGCCAAAGGCGCCAAGGCCAGCTTTGATGTCGAGGGCGGCCGTCGCTTGGACATCACGGTCGTAGAACGCACCGAGAAGAACGTGCGCATGCGGGTGCAGATGTTCAAGGCGGACAAGAAGGTCGTGGACACCGTCATTCTGATCGAGCGCGGAGGTACATTCATTCTGGCAGGGCCGCAGTACCAGGGTGGCATCCTCTTGCTCCCCATCACTGCGAACTACTAGGCTCAGGCTGAAACAGATTCCGCCCGTCCTATGCAGAGTGTTGCCTTGAGTAAGTAGTAGGCAAGGGACGCCCGACGACTCCAGGGGCCACACTGCGTGGGTCCTTACGGAGTGGGCCAAGATGGCCACGTTTGAAGTTGGAGCAGATAGGCGCTTGTTCGAAGCCATGGAAAGCGGGAGGAAGACGGTCTACGTCTTACCCGCAACAGATGAGTACCAACTCATCTGCTCCGGGGATCGGGTCGAGTTCGGTAAAGTTGGTGCGATAGCTGTGGGCTTTGTGCGTCGTTATGCGGATCTGGAGGCCCTGATAGAGGGAGAGTCCTGGGGCAATGTGCGCCTAGATGAGTCCTCTGCAGACCAGACCCTGACGCGCATTCGGCAGAGCATCGCTTGGGATTCCACGGTGGAAGTCAGCGCTGGCGTGTTGGCCATACGAGTTCGAAGCACCCTGCGGAAGTAGGGCGGTGTAGGCTGCTGTGCATGCAGCCTTCGCAGCGGGTCATTCAGGCGTTGGTGGCCCTGCTTGCAGGGTTGCTCTTCGCAGTGCTCTGTCTGCAGTGGTTCTCTCGCTTCTACCTGGGCGGGCCATTCTCCGTCTCGGACTTCCAGGACTACTGTGTCGGCGTCCATGCCTTGAGAGAGGGGCTGCCGGAGCTCTCGCCGCCTCGCCGCTCCAGGCTGGTGGCTTGGGTACCTGCCGTGCTGGGAGGCGGCATTCAGGCGGGCCTGGCCCGCGGCGCCTTTGTGGGCACCTGGGCCGTTGGGAGCGGCCTGTGGGTGTGGGCGCGCTCTCTGGGGGGCTGGCCAAGCGCGGTCGCGGCCTTGCTCTGTGCCTTTGCCGTCGCACCTGTCGCACTGCAGGTGCGCCTGCACAGCTACTACCCTGTGATGGACGGGCTGCTGGTCCTGGGCGCCGGGGCCGTCGCACTCGGCGTGTGGCGAAGAGAGGTGCTCTGGCTGGGCATCGCTGCGGCCCTGGCCCTTTTGGTGGATGTGCGCGGGCTTCTGTGGGCCCTGCCGTGGTGGACCTTGGGCGTGTTCCTGAGCTTCCGCGGCGGCCCGCTCACGACCCTGAAGAACCTGGGCATGCTCTGTTTGCCATTGGCGATCTCCTACGCCTTGGCCCAATGGGCCTTCCCGGAGTTCGCGCTCTCATTGGAAGAGCAGCTCCATGCAGGCACCCTCATGGATGCCCGCGCCCAGGGGCACCAGACTCAGGATCTGACCCCAGAGGTGCCCGTTCGCTTTGTCTGGGGCCACACCCCCCTCAGCGACATTCCAAGGACGCTGCGCTTCTTGTTGAGCAACCATGCCGAGGCGGACCTGGGTGGCGCCGCCGATCAACAGATGGTCTTGGGGCAGCACCTAAAGCCCATGTGGCTCTGGTTTCCCGCGCTCTTGGGCTTGCCCTTCTGGGCGGGATGGAAGGACCGCCGTGCCCTGGCTTTGGTGGCCTCGTGCTTGCCATTCGTCGTCGCCCTGGTGGCGGGGATTGGCGGCTTGGAGCTGCGCATTCGTTTCCTGGCGCAGACGCTCTCCTTTCTCCCCATCCTCTTGGCCCTCTGTGTGACCCCAAGGCCAGGCCGCATGCGCTGGCTGGTTCTCCCGGTGTTGGCTTTGGTGGTCTTTGGCGTGATCCCGTCCCCGGCCTCTCCCGCTGCGCGCTGGCGGGTCCCCGTGGCCCCGAACACGGTGGACGTGCAGCGGGTGTCCAACCCAGATGACTACGCCCGTCGCATCCAGGAGTATGCCCATTGCCGTGCGGCCCTAATCGCCAGCGGCGAGCTCTCGGAGTAGTCCAGGCTCCAGCTTGGCCAGGGCAGAGTCGATGAACTCCTGCAGATCCAGGCCTTGCTCGTTGCCGTAGCGTTGGGCCTGCAGAGCCATGTCCAGCTTGTCGCAGGCCTTGACGAAGCGGCCCTCAGGGGTGGTGCCGTAGGCGTGGGCAAAGGGCATCAGGTCCACAGGAAGTCCTTTGTTCAACGCCGAGAACGCCGCGCGCTCTCTGGCCGCCTTGTCGTCTGCGGCGACCCCGTCGTGTGGGGTGATGTCCCCCACACGCACCTCGGCCAGGTCGTGCACGATGGCGATGCACAAGGCTTGCTCGCGGTCGATGTGCTTTGGACAGAGCACAAGAACCAGCCAAGCCACGCCCCAAGAGTGGGCCGCGACGGACTCAGGTTGTGCCACACCTTCACGCACCCAGCCGGCCCGTGGCAGCTCTTTGAGCGCCAGCGCTTCGAGCAGGCGTTCGCGCAGCATCTCGGTGCTCAAGCTCAAACCACCAGGGCCCGCTGCTCAGCCCGGGTCATGGAGATGACCAGGGGGACATCGGCCTTCTGTGCCTCGGCAAAGTCAGCCTTGTCCCGCAGACCGCGCCATCCAATCTCAATCAGAGCTTGGGCGACGCTGGCGCCCAGAGTGTCCCCGGGACCGGGGAGCACGATGGCGTCGGGGGCGAACTGGCCCACGCCGGCTTGAACGGTGGCGGAGAAGTCGTAGGTGTCGTCCACCTGGGCACCCAGGGTCCAGGCGAAGATCTCCTGAGGGGAGGCCCAAGGGTGGAAGACCGCACCGCGCCCGTCAATGAGGGGGATGGCGGGACCGCTCAGGGCCAGGTCGGCCAGCTCTGCCCGCGCGCGCTCGGCGGAGGGGGACATCAGAGGCGTATGGAAGGCGGAGTGCAGGGGAAGCTGGACGGGGTAGCTGCGCTTGCCGCGTTCCAGCTTGGGCAGGCTGGCGAGCAGGCCCTTGGTGGCCGCGCGCGTTCCTGCCAGAACGGCTGTGCCGCCCAAGCGAATGCTCAGGTGTACGTCTTCGGTCTCCAGTGCAGCGTCCACCGCTGCGGAGAGCTGGGCGTCTGGCCGCCACTGGGTGTCGACGGTGGGGTAGAGCACCTGACCGCCGATGACGTTCTTGGCTTGGTACTGGCCCATGGTCTCGATGAGGCGGGCGGCCTCGGAGAGATCCAAGGCGCCAGCGGCATAGAGCGCGGAGTACCAGCCCATGGAGTTGCCGCCGACCGCGACCACCTCGCTCTTGTTGGGATCCAAGGCCTCGATGTCGTAGGCCGTCGCCCCAAAGGTTAGGATGGAGGCATTCTCTCCAGCGACATGGAAGCGGGCTCCGTGTCGGTCCGCGGCGTCCATCTCGCGCAGAGTGGGACGTCCCAAGCCAGCCCGAAAAGCGTCGAGTTGGTCGAGCACTGCGCTGGGGCCTTGGTAGGTGCCGAGCTGGGCTTTGCCGTAGGAGCCCCGTCCGGGGCAGAGCAGGAAGAGACGCATCGCTCAGTCCTCCCTTTCGGTTGAAGTAGGCACAGCGCTTGAAGAAGGCGCAGCGTTTGAAACAGGCACCGCGTGAAGCGCCACGGCCGCCTTCTCGATGTCCTCTTCTTGGACCAGGACCAGGTTGGCCGCGGCGCCCAGAGGGATGAAGGTGTCCCAGCCGGTGACCCGCCGCATCTCGCCCTTAAAGCCGGCTTCGATGAGCGAGGTGTAGATGGCCTCGCTCACGCCGCCGGTCTTGCGGGTCTCATCCACCACCAGGACCTTGCCTGTGGCCATGGCCTCGCGCAGGAAGTCCTGCTCTGGCATAGGGGCCAGCCAGCGAAGGTCCACCACCCGGGCGTCGATTCCTTGGGCCCGAAGCCGTTCGGCGACCCGCAGGCTCATCCACAGGCCGTTGGCCCACGAGATGATGGTCAGGTCGGTGCCGCTTCCGTAGGTCTTGGCCTTGCCCATGGGCAGCGCTTCCGCCTCAGGGTCGTAGACGCTGTTCCACAAGCCGTCCCCGTCCTCGTGCAGGTCTTTGGTCATGTACAGCGCGATGGGCTCGAGGAAGGCAACGACCGCGCCGTCCACCTTGGCCGCCGCAATGCAGGTCTTCAGCATGGCCACAGCATCCGATCCATTCGACGGCGAGGCCAACACGAGCCCAGGGATATCCCGCAGGCTGGTCACGCTGTTGTCGTTGTGGAAGTGGCCGCCAAAGCCCTTCTGGTAGGCGTAGCTGGCCATGCGCATGACCATCGGGTTCTTGAACTGGCGCTGGCTGAAGTACTGCAGGCTGGCCGCCTCGCCGCGCAGCTGGTCCACGGCGTTGTGCAGGTAGGCCAAGTATTGGATCTCTGGGATGGGCAACAGGCCCATCTGGCCTGCACCCAGGGCCGTGCCCAGGATGCTCTGCTCGTCCAGCAAGGTGTTGAAGACGCGGCCCACGCTGGCCTTCTTCGCCAGGTTTGCGGTCACGTGGTACACGCCGCCCTTCTTGGCGACGTCCTCTCCAAAGATGAGCATCTCCGGGTACTTTACGAGGGCATCACCCAGCGCGCGGTTCAGCTGCATCGCCAAGTGGCGAGGCCGGTCGGCTTCGGGCAGGCGCTCTCCCCAAAAGGCGACGCGGGCGTCGGGGTCCGGCTGGCGCATGGCCTCGGCGTGGATGGCATCGCCGTCCATCGGCGCCAGGGGGCCAATGACCTCTTCGGCGGTGGTGATCTTGGGACGGGAGACCGCCTCTTGGCCCAGAGCCGCCACCCGGGTGCGCAAGCTCTCATACAGGCTCAGAACCTGTGCGGGGCTGCGCCAGCCGTTCTCGATGAGCAAGCGCGCGGTGGCCAGGACAGGGTCCCGGGCTTCTTTGGCTTCGATCTGGCCCAGGGTCTGGTAGAGCTGCTCAACGTCCGAGCCGGCGTGGCCCAGCAGGCGCACCAGGGAGAGGTGCAGAAAGGCGGGCTTGCGGTGCTCTCGCACCCAGTCCACAGCCTCTCGGGCGGCTCGCACGGCGTCGACGATGTCCAGGCCGTCCCCGTGCACGTACTTGAGCCCGGGACGGTGGCCGTAGGCGGCGTTCACCCAGCCACTGGGTGTGTTCACGCTGATGCCCATGCCGTTGTCTTCACAGACAAAGAGCACCGGAATGGGCACGTTCTGCCAGGCGCCCCAGACGGCCGCGTTGATGGCCCCGGTGGCCGTGCTGTGGTTGGAGCTGGCATCGCCGAAGGTGCAGATGGCGATGCTGTCATTGGGCACCAAGCTCTCGACCCCCAGGCGCTTGGCCCGGTCGATGGCAAAGGCCGCGCCCATGGCCTTGGGCAAGTGGCTGGCGATGGTGCTGGTCTGCGGGGGGATGTTCAGGCTCAGGGAGCCAAAGACCTTGTGGCGGCCACCGGCGATGGGCTCATCGGCGCTGCCGACCATGCCGAGCAGCACATCGAAGAGAGGGGACTCTCCGGGGACTTGGCTGGCCCGGTGCTGAAAGAAGCCGCCGCTGCGGTAGTGCAGGAAGGCCGGATCGGTGTGGCGGGTGGCGTGGGCGACCGCCGCGTTGCACTCGTGACCGGAGCCACCGATGGTGTAGAAGCTCTGGCCCTTGGCCTTGAGCACCCGGGCCTCGAAGTCCAGGATGCGGCTGGAGACCATCGAGTGGAAGAGGTCCAGGGTCTCGCGGGCCGTCAGCGCGGCTCCGGGACGCACAGGGCTGTCCAGATCGTGGCGCAGGGCGGGGATAGGCATCGCCCCCACTGCGTCCAGAAAGTTCTGATCCACGACCGACGCGCGATTGACCGCCATGACTAGGCTCCGCTTCAGGGTGGAAGGGGCCTATCCGAATGGGATCGGGGTGCCAGTTGCGTTTGGCTCTCACCCCGGCCAGGCAGATCAGGCCTTGCGGCCCCAAAGCGCCACATACCGCAGAGGCCCGCCTGCGCCTGCCTTCGCCAGAGAGCGGTAGCTGCGCGCAATCACTTGAGCGCCCGCCCGTTGACCGAGCTCTCCGCTGGCGTTGACCAGGGCATCTGCCCACCGCTCCAAGCCCTTGGCCATGCCGGCCGTCAGGTCGACCTGCTGAATGTCCGTCATGCCCAGGTGCTCCAAGTGGCCCTGCCAACGCTCTACGGGCTGCAGCCGCAAGCCTCCCAAGCTGGCAGCAATCACCCGCATCTTGGCCCGGTCGGCGAGCTGGTGGTGTTGAGGCTGGGTGGCGAAGTCGGCCAAAGCCATCCAGCCGCCGGGCTTGAGCACAGTCCACGCTTGATGTAGAGCGTGCTTCAGGTCCCGGGCGTGGGAGAGGCCCTGGATGCTGAGCACCGCATCGAAGCTCTGCTCGGCAAAGGGCAGGCGCTCGGTGTCACTGACCACAAAGCGTGGCCGTGGGTGGGCGCGCCTGGCGCGGTCGATCTGCTGCGGGTCATCGTCGGTGCCCGTGAGCTGCTCGGCCTGCTGCAGGATGGTGCTGCTCGAGCCGCCAACGCCACAGCTGAGTTGTAGCCAATGGCCGGCCTCCAAGGGCTTGATCAGCCGCTCCAAGAGCGCTTGCTGGGCCGCTCCAATCTCTGCTTGGGTGGAGAAGTCCCCGTGACCGGTACCGGGCCCGGCCGCGTTGAAGAGGGGATTCAGCCGCCGCTTCCAGGCGCTGCTCTGGGAGACGGAGAGGGGACTCAGGAGGCTGGGCACAAGACCCCCTGCAAGGCCCGAGCGACCAGCCCTTCTCGCATGGCAGAGCGAGAGAGGATGAAGGTCTCTGTGATCATGCCTTCCACCGCACAACCCAGGGCCAGGGCGCCGGCATGCAGCGTGTCCAGGCGTCTGGGATCCATGCCCTCGATCGAGGCCAAGTCGTCGCTTCGCAGGATCTGAGCCACCATGACCTCGAGGTCGGAGCGGGTCACCTGCAAGCCTTGAACGGGATGCTTGGGATTGCCCGGGGGAATGGCCCCGCTGGCCATCAGTGCCATCCTGCCAATCGTCAGGCTGGTCCCGGCCGTGAGCACCACGGGAGGCAGGTCACGGGCGAAGAAGGCTGCCGCCCCCGACATCTGCTCGCGGCACCAAGCGATGCGCTCGGGCATGGGCACCTGGGAGGCGGTGATGTGGCCGATGTTCAAGCTGAGGACTTCTTCCAGCTGTCCCTTGCGGCCCAGGGCGAACTCGGTGGAGCGGCCTCCCAGGTCGATGACCAAGGCGCTCTCAAGCTTGAGGGCCGCGCAGGCACCCAGGAAGATCAGCTTGCCTTCGTCGTCGCCGGAGAGGACCTCCAAGTCCAGGTTCAGTGGGCTCAGGCGCTGGGCCAAGTCCTGGGGATTGGAGCAATCCCGAACCGCTGCTGTGGCGCTGATCACGCGGAGCTCGGCCCCGTGCTCACGGGAGAGCCTCTGAAACCCCGCCAGGGCTTGTGCGGCGGCATCCATGGGGCCCGCACGCAGGCGACCTTGGTCCAGGTCCCCCAGACGCACGCTGGCTCTGGCCACGTGCAGGGTCTCTCCGGCGGGGTTGACCACCTGCAGGTGCAGGGAGTTGGAGCCCATGTCTACGACGGCCAGGTTCATGTGCGCGCCGCCAGGGAGAAGCTGGGCGGGGCAAAGAAGATGAGCTCTGCTGGGCCGCGCGGAGGCAGGTCGTCCAGTCGGAAGCAGGCGACGCTGGCCTCCTCAAAAGCCATCAGACCTTCGGCGCCGATCAGGCGGGCGGCGAGGCGGGAGAGGGCAGGTTCGTGGCCGATGACCAAGGGGTCGATCAGCTCGTGCTCCCCCATTTTTTGCAGCAGGTGCGGGCCGGCTTGCACCACTTCACCCAGCACATCCAGGGGCAGTCCGGGGAAGTGCTCGACGACGATCTTTGCCGTCTGCATGGAGCGCACCAAGGGGCTGCACACCACGGCGCCGGGCAGCCAGCCTCCGTGCTTGAGACCGCGCACCACATCGCTGACGATGCTGCGCCCCGGGTCGGTCAACGGACGGGAGGCGTCGTCGCCCTGGAAGCGCTCGGCCAGGCCATGGCGCATCAGAGTCAGGAGCATGGGATCACAAGCATGAAATCACAGACCGGCACCCTTGGGTGCGAACACGACGGCTTGGGCTCTGGCGGCTTGAACGACGGCGGCCAGGAGCTGGGGCTCGGAGTTCCTGTCGGCCAGATCTCGGGCCGCGTTCAGGTAGGTCTCGGCCTGGGCGGGGTTGGCCTTGGCTTGGCAGAGGCGGGCCAGGACGCGCTCGCGCACGAAGCCTGGGGCCAGCTTGTCGGCGCGTTCCCAGCCCTCCAGTGCCAAGCCCACGGCGCCTGAGTCCCCAGCACCGGCCAGTGCGTTGGCCTTGGCGATGACGGCCATGCAGGCCTCTTGAGGGGTCTTGGCCTGGGCCAGCAGCTGCTCCAGTGGGATGGCCATCCGGCCGGCTTCCTCGGCGGCCAAACGGGTCTGCTCCGCCTCCTCCTGGAGCTGGGCGTAGAGCTGGGCGTTCAGGCCGCGCAGCGCTTCCAGCCCGGGCAGATCCCCACGAGACTTGGCGGTACGCATCGCGGCCCGAAGCACGGGCTTGGCCTCTTGCAGGCGTCCGAGCAGGAACAGGGCCTGGGCGTGCATGCCCAGAGCGGGCCCTTGATGCGCCGGAGGCAGCGTCTCGGGATCGAGCGCCGCCAAGATGGCCTCGGCCTGGTCAGCCCGGCCATGACGCAGAGCAGCGACCGCCCGGTCCAGAGCGCTGGGCTCAGGCTGTGTGGGGAAGGAATCGCTCACCGACGAACCTTGATCGCGGCCGTGGCGACCTCGGCCTCCAGGGAGCGGGGCACCCTGTGCTCACCGGGACTGGGACGCTCGCCGGCCAGGTGCTCCAGGGTGCGGCCCAAGAGCGCGAAGTGCAGCAGGACGGGCTCGGGGCTGCCGGCGTTGAGCACGATGTTCAGGGGGTTCCCGTCACCGAGCACGCTCAGCCAGGGACCCTTTGCCCGCAGGCGGAAGCGCACACAGTGGGGGCCGAGCTCGTCGCCTTCCACAGCGGAGCCCCGAAGGCCGGTCACGTCGATCTCGTCTCGGCCGTGGCCGGCGTTGACCAGGACCAGATCAGAGTCGACCGCTTCGAGGGCGCTCAATGGCAGGGCGCCCTTCTTTCCGGTGACCGTCACCGCGATGTCGGCGCGCTCCAGGCCCGCGGCCAGATCGGGGGTGGGGAAGCCGTCGTATTGGGCGACGAGCTGACGGATGGGGTCGATCTCCACCACCTCTACGCTGGCTCCGAAAGCCCGAGCGTAGGTGGCCACGCCTTGACCGGTTGGACCGTAGCCGATGACCAGGACCCGGCGGCCGCTCAGGTGCATGCCGGTGATGTTGGTCACGCAGGGCCAGAGACCCTCACCCACACCGTGGCGGTTCTCGACGTTGTACTTGAGCTCTCCGTCATTGATGTTCATCACGCCGAAGGGGGCCGGGTGCTGGCGCAGGCGGTTGATGCCCGTGCGGGTGATCTCAACGGCTGCGCGGACCTCACTGGCCTGCTTGGGACGCTGCTCCAGCAGGGTGGAGATCAGCTCGTAGCCCACGTCGGCGATGAGCTCGGGGTGTGCGTCGAGGGTGGCCCGGTAGCGGTCATTCCCGTCCCGACCGGTCTCCACTTGGATGCCCTGTTGGCGCAGCAGCTCCACCACGCCGGGGTCGGTGGTCGCCTCGTTTGCGGCGCACACGACCCAGGTGCCGCCACCCAGGGCCAGCTCGCGAACCAGGGCGGCCGTGAGGGTGGTCAGGTGGGCGTTGACCGCGACCGTCATGTCCTCCCAGGGGCGCTTGGCAGCCCAGCGCAGGCCCAAGCGGGGCAGAAGGGGGAAGAAGGTGTTGATTCGGGCCACTTCTGCGGCGGCTGCGGTTGCACGGTCCATGCAGGCTCCTGGTCCGGGATTCTACCCCGCCCGAGGTCATTGAGCCTCCGGGATTCTCTCTCGTCACAAGGGTGTATTGAGGCACACTGTCCTCAACCCTGGAGTCCCTGATGACCAAGCCCCTCTCCATCGCCTTGGCCGCAGCGCTCGGTGCCTTGTCTCTTCTGGCCATTCAATCCTTGAGTACCCCGGCTCAGGCTGGCGCTGGCACCCTCTGTGAGTTCCGCACGTTCACCGCCCATGACCCGACCCGGCCCGCGCAGGTGCAGGTCGAGGAGGGATGGAAGGTTGTCGGGTCCGGACGTGGGCCCCACTTGAGCGGTGAGGCGATGGGCGTGGTGGTGTGCCGCTAGCGTAGCGATACGTGCCAGAGCAAGGCGAGTCCGATAGGGAAGGCGACCAAAAATCAGGAGTCCTCCCGTGGCTGACAACTTCAAGGTCGCAGACCTTTCTCTCGCCGAGGCCGGCAAGCTCAAGATCGAATGGGCAGAAGCCCGCATGCCCGTCATGGCCGCTCTGCGCGAAAAGTACAGCAAGACCAAGCCACTGGCAGGTCAGCGTATCGCCGGCTGCCTGCACGTCACCAAGGAGACCGCGGTCCTGATCCGCACCTTGGCTGCCGCTGGCGCCGAGATCTCTTGGTCGGGCTGCAACCCCCTGAGCACCAGCGATGAGATCGCCGCTGCTCTGGCTGCCGAGGGCATCTCCATGTACGCATGGCACGGCCTGAACACCGAGGAGTTCTACTGGTGCATCGACCGCACCTTGGACTTCAAGCCCACTCTGACCCTGGACGACGGCGCTGACCTGATCACCCGCGTTCACACCCACTACCCAGAGCTGTGCGCGGGCGTGATCGGCGGAACTGAGGAGACCACCACCGGTGTTCACCGCCTCCGCGCGATGAGCAAGGCGGGCGCTTTGAAGTACCCCGTCATGGCCATCAACGATGCCCAGACCAAGTGGGACTTTGACAACGTCTACGGCACTGGCCAGTCCAGCCTGGACGGCATCATGCGCGCCACCTCCGTGCTGCTCGCTGGCAAGAACTTCGTCGTCTGCGGCTTCGGCCACTGCGGCAAGGGCGTCGCCATGCGCGCCAAGGGCATGGGCAGCCATGTCGCTGTCACCGAGATCCAGCCCACCGCTGCGCTCAAGGCCACCTTGGAAGGCATGCAGGTCAAGACCATGGCCGAGGCCGCCTCTTGGGGCGACATCTTCATGACCGCTACCGGCATGAAGGACATCATCACCGGCGAGCACTTCGATGTGATGCGCGATGGCGCCATCGTCTGCAACACCGGTCACTACGACTGCGAGATCAACCTGGGCGACCTCGAGGCACGTGCCAAGAGCAAGCGCACCGTGCGGGACAACCTGGAAGAGTACGTGATGCAAGACGGACGTCGCATCTACGTCATCGGCCAGGGCCGCTTGGTGAACCTCTCCGCCGCTGAGGGTCACCCCTCCGAGGTGATGGACATGTCCTTCGCCAACCAGGTGTTGGGCATGGTTCACATGGCTGAGCAGGGCAAGGATCTGGAGATCAAGGTGCATGACATCACCGACGAGCAGGACCAAATGCTCGCGCTGACCAAGCTGCACACCATGGGCCTGCAGATCGACACGCTCACCCCAGAGCAGGTCATCTACCAGGACGAGTACCTCGAAGGCACCTGATCCATCAGGCTCTCTTGAGTAGGCAAAGGTCGGTCCATTGGGCCGGCCTTTGCTGCTCTGGGCTGAAAGGGGTGGATCTGGGACAAGGATGTCAGGGAACTGTGGCCTCGCATGGCTAAAGTATTGAAATCACGTGTTGGCACGGCGCCTGCAATAGCACCAGGCAGACACACCCCGAGGTCATCATGCTCTCCCTCCTGCTCTCCCTGGCATCCTCCGACGCTCAAGCCTGCAGCCCCATGCCCTCCGAGGAGGTGGTGAGCTCCCCCGAGTGGGGTGCTCGTGGGGTTGGGGTGGACAGTCGCATCCTGCTTCAGGTCGGCGTGGACCGCCTGGATGACCCCGATGGCTTGGACTTGGATGTGCGCGATGGCAGGGGGGAGCCCATCCCTGGCGAAGTCGAGGTCATCTTCAGCACGTCCACCTACCCAAGCTTGGTCAGCCTGCGTTTCATCCCGGAGATGGCGCTGCCCGCCAACGCTGAGATTCGTGCCACCGCCATGGGCGTGCGCGAGGGCGATGGGTTGATGCCCGCCTCTATGTTCTTTGAGACCGGTGAAGGCCAAGCGGAGCGCAGTACCCCGATGGTGGAGCTCTACCGCTGGGAGTTCGCTTCCCAGGATGAGTGCTGGGGGGACCGGGACGAGGTCGCTCTGGGCATCTACGGATCCGACACAGGAGAGGCTGTCTACGCCTTGGCCGTGGACGAGGCCGGCCAGCCCACCGAAGAAGTCCTGGCCGTGTTCCTGGCCGACGATGGCGCCGAGGTGGCCCTGACTATGCCGGTCGAGGCGAGCTGCATCGCCATCGTCACGGAGCAGGCCGACGGCTTTCAAGCCGCGCCCTTCATCGTGTGTGAGCAAGACGTCTGGGACGACGAGGACTTCCTCTGTGGCACCGATGACAGGATGTTCCGCGGCGGCTGCTCCACCGGTGGTGCACCAGCAGGACTCTTCGCGGGCTTGATTGGCCTGCTGGGTCTGGTACGCCGCCGTCGGAGCGCCTGATGTTGACCCTTCTGCTCGCCCTCTCCAATGCCCAGGCCTGTGATCCAGCGCCTTCTGTGGACATCCGAAGTCTCCCAGAGGTGGACGCTCAAGAGGTGCCGGTCGACGCCAGGATTCTGGTCCGCATCGGCTGGGACCGACTGGGCACCGAAGAGGCGTCGCTGCTTGTGCGCGGTCCAGACGGGGAAGCCCTGAGTGGCTCCCTCAAGCTCAGTTGGGGAGCGCCCTTTGGCTCGGCCTATCGCGCCCTGTCTTGGCTGCCCGAAGCGCCGCTTCCGGCCGACTCTGAGATCTCGGTCTCGGTCCTGAATCTGCAGGAAGTGGAAGGCGAGCCCGCGCCCTCGAGCTGGAGTTTTGTCACTGGGAATCAGCTGGCGTTGGAGGGCCAGGCTCGGACCGAAATCGGTGGCTGGCAGCCCCAAGGCTGGGATGACTGCCAAGAAGCGCGAACGGAGATTCTGGCTACGGTGACCGTGCCTGAGCCGGGCTGGAGTGTTGCTGCCTTCCCGACAGCGGAGCGCAGCGTCGAGGAGGAGCTGGACCTCTTCCTTCTCTCAGTCTCCCAGAGCACCATTCGTTTCGACGCACCCGAGGGCGCAGACTGCGTCTACCTGGAGTTTAGGGACGCCTCTGGCGCCTTCTCCGAGGTGCAGGAGCATTGTGCTCCTGATGGCCTGTTGGACGACACCGGCGTGGGATGGTGTGGGACCGACGATAGCCCTCAGCGCTTCGGTGGGGGCTGCTCTAGCCTCGGCAGCACACCAGGTCTGCTCGCAGGCCTGATGGGCCTGTTGGGCCTGCTCCTGCGGCGTCGTCGCTGAGGGGAGACCCGGACATCGGCCAGCGGGTTACGCTCTCGCGCGCATATTTAGCAGGAGCGCCCACATGGCCAACCCCGTCGCCGTCTTTGACACCTCCGAAGGCATCATCCGCGCTGAGATCTACGAGGCTGAGATGCCCATCACCGCGGGCAACTTCATCAAGTTGATCGAGCAGGGCTACTACGACGGCCTGCACTTCCACCGCGTCATTCCTGGCTTCATGTGCCAGTTCGGCTGCCCCAAGTCCAAGGACCCCAACGCCCGCGACGCCGGTACCGGTGGCCCTGGCTACAACATCCAGGACGAGTTCCTGGAGACCGCCAAGTTCTCCAACGAGCCCGGCACCCTGAGCATGGCCAACACCGGCCGTCCAAACTCCGGTGGCAGCCAGTTCTTCTTGAACACCACCCACAACGCCTTCCTGGACTGGTTCGACCGCAGCACCCCCAGCCAGCACCCCGTGTTCGGCAAGGTGACCGAGGGAATGGACGTGGTCAAGAAGCTCGAAGGCTTTGGTAGCCGCTCCGGCAGCACCTCCAAGGCCCTCAAGATGAACAGCGTGACCCTCGAGCGCTGAGTCCAACTCAGGCACGCAAAACGGGGAGGCTCCTTTTTTGGAGTCTCCCTGTTTTCGTTTAGGGTGCAGCGAGGGAGCACGAGATTGGACTGGAACGACCTAAGGCACTTTCTGGCGCTCTCCCGCACGGGCTCCGTGCGGGCTGCAGGGGCCTCGCTTGGGGTCAGTCACTCCACCGTGCTGCGGCGGGTTCAGTCTCTGGAGACGGAGCTCGGCACGCGGCTCTTTGATCGCTCGCGCGACGGCTTCGCTCTGACTCTGGCCGGGCATGAGATGGTCACCACAGCCGAGGCCATGGAAGCCCAGGTCGCCGAGCTGGCCCGCAGCCTGAGTGGACGCGATGAGCGCTTCGCCGGACCGGTGATGCTGACCTGCTGCGATGTCTACATCTCCGACCTGCTCATTCGGGAGCTCACGCCCTTCCTGGAGGAGTTTCCGGAGATCGAGCTGGGCATCAGCAACGACTCTCGCAGCTACGATCTGTCCAAGCGCGAGGCCGACGTGGCCATTCGCATCTTGGCCCGCGGAAGCAGCCCGCCAGAGCACCTCATCGGGCGTCGCTTGGCCCCGGTCACGGTCTGCAGCTACGTCGCGCGCGCCCATGAGAATCGGGACCCCAAGGTGGATGAGAGCCGCGCCAGGTGGGTGGCCTTCGATGACCGCAGCTTCCTCACGGAGATCCTCAAGGGCTCCTGCTACAGCCAGCTGCCTCAGTGGGGTTCGGTGTCCTCGCTGCCGCTGGCGGTGCAGGCCACGCGCGCCGGATTGGGGATCTGCAAGCTGCCCACCTATGTTGGAGAGATGGAACACTCGCTCCGTCGCCTGGACCCACCGGAGCTGATTCACGTCGCAGACCTCTGGCTGCTCTCCCACACGGACCTCAGGGACAACGCCCGACTCCGGGAGACGCGTCGCCGAATCGTGTCTGCCTTCGAGGGCCACATGAGCGTCTTTGATGGCACGCACCCATGCGGTGCATAATCGCACCATGCATGTTGCATGAGTGAACCATAGTCTAAAGGGGCAAGACGGAGCCCCCATGAGCACCCAGACCCTGACCCCAACTCACTCCCCAGCGCCCGCCACGGATCCCAGCTTCTGGGACCAGATCGCCGACGAGTACGCGGCCAAGCCCGTTGAGGATCCGGAGACCTTCACCAAGAAGGTGAAGCACACGATTTCCCTGATGCCGTCAGAGGCCACGGTCTTGGATCTTGGCTGCGCCACCGGCTCACTCTCCCTGCGCCTTGGGGCACACGCCCACCAGATCCACGGGGTCGATCTGTCCAAGGAGATGGTGCGCATCGCCCGGCACAAGGTGCGGGAGGCCGGCCAAGAGCACCTGCACTTCCACGTTGGGACCTTGACGGAGCTGTCCTGCGGTGGGGACCTGCCCTTTCGGCCAGCGTCCTTCGACGTCATCACCGCCTTCAGTCTGCTGCACCTGGTGCCCGACCGGGAGCGCACCTTGGCGCAGGTCTACGCGCTGCTCAAGCCGGGCGGTGTCTTCGTCTCCTCCACGGTCGCCCTGAAGGACACCTGGATCCCCTACGCGCCCATCATTCGGGTGATGCAGTGGCTGGGCAAGGCGCCCTACATTCAGCTGGTGGGCAAAGAGACGGTGCTTGAAGAGCTCCAGGCCGCCGGCTTTGAGAGCTTCGTGCAGCCCATTCCGGAGCTGAAGAAGAGCACGCTGTTCGTGAGCTGCCGCAAGCCACTCTGAGTCCGCCCAGAGAGCTCAGCGCTTGTAGGCCTTGACCCAGTGGCTGACCTCAAAGCCAGCCCGGGTGGCGTTCCTCTGGGTCGGACCATCGGGCTCCGAGCCGATCAAGGCGTACTCAGCCCCTTGCCCTTGGGCGATGTGGAGGCGCTCTGTAATGAGCGCGGTCTGCAGACCTCGTTTGCGGAACTGGGGCAAGGTGGCCCCTCCGAAGAGCACGGCGCTCTGCTCGTAGAACTCCACTCCGCCGCTGCCAGCGAGGGCTCCCTCCCAACAGACCAGCAGGCAGACGGCCCGTGGGGAGCGGGCCACGCGCAGGGCAATCTCGATGGCACCGTGGGAGGGCGTCTCGTGGGGGCGGAAGCCCTCGCACTGGGCTTGGACCCACTGGTCGAGGTGCTCTGGGTTCTCGGGGTCCACGCGGATGAAGGAGATGGGACCTGGGTCCTGGGGGGCTGCTTCCCCGAGCGCCCGGACTAGGACCGTGTCCACATCGTAGGCCCGGAACCCCATCGAGGTCAGGCTGTCCAGCCAGCCGGGGTCTGCACCCTGCGGCACCTGGAGGCGCGGCACCCGGCCGCGGGAGACGTAGTAGTCGACGAGCCTTTGCAGCCGTCCCACCGGCTCAGGGCCCTGCATTCCCAGGCCGACGGCGTAGTCCGCCCAGGAGCCCAGTGTGTCGGCGACGAGCCATCCCTGGCCTAGGGCTTGGCCGCTTGGACCGCCCACTTCTCGCATGACCTGGACCATGCGGGCTGCGTCCCGGTGGACGATGTCGCGCTTTGGCGGGCGCACCTAGAACTTCTCTGCGCTGGCCCGCTCCAAGATGACTTCGTACTCGGGGGGGTAGGGCGCCTCCAGCAGGCAGCCGGGCTGGATGTAGGTGTAGATGTCCGCGTAGGTTCTGACCTGTACCGGGCTCACGCGGCGGTGGATGTGGTGTGGGCGCAGATCGTCGGGGTGTGCGATTCCAGCAGCGCCGAGCAGCTCCATCAGGCTGTGCACCGTTCCGTGGTGGTAGTTGGCGACCCGAGGGACCTTGTCCTCGACGACGAGGCCTTCGACCAGGTGTGCTTTTTGGGTCGCGACGCCAGCGGGGCAGTCGTTGTTGTTGCAGCGCAACGCTTGAATACACCCCAAAGCGAACATCATGCCGCGTGCCGAGTTGCACATGTCGGCGCCGGCTGCGAGGCGCACGGCCATGTCAAAGCCGGTGACCACCTTGCCGCTGGCGATGATCTTGAGCTGGTCTCGGAGACCAAAGCCGACCAGCATGTTGTGTGCGCAGGACAGTCCGTCTAGCAGCGGCATGCCCATGGCGTTGGAGAACTCGATGGGGGCCGCGCCAGTGCCGCCTTCGCCGCCGTCAATGGTGATGAAATCAGGGATGATCCCGGTCTTGACCATGGCCATGCAGATGCCTGCAAACTCAGACGGGGCACCGATGCAGAGCTTGAATCCAACGGGCTTGCCGCCGCTGCCATCCCGGAGGACCTGGATGAACTCCAGGAGGCCGGTTGGGGTGGAGAAGGCCAAGTGGGCGGGGGGCTGTCTCTTATACACATCTGACGCTGCCGACGAAGAGGATAGTGTAGATC
>CAJXRZ010000100.1 GCA_913060515.1 uncultured Pseudomonadota bacterium | reverse complement strand
CCCAGGGCCCTCCAAATCCCCAGGGCCCTCCAAATCCCCAGCCCCCGCGGCGCCCATGAACCGTTGGCTCGTTCCCACGCTCCTCTGGGCAGCGGTGGCGGTTCTGGTCACGTGGCCCGTGGCCCTGCACCCCGCCGAGACCCTGCTTGGGGACGCGCGCATCGATGTGTGGAACCACGCCTGGGGCTTCTGGTACGTCGCGGAGTCTCTGGCGGCCGGAGTGTGGCCGACTTGGACCCCATTGGCCGGAGGGCCCGGGGGGGGAGCGCTCTACTTTATCGACACCCCAGGTGCGGTCATTTGGGCTCCGGTGACCTGGCTGGCGGGCCCCGCTGTGGCCTACAACCTGGCGCTGATGATGCGCGTATTCCTCAGCGGGGTGGCTGGACAGCTGCTCTATGAGGAGATCGAGGGACAGGACGCTGGCCGCTGGATCTCGGGCATGGCCTGCGCCACGCTGCCCTTCCTGCTCTGTGAGCTGCACAACGGCATCTCCGAGGTCGCCTCGCTGCACTGGGTCGCTGGCAGCCTCTGGGCGGCCGCGCGGGTGGGCCGCAGGGGCAAGCCACAAGACTGGGCGCTCTTGGGGTTGATGGGGGGGCTTGCGACCGCTTGGAGCTTCTACCAAGGGCTCTCGGCCGCCTTGGCCGTCACGGTCTACCTGCTCTTGCGTCAGGCTCAGCTTCTCTGGCGAGAGCGCCGTCTCTTGCCCGGTGCCCTGAGCGGCGTTCCCCTCGCTGGACTCATCGCTGGGGCCTTGGCCGCGCCCGTTTGGATGGTCTTCAAGGCCAGCTTGGACGCCAAGGATGCCCTGATCTCTCGGAGCCTCTCATTGCACGTCGCGCTCCTGGAGCACAACGCCGTCGATCCCCGGATCTACCTGCTGCCTGGGCGTTTCCAGTCCGTGGACTTGATGGGGGTCTACGGCGAGCCCTTTCTGCACACCGCCTACCTGCGCGTGACCGTCGTGCTGCTGGTGGCGCTTGCGGTGGTCGTGCGGCCTCGTCTGCGGATCTGGGCGGCGGTCTGCGCCTCCAGTCTGGTGCTGGGCTTGGGGACCTATCTCTGGTGGGGAGATGCCTTCGTCACCTTTGCTGGCGGCTGGAAGCTCTCGATGCCCTTTGGTTGGCTGGTCCGCATGCTGCCGCAGATCGCCATCACGCACCCCCTGCGCCTGTCGCTGCCGGGGCAGATCCTGGCCTGCGTTCTGGCTGGGCAGGGCGTGGTCTGGGTCATGTCCCGATTCGCCCACGCACGGTGGCCAGCGCTGCTCGTTGGCGGGCTCCTGATCTTTGAGTCCTTCTGGGGCTCCCTTGCGGTGTGGCCGATCCCGACCTCCACCAGCGCTGTCCCGCCGTCTCTGGCCCAGCTCCAGAACACCCAAGGCATGGTGCTCAATCTCCCGGTCGAGGTCGGCACGTCCATGCTGACCTCGCGCTACTTCTGGTGGCAGACCTTACACGAGCGGCCCATTCCTTTTGTGCCCGATGTGCGCTTGGGGAGCGCCAAAGACCCTTTCCTACACCATTGGTCCGGGGTGATGGAGGAGACGCCGCGGCCTCTGGGCGGCGCCCTCAAGCGAAAGTTGCTGGCGCGCTACGGCGCTGTGGTCCTGCACCAGGAGTGGTCCGAGCTCGCCGGAACGCATGCCTATGAGCGCATCTTGAGGGACGCCTTGGGGGAGCCCATTGCTGAAGATGGTCTGCTGATTTGGGTGCTGCCAGGGGACAAGGACTTGGACGCCCTGGACGACTCCGACTTGGGCCCGGGACTCTCCCAGCCCAGGCCTGGGGGCGCGCCTCCACCACCACCCCAATAGACGCTGGTAGGGTCCTCCTATGTGGCTGCTCCTCACGACTCTGGCTCTGGCGCCCGCTCCAGTAGAGATCCCAGCGGGGACCTACACCCAGGGGGCTCAGATCCAACCCGACGCGCCGCCGCGGCAGGTCAGCTTGGCCGCCTTCCGCATCGATGCCACCGAAGTCTCCATCGCGGACTTTGAGGCTTGGGTTGCCTCCGGGGCCTACAGCGAGAGAGCGCACTGGAGTTCGGCGGGGTGGGACTGGGCAAAGCAGAACCCGCAGGGCTTGGGAGTTGTCGACCGGGCCGCAGGGAGGACCCCGGACCATCCTGTTGTTGGCGTGAGCTGGTTTGAGGCCGAGGCCTATTGTGTGGCCAAGGGTGGCCGCTTGCCCACCGAGGCAGAGTGGGAGCGGGCGGCCTGTGGTGGCAAAGCCCAGGATTATCCTTGGGGGGTGGGGGAGAAGGCGGCGGTCTGGTACGACGGTGGCAAGTTCGGACACCTCTCTCAGGTCAAGACTTCGCCGGTGTCCTTGGCCCCCGATGACCAGCTCAGCCCAGAGGGGCTGGCGCACATGGCGGGCAACCTCTGGGAGTGGACCGCAGACTGGTACGGCCCCTGGGAGGAGGGAGCAGTCAGCGACCCGGCGGGGCCTGAGAGTGGGACCTGGAGGGTGCTGCGCGGCGGAAGCTACATGAACCTGCCCAGCTACTGCCGATGCCAGCGACGCGAGCCCCGGCGGCCAGAACAAGCCAGCTTTACGGCGGGGTTTCGATGCGCATACTGACGCTCCTGCTCTCTTGTGGCAGCACGCCGCCGGAGATGGTTGCGGTGCCCGGTGGCTGGATCTCACTGGGCGCCGACCCGCTGCCGGTTCAGGTTCCGGCCATGCGGCCCCAGGGCCAGCAGCGTCCTGGACCCGTGCAGCGCCCAGGAACCAAGACCCCAGGCCAGCCGGCGAGCCAGCCGGCGAGCCAGCCGGCGAGCCAGCCGAGTCAGGGGCCCAAAGGACCACCCCTTCAGGGTGGAGCAAGGCCAGGGACGCCGGCAGGAGGGACGGCTCCCAAAGCGGGCGTAGGACCCGACTTGGGTCTGCCGCCGGGAGGGGTCGCATCGGAGGGGGCAGCGGGTCAGGGAGCGCCAGGTGCCCCCCCCCCCATCGCTCCACGTGCCCTGCAAGCACGCGCCACCGCGAAGTGGGTGAGCACTGGGCAGCGCCTCACGCCGCGCGCGGTCTGGGTCAAGCCCTTTCGGATCGACCGGACCGAGGTCACCCGCTCGGCCTACAAGCGCTTCCTGGACGCCACGGGCTACCGCCCCCCCCACGTCGAAGAGGACTGGGCCCAGGAGGGCTACAACTGGAGCGGCAACGACTTCCCGGATGGCACCGGAGAGCACCCCGTCATCCTGGTCAGCTGGTACGACGCCACCGAGTACTGCGCCTGGGCCGGCAAGCGCCTGCCCACCGAGTCGGAGTGGCAGCTGGCCGCGCTCGGGGAGCAGAGCGCTGAGCGCAGCTACCCTTGGGGCAAGGACTACGATGCGATGGCGTTGAACCACGGCAAGATGGATGAGCCCAACTTCGATGACTCCGACGGCTATCTGACCACCTCTCCCGTCGGAAGCTTTCCCCAAGGGGCCAGCCCCTACGGCTTGCTGGATGCCTTCGGCAACGCCTGGGAGTTCACCTCAGACGCTCGGGTGGACTCGTGGGAGTTGGTAGAGAGCACCGAGAAGAGCCAGGGGGAGACCCAAGGCTGGACCGACGTGCATGCGCCGGGACCGAGCCTGTACGTGGCGGTGCGGGGTGGCAGCTACTTCTTTGACGCAGCAGCTCACCCTGCTGGAGAGCAGAACCAGTTCCTTCCGGAGCTTCGACGCAAGACCAGTGGCTTTCGCTGCGCCGATTAGGGTCAGCGAATCACAGGCTCGTCGGGCAGATCCGCGATGCGGTAGACCGCCAAGTCCGGGGTCTGGCACTGAGCTGTCGGCAGCGCGATGGGGATCTTCGGTCCGCTGGGCAAGACCACCAAGTTCTGGTACCCGAGCTCCTGGATAGGCTTCCAAGTCAGGGTGCCGAACTTGGGGTCATCGCTGAAGCCATGGAGCTGCAAGCTGCGGTGGACGTCCTCGCCATTCAGACGCCAGCTGGCGATGCCGCGTTGGGGGGCGGGTTGCTGATGGTGCATCTGCAGCATGCGGGCCAGGGAGGGGTCGTCCATGCGGCCATCCAAGGGCCAGATCAGCACGCCACCTTCCAGGCCGGTGACACAATCTGAGCTGGGCAAGGCTTGGGATGGGGGGCGTAGAGACATGCCCCCGAGCACGAAGGCATCCACTGCCACAAAGACAATCAATATCAGCGCCTTAGGGCCAAGCCGCTGACCCGTTTGCTCAAGGCCCGTCGCCGCCAAAACGCTCAGGCCGATGCTGGCCAAGACCAGGAAACGGGTGGGCTGGGTCAAGGGCCGTAGGAAGGCGTCCATCAGTCCATTGAGCACCACGAAGGGACCGCCAGGGAAGGAGCCCAGGGCCAAGAGCAGCGCCGCGAGGCAGGCCAGGATCCAGGGCCAGCTGCGCCGCCAAGTCAGAGCGCCACCCACAGCCGCCAGAATCAAGAGACTCCAGCCCAGGTACAGGCCGCCGCTGGCATCTACGCCGGTGCTTGCATCGACGGTCCAAGAGAGCTCCGTTGGCCAGAAGAGCTCACGGAGGGAGGCACGGGCCCAAGGCATGTCCACGATCTCGATGCGCCAGGGGCCAAGTCGGTACCACTCTCCGGCTCTGGCGTTTGGGTAGTTGGGGTTTGCGGATCTGGCGAAGAGCCGGCTGATTCCCAAGGTGCCCAAGCAGCCCAGCACAGTGCCCACGGCCAAGGGCAAGCGCCGGTCCCGAAGCCAGCTGACCCCTGCGGCCACCGGCAGGATCAAGGCCAGGTAAGGATTTTCCAGAGCCGCCCACATGATGCAGGCGCCGCCGGCCAGTGCCGGTCCCCAGCCACGTTTGGTGAGCAAGCCCAGGCCGATTGGGAGGGGGAGGGCAGCGATCGCCACCAGGGAGCCCTCGCCGGTGTCGTAGATCAGGTAGCGGCCCACGAGGGTGAAGAAGCCTGCCGCCCACGAGGCCAAGCTGCTCAGGCCCAGCCTCCTCGCCAACCAGACCACCCCAAAGGCCAAGCCAGCGACTTGAAGTAGGGCGGCCAGGCAGGCCGCACGGGCGATGCCCAGGAGGGGCTCGGAGATCGCAAAGAGCAGCGCGGAGCTTGGCGAGAGGACCGAGCCGTATGCGCCGTTGGGCGCGTTGACCAAGGGGCTCAGCTCACCCCAGGCCGCGCCCGTCCAGGACTGCTGGAACCACCACATGCCCCAGACAGTGGAGACCACATCAGGCCCGGCCCCGGGCAGCGCGCCGGCGATCCAGGCTTGGCGGAAGGGCCACGCGGCTGCAAGGAGCAGAAGAATGCCGGCCACCGACGCGGGCGCCCAGCTTGGGACCCAATCGGGGATCCAGTCTGGGATCCATTTGGCAGGAAAAGGAGGCCGCACCCTGGAACTGTACAGGGTGCGGCGCTCTTTTGGGGGCCCTCAGGTCAGGGCCGCCCGGGCCGACTCAGGAGAGCTCGGTGGCTGCGAAGAAGTACGCGATCTCTTCGGCGGCGGTCTCAGGAGCGTCCGAGCCGTGCACAGCGTTCTCGCCGATGCTGTCGGCGTAGAGCTTGCGCAGGGTGTTGTCAGCTGCCTCGGCGGGGTTGGTCGCGCCCATGATCTCGCGGTTGCGCTTGATGGCGTTCTCGCCCTCGAGCACCATCACGACGCAGGGACCGCTGGACATGAACTCGGTCAGTTCGCCGAAGAAAGGACGGGCGCTGTGAACGGCGTAGAAGCCTTCAGCGACGCGCAGGCTCATGTGGATCTTCTTCATCGCGACGATGCGGAGGCCTTCCTCCTCGAAACGGGCGACGATCTTGCCGATGACGCCTTTCTTGGTGGCGTCGGGCTTGATGATGCTGAAGGTGCGCTCCATGGCGAACTCCTTTCTGGGTAGGGCTGCAAGGGGTTGATTCGGCGCGGCAAGTACCCCTAGCGAGCGACCCTGGCAAGGGACCGTAGATGGCGCTCTGGAAACAATGCCAGCAACAATGACCTGCGGCTGGCCTCTATACTGGCCGGACCGGGAGGCTCAATGGCCAGTGTTCAAGACGAGTACCACTTCTCGATGTCCATCGGGAAGGGCCTGTTCACCGAGCTGCTGGGCGCTGCCCTGCCCTACAAGATCCAAGGTGGGGCCTTCAACCTGAGCGAGAACCTGCGCATGGCTGCCCGCCAGCTTCAGGTGAAGCAGAAGGTGGCCGGACTGCTAGAGGGCCCCGAGGGCTCAGCCATGGTCAAGGTCAAGGACCGCGCCGCGTCGGTGTGGACGTCCCGGAAGGGACAGATCTACGAGACCCTGGACAAAGTGCTGCGGGTAGAAGGGGACTGGGAGGTGCTGCTCGATGGCGAGGGCAGCCAGTTCAACTACGGCGACCAACAGATCGGCGCCGAGGCCTACTTCAAGGCGGTGGCCACAGGCAAGGCCGTACTCTTGGGGGAGAACCTGGAGCTTCCCTTCCGGCTGGAAAAGCGCGTTGGCGCGGAGATCGCTCTGGGCGGCATCCACTACGACGCGAACAAGAAGGAGATCGTCGGTCAGGTCCAAGACGTGGGCCTGAACTTGGGCGATAGCTTGCCGCTCAAGCTGCTCAACGATGTGTTGGGCAAGGTGCTGGAGCAGCAAGCTCAGGACAAGCTGAACCCCGTCACCGTCCTTCCCAAGGCGCAGCTCGATGAGCTGGTGGCTGGCGCCGGAACCGCCTTGAAGCTCAAGATGGAGGTCAGCGACGTCCACCTGGAGGTGGGCGAGGAGTTCATGACGCTCAAGGTGCGCTTCGGCTTCTCGCAGCTTCAGTTGGCCGAGCGCAACAAGTCCTAGGCCTTTCCGAAGGCCCGTGGGTCACTGTGCTTGTCTCGCACGCTCACCGATCCAGTCGTCCAAGAGCCCATGCTCAGGCAGGTCTTCGGGCGGGGTGAGGTTGAAGAAGCGAATGGCGGGAGGATGGATGCCCAGCACCTGTTCTGCCAGGGCCCGCTCGATCACTACGTAGTCGTCCTCTACGTGGCGCTGCTGCAAGATGGCGATCGCCAGAGCGCCGCTGCGCAGACCCTGGGCCACTTTCCATGGCACCCAAAGACGGTGCACGGTGCGCTCGTCCCGTCCAACAAAGAAGAAGCGAGCTGGGCCTCCGCTCAAGCGCAGATGGCCTCCTTGAATCAGGTGAACCAAACGGAGCTTCTGGGCCGCCGCTGCTTCGATTCTCGCCAGGGCGATGCGCTGCTCAAGCTTGGCCTGGGCGGCTTCTGCCTTGGCCTTGGCCAGCGCTTCGGCCTCGCGTTTGGCCACCAGCTTGGCCTTCTCTTTGGAGGCTTGCTTCTTGCGGCGCTCGGCCTTTAGGCGGCGCTCGGTGCCCTTGACCTGCTTCTTGGAAACGGCGCCGGACTTGAGCAGCGCATCACGAAGCGACATAGGGGCCTCCGCTTTGCCCGGACCACAGGGCGCGACGGGTTATAACGGCGTGTTCAAGCCGCACAACCCCTATGGCCCCGGTGATTCGAATGTCTCTGTCCTTTGTGATCGCCCTCGCGACGGGGTGTGTTTTGCTCACCCCAAGCGACTGGGATCGCGACGGGGATGGCCTGGAAGGGTGGCAAGACTGCGACGATGACAACGCTGATGTGGGACAGCTGAGCTGGTTCTTGGACGGCGACGGCGACGGCTACGGGGCAGGAGCTGAGGTTCAGGCCTGTGATTCTCCTGGCCAGGAATACGCTCCCCAAGCCGGAGACTGCGCCGACGGAAACAGCGATCAAAACCCTGGCGCCCCCGAGGTCTGCAACGGCGTGGACGACGACTGCGACGGAGACACTGACGACGCAGACTCGGAGTTGGACGCGGACAGCGCGGAGACCTGGTACCGGGACGGCGACAAGGATGGCTACGGCAACGTCGCAGACAGCGTGCTCGCTTGCGAGCAGCCCGATGGCTACGTGGACGATCCGAATGACTGCGACGACAAGGCCGCCGCCATCAGCCCCGATGGAAGCGAGGTCTGCGATGTAGACGACGTGGACGAGGACTGCGATGGCGCCGCGGACAACCTCGACCCCGAAGGGGCCGAGAACAGCTTGCGCTTCTACGCGGACGCGGACGGCGACGGCTTCGGCGACCCGGCCATGCCCGTCGAGCTCTGCGAGCGCCTGGATGGCTTTGTGGCCAACCAGAAAGACTGCGATGACAGCTCGGCCGAGATTCATCCGGACGCGCTGGAAGTCTGCGGTGACACCGTCGATGACAACTGTGACTCCGTCACCGCGTGTGTCTTTGATGTAGACGACGCAGACGCGACCATCACGACCAGCCACATCGCCGCGCTGAACTTGGGCGTCTCGCTGACCACCGTGCAAGACAAGTCTGGCAACTGGGACTTGGTCGTCGGGGACAACCGATACAGCCCGACTGGTGCGAGCAACTCCGGGATCTTCCTCATCTTTGATGACGTGGTTCCGGGCCTGACCACCGCAGAGGCGCAAGAGGCTGTGGTCGGCGAGGACCGCCAGGACCAGATGGGCTTCTACATGCACGGCAGTGGAGACCGGCTCGCCGTCTCCGCCACCTTCGCCGACGTCACTGGGGCCGGTACAGTGCAGATCTACGACATCGGGATCCCACGCGGGACCATCGTCGGAGAGAGCATTTCCGATGAGTTTGGTGCGGCTCTGGCATGGGGTGACCTGAGCGGAGATGGCACCCAAGGGGACCTCGCCGTCGGAGCCCGCAAGCAGAGCTCCGGGCGCGGTGTGGTCTACCTCTTTGCCGCCGCAGCCCTCAAAGACGGCAGCGCGAACGACTTGGCCGCCGGTGCGGTCTTGGGTGAAGCGGTGAACGACCAGATCGGAAAGAGCTTGGCTCTGGTCGACGGGAACGGGGACGGGGTCGATGACTTGGTCTTTGGCTCATACGCCCACGATGTGCCTGGGGAGACCACCTCCAACCAGGGCAAGTACTACGCCTTCATGGGGCCAGTCGCAGGGGCAACCCTCGCCAAAGATGCCCCCCAACAGAGCGAGGGGCTGGGCGGCGACAAGCTCGGCGGACAGGTCGCCTCCGTGGGAGACGTCAGCGGCGACGGGTACGAGGACGCCGTGGTCTGTGCGCTGCAAGCCACCGACACTCTGGGGGACCAGGGCTACTGCACCTTAGCCCTCGGCGCATCCACGGACGGGGCCGCCCTGGCGCTCTCTGGCCTCCGCATTTGGGGGGACTCTGCCGGAGACTCCCTGGGGACAGGACGGGTCTGGAACGAGCCCGGTGATCTGAACGGAGACAAGGTCAACGACCTGATCGTCTCCTCAAGCCTCGTCGATGGTGGAGCGGGCGCAGTGTATATCTTCACTGGCCCAGTCCCCACTTCGGGCACCTACACAGCGAGTGACGCTGAACTGGTCGTCTATGGCGACCCCACCTCGGAGTTCGGTGAGAGCTTCGTGGTAGCTGATTTGAACGGTGACAAGGACCTGGAGCTCATCGTGGGCGCCTCCGCCATCAACACCGTCTACCTCTTTGACCTCAACGAGTGGTTCTGAATGCTGAAGCCGAGCTATCCCTTCTTCCTGGCCAACAAGCCACAGCTCCCCAACACCGACTTGGTGGTGCTCGACAAGGCCAATGGCGAGCCCGCCAGCGAGACCGCACAGGCCTCGAAGGAGGACTTGGAGAACGCGATCCAGGCCGCCGTCGATGCAACCCAGGTCATGCGCGCTTTGCCGATGCACACCCGCCAGGCGGTGCTGCGCCATGTGGCCAAGCGCATTGAAGAGCGCGCTGAAGAGCTGGCCCACATCCTCGTGATCGAGGCTGGCAAGCCAATCGCCGCAGCACAGGCCGAGGTCCGGCGCGCTCAGGTCACCTTCTCGGTGGCTGCCGATGAGTGCTCTCGGAACGAGGGCTCGGTCATGGACCTGGGCAGCTCTGCCGAGACCGCTGGCTACATCGGCATGACCCGCAAGGTGGGTGTTGGACCCGTGGCGCTGATCACGCCCTTCAACTTCCCCTTGAACTTGGTCGCCCACAAGGTGGCTCCCGCCATCGCTGCGGGTTGCCCGCTGGTCCTCAAGCCCAGCACCCGCACCCCCATCTCGGCCTTGGTCTTGGGTGAGATCTTGGCGGAGACCGAGCTGCCCGAGGGCGCCTTCTCCATTCTGCCGATGGACTCCGAAGACGCCGAGGCCATGGTCATCGATGAGCGCATCAAGCTGCTCAGCTTCACCGGAAGCGACAAGATCGGCTGGGAGCTCAAGGCCCGCGCCGGCAAGAAGAAGGTTGTGCTCGAGTTGGGCGGAAACGCCGCAGTCATCGTCGACAAGGACGCGGATCTGGACGAGGCGGTCGCCAAGATCGTTGACGGAGCCTTTGGCTTTGCCGGTCAGAGCTGCATCAGTGTTCAGCGCATCTACGTTCACCAACAGGCCTACAGCGCCTTCCGTGACAAGCTGGTGGGCGCTGCCCGTCGCTTGGAGATCGGCGACCCTGCAGACCCCGAGAACTTCTTGGGCCCCGTCATCGACGAGGACGCCGCTGCCCGCCTGGAAGACTGGATCCAAGACGCGGTCATCCGCGGCGCGACCATTCTCTGCGGTGGTGACCGCGACGGCACCTACCTGGAGCCCACCATCCTGGAGAACGTGCGCAAGAAGGCGCTGCTTCACCGGGAAGAGGCCTTCGGTCCCGTCGCCTGCATCGTGCCCTTCAAGGACTACACCGAGGCGCTGCCAGACGTGAACGACAGCCGCTACGGCCTGCAGATTGGCGTGTTCACCAACGAGCTGAGCGCTGCCATGGAAGCTTGGGAGACCTTGGACGTCGGCGCTGTCATCGTTGGTGACGTGCCCACCTGGCGCGCCGACGCCATGCCTTACGGCGGCGTTCGTGACTCCGGAACCGGCCGTGAAGGCCTGCGCTTCGCCATCGAAGAGATGAGCGAGACCCGATTGCTGGTCATCAAGCGCTGATTCACCCTCCAGGTGCCTGCCCTCAGTCTTGGGCGGGCACCTTGGACGGGGGAATCCAGGGGCCGTCTTTGGCTCCCCAAGACAGGACCCCGCGCCAAGCGTCTTTGGCGCCGATGCGAAGCCAGACCCGGCCCTGAATGTCCGAGGATGGAATCGCTCCCCACCAGCGGCTGTCCACGGGTCCGTCTCTGTGATCGGCCAGCAGCATCCAGCCCTCTTCTGCATTCAAGGTCACGCTGGCCTCGTCGAAGCGGCGATCTGCCGTTTGGACCAGCCATGCATCTTGCTCGGAGTAGGCCACCCTGTCGGCATCACGTCCCATCTCTCTCCACCTCCACGGCTGTCCGTCTAGTGCCAGCCCGGGCTTGGAGAGCGTGAGGCTTTGACCGGGCGCCGCGATGGCACGCCGCAGGACCCGGCGACTGGGGTCACTGGGATCCTGCAGCAGCACCACGTCGCCTTGGCGTGGCGCCAGGGGAAGCCAGAGAACCCAATCTCCCGGTGTGATGGAGGGGGACATCTCTTCGTTCTGGACCTGCAGCGGTCGGATTCCCCAGGCCGCCAGGGCGAGCAGGGCCGCCGCGGGTAGCGCGCGCTTGAACCAGGGGCTTTGCATTCGGCTCCTTGGGGCCTACAGTATCAGCGGAGGCCAGTATGGGTACCCCCCCAAAGCAGAGCGAGAAGGCCAGTACGCCCCGAGGCAAGCGCAAGAAGATGCGCACACGGGATGTCCTCTGGATGGCGGTCTCCAAGGTCTTGGGGATGGCCCACAAGACCAACGCCAGCGGCAACAACATGAGCCAACGCTGAGTTTTTCAGCGCCCGGGCATCCGGCACAGCCCCGCCACGCAGGATAAGGCGCAGCCATGCTTTTGCTCCTGCTCTCCTGCGTTCCGTCTGGGCCCAGCGTTCTCCCCGCCGAGGTCGTGTTCTCGGGGGAGGGGCGCCTGGAGCACACCCGTACTGGCCCTGCGTGGAGTGACCCCAACGTGGACGTCGGGGCCGTCACATGGGTACGAGGACGGAGTGAGGTAGAGGACGGGCTCTTGGGGCCCGGTCGCACCGCCCCCGATGAGATTGCAGCCTACCTTCCCGGGACCGTCGCCCAGCTCTTGGTTCGCATGGAGGGTGAGGTGCCGGCTGGAGCCTGGGTCACCTTGACCGGGACCTGGGAGTCGGGGGAGCCCTTCGCGGCGCAGCGCCTGCCCCTGGCACCCCAGGTGAGCTGGAGTCTGCAGGTTCCCGAGCGTCTGGACAAACTCAGCCTCACGTTGAGCTACGAGCTGCCCGATGTGGGGCCTTACCGGAGCGAGCACATCCTGGTCACCACCTGGGATACCCCTTTGGAAGGAACACCTCTCTACCGCCGTCCGCTGTTGTGGATGGCGGAGTGGGGAGCCGGTACCCCTTCCCGTTCGGTGACCCCGCTGGAGGCCCAGTCCGAGGTGGAGAACGAGCTGACGCTCAAGGCCCTTCGCGGCCTGTACCAGCTGGGCATTGACGAGGGGCGCACCTACGGCTCCTTCCCCAGGCCCAAAGAGAAGGACAATCAAGCGCACGTGTTCTTGGACCACCCCCAGTGCGCCTGCGGTGAGTACCGCGGCATCCTGCTCAACTTGGTGGAGGAGCAGGGCATCGATGGAAACTGGGTCATGATGTACTTCCGGAATCCCAGCACGGACGCGCTGAGCATGTACGAGACCCGGAAGATCTCGGCGGTCGGCACGGAGCCCAAGGTCTGGCAGCACTGGAACCATGTCGCCGTCGAGGTCAATGGTCAGGTCTACGACCCCACCTACAACCTGCACCATCCAGACTTTCCCTCCTATGAGGACGACCTCTTCGAGCACTACTGCTATGGCGAGAACGAGAAGTGCAAGACCCCAGGGGGCTGGTGTCAGCAGCCTCGGCCAGAAGGCACGTGCATTGACAACCCACCTGGCTTCGATCCAGAGGGGCCAGAGGGCGCGATGCGAGTCAAGCGTGGTGACAAGTACTGATGCTGCCCTTGCTGCTATGTCTGAGCGCCCAAGCACACGAGAGTGAGCCTGGGCTCAAGCCCTATGTGGTGCCGCCTACCGAAGCCGCCCAGCTGCGCAAGCGTCTGAGGTGGGCTGGGATTGCAGGAATGGCCTCCGCAGGACTGTGGTACTTCGCAGCGGGAGACAGCCTGGGGGCCGGGGACCCTGCGACCCTCCTGGCAGGGGCTGGGCTGGTGGCGACCACAGGCGCGCTGATCGGCGGCAGCTACGCCGTGTTGGACCCCAGAGAGCCCGCAATGGGCTGGGAGGCCTCCGGGCCGCCCCTGCGCTTGACTCTCAGCCCTGGCGGCAGCACCACCATCGGCGAGAACGTGCCCTACGGGGGAAGCTTGGAGTTGGCGCCGCGCTTCATCCTTGGACCGGAGCTCCAGCTCATCGCCCAAGGGACACTGCGTGGTGACTTTGGCGACCGCGTCGATGTGGACCCGCGGCCCCAGAGTGACTTTGCTCCAGCGTTGAGCCGTTGGGGCTGGGGCGCGGACGTGAATCCTGAACTGCGCTGGTACCGCGAGGGCATGGACTTCCGCCTCCGGCCGACCCTCCTCACGCGCTACACCGCCACGACTTTCGCCGACGGCAGCACCCGTCAGCTTGAGCGCCAAGCCTGGATGCCGCTGACCCTCGGGGTGCGCTTCTACGTCAGCGGGCGTCAACGCTTCGGGCTCTACCTGGGGCCGCGCTGGGACAGCCTCCGCTGGAGCGATGGCGGCCAGTGGCAGGAGCGTGAGGTGGACTTTGGACCCATCTACGGTCAGGCTTTCTACAGCATCAACCGCCCCCACATGCGCCTTCCCGGCGGGCTGGTGGGGGCCTCGCGACTGCGCATCTCCTACGAGCACAGCAACTTTGATGGCCAGGCCTTTGACTTTGGCGCCGTGGTGGGCTTCTTCGGTCCTGTCACGGCCCAGTACGACATGCAGCTTCGCCGTCCTGGATGGGACAACGGAGTCCAGGTGGGCTTGGGCGTGAGCGGCACCAAGGGCGGCCAGGTCAACCTGAGCATTGGCTGGAACACACAGCCCTTTGGAGCTGTACATTGACCTTGCTTCTGCTGGCCCTGATGTCCTGCGAGAGGCCCGAGTGTGCCCGCCCGGCCTACCACCGTGCAGAGTGCAGGGTGCAGGCTGAGAACGTGCTGGCGCGGGTGCAGACCTCGGAGGGGGTAGAGATCCGCTTCCAGGAAGCCAAGGCCACCAGCGCCGAGTCTTGGAGCACCACGGGGCTGCTCCGCAACCAGCAGGACGCTCCCGTCTTTGCGCGTGTGGCCACCTTGGGGGACTTCCGCCTGAGCGTCGAGACGGAAGAGGCCACCACTTTGCGTCTGACCCTCGACAACGTCGACCCCCGGATTCCCGCCTTGGAGGGAGAGCTGGAGTCCAGCGGCCTGCGACGTGAGCTTGAGCTTGAGCTTGAGCCGGGCGTGAACTGGATTGTTGGAGAGCTTCCAGAGGCGGTCTGCAGTGGATCCTTTCGCTTGGCAGCCGCCGGCGACATCCAGACCAACCCCCTTCAGTTTCGACAGATCATCGACGCCCTCCACACCGAGGCCAGCGATTCCGAAGCGGAGGGAGAGCCGCTCTTGGGTTTGGTCTTGCTTGGCGACATCTCTGAGTTCTCTCAGCCTGAAGAGTTGACCCAGGTCTTGGACATCCTGGCCTCCAGCCCCGTTCCAGTGGCGGTCATCCCTGGAAATCACGACGTCTACGCCTCCCTTGATGCGGTGTTTAACCGCATGGTTGGTCCGGGAAATCTCAGCTTTGATGTGTGTTCTGCCCGGGTGGTTCTCTTCGATACCGGGAGCGGCAGCTTGGCGCCGTCCATCGAAGGTCGGCTACCGGAGCTCTTGAAGAGCGAGCAGCCACACTTGCTTGCAGGCATGCACCATCCGCCCATGCCCGGCAACACCTCTGGCGGCTGGAGCGACGAGCTCAGCGCGGCAACTCTGCTGGCCGAGTTCAGTCAAGCCGGCGGCGAGCTGCTCTTGGCGGCACACGTTCATGAGCGTCTGGAGATGCTGGATGGACCGGTGCCGCAAGTGGTGGTCGGCACCTTGGGCGCTGATCAGGTCGAGGTAGATCCAGACTATGGTTACTTGCGGGTGAGCGTCCGGGAGCAGGTGAGCTGGTGCTTTGTGCCGGTCTCTGCCGCCGGAAGCCCAGGAGCAAGCCGGCCCCCGCCCGTGGATTGTGTGGAGCGCTCGGCCCGCTGAGTTTGGTCCGCACCCTGTCCAAAGTGCGGTCCCCTGACGCGCCAAGGTTGGGCTCCGGCCCCTTGGGGCAATAGACAGGCGCATGAGCAAGAAATCCATTCTCGGTAAGGTCGGCTTGGGCGTCCTCGTCTTGGGACTTCCAGCCCTCTTTCTGGTGCCCTACTACCGTTCGGTGACCGGGGAGTACGAGCGCTTCCACGACTACATGCTGGCCACCGTGGACAATCCAGACCAAGCGCCGCCTTGGGAGCTAGAGTCGCAGACCGAGCCCTTTAGCCCGGAGGAGTGCGTGGTCTGGGGGATTGACTGGATGGAAGCCTGCCCTGGCACCAAGCAGTTCTGTCAGGGGGCTCTGTCCTCGGTCGTGCGGCGCTGCGTCGAGACTGTCGACCGGCAGGAGTACTGCGCAGGGCTGGACCAAGCTTGGATGACGACCGGCTTTGGCTACCACGACTGCGAGGCCCGCGTCGAAGCACTCCCCGAGGACGCCAAGGGGGAGCGGAAGAAGCGCGAGAAGGCCTGCGCGGCCGGCTATCGAAGCGTCGCGGACCACTGCAGAGACTTGGCCCTGCAGTAGCGGCTCAGAGGACCTTTAGATCTGGAGTCGAGAGCTCGAGCTCCAAGCTCTCGAAGCTGGTCGCTGTGATCACGCCGTCCACCTCCACCCGGCTTGCTGCGCTTCCGCCCACTGCGATGCGGATCTCTTGAGGCACGCTGTCACGCATTCTGCGGACCATTCGGTCCAGCTCGTCGTAAGGGCGCTGGCGAATCAAGCTCACACAGATCAGCTTGGGCCGCTTCTCCATGCAGTACGCGCCGAGCTCGGAGAGAGGCAGCTCTGGGCCCAGCCAGTCCGTGCGCCACCCCATCTCTGCGATGCGAATGGACAAGCCCAGCAGACCGAGCTCGTGCTTCTCTCCAGGAGGGGTGAGCAGGGTAGCCAAGGGACCTTCGTCTTGACCGACGCGCTCCATCAGGCGCAGCAGCCGCTCTCTGACGAATCCGCTCGTGAAGTGTTCCTGGGCGATGGTGGTCTCACCTCTCTCCCATGCGGAGCCCAGCTCCGTGAGAAGGGGCATGTACAGGTCGGTGACCTGGACTCCTGGGCTGTGGGCGTCGACTTGGTTGGCGATCGCTGCGGCGCCTTGTGCGTCAAAGGCGATCAGCCGCTCCAAGAGGGGGCCTGCGTGGCTGTGAACCGGGCCTCCCACCAACATGGTCAAGGCTTCGCTCACGGCGTGACCCGTGTCGACCAGCGCCTTGAGGCGTCGAAGGCGGTTCACGTCGTCTTCTGAGTACACCCGGTAGCCGTTGTCGGCGCGGCTGGGCTCGACCACCTGATAGCGGCGTTCCCAAGCCAACAGGGTGCTGCGGTGGATCCCGGTAAGCCGGCAGACAGTCTTTACGCGGTAGCTACTCACGAGGCACATCCAGGAAGGCCCTTCAGGGGGCTGTGCAGAAGGGTCTCATGGGGTGAACGGCTGGTAAATGGGAGCTCCAACAGAGCCCGAGCGCCCACCCAGAGTTTCTCCCACATTGGAACGACTGTTCGGCCCTGCATCGGGTCCCCGCCCTTGCGGATTAGTCGCCGTCCAATCTGCCTATACACAGCCATGGCCACCGCGATGGCTGGGCGTGTGCGCAATGGAATGTAGGGCAGACCGGCTTGGGCGCTCTCGTAGTACCTTTCCGCCATGGACAGCAGCCCTGCGACCGCAGGCTTTGGGGCGCCCCGGGTGGCAGGGATGTAGCGGCGTCCCATCTCTTGGTCTTCCAAGACATCACGGCTGATGTTGGTGAGCTGCATGGCGATGCCCAGGTCCACTGCATGGCGCAGGGCTGTGGACTCTTTGACGCCGAGCACAGCCGACATCATGAGGCCAACGGTTCCTGCCACGCGGTAGCAGTATTGGAGCAGCTCAGCGTCGTCCTCGACGGCAACCTGGCCCAAGTCGCCCCGTACACCTTCGATCAGATGAAGCAGCGCATCGATGGGCAAGCCGCGCCGCTCGCGCAGCTCCAACATAGAGGCGACCAAGGGGCGTGGAGGACGCTGCTCCAAGAGCTCGGATTCCAGCTCAGCCAAGGCGATGGCGTCGGCCTGCTCGTCTGCGATGTCATCCACCAGACGGCAGAAGTGGTAAAGCCGCGCGGCGTCCTCACGTCGATCGGGAGGAAGCAGGAAGGAGGCGAGGTAGAAGGTCCGACCATGCTTGGCCAGGACTTGAATGCTTTCACTCACGCGATGTCTCCTAGGTCACGGGTACAACGCTGAGCCAGCGCCGAGGCCACCTGACGCAAACCCTCGGGCAGAGCGTCGGATTGAAGCGCATCGGTGCGCAGCTGAATGTCCTGGAGGAGGGCATCCACACAGCCGCTCTCTCGGAAGCGACGGGCCGCTCTGTCGATGTCTGCTGCGGAGGTCTGGTCCCGCTCTGCGCGAAGGACGCCGCGAAGCCAAGCGCCGTCTTGGGGTGCCAGCTCCAGGTGGCGCACTACGAGCGCGCTGACCTTGCCCTCGCGCAAGTCACAGCCGCGCTCTCCGCGCCCCTTCTCGCCGTAGAGGTCAACCAAGTCATCAACGATTTGGTAGAGCGCTCCGGCTTCCGCGAAGTGGTCGCCGAGCTCCGAGGCGTCTTCTCGGCCTGCCAGGATTGCTGCACCTTCGATGGGCAGCGCCAGGAGTTGGCCCGACTTGCCGATGGCGGCGCTGAGCCAGTCCTCCATGCTCCAGCTCGCCTGGTTGGGCAGAGAGAGGTCCAGGGCCTGACCCTTGACGCAGAGGACCGCGCGGCTGGCGAGGGCCTGGCTCAGAGCGACGTGCTGCTCAGGAGTGCAGCTCTGCCGGCCCAGGGCCAAGAAGGGCAGCATCAACAACAGGTCGCCGGAGTTGATGGCCTGGGCCATTCCGTTGGTCGCCCACAGCGTGGGGTGACCGCGGCGAACCCGGTCTCCGTCCTGGATGTCGTCGTGTACCAGGGTGGCGTTGTGAAGCAGCTCGCAAGCTGCAGCCCAGGGGACGGCATCATCGACGCCCAAGGCCTTGGCTGCCAGCAGCCCGAGCTGCGCCCGGGTGCGTCGACCGCCGGTTTGAAGGTGAGTTCGGACCATCTCACCTAGTGGACCACTGCCCGCCAGAGCGAGCATCAGTGCCTCCACTTGTTGGGATGGAGCGAGGCTTCGTGGAATGAGGCTCATGCGACCCCCTGGCTCAAGGTTGAGCTGAGTAGCTGTCGTCGAACGGGTGCTTCGGCGCTTCCAAAGAGCTTCAGCATCGGCCAGACCGGAGAGGACTCCGAGTCCAAGTAGCGAGACCAGACCGGAACCGGCAGGTCGAAGAAGGCGCCGAAGAAGGCGCGTGTTTGTAGGGTGTCCAAGCCGGCCAGGATCCGGGCACCCATCATGTGCAGCGAGCGCGCCCGACGCGCGCTGCTGGGCCAGAGGGCGGTCCACATCTTTGCGCTCGCGGCGGCTGGCGCCAGGCTGGAGTCATAGGCTTGCACCAGCGTGCTGGCCGAGCGCAGGCTCCGTCCTACGGAGTAGCCAGTGGCTGGATGCACCATGGCTGCAGCTGCTCCAAAAGGCACCACGCGCTGTACGCTCGGCAAGGGCACGCCCATGGGGAAGAGGCAGCGCTCCTCTCCTTCGAGTTTGCCCTGCAGGCCCAAGCCTTCCAATCGCTGGAGCAGCCGGGCCCGGAGGCTCTCCATGGTGGGTGCTTTGCCAGCGATGAGCGAAGTCTCCTCGACGAAGATTCGCTCAGGTCCCAGGGGCAGTGCGTAGAGAAAGGTAGGCGCAGACTGCGGGTTCTGAGTCGTATCGGCGCCACGCCAGTCCATGAAGACCGCCTCGTTCAGGGGCAGCCCATGGCGCCCGTGGAGTGTCGCTCCGAAGGCCGTCTGCCAACCCACTGGGTCGGTGCTGGGGGTCTGGAGGAGGGCAGGCTTGTGTCCGCTGGCGTCCACGACGACCCGGGCTTTCAGGCCGCAGACCTGGCTGTACTGGCTGGTGTGCTCAATCTGCGCGGCCCGAGCGTCGATGAGCTGGAGCCCCTCGGAGAGTTGCCTCTGCAAAGCTGCGTTGTCGATCAGGGAGTAGGCGCGCTCAATCGTGCGCGCATCAGGCTCGTCCAGGTGGACGGTGGCCCGAGTCCAGCTCTTCATCACCGGCGTTCCGGCGGGCAGCTCGTCTTGCCAAGCGCAGAGCATCTTGTCCCAGGGTCCCTTAGGGTCTGGGGAGAGAACTGCGACCTTGTGCCCCTGCGCCAGGGCGGCGTGGGCGATGGCGAGCCCAGAGGGGCCGGCGCCGAGTACAAGGAGATCATGAATCGGGGTTGGCATGACATAGTATGTACATGCTATGTACAGGTTTAGCAAGTGCCAATGTGCAGAAGGATCTTCATGCTTGACCTCCTCGCTCCCCAGAGCCGCATCGATCCGAAGGTCTTGGATGTAGATGGCGCATTTGCGTGGTGGTATCTGGATCTTGTGGATGAGAACGGGGACGGTCTGGTTCTGATCTGGTCCTTCGCACTGCCCTTTCTGCCCGGACAGGGTCCCAGCTTCGAGCAGCCCAGCCTTGCGCTAAGTGTGTACAGGGATGGGCAGGTTGACTTTGTCTTGCTCACTGAGCTGGAACGGGGGGAATTCACCGAATCGGGATGGCGCATGGGCCGCAGCGTCTTTGTTCAAGAGAGCCGAGATGGCAAGCGGTATCTGGTAGGTGAGCTGGACATTGACACGCCAAAAGGACCGGTGACCGGCACGATTCGCGTAGAGGGTCCCGAGTTGGCCGCCCCGCAGGGTGCAACGGATGGAGCCGGAGCTGTGCACGGTTGGAGCCCGCAGATGGGCATCGGCCGGGCTCAAGCCACCCTGGAGTGTGGAGACTGGAGCGTGTCTTTGGAGGGGGAGTGCTACCGGGATCGGAACTTCTGTACACGGCCCCTAGACCAGCTCGGCATCTCAAGGTGGGTGTGGGGTAGGGCCGCGATCGATGGGGCTCTGTTGGTTTGGTACCTGGTCGAAGGCGAGCACCCCTCCAGTCGTGTCTTTGTGCAGCGCGAGGGCCGCTTGGATGAAGTCGAAGTCCAGGTGGAGTACAAGCGCTGGCGGCGCGATCGCTATGGCTTGCGCTGGGCCGAGGGTATCCAGATCACCGGAGAGGGTGTGGATCTGCAAGTGACCCAAGGGGCCCCTCTAGACCGCGGCCCCTTTTACCTGCGACATCCCGTTCAGGCGGTGTTGAACGGGAAGGCGGGCCGGGGCTGGGGCGAGCTGGTTGTACCCGACAACTTGGACCAAGCCTGGCTGCGTCCTTTCGTGAACATGCGAACCCAGCGCCTGAATGGGAATAGTATCTGGCTCCCGCTGTTTGCTGGCCCTAGACCCTTGCTGAGGTGGCTGTGAGTTTTTACGCCCTTACCTTGCGAACCATCCTGATCAGCAACGTCCCAATCTTGGGGGATGTTCAGTCGGTGACGGAGTCCCAGGTCTTGATTTCTGTTCAAGATGGACACGCCGTTCATGAGACTTGTGCGGTCTCAGTGGACGCAACGCTCGGTAAGACTCAGCTGGAGACCGGCTTCCTGGAGGCTTTGCCTACGCTCTACTACCCATGGGATGGAGGGGAGGAACTCGACCTTCTGCTGGATCCAATCGCCATGGGCTACCACATGGGTCAGAGCTTCCCAACTCATCTGAAGCATCCCTCGGTCAAGGACAGTGACTCCGACGAGAAACCCGGCGTGACCATCACCCTGCACATCCCCATCCTGGGACAGGTGGAGATGCTCGTCGCCCAACACACCCGTACGCAGCTCAAGGGCCAGCAGGTCGCCGAAGGGGTCTGGAAGGGAAGCACTGAGATGGTGGAGTTCGAGCAGATCATCCTTCAGTCAGGCCACAGCCGACTCAAGGAAGTCCAGACCATCAGGCCGGGGATAGGCACCTTCGTGCTTCAGCAGGTCCAAGGGCCCGTGGACTGCACCGCGTTGATTGGCGGCTGAGCGGGCCACTTGGGTAAGCGCAGTTCTTTGGGGCCCGGCCCGATCTAGCTCAGGCGATCTGCAGAGGTACCTGGGGATGCCGCAGAGATCTGACCCCAGAGCGACAACGCCCCCGGCAGCCTGAGCTGCCGGGGGCGTGTCGTTTGCACGAATGCAGGGGGGGACTACCAGCTGTCTCTTATACACATCTGACGCTGCCGACGAAGAGGATAGTG
>CAJXRZ010000099.1 GCA_913060515.1 uncultured Pseudomonadota bacterium | reverse complement strand
ACGAGATTTCTGCCTGTCTCGTGGGCTCGGAGATGTGTATAAGAGACAGGGCGTCCTGACGTTCCAGGATGACGTTGGGAGCGGCGTTGCCGGCATCGTCCACGTAGCCATCGCAGACCACTTCCTTGAGCGTGGTGCGGGTGACGACCGCGACGCCGTCGAAATCTGCGAAGGTCTTGGGGGCGCCGAAGACCACGTTGTCGTAGCCGTTGTACATGTAGACATTGGCGATGGGCGCATCCCCTTCCGTCTCCCCCTCGTAGAGCACCGGGCCCTTCACGATGCCCTCACGCAGGGCCTCGCCAGGGAAGTAGACCGTGGTCGGAGGCAGGGTGACCTGGAAGGCCTGTCCGCCAGGATGTGTCACGCTCGCGCTCAGACCCGAGAGCTCGGCGGTGTTCCACTCTTCGCTGACCGCCAAGCGGCCAAAAGCAGCGGAAACGTCGGTCTCCAGGCTGCCGTAGCCGCCCTCATCTGCCGTGAGCGCGGCGCCGCCGACCTCGACCTGGGTTCCGGGCGGGAATCCACGGAGCCAGAAGCTGAGTTCGCCATCGGAGAGGTTGATGCTGCCGGCCATCTTCTTTTTGCCCTGGACGCTGAACTCCTGCTCCTCCCAGACAAAGGCCTCGGGGCCAGTGAGGTACTCGGCGCGGGAGGCCAGATCGGTGCAGGCCGTCAGGGCAGACAAGAAAAGAAGGGACATGGATTCTCCGGATGGTGGACCTGAGACGCGCCAGGGCACCGCCGGCTAACACCCCAGATCCCAGAATTCTCTTGGAGGGCCGCCAGGCTCCGCTCAGCCGCCCCACTTCTCCGGCTCTGCACAGAGCGCGTCGATGTTCTCGTCCCACTCGATGATGGAGTCCAGGTACTGGTCCTTCCAAAAGGGCGCGTCGGGGTCCAAGCCTTGCAGACCGCCGGCGTTCCAGAGGGCGTAGAAGTGCAAGACGTCGTCCTCGCGGGGCAAAAAGACCTCGATCTGGTAGCTCTGATCGAAGTAGCCCTGGCCATCGACGGTCGCCGCCTGGGGCATCACCGTTCGAGACATCAAGAAGGGCTCTGAGAAGGTCTCGCTCTCTTCGCTGGGGCGCACCCGAATCAGGCCAGACTCCAGGGTGTAGGTCATCTCCGTGCCCAAGGCCAAAGCCGTGGTGATGTTGATGTCCCACTCCGCGGCATCGCAGTCCCCGGGGCGGAAGCAGTCGGTGTCCGTCTTGTAGTCCCGACCATAGGCGACGTAGGAGTCTGGGAAGAGCTCATCCTGGTCAGGATAGAGGAAGATCCCCGCGATCTGGTCATTGGTACAGGTCTGAGGGGTGAGGTGAAAGACCCCCACCATCAGGTCGATGTCCGTGTCCTCGGGCATGCCCAAGGCGACAACATCCTCAAGGCTCAAGTCCTCGAGTTGGCCGCCCAGATCGCCGCTGCCGACGTTGCTGTCGTACCAGGCCTCCAGGTTTGCGGCGCCCTCCGCCAAGCGCTCCGGCTCCTCGTCCTCGTAGTGATTCAGGAAGAAGCTGGAGAGCTCCTCCACCTCCACGGGGGCTGGGTCTGGGGCCTTGCAGGCGAGCATCAGTAGAAACATGGCCAGGACGATGCAAGAAGTTGAGCCCGTGCGCAAGCCCCTGTGTTGGGGTATTTGCCAGTAAAGCTTGGAAGACTCATGCGTAGCATTCACTCAGTTGGCATCGGATTCGCACTCTTGGCCCTGGGCTGCAGCTTTGGAAGCGACGACGAAGTCGAGGACACCTTCCTGCTCGAAGCCGATGCGGACACCGACGCCGATTCGGACTCCGACACCGACTCGGACTCCGACAGCGATGCGGACTCCGACGCCGACAGCGATGCAGACTCCGACGCCGACAGCGATGCGGACTCTGACGCGGACTCCGACGCAGATGCCGATCCCTGCGAGCCCACAGCCAGCGAGATCACCTACGGCAGCCTGTCCAAGTCCGACGTCAACTTCGGGACCCCAACGAACAACTCAGGCATCGGTCGCCTGATCAGCAACACCCCGGGCACCAACGAGAGCGCCAGCGTCAACATCGAGATCACCGATGCGGTGGTCTCAGCGGTCGCCAGCAACGGCGACTTCTGGATCCAGGACAAGAACGGCGGCTTCCGAACCTTCGGCCTGGGCGACTACGGCCTGACCCCCGGGAACAAGGTCACCATGACGGTGACGACAATCTTCAACTACTACGGCCTACCCGAGATCACCGAGGTCAGCTCGATCTCGGCGACCTCCGGCTCCAAGGTGACCTTCATCGACGGCACCACCAACGGCGTGGACATCAGCAACCTCTCCGAGGTGGTCTGGGCCTGGGGCGAGATCACAGCAAAGCAGGGCGAGTGTGGCTCGGGCTTTGACTGCTTTGACTACAGCTATGGCAGCAACGTCACCACCCTGCGGGCCGAGACGGACGATGGCCTCCAGATCGGAGACTGCGTGCAGGTGGCTGGTCCGGTGGACCAGTACGACGCTGACCCGCGCTACAACGCTGCGCTCAACGGCTACTTCGTCAACACCTACTGAGCGTCGGTCCAGACCGGAAAGGGCGAGCGATGCTGGGGGTCAAAGCCTAGCTCTCGTGCGCTGTTCAGTACGCCTTCAAAGTCGTGAGAGATGGTCGCCCCAGCGCTCTGGGTGACCTCGTCCTCCGTGGGCAGATCGAAGTCATCGGCGCCGTAGGCCAGGCCCATCATCGCGTCATTGTTCCGCGTCAGAACGCTGGTGCGCAGGTGCTTGATGTTGTCCAAGTAGATGCGGCAGGTGGCCATCCATCGCAGGTACTCGTTCAGCGACACCTCAGCGCCGCCCAGCTCGGTCTCGTAGGGCTTGTAGGTCCAGCATAGGAAGCTGGTCAGGCGGCCGTCTTCTTGGTCTTGGAAGCTGCGCAGGCGCTCAATGTGGTTCAAGCGCTCCTCCAGGCTCTCGTCAAAGCCAATGACCATCGTCGCGGTGCTGCCCATGCCGGCGTTCAAGACGGCGCGCTGGGCGTCGTAGTAGTCCTCGACCTTGTACTTGCCTGGGCTGTGGCGCATGCGGAAGGCGTCATCGAGGACCTCGGAGCCACCGCCGGTGATCCAACGGGTGCCGGAGTCCGCGAAGGCCTTGGCGGCGTCGGCGTAGGACCACTTGCCGCGCTTGGCCACGAACATGAACTCGGCGATGGTCATCTCGTAGAAGGCCAGCTCCGGGAAGGTGGCGCGACACTTGGCAAAGAGCTCGGTGTAGTGCTCCAGGGACAAGTCGGGGTGGAAGCCCCCGTTGAAGCCGACCATGTCGCCACCCAGGGCAACCAGGGCGTCGATCTTGGCGCGAACCTGCTCAAAGCTCAGGGTGTAGGTGTCGGGCTGGCCTGGGAATCGGTAGAAGGCGCAGTAGTCGCAGCGGGCCACACAGACGTTGGTGTAGTTGACGATGGCCATCTTGAGCCAGCTTGCGGCCGTGGGCGCGTGGTAGCGGCCACGCACGATCTGGGCCAGCTCCCGCAGCTCCTCGTCGGGACAGGCGGTGAACAACCACTCGGCTTGGTCCCGGTCGATGCGTCCACCGGCCTGGAGCGTCTCTTTGAGCTGCACGAACATGGGGCCTCCGAAGTCCTCTCCTAACCCGCCCCGGAGATCCCCCCACGGACCCGCCCCGATCGCCGATCTGGATCGTGTCTGCTGGGATCCGCAGGTCAGGCGGATCCTCAGAGAGCAGCCCGCCAGAGCCGGGGCCTGGATCTTGACGTGTAAAGACTTCGGATCGATCCTCCGCCGGATTGGAGACACGCTTGCCCTTGCTCACAGGAACACTGCAGCCCGCCCAGGATCTGGGCGCTCTCTGTAGTGGGGAGCAAGGCACGCGTTGGAAGGTGCACCTCGCGGGACCTCATTCGGGGGGCACCGACCCGCCTGGCTAATGGCGCGGGCGGCAACCGCGCCTCATCTCTCAGCCCGCCCAACCCTTGGGAGCCGAACAAGGGGGTGCCGGGCACCCCCTGATAGACTCCCCCCATGACTGAGCGCGCGCCTAGCCCTCACTTGAGGCACATCAAGGACACGGTCCAGAACCTGGTGCGCTACCGGGGGACCACCCGCCTGTACGGCCCCGGCCACCGCTTCGCCGAGCGTTTCCTGGTCGGCTTCGCCGACAGCGTGCAGCTGGCCACACAAGACGCCGGCTTTGAAGTGCACGTGCGGGCCAAAGGCTTCTTCCACAACGAGGAGCTGCTGGCTCGCGGGGAGCCCGCTCGAGAGCTGGCGCTGCTGCTCTTTGAAGAGGGGCTGCGCCGCATCGACTTTGGCAGCACGCCGGCGCGCGCTGAGCTCTTTAAGCTGGCCCAGCTGCTGGTCTACCCCTGGGAGCGCCGCGAGGACGGCGCCGACGACTTGGTCTCCGCGCTCTGGCGGGCAGATTTCCGCGAGGTGGATCTGCTCGTGGTAGAGCGCTTCCAGGAGGTCCTGGGCGAGGCCGGAGACGCTGCGCTTCGAGAAGACCTGGCCCTTGGACGCAAGCTGGGGGCCGAGAGAACACGCCTGACTGGCGACTCCGTGCAGGTGGGAGACCTGGACTGGGATGCCCTGCTCAAAGACACACTCGAGGCCGCTCGTCAGTTCAGGATGAAGCAGGACGAAGCGTCTTTGTATCTACGCTTTCGACGACAGCTGGACTTCAAAGCCGAGGCGCGGCTGGACGCCCACCGCGGACTCTTTGAAGTCCCAAGGAAGGAGACCCAAGCGCTGCAAGGTGAAGTGGACCAGATCATCGCGGACCAAGATGTGGATCTGGACCAGGCCGCCTGGATCCTCTTCGACTTGGTGCGCACCGCACGCGAAGGCCACGGCCAAGATGACCTCGGAAGGCTCTGCGCCCGCTGCGCCGTAGAGTTGGTCGAGGAGGCGCGCCCACAAGATGCCGCCGCCCTGAACCGCCGCCTGCTCAGCTTCACCAACGACGACTTCCCCGGCATGCTCACCTCCAAGCCTTTCCAGCTTGGCTACGGGGCCCTGGTCACCGAATACGGCGAGCGCTTGGCCGAGGCCTACTCCAAGCTCGGAGAGCCCGCCCAGAGCGCGCCAGGCCTCTTCACCCTGCTTGGCCTGCTACACCGGGAACACCTGCCCGAGCTGACCAGTCTGGTCCCCAGTTTCCAGCACCTCACCCACCTGCTCGTGGTCGCTGACGTGCTGCGTCTTGGAAAGCTGGTCGACCTCAACGAGCAGGCCGAGCGCCTCGCACAGGCCTCGGGCGTGGACGCGATCCTTCCCCTGTTGAGCCTGTGGCGGGAAGGCGCCGGCCGAGGCCGGCAACAAGCGTGGCGCCTGCTCAAGGACGAAGATCCCCGCACCCGCGAGGCCAGCTTGCGCTGCTTGCGTGGGGAGCGCTCCGAGCGCCTGGTCGAGCATCTCCAAGAGACACTGGGCGACAGCCTGCCCGGCCCCCGAATCGAAGCCCTTCGTCACGCGGCCATCATCGGCTCTCCTTTGCTGCTTCCGCTGCTCGAGCAGGGGTGCAAAGCGGACGCGCTGCGCTCCCTGCAAGCTGACGAGATGCGCGCTTGGTGCACCGCCTACGCTGTCGCGGGGAAGAAGGGCGCGCAGACTGAACTGGGCCGAATGCTGCTGGAAGAGCGGACCGAGACCGCCACTGATCTCTTCGTGCGCGCGGCCTGTGCCCAAGGCCTGAAGGCCTCCAGGGCGGCACAGGCGGGTCCTGCCATCGACAAAGCTCTGCGCCGCTGGCCAGAGCTCAGCAGCCTCTTGGCCGCCAACTAAGGACCTCCTATGAGCGAGCGCATCGACCTGCCCGAGGAAGAGGAGCAGGAGCTGATCAAGGCCAACGGGCCAAGGTTGATCCAACGCTTGGGTCAGGTCCTTCGCACCGCCCGCCTGCACGACCTGCACAACGCTGCGCTCTCGGGAATCCTGGCCAGCGCCGTGGAGACCACGAACGCCATGACGGAGCAGCTCGGAGAGCTGTTGATGATGTGCGAGGACCAGACCGTACACCTCAACGACCAACGCGTGAGGATGAGCCGCAGCGGCACCGAGCACCTCTCGGTGGTCTCCAAATACCTGCGCGGCCGCGGGGCCGGCGGCATGGTCCTGACCGGCACCACAACCGAAGAGGACTGGCGCACCGCCCTGCAGGCCCTCAAGGACAGCCCTGAGCTGAAGGGAGAGGCTGCCGCGGACGATGCGCACGTGCTGCGTTTGAACGAGCACCTGACGGACAGCGGCGTGAAGAGCATCGCCTTTGCCCCCCCCTGGGCCCTCAAGCTTGCCCATGTCGGCGCCCAAGCCGGCGAGGCCAGCTCTGTTGAGATCAACACCGGCCGAGAGGTGTACGTCTACATCCGGGCCCTACGGGCCATTCAGGCCCTGCAACGCCGCGTCCGCAACAACGCACCGCACCTCGGCCTTGCCCGAATCGTGCAACAGCTCATCGAGCTGGAGCAAGACCACCCCCGCTACTGGCAGAAGCTGCTTCTTCTCAAGGACGCGCCGGAGTACCCCATCCGGCACCCGGTCCACAGCACCATCCTGGCCATCGCCCTGGGCAGCCAGCTCGGCTTGACCCGAGCCCCCTTGGTCGACCTGGGCATGGCCAGCTTGGTCGCCGACGCCGGCTTGGCCCTGGTTCCCGACGAGAGCCTGGCCCAAGCCGACCCAACAGGCGAAGACCTGCTGCTCATCCGACAGCACCCTGCCGACTCTGCCCGCATCGCCCTCTCCAACACCCGAATCGACACCGGCGCCATTCGCCGAGCCCGGGTGGCGTGGGAGCACCAACGCAACTTTGATGGCTCCGGCTACCCCACCCCCTTTCGCCCGGGCAGCCAGCACCTCTTCACGCGCATCTTCGCCGTCGCCGAGGCTTTCGATGCCCTGACCAGCCACCGCCCGGGGCACCAGGGCATGTACCCAGAGCAGGCCCTGGCTGCGATGCTCGAGCTGCGGGGCACACTCTTGGACCCGACCCTGGTCCTTCACTTCGTGAACATGACGGGGCGCCTTCCCTTGAACACCCCCGTCGCGCTGGAGAACGGCGCCATCGGACGGGTCTTCCGTCCACCGGTTGACCCCCTGTTGGTGAGCCGCCCTCGGGTGCGAGTCTTCTACGGTCCAGACCGCAAAAAGTTAGAGCCGCCCTGGGATCTGGACCTTCAGTCACAGAACCTGGACGGCTCATACAAACACAGCATCGCCAAGGTGCTGCCGCGCAAGCTCAAGCCTGCGTAGGCAGCTCCTGACCGCCTACTTCTCTGTGGTCTCGTCCACGACCAGCAAGGTGGTCAGGTAGCGCAACTCACCCTTGAGGAAGTTGCCGTCGACGGTGGTCTCAATCCTGCTCCACTCGTAGACCAGGTTGGCATCGTCGTAGGTGTACTCGTAGAGGGTGTAGCCATCGATGGCGTTGGGGTAGAACACCTCGATGGGCATGCCATCGGAGTGGCCGTGGTACGGCGCCAAGAAGTGCATCGCCAGCACCTTGTCCTCCAGTCCGCCCAAGCCCTCGACCGGGAACCAGTCGGCTTCGGGCACCTTAACGGCAGCCGCAAAGGTGTTGTCTGCCGAGAAGTTCTTCTCGTAGTTGTCCTCGCCGATGGTCAGCTTGATCTCCTCGCTGAGCTGCAGAGCTTCCGCCGTCGCAGGCATGGGGAAACGCTCACCGATGGGCTGGAGCTTCACGTCCACCTGGCGCTCGCCGGTGTAGTTCAGCGGGACGCCTGCGGTGAAGAAGTCTGCGTAGGTGTCGGTCAGCGGCTGCACGGTGTACGCGCCAGCGCCGTTGTCCTGAGGGACGACGGAATACTCGCCATCACCGTTGCTGTCGGCGTTGATGCACACGTTGGTGCAGAACTGAACGCGCATGCACTCAATGGCCGCGCCGGTGTTGTCGCTGACCATGCCGTACAGCCCTTGCACGGTCACAACTTCGTCCTTGGGCTCACACTCGTTGCTCTCCTCGCCGGTGTCATCGACCGCGGTGTCATCGGTGATGGTGGTGTCGTCGACGGTGCCGTCGTCGGTGCAGGCCAGAGCCAGAAGCAGGATGCTGAGCATGATGGGGTCTCCTCAAGACGTGTGCAGCGAAGCTTAGCGAGATGAGAGGGGGCTCGCAGCCAAGAGCGAGAAAAGACAGGCCCGAGGGAAGAATCTAGCGCCACGCTCGGGCAAGGGGATCCCAGGGCGACCGTCGCGGAGTAAGCTCCCGCGTGCCTCGGCCCCACCTGCTCGCTGCGCTCCTCTTCTTGCTCCTTGCAGCGGTGCTCTGTGCCCCAGTGCTTGCTGAGCCCAGCGCTCTGGCCTTGGGCCACCCCCAGGCGGACACGTGGAACCATGTCTGGGGCTACCAGCACGTCGCCGATGCCTGGGCGGGGGGCTCGCTGACCCACACCTCCGCCTTGGGCGGCGGCGGAACTCTGTGGTTCATCGACACACCCATGGCCACGCTGCTCACGCCAACCACTTGGCTCTTCGGCCCAGTTGCAAGCTACAACCTTGGGATTTTCCTCAACCTGAGCTTGGCCGGCTACGCCAGCTGGGCCTTGGCCAAGCACCTGAGTGGGAGCGGCAGGGCCGCGCTCTTCGCCGGGGTGGTCTGCGCCCTCTCGCCCTACCTGCTCTCCCAAGTGCACAGCGGAATCAGCGAGAGCTTGGGCGTGGGTTGGATCGCCCTGAGCACCTGGGCCTTGGTGCTCTGGCGAGAGCAGGGGGAGTGGCGCCGCGCCCTTCTGGCCGGTCTCGCCTTGGGCGGGGCCCTGCTCTCATCCTGGTACACCGGTCTCTTCGCGCTGCTGCTCGCGCCAGCGGCACTCTGGGGAATGGATCGACGCCACCTCAAGACCTTGCCCGCCGCCTTGGCCCCCTTTCTCCTGCTCAGCGTTCCCACCCTGCTCACATTCAAGGCCACCCTCTCAGCGCCGGACGCCCTGGTGCTCCGGGACCCAGCCCGCGTGTGGGGCGCCCTGGTGGGACACAACAGCGTGGACTTGACCGCCTGGCTCTGGCCAAGCGCCGCGCCGGATCTGGCGGCGCGCTTCGACGAGGCCCTGCAGATCGGGGTCTACCTGGGCTGGGCCTTGCTGATCCCAGCGGGCCTGGCAGCCCGAGAAGGCCAAGCCAAGCGCTGGCTGGCTGCGGGCGCCTTGGCGGGTGTCTTGGCCCTTGGCCCCTACTTCTGCATCGCCGGCGGCCCGGCCTTGCTCCCCTCGGGCCAGCCCATCCCGCTGCCCTTCTTGGCCCTGCTCCAGGCCTTCCCGGGCATGGCGCCCATCAGCCACGCCTTCCGCTTCACGGCCCCCTTGGTGCTCTGCCTGGGCATCGCCGCCGCCTTTGCGGTGCGCGCTCGGCCCCTCCTGATCTGGCTGCTGCCCCTCTGGGTCCTGGAGACCAGCGCCGCCCGCACGCTGCCCACCGCCCACGCCGTGGCCACCCTGCCGGCGGTCTACGAAGAGCTGCCCCAAGATGGGCTCGCGGTCCTGGACCTGCCCATGAGTCGTCAGGTCCTCGCGCGCAGTGATCTGGCCCTCTACCAGCTCGGGCACGGCCACCCCATCGTCTACGGCCTCAATGACCCCACGCCACTGGCGCTGCGAGAGGAGCGCCTGGTGCGCCATGTCTTGGCCCTCGAGCGCAGTCCGGTGGCCTCGTTGGCGCCCCGAATCTCCCCCTGGGCGCTGGTGGGTGGCTGCCGCAGCCTGGCCGAGCGAGACGTGGGCTACATTGTGCTCCATCTCGAGCACACCCCAGAGCACCTGAGCGCCTCGATGACCCAGCTCCTCGACGTGGCCTGTGGTCCCCACGAAGAGGTGGACCGCGCGCGTCTTTGGAGGACTCAGTCCACCAGCTTGTAGGTGTGCTTTCGCACCACGCCGCGGCGCTTGAGGGTGACGACCAAGACGTTCTTCTTGCGCAGCCTCATGTAGGCCTGAACGGCCTCTCCCAGTGAGGTGACCGGCACATCGTTGACGTGGGTGATGACGTCCTTGTTGCGGAAGCCCAGCTGGTGCAAGTCGTTGCCGCAGCGAATGCGGCGGACTCGGAAGCCCCGGCGCTCGCCGTTGACCTCGACCCAGGCCGTCCAAGCCAGGTTCTGGGCGGACTTCATGTGGTTGACGTAGTAGTCGACCATGGAGCGCTTCACGCGCCACTTTGTGGCGTTGACCTCCTTGATATCCTTGTTTGGAGGGAGGCACTCCTGAGCCTTGCCCTTTCCGCCTTCCTGGTCCGCCGGGCCCAGCACGCCCCCCTCCGCCACGCCAGCACCCTTGGTGCTCTTGCCACCCTTGGCCCCCTTGACCTGGGTGCCGCTGGGACGCTGGGTGTTCTCTTGAGCCGCCTCGGGCTTCTTGGGCTGCGGGGGGCCCTTCTCGGAGTTCTGCTCCAGCGCGGGGTCTTCCTTGTTCTTGGGCTTGGGAGGCGCGTCCGGGTCGATCTCGGCGTCGGGATCCACCTTCTCCTTGGGGGCCTGCATCAGACGCTCGGTGGCGTCCATGACCTCGTTGTCCGGATCCGGGAAGGGAGACAGGGACATCTGGACCATGTACTCGGCGGTGATCTCCTCGGGGTAGCCCACCTCCGTGATGTCCGGCAGGGTCAGCGCGATGAGCCCCAGAACGAAGGGTCCAACAAAGCCAAAGCCAACAATGGACAGGGCCGCGAAGCGCTGCAGGAGCTCATAGAACAGGCTGATGAGGCGTTGGTGCAGTGGCAGCTTCTGGGAAGGCATCGAGGCAGCTTATCCCGCGGACGCAGGCGCCGTGAAAGGTGGAGAAATCAGTACAGTGGCAGGTAAGGGCTACTCTGCTTCCATGACACGACTCGCAGCTTCTCCCAGAACCCGCACCTACGTCTTGGCCCTGGTGGCTCTCCTGATGTACTTGGCGGGCATGTTCACCATGCAGGACTTCGCCCAGTGGGTGGTCCCGATGGACGACCCCTGCGGCAGCGGGTGCGGCCCAATGCAGTGGCCCGAGGGACTGACGCTGTTCAGCCGGGTCATCCGAATGCTGCGAACCGTGCTCTGTCTGGGGCTGGTGCTCCTGATCAGCGCCAAGCTCTGGTTGACCGAGAAGGACCGTCGGCGCTTGCTCATCGCATTCGTCTTCGCGGTGCTCGGGGACATCCTGCTCATCTTCAAGGGGGAGGGCCTGACCGGAGGGGAGCTCTTCCCAGAGAAGCTCAGCTTCCTGCTGGGCGTCGCAATGTTCTTGATCTGCCACGGCTGGCTGATTGCCAGGCACTTGGTGTCCTTCGCGGACTTCAAGGCGGATCTAAAGCGCCCCGGCGTGGCGCCGAAGGTCTGGGGTTTACTGGCCCTGAGCTTCTTGCCCAGCATCGCCCTGGTGATCTGGGCGTGGCCGCACCTCAAGCCGGCCCTGGACATCACCTACATGGCGGTGCTCTCCCTGAGCCTGTGGATGGGCCTGAGCGTGCTGCCGCGACGCGACGACTTCCCCCGCACCAACCGCTGGCTGATCGCCGGGGGCATCACGCTCTTCTACATCTGCGATGTCAGCCTGGGGCTGGGCGTTCGCCTCCAGAGCGCCGAGCCCTTCATCGCCGGCGTCTTTGGGCAGCTCCCCAACCTGACCTACAGCTGGGCGCTGATCGCCTTGGCCATGAGCGGCTACCACTGGCGCTCCCTGATGCAGGACCGGGCCCTGCCCAGCAGCCCCATCGCGCTCCTGGAGCACGACCTGGAGCTCTTCCTGGGCCTGGAGGGCCTCAAGGCCTTGGACGCGGGCACCTACCTGCGGCTGGAGGGCCACCCTGGACACTACGTGCCCAGCGCTCCGGACGCCGAGACCTACGCCTCCACCTTGATCGCAAGGCTGGAGAACGGAGAGCGCTTGGACCACCCGTTCTTCACAGACTTTGAGGCGGCGGTGGACAGCGATGCGGAGCGAGACGAGGTGGCCCGAGTACGCCGGATGTGGCTGGACTAGACGAAGGGCCGTGCTCTGGGCTACGCTGCCAACATGTTCTTGATGCTCCTGGCCTGCGCTACCCCCGACGAGACTTGGATACAAGAGAACCGCATTGAGCAGGCCACACTGAGCTTCTCCACTGCGCGCATCGCCCTGGAGCTCAGCTATCAGCGCTTTCTCTGGCCCTGGCTGACCCTGACCTCGACCACGGGGGAGGTGCGTGAGCTGCCCCTGAACATGAACGGTCAAGGCCTGGGCATGGCTTTGGAAGTGGTGGCGACCGACGAAGTCGTGGACCTGGACCTGCCCGATGACACCTTGCTCGGCACCCAGATCCTGGGCCGCTACTGGGGATGGCACGCTGGCGCGACCGCTGGGCCCTACGGGGTGGAGCGCGGCAGCTACATCAACCGTCATGGGGTGCGCATGCGCCTGAGTCCGGACACCTGGGGACTTGGGGTCGGTGCGGCCGGCGAGACGATTCGCTTGACCCTAGACGACGGCGTGGGTTGGTTGGACGAGGACCCCTGGCCAGACGACATCCCCCCCGAGCCCGACACCGGAGCGGCGGACACAGGAGACACGGGTGGCCCAGACGAGGGCAGCTAAGCCCTCGCCCTCAGCACTCAGGGAGCGCACTTTCCTGCGATGCCTGCGGCGTGAACCTCGGCCACGTAGTCCGCGGACAGGGCGCCGGTGTACACGGAGAATTCGTCCATGCGAGCGTCCAGGTTGTCTTCGTTCCATTGGAATCCAAGCCAGAAGGGCTCCTCGTTGTCCGGAATGTTCGCAAAGCCATCCAAGGGACTGACCGCTGTGGCGGAGGCATCCAGGACACCGTCCACGTAGAGGTTCAGGGTGCCGCTCCCTGCATCCACCACGCCCGCGACGTGATGCCATGCGCCGTCATTGACCACGCTGGCCCCGCTCAAGGTCTCAAAGCTCTCGGCGAAGGGCTGAGAGGCCGCGTTCACGACCAACTGCAGTGTCCCGCCTTCTCCGATGGCAAAGGACACAAAGGAGGCTTGGTTTTCGCCCCCCGCACACTTGCCCAAGCAAGCGGCGTGCAGCGCCAGGTTGGCGGGCCCCACCTCGGTCTGTAGCCACATCTCCACGGACCAGGAGTCGGAGCTCAGCCAGGCTGGAGAGTTGTAGTTGTACAGCCCCTCCTCGGTGAAGCTCAGGTCCCAAGAGTTGCCCACAACGCCCGGAATACTCATCGCTACCTCTTGCAGGACCACCCCGCCGGAGATGTCCGCCATGTCCTCCCCGGGGTACCAGCTGGCCAGGGAGGTATCGGGGGTTGCGCAGGGATCGGGGTCTGCACAGTCGGCGTAGGCGTCCCCATCGATGTTCACGAAGTCCTCTACCAGGTCTCCATCACAGTCCTGGTCGATCTCATCACACACCTCTTCGGCGCCCGGGTAGACGCTCGCGTCCTCGTCGTTGCAGTCCTCTCCGCCGGCTTCGATGCTGTCAAAGCCGTCCCCGTCCACGTCGGGGTTGACCTCTTCAACTTGGGTGTCCTCGACGTCGGAGTCCTGGACATCGTCCTTGGTGCAGGCGAAGAGCGCGAGAAGAATAAGCATGAAAAGAACTCCATTGGGTCCTTCACAAGTAGCGCTTCGATGGGCCCCCCGAACCCTTCCCAGACCTTACAAGGGTCCTCTCAGCAGCTCATGCCGCCGTCGACGACGATGACCTGACCGGTGATGTACTCGGAGCCTGGCCCGGCCAAGAAGCGCACGGTAGGCGCGATGTCGGCAGGCTGACCGATGCGGCGCATGGGAATCATGGCCTTGGCGCCGTCCAGCACCTGCTGGGGCAGCTTCTTGGTCATGTCCGTCTCAACGAAGCCCGGAGCGACCGCATTGACCCGCACCTTGCGTCGTCCGATTTCCTTGGCGAGAGATCGTGTCATGCCGACAATCGCGGCCTTGGACGCCGAATAGTTGACCTGACCACTGTTGCCACGCAGTCCCGAGATCGAGGTCAGGTTGATGATGCTGCCGCTGCGGCGACGAATCATCAGCTGCGAGGCGGCCCGCATCATGCGGAAACAGCCGCCGGCGTTGACGGCCATGACCTGGTCAAAGTCTTCATCGCTCATGCCAATGAGCAGTCCGTCGGCGGTGATGCCCGCGTTGTTCACCAGGATCTGCAGGGGGCCGATGGCCTCGGCTGCATCGATCACGGCCTGACAGCCCTCTGTGGTGCTCACGTCCGCGCACACGGCCACGCCGCCGATCTGCGCCACGAGCTCCTCGGCCTCCTTTGCGGAGCTCCGGTAGTTCACCACCACCTTCGCGCCAGCGGCGGCCAGCTCAATAGCGATGGCCCGACCGATGCCACGGGCACCTCCGGTGACGATGGCGACTTGGTCTTGCAGTTCCATGGACTCTCCTGACGCAGCCCCCTAACCGGCGAGGGCTTGGTTCAGCGCAGCCCACCGCACATGCCCTCTACACCCGAGCAGGTGATGCACATGGCGCGATACCCCACATCCGCTGCTCTGGCGCCACATCCCATCCTCTGAAAAACCTCCCCACCCAAGTACCCAGAGCCCAGGATTAAGGCGGACATTAGAGCGAAATTTGAAAAGTCCGCCAACCTGGGAAAGCGCCGCAGCAAAAGGGCATAGGGGAGCAGGAGAGTCGGCACCAACAGGGCAGCAAGCCGCAAGCCAAGCGCCCCTCCCTCTTGCATACAGTCGCTGCGTTTCACCTCCGAGGCCACCCTGGCGATCTCTCCACAGCTCAAGCTCTGCATACGCAAACCGCCGCAGTTCCCCTGCAAACACGAGTCCAGCTGGCTGAGCGCCAGGGCGCTCATTGGGTCGCCGGAGTCCCACCCCAGCACCAGCCAGGTCCCAACAAGACCAAGCGCGCCCCCAAGGACGCCAGCGACTCCCAGTCCGATGGCGCTGGGTGGCGCCGGAGCAGGGCTGCCGTCGTTGTGGAAGAGGGTGGAGCGACCCAAGAGCGCGGCCCCGCCCAAGAGAATGGCGCTCGCGCCAAGCATCAGAAAGGGGATGAACCGCGCAGGCTCTCGGCCATAGAAAGACAAGCCGATGGAGACCAGCAGTGCCCCCACCAACCCGACGACCAGGGCCCCATAGAGCACCCCCATCTGCTGTGGCTGGCCATTGGGCAGCCTCCTCCAGCCAAGGAACTGGCTGACAAGAACGAGGCCAGCGCCAAGGCAGAGGCTGGACATCAGCAGCCCCCAAGGGCCCCCAAGGGCGTTCACACCCAAGGGAGTCGCCAACAACAACACCAGGCCCAAGCCAAGCAACACCCGCAGCGCCGGAAGCGCATCTTTAAACATCCCCCCTCTCCTTCCCCTTCAGCGACGCTTCTTCTTCCGCGCCTTTCCTTTGGCAGAGACCTTCCCCGCACTGGCCGGCCGAAACCCATCCGGCCGCAGCTGATTGTAGACCGCCACCACGTGTACCCGCTCGCTGTGGCCCGCCGGGATGCGCCTCTCCAGGGTCTGGGCCAACAGCCACGCCTGGCGACTCTCTCCCGCCACACGAAGCGCCGCTGCAGCCGACAAGGCCGCGTTCACCGCCCCTGGATCCGTGGGACCCAGGGCCTTCTTCTTGGTGGTGTAGGCGGACTTAAAGAGCACGGCTGCGCGGTTGGGCTGCCCCACAGCACCCCAAATCTGAGCCAGCGCCAGCTCCTTCTCCGCGCGCTCAAGGGGCTCGGCCTCCATCGCGTCCAGCTCTTCTTCTAGAGCGACGATGCGCTCCCGCAGCTCGGCGTGATCCAGGTCCTCCGGGTTCTCGCTCACAGGCGCCCCAAGAGCGCGTTTGTGAGCAGCTCCTCAAACTCGGCGGGCCCCACCTTGATGGGGTTTCCTCCGGCGGCAGCGTCCTGGGAAGCCGCCAGCGCCAAGCCCTGAATGTGCCCACGGGTCACACCCACCGCCTCCAGGGTGTGGGCGATTCCCACGTCCTCACGCAAGGAGAGCACCCAGTTCAGGTAGTCGGTGAAGGTGCTGCCGATGCCCATGTAGGCCGCTGCACGGCCCAAGCGCTCAGCGACCGCGCGCTCATTGAAGGCCAAGACATAGGGCATCAGGATGGCGTTGAGCAGGCCATGGTGCGCATCCAAGGTTGCGCCAATGGGGTGGGCCATCGCGTGCATGGCGCCCAGGCCTTTCTGAAAGGCCGTGGCCCCCATCATGCTGGCGGCCATCATGTCGCTGCGCGCTGCGATGTCGCTGCCATCGGAGACGGCCTTGCGCAGGGACTGGTGAACCAAGCGCATGCCCTCCAAGGCGATGCCGTCGGCCATGGGGTGAAAACCGGGGGCGCAATAGGCCTCCAGGTTGTGGGAGAGGGCGTCCATGCCACAAGCCGCAGTCAGGTGCTTGGGCAGTCCCAAGGTCAGCGCCGGGTCGCAGATCACCTTGGGCGGAAGCATGCCCGGGTGGAAGATGATCTTCTTGCTGTGATGGGAGGAGTCCCGCTCAGAGACCTGCGTGATCACGCTGGCCCGACCCACCTCGGAGCCGGTGCCCGAGGTGGTGGGCACCGCAATGTGGGGGGCAATTCCAGCAGGGTCAACGTGGGTCCAGTTGTCTCCAATGTCCTCGTAGTCGAAGAGATCGCCGGTCTGTCCGGCCATAAGAGCGACAGCCTTGGCCACGTCCAAGGGGCTGCCGCCACCAAGACCCACCACGCCGTCGTGTCCACCGTGGGCATAGGCCTGCACGCCTTCGTCCACGTTCTCCCCTGTGGGGTTGCCGCGAACGCCTTGGAACACGCCGACCGTCAGGCCGGCCTCGCCGAGCTGGGAGAGGATCTGCTCCAGCATGGGCAGGTTGGCCACCCCAGGATCCGTGACGATGAGCGGGCTCTCGATGCCCAACTCCTTACAGGCCAGGGCCAGCTCGGAGATGCGTCCGGCGCCGAAGCGAACGGAGGTGGGGTAGTTGAAGTTTCCAGTGTGGGACATCAGGCCCCCCGGGTGCGAAGGTGGAAGCTCTTGGGCCGAGTGAGCATCTCAAAGCCCACAGAAGACAGGGTGCAGCCGCGGCCGGAGTCTTTGACCCCAACCCAAGCCAGCTCAGGGTCCAGGTAGTCACAGCGGTTCTGGAACACCGTTCCAGTCTCCAGGCGCTCTCCGATGCGCATCGCGGCGTCCCCATCGTCGGTCCAGACACTGGCGGTCAGACCAAAGCGGCTGTTGTTCATGGCCGCGATGGCATCCTGGTCCCCGCTCACCGGCATGACCGCGACCACAGGACCAAAGGTCTCTTTGGCCACGATGTCCATCTCAGCGCTGGCATCGATGACCAGCTGAGGCGCCACGTAGGGGCCCTCGGGGGTATCGGCTGCAAAGTGCTTGGGGTCGATGAGCGCCTTGGCCCCCATGCGCACAGCTTGAGCGATGTGCTCGCGGATCATCACCGCACTTCGGGTGCGCACAACCGGCCCCAGATTGGTGCCGTCTTCCAGGGGATTTCCGAGCTTGTAGCCCTTGATCTCCGCCTCCATGCGCTCCACCACTTCCCGGTAATGGTCCTGGTGCACGTAGATACGCTCAATGCCGCAACAGGACTGGCCTGAGTTGAACATCGCGCCGTCGACCAGGTTGGGCACCGTGAAGTCCAGATCCGCGTCGGCCCGCACGTAGGCCGGGTCCTTGCCACCGAGCTCCAGCCCAACGCCCTTGAAGTGGCCGCCCGCCGCCTTGTGTACGGCCCGGCCGCCCTCCACCGAGCCGGTAAAGGCCACGAAGGCCACCCGCTCATCGGGGATGATCTGCGCGACCGTCTCATGGGACAGGTGCAGGTGCTGGAGCACGCCCGGCGGCAGAGTCTTTGCGGCCGCAGCGCTCAGACGCTCGGCACACAAGGGGGTCTGGTCGGAGTGCTTGAGCAACACCACGTTGCCCGCCAGCAGGGCCGGAACGATGGAGTTGACGGTGATCAGGTAGGGATAGTTCCACGCCGCCAAGACCAGCACAACCCCCATGGGCTCCCGCCGAACAAAGCGCAAGAACCCTGGCTTTGGCGAGGCCGGCACGTCCGCGAGGGAGCGCTCGGCCAGGGAGATCATGGTCTGAGCGCGGTCCTGGAACCCCGCGAGCTCCCCACCGCACTGGGACAAGGGACGTCCCATCTGCAGGCAGATCTCGCGGGCCAAGGCCTCGCGGTCCTGCAGAAAGGTCTCCACAAAGGCCTGCACCCGCTCGGTGCGTTCGCTCAAAGGCCTGCGACGCCAGTCCATCCACGCCCGTTGACCAGCTGCCAGGGCCACTTGGGCCTGGTTCAGGTCAGCGAGCTCCCCCTCGAAAACCACGCTCCCGTCAATGGGAGAGACCGTCTCAAAACGCATGTTCTTTCATCCTTCTCAGATAATCTCAAAGTAGCGCTGGAGCTCCCAGTCCGTCACCGCCTTGCGGTGCTGGCGCTCCTCCCACTCACGGGACGCTGCGTAGTGCTCCACAAAAGCGTCTCCAAAGAGGCCCCGGGCAGCCTTGCTGGCCTTGAGCATCTGAGCCGCCTCCCACAGCGTGCTTGGCAAGCGGGTGCTGTCAGGGAATTCCTGGGCGTAGGCGTTGCCCTTGACCGGCGGGCTCAAGTTCAAGCCCTCTTGAATGCCCAGAGCGCCGCTGCCAATGCTCGCCGCGAGCGCCAGGTAGGGGTTGCAGTCTGCGGCGGCGATTCGGTACTCCACACGCTGACTCTTGGCCGAGCCAGGGATCACGCGCAGGGCCGTGGTGCGGTTCTCCACACCCCAGGTGGCCGAGGTCGGAGCCCAGGCACCCGGCACCAAGCGGCTGTAGGAGTTGACCGTGTTGGCCACCATGCCCAGCATCTCCGGCATGTAGTGCTGCTGGCCCGCCACAAAGGCCCGCATCAGACGGGACATGCGGAAGGGCGCGCCCTTGTCGAAGAACACGGACTTGTTGTCCTTGTCCTGGAGAGAGATGTGGATGTGGCCGGACTGGCCGGGGTAGTCCGGGGACCACTTGGCCATGAAGGTGGCCATCAGCCCCTTGCGCTGGGCAAAGACCTTGATGAAGGTCTTGAAGAGCGCGGCCTTGTCGGCGGCGGCCAAGGCCTCGTCGTAGACCAGGGCGGCTTCGATCACGCCTGGTCCGGTCTCGGTGTGCAGGCCTTCAATGGGGAAGTCCATGTCCTCGGAGAACTGCAGCAGCTCTTGGTAGAGCTCGGACCACACGGAGTTCCGGATGACCGAATAGCCAAAGTTGCCCGGTGTGATGGGCTTCAGGTTGCGGTAGCCCTTCTCCCGCACCGAGTGTGGGGTCTCCTCAAAGAGGAAGAACTCAAACTCCAAGGCCGCGGTGGTCTTGTAGCCCATGTCTGAGACGGCCTTGAGGGTGCGGCGCAGGGTGCCGCGCGGGCAGATGCTCTCGGCCTTGCCAACGAACTCGCCCAAGAAGAGCAGCGTGTTGTCCTCGTGCGGGAGCATCCGGCAGGTGCTTGGCAGCAGGCGCACGCCTGCGTCGGGGTAGGCGGTGTGCCAGCCCGTGAAGCGGGTGTTGTCGTAGAGCTCATCGTTGCTGTCCCATCCCAGGACTACATCGCAAAAGCCAAAGCCCCCTTCCAACGCCGAGAGAAACTTGTCCTTGTGCATGTACTTGCCACGCAGGACCCCATCCATGTCAAAGACCCCGACCTTGATGTGGCGGGCTCCAGTGGACTCCACCAGGGCGCGGGCTTCGGCGGCGTTGCTGATCTTACGAACGTCCATGGGCTCCTCTTGGACAACTCTCGCGCTGTCGGTGCGGATTCGTACCATGCCCGCGAAGGGTTAGGCGGGGCCCATGAGCGATCCATCCCGCTTTCTCGGCCAGCTACGCCACCGCATCCGCACACGGCTGGACGCCATGGACTTCGAGCGCCTGGATCTCACTAGGCGCGGAGAGCACCTCAAGGCCCTGCCCGGGGCCCACCGACGCATCGCCACCCTGCGCGTCTGGCAACTGGATGTGCAGACCTTGCTCCTGGCCCGGACCCGGGACGGGCTGGAGGCCCCAGAGGTCGATCCCGGAGACTTGGAGCAGGCCAGGGAGGTCTTGGACTTGGCCCTGGATGCTGCGATTCCACAGGTCGAGCGCGCCTTGGCCCGTCGCATCGAAGACCGCCAACCCGGTCACCGCTTGATGCGTCAGCGACTCTTGGGAGATGCAGCCACCCTTCTCTCCGAGCTCTGTGAGCGTCTGCCGGTGCCCGGTCTCCCACAGGCCCCTCCGCGATCGATCCTGAACGAGGCCACCTGGGAGCGATCTTGGACCCGACTCTTGGGCGTGGAGGGCGAGCCTTTGGTGGAGGTGGACCTGGAGCGCCTCGCCGAGCACACCCAGAGCTTGGGCAGCCGTGTGCGTGTGCTGCACCCCACCGAACATCGCCTCTCTTGTGCCCTGGCCCTGGTGGACCTGCCAGATCACGCCAGCGATCCGATCTGGCGGCAGACCCTGGCCGGCTGCACCGTCGTGGGGGAACACTGGTGGCTGCGCCTCAACGACGGGAGCCGGGCCCAGCACACCCAATGGGGGCTGGACCCGGCTCAAGTGCTCCCCCAAGAGGAGCTGGAGACGGCCAAGTAGGCAGCTCAGCCCATGGCGACTGCAGCGACCGCGGCACCGGTACCCAGGGCCAAGGCCACGACATCCTCGACCACCGAGATGACCGGGTTGGCGACACCCAGGGTGGTCGCGGTGCTTCCAGCGCGCACCGAGGCCTTGCCCACATGGGTGGCACCGGCGACCGCGCCACCCGCTGCGATGCCCATCACGCAGATGACGAGAGGGTCCGCACCCGCCATCAGGCTGGCTCCAGCCAGCGCCCCGGCTGCTGGACGCGCCAAGGTGCCCACCGTGTCCATCAGATGATCCACCGCAGGGATCTTGTCAGCGAGCACCTCTCCGAACACGCCTACGAGCAGGGCGAGCAAGGTGGCCGGACTGCCCATCCATGCCAGGTTCTCCGAGAGCTCAAGTTGCCCGGTAAATGCCAGACCCGAGACGATGAGCAAGGGCAAGAAGGCCCGTAGACCAGCGCTTGCAGCGAGAACAAGGCCAAGGCCGGCGGCGAGTGCGAATTCCATCAGTGGGTCTCCTAAACGTGGGTCACCGCTTGGTACGCATCGGCCCCTCAAAGCACTCTGACCTGAGCCTGTCAGGCCCAGGGAGCCGCAGGAAATGGGGATCGGATCGGAGTTTTCACATCGGGAAGGGGCAAGTGGGTGCTATTACAGCGAGGCTTGGGCACCTGCCCGCGTCACCTGAAAATAAAGAGATTTGGAAACATGGGAAAGAAGCTGTTCGTCGGGGGACTACCCTGGGCCGCCGACGACCGCGATCTGACGGCGGCCTTCTCGGCCATCGGAACGGTCATCGAAGCAAGAGTCATCACCGACCGAGAGACTGGAAAGTCTCGAGGATTCGGGTTCGTCACTATGGAAACAGACGAACAAGCCGCTGAATGCGTCACCAAGATGGACGGCGCAGACATCAAGGGCCGTCCAGTTCGCGTTCGCGAAGCTGAAGAGCGGTCTGGAGGCGGACGCGGAGGCGGCGGCGGCGGCGGTGGATACCGTGGCGGCGGTGACCGTGGCGGCGGCGGCGGTGGATACCTGTCTC
>CAJXRZ010000098.1 GCA_913060515.1 uncultured Pseudomonadota bacterium | reverse complement strand
ATCTACACTATCCTCTTCGTCGGCAGCGTCAGATGTGTATAAGAGACAGCCCAAGGAGAGTCTATGTTCCTTCTGCTTGTCGCCCTGTCCTGCACAGGCACCGCCCCAGACTCCGAGACCGACGACTCCGAGACCCTGGAGACCCAGCCTCTGGCCTGCGAGTACACCGGCTGTGATGAACTCTGCGTCGAGGTGGGCTCGGAGTGGTCCTGCACCGACACCGCCGCTCCCTTCGAGGCCTGCTATGACGAGGGCTACCAGCTCTGCGAGGCCCAGAGCAGTGGCAGCTGCGGCTGGACCATGTTGGATCAGGCGGGCTGGGACACTTGCATCGCGGAGAGCTGAGGCAGCTCAGGCTTTCGCTGTGAGACTTTCCCTTGGTGGCAGAGTTAGGCCATGTCCTAGACATCCTCTTTCTGACCATGGACCCTTCGCGTGCGCATCCCCCTCAACAATGGCCACGTTGACCTGAACACCCACGAGGTTCAGGTAGGCGGCCAGAAGGCCCGGCTCACACCCAACGAAGCCCAGCTCTTGGGCTATCTGGTAGAGCGGCCGGGTCAGACCATCGAGCAAGCCGAGCTGCTGCGGGAGGTCTTTCAGTACTCGGAGAAGGTGCGCAGTCGCACCGTGGTGACGACCATGCAGCGCCTGCGTGGAAAGCTGGAGGTGGATCCCACCCAGCCGGTTCACCTGATCAATGTCTACGGGGTGGGCTACCGCTTTGAGCCCCTCCAGGCTGAAGGGGCGCTTTTCGGTCGGGAGGAAGAACTCGAGGAGATCCACCGGCGGCTGGGGGAAGGACGCCTCTGGTTGGTCGCTCCCGGTGGCTTTGGCAAGACGGCGCTGGCGCGGGTGGCCTCCGAGCGAATCGGTGAACGCCCCTTGTGGGTGGACCTGAGTGACGCAAAGTCCGAGGGGGACCTGGCTGCAGCCATCGCCCAGGCGCTTGGCTTCGAGCAGCTTGAGTCCCAGGCCCTGGGGCTGGCCCTTGAGCATCACGCGCCCTCGGTCCTCATCTTTGATGCAGCCGACGAGGTGGGCGTGGTCCTGGGCGGGCTCTTGGGCCAGTGGGAGCTCCCCCTTCCGGTCTTGGTGACCTCGCGCATGCCCAGTCCAGAGGAGCCCTGCATGAACGTCGGGCCCTTGAACCACCAAGACTCCAAGAGGCTCTTTGAGCGGCATGCTCCAGAGAACCTGGACGCCCAGGCCATCGCCCCGCTCCTGGAGCGTCTCAATGGCATCCCTTTGGCGCTGGAGCTGGCTGCTGCCCGGCTGGCGGTCTACAGCCCTGAGGAGCTTGACTCCAGCGTGCTGGACTTGGCTTCCATTCTGGCCGGCGGAGTAGGGCGACACGCCTCGATGGGGGCGGTCCTTGCTTGGTCCTGGGCGCACACCCCTGCAGCGATGAAAGAGGCGCTGGCCGCCTTCTCAACGGCCCGTGGAGGGCTGAAGGTTGCCCTGGCTGCAGAGCTGGCCGGCACAGATGGCCTCACGCTGCTCACGGATCTGCTGCGGTGGGGGTGGGTGTACAGCCAGGGAGGCCGAGTCCGGCTCTTGGACCCTGTGCGCGAGTTCGTGGTCGCAAGGGCCGACATCACAGGGGCCAAGGCGCGTCACCTCAGGCTCTTTCTGGGCTTGGCTCAGGACCGTCGGGAGGGCCTGCTCTCTGGCGGCGAGGGGCCCTTTCTGAGGGAGGAGTGGGGGAACCTCCAGGCCGCCTTCTCAGGAGGGCTGGCGCACGGGGACCCTGCAGCGGCCGAGCTGGTGCTCTTGCTTGCAGTGCCCATGATTCGCCGCATGCCGACCCCCGAGGCCCTGAGCTGGTTCGACAAGGCGGTGGATCTCGCCCAGGGGCAGGTGCTCGTGGACTTGCTCATGGAGCGCGCGAACCTCTGGATGGTGCGCGACAGCTTGGCGGCTGCCGAGCTCGACCTGGAGCGGGCGCAGTCACTGGGGTGCGCAAAGCCAGGCCTGCTGGCCTACAGGCGCGCCAAGCTTCTGCGCCACCGCGAGCAGTTTGAGGCGGCCATTGAAGAGCTAAGTGTGGCCCTGCAGGGGCTGAAGGGAACCCGCGCGCTGAATGCTCAGACGGAGCTGGGGTTCTGCTTGATGCGGGCGGGCCGCGCAGACGAGGCGCCTCCAATCCTGAAAGAGGCGCTGGCCCGCGCCCGCTTGATGGACTTGCCGGGGCCTGCGCTGCTCGCTTTGGGCACTTTGGCGGCCTTGTATACCGAGCAAGAGCGCTTTGAGGAGGCGGAGCAGGCCTACCGCGCGGCTTTGGAGCTCTGCACCAAGATCGGCGACAGGGCGAACGCCGCGCCCCTGCACAACAACTTGGGCAACCTGTTTTTCTACACCGGGCGGGCAGAAGGGGCGGAGACCGAGTGGCGCACGACCCTGCAGCTCAGTCTGCGTTTGGGAAGCCGGCGCGGGGCTGCTCTGGCGGAGACCAACTTGGCACAGCTCGCGATCCTGCAAGGGGACGGTGAGCTGGCGCGGCAAGGTCTGGAGCGGGCCAGAGAAGGCTTCGAGGCCGTGGGCGCCCCCTCCGGAACCGCCTTCGTTCTCTTTAGCCTTGGCCGTCTGTGTGCCAGGGAAGAGGCTTGGGAGGAGGCGGAGAGCTGGTTTGAGCGGGCCGAGCCCAAGCTGCCCGGCTCGGTCCTGTGGTGGCTGGCGGTAGAGCGAAGCGTCGCACTGGCTGAACAGGGCGAGCCCGCCGCTGCACGTAGGGCGCTGGCTGAGAGCCCAGAGCCAACAGACCGCAGCTCTGAGGTGGCGCTCCTGCTGGCTGGGGGATTCTGCACCGCCGCCGAAGCGCGGGCAGGCGAGGACCCTGAGGACCTGGCCCGAAGCAGCATTCAGGAGGCTTTGGTGGCCGCTGCTCCAATCGCCGAGCTCCCCATCGTGGAGCTCGCCCAGCGACTCAAGGAGCGCGCAGAGGAGCTCGGCGCCTGAGTTCAGCAGGTCTGAGGAAACATCTTGCAGACGTCGAAGACGCCGTCGTCCTCTTGGCTGACGGTGTTCTCCTCGGCCTCAGCGTTGAGCTCATCCGCCTTGGCCTGGGCCTTCTTCTTGGTCTTCTTCTTGTTCTTGCCCTTCACCTCGACGCCGATGCCCTTGCGGTTGATCACGTAGGCCTTGCAGCCACTGCCACCCTTGCAGCGAATGGATTTGGGCTCGTAGGTGGGGTCGTTGGCGTTCTCGTCTAGGTTGGTGACCGAGGCGAGCGCCACACCGGTGCCCATGAACGCAAATGCGAGAAGGGTCGCGAGGAATCGGGGGAGGTGCATGGAGGCTCCGTTGGGTGGTTTGCTGCCTTTCGGCACACATACACATCACCTGTTTGGGCGCTCTCAATGGTCTCAGACCAGTCACAGTCGGTGTGCGGCCAGGCCAGCAGATGCTGGCTAGCCTGGCTGCACCGTGGGTTTTAGCCCTTTTTGCCTGGGATCAGCGGCGCTGGGGCCTTCGCTTCGTTCTTGGCGTTCTTCTTTGCCTTCTTCTCTTTGGTCGTGAGTTTCTTGGCTTGGTTCTGTTTTCGAGGTGACTTGTCGCCCATGGGGACCATCCTGCGGCTCGCTGATTGCTGCCACTTGGGTCCGCGCGAGGTCGGAGTGTGGAGGGATCACCAAGAGCTTGGTATCCCAAGTCCAATGTAGGCACGCCTGGGGTTTGCTAGGTGTTTTTCTACTTTGAAAGCAGAAAAAGGCCAAAATGGAGCTTGCTGAGGTTTAGGATTCTTGGTCGCCCAAGAGCTCATTGAGCTCCCTCTGGATGAGCTCCACCAGAGCCCGCAGGCGGGGGTCTTTGCGTTGCTCAGCCAGGAAGACCGCATGCACCCGCATTCTCGAGAGCGGCGCGCTCTCAGGGCGAATCAAGTGGCCGGCTCTGCGGAAGGGTTCTCCCAAAAAGGCCGGCAGCACACCCTGGCCAGCTCCGGCACGCAAGGCATCTCGCACAGCGGAGCGGTCGTCCACCACGACGGCCGCAGGGAGCAGCTCGCTGTGGGCTGCGCTCAGGAGCATCTCGTCTCCAGGGGCTGCGATGAGGGGGACCTGCGCGGCCTCATCCTTGGCAAGGGTGGCGGAGCGGTAGAGCCAGAGGGGGACCTCGGCCAGCAAGCGGGCCACCAGGGCAGAGTCTGGGAGGCGACCTCCGCGGATGGCCAGGTCCACCCTGTTCTTGAGTAGGTCTACCCGCTGGTTCTGGAGCAGCACCTCCAGGCGAACGCCGGGCATCAGGGCCTGGAAGCGTGCGATGACCACGCCGCCCAAGAGGCGGCCGAAGGGTACCGGGACGGAGACCCGCAAGGTGCCCCCGGGTCGGTCTCCTCGGCCGGCCGCGCGCAAGCTTCTTAGGCCCAGCAACACGGGCTCGAGCTGCTGCTTGAAGGCCAAGCCCTGCTCGGTTGCCGTGAGTTGGCGCCCAAGCCTGTGCATCAAGGGGCTGCCGACCCGGCTCTCCAGTCCTGCCAGCCAGCGGCTGGCAGTTGGCTTGGGCACACCGAGCTCTTCAGCGGCCGCGGTCAGGGAACCCAGAGCGAGCACACGCTCGAAGAGCAGCAGCTCGCGGAGGCGGATGTCATCAAAGTCGTCGAGCATAGTTTCAAAATCCGAAACGAATAGTGTCAGATCTTAGGTCTTCAGTATTGGTTTTTGTGACTTATTCTCTTTATCTACCCAGGACAGCGCCATGACTCTCTCGTCTCCCAAGGCCAGCCCCCTCCAAGAGACGCCCCCCGACATTCCGGAGTCCATTGAGTTCTCCGGTCTCAAAGGGCGATTCTTTGCGTGGTTCCTGACCAGTCCAATGCGGCGCCTTCTGGACTTCAAGATGGGGAAGCCGGACGCCCGCGTCATGGAACTGCTGGAGCTGGAGGCGGAGCATGTCGTTCTGGATGCAGGCTGCGGATCTGGCTTTCACACTCTGCTCGTTGCAGAGCACGTCGAGCGTGGCCAAGTCCTGGCAGTGGACATCTCCCAAGAGATGCTGGACCGCTTGGCACGCACTGCGGCCGCGCGGGGGCTGGAGAGCCGCATCGTTCCCATCCGTGCCAATGGTCTGTCTCTGCCGGTGAAGACCGGCGGTGTTGACCGGGCGCTCAGCGTTGCGGTGTGGCATCACCTCGCGGACGCCGATGGGGCAAGTGCGGAGGGAGCCTGTGCAGAGCTGGTCCGTGCCCTGCGTCCAGGCGGCCGGGTGGTGGTGTGCGATCTACACATCGAGGCGGACAAGAAGGCCATCGCCGGTCTGCAGGGCCACGACCGGGCCTTTAACCAAGCCAAGCTGGCTCAGATTCTGGAGAAGAGCGGCCTGGAACAGGTGCACGTAGAACGCGTCGGCAAGTGGGTGCTGGGCGCTGGCGTGAAAGGCTTGAAGCCAGGAGTGGAGTCATGATGGAGCGGCGTGAGCAAGACGTAGATCTGATCGTCATCGGCGCAGGCCCGACCGGCCTGACGGCCGCGTGTGAGGCGCGCCGTCTGGGGCTCAGTGTGGTGATCATCGACCGAAAGGAGCATCGCTCCACCTTCTCCAAGGCGCTGGTCGTACACGCCCGAACCATGGAAGTCATGGAGACGATGGGGGTCAGCGAGCGCGTTCGCGCAGCAGGGGCCAGCTTCGATGCCCTCAACGCGCACTTCGGCAGCAGCGAGGCGGTGCGCATGGACTTGCGCGGGCTGGACTGGGGCGACACCCGCTATCCCTACTGGTTGTCCATTCCCCAGTACGAGACGGAGCGCTGCTTGGAGGAGCACCTCATTGCCCTGGGGGGTGCGGTTCGCTGGCGCACAAGCCTAGAGAGCCTGGAGCAGGATCAAGACAGCGTGTCCGTCACGTTGCGCGGGCCGAATGGGGTTGTAGAGAGCCTGCGGGCGCAGTGGGCCATTGGATGCGATGGGGGTGGTAGTGCCACGCGCCGCGCCCTTGGAGTTGCCATGGAGCGGGAGTCCCTGGAGGAGACCTTCGTGCTCGCCGACGTGCACACCACGCAGGCCCTGGCAGAGGCCGAAGGCCACGCTTGGTACGGCGAGGGCGGCTTGGTGCTGCTGGTCCCAATGCCTGAGGCGGGGCTCTTCCGACTGATAGCGCACATGCCAGAGCGCGTGGAGGGGGAGCGATTCACCCTCGATGAGGCCTTCTTGGATGGGCTCATCCTGGAGCGGGCTGGCTTTGAGCTTGGCGCCCACGAATTGGCTTGGACCTCTCAGTTTGACCTTCATCAGGGCCTCGCGGAGCGATACCGAGTGGGCCGAATCTTCTTGGCCGGCGATGCGGCCCACGTTCACAGCCCTGTCGGTGGCCAAGGCATGAACACCGGCATTCAGGATGCCCACAACCTGCTCTGGAAGCTGGCCCTCTCCCGTGATCTGGAGCCCGCGGCCGCCGAGCTCTACTTGGACAGCTACCAGCAAGAGCGTCGGGCCACCGCCAAGGCGATGGTGCAGGGCACCGGAAGAGCCACCCGCGTCTTGACCAGCAAGCAGCACTTTGTGGGCATGCTGCTCAGAGCGCTCGGACCCTATTTGGCCTCGACCCAGCTCCTACAAGAGCAACTGGGACGTGCGGTTGGCATGCTCGATCTGGTTTACCAAGACAGCGCTGTCCTTCAAGAGATGCCTGCCGTGGGTCTTGGGCAACCTTCACCTGGCAGCCGCTTGCCAAACCCTGTCCTCGCCGAGGCCACCCGGCTGCACGACTTGCTGGACCCGAAGGGGCACACCCTGTTCCTCTTTGATGGCAGCCCACGGAAGCTGACGGCAGATGGCCAGCTTCAGCGACTGGACCCTCGCTGGGAGCCCATCTTGCGAGATGCTCTGGCTGTGCCTGGGAACGGGGTCGTCCTGGTGCGCCCGGACCGCTGTGTTGTGGGCTGTTGGAGTGACCTTGCGGATCTGGAGCGCTTCTCCCCCGCCCGCGCCGTCCTCGATACGATGGGCGCCTGAACACCGAGATTTGGAGTCGATATGTGGATGCTGATTTTTGCCCTGGCTTGTGAAGACCACGCCGCTGAGTCCCAGACCGAAGCTGAACACGCCGAGGGCGCGCACGGCGAGGGCGTGCACAAGGAAGAGGCCCACGCCGGACATGCCGAGGACGCCCACGCCGGACATGCCGAGGACGCCCACGCTGGGCATGGTGAGGGTGCCCACGCAGGACATGCAGCGGACCCAAATGCCGAGCCCAGCGCCGTTGCCTTGGCAGCCGCAGACCAAGCCCTCACCCTGACCCTGAACGATGGGGCCCGTTGGCAGCTGGACGAGAGCACCCGTTCTGTGTTCGCTGAGTCTCGCAGCTCCCTTAAGGGTGGCGATCCAGCCACTCTGGAGGAGGCCCACGCTCTGGCGGCCACCCTCAAGGAGCAACAGGGTCGCCTGATTCGTGGCTGCACCATGACCGGGAGCTCCCATGATGAGCTCCACACCTTCCTGAAGGCCTGGATTCCTGGGGTCAAGGCCTTGGGCGATGCCAAGACCCTGGCCGAGGCGCAGGCCCAGGTGGTCACCTTGCGTGGCTACGCGGATGCCATGGATCTGCACTTCGAGTAGGCCTCAGGCTGGAGCCGGTGACTTGAGCGCCGCTGCTCCGGCCCAGGAGAAGGCCACAACGCAGCTACGGTCAGGGAGACGCGCCTTGTGACCCGAAGTTACTGACGGGTCCGATAGCGAGGAGGGTGTGTCCATGGCTGAGACCGAACGCAAGCTGCTTGGCACTTTTGGGGGTGTGTTCACGCCTACGCTGCTGACCATCCTCGGCGTCATCATGTACCTGCGCCTGGGCTGGGTCGTGGGCAACGGTGGGCTGCTTGGGGGGCTGCTCGTCATCGGGCTGGCCATGGGCATCACCACCGCAACAGGCCTGTCCCTCTCCAGCATCGCCACCAACACTCGCCTGGGGGCCGGTGGCCCCCTCGCCATCATCAGCAAGTCGCTGGGTCTTGAAGTGGGCGGAAGTGTCGGGGTGCCCTTGTACGTCAGCCAGTCCCTCGCAGTGGCCATGTACATCTTCGGATTCCGAGAAGGCTGGCTCTGGATTTTCCCGGAGCATCCAGCCCTTGTGGTCGACCTGCTGACCTTCGTGATGGTCTTCGGCATCGCCTTTGTGAGCGCAGAGTTCGCCTTCCGGCTCCAATACGTGATCATGGTCGTCATCGCGGCCTCGATTGTGCTGATTCTTGCTGGCCCTGCAGGTTGGCGCCCGGACGCCGAGATCCTGTGGACCGGTTCCTGGCCGGGAAGCGTGGAGAGCGGCTTCGCAGGCACCACCTTCTGGGTCGTCTTCGCTGTGTTCTTCCCCGCCGCCACGGGGGTGATGGCCGGCGCGAACATGTCCGGGGATCTGGAGAACCCACGCCGCTCCATTCCCTTGGGTACGCTGAGTGCCATCGGGATCTCGACCCTGGTCTACGTGGCCGTTGCCTTTTGGGCGGCCCGAGCCGGCACCGCTGAGCAGCTCACCAGCAACTACACCTTCCTCATTGACGCCTCACTTTGGGCGCCGGGGGTGTTGGCTGGCCTGCTGGGTGCGACCTTGTCCTCTGCGCTCTCGGCATTCGTTGGTGCGCCACGCCTGCTCGTCGCCCTCGTCAAAGACGGCGTGGTCCCCAACGTCCTCGGCGTCGGAGAAGTATCGGCGAGCGGTGAGCCCCGTCGGGCCCTGGTCGCCAGCGGCCTTATTGTGCTTGCGGCCTTGTTCTTGCGTGATCTGAACGCCATCGCGCCGCTGCTCTCGATGTTTTTCCTGATCAGCTACTTTGTCATCAACCTGGTGGTCCTCACCGAGTCCAGCCTGGGCCTACAGAGCTACCGGCCGACTCTGGCTGTGCCGCGCATCGTGCCGCTGCTTGGCGCGCTTGGGTGTGTGTTCGCCATGTTCATCGTCAATCCCACCGTCAGCTTGATGGCGGTAGGGGTCGTGGTCGCGCTCTACGCCATGATTCTGAAGCGAGGGGTCATGAGCAGCAACGACAGTCGCAGCGGCATCTTCTCGGCCGTTGCGGAGTGGGCCGCTGCAAAGGCCACTGAGTTTGAGGCGGTCAACCCCCGTGCCTGGAAGCCGAATTTCCTGGTTCCCGTTCAGGACGCCGCGGATTTGCGTGGTGACTTTCAGCTCCTGCACGAGCTGGTCGCTCCCGAGGGCACCATCAAGCTGCTGGGGGTTGCGGCCGAAGACAAAGTCGTGGACGTGACCGCCCGCATCGTCTTGCTGACCCGTGAGTTTCGTAAGCAGGGTGTGTTCACCACCAGCTCGGTGTTGGACTCTGTGGATCTGGCCAGTGGGGTCGTCGCAGGCATGCAGGCGCTCAGGTCTGCGTTCTTCCGTCCAAACGTGCTCTTCATGGACCTGGGCCCAGAGGATGCCGACACGGACATCATTTACCTCTGGCGAGAGACCCGTCGTCTGGGCGTTGGCTTGGCGCTGATGGCCAATCACCCAAAGGCGGGCCTGGGGCGGCGCTCCGTGGTGCACCTCTGGTTTCCCGCAGAGCGGGTGCGGCAGCCGGTGGCCGAGGCGCTGAGGGATGGCCAGATGCACCTCGCTGTGCTCATGGCCCTGCGCCTGCAACGGGCGTGGGAGGCAGAGGTCCGCATCTATGCCCTCGTCGACTCCGCCGACGCCAAGGGCTCCGCACAGCTCTGGCTTGCGGACCTTGTGGACCTGGCTCGGGTACCTGCAGTCATCCAGACCGAGGTCATGGTGGGCGAGTTGGAGACGTGCTTGACGGCCGCACCTCAGTCCGACCTGGACCTGATGGGGCTGCCCGCCAACGTCGACCTGGACTTCGTGCGCCGAAGCGTCGGGCTCACACGCTCGGCCTGCTTGTTCTTGGGCGACTCTGGGCAAGAGAGCGCCCTGGCGTAGGGGCAGGTTGGCTGCCTTGTTGAGCGCCTTCTCGACGCTCAAGAAGGGTGCAGCCTACTTTGCCTGCGGCACTCTTCCAAAGAAGAGGGTGTTGTGCAGCCGCTGCCCACCATCGGCCTCGACCGGTGTCGTCCACTCGATGGGCTCGCGCCAAGCGCGGGGGTAGCTCTTCGCCATTGCAGCAGCGAACTCGTCGTTGTTCCAGGCAGACCAGACTGCGAGGATTCCACCGGGGGCCAAGTGCTCCCGCACCTTCGCTTGTCCTTCTGGGGTGTAGAAGGGCAGGCTTGCTGGATCCAGGGGGTCGTCTGGAGCGTGGTCGACGTCGACCAAGATCAAATCGTAGGTCTCTTTGGCAGGACCCATCAGGTCACCGTAGACATCGCTCTGAACGAACTCCATCCTTGGGTCCTTCAGGAGCTGGTCTGAGAGGGGCAGCAGGCCGTCCTTGAGCCAGTTGATGACAAAGTCCATGCGGTCGACCACCCGGACCAGGGCGCTTCGGTCGCTCTCGAGCGCTGCTTGGGCTGTGTAGCCAAGGCCCAAGCCGCCGATGAGGATCTTCAGCTCCTTTCCAGGATGCGCAGCGATGGCTCGGGTGGCCAGCTCACGCTCCGAGAGGGGGCTCACGCTGCTCATCAGCAAGGCCCCATCGATGTGTACTGTGTAGACCCAACCGTCAGGACGGGAGGCGTCTTCGAATCGCGAGAGGTAAAGCATGCCAATGGAGTGCTCGATTGCATCGAGGTACTGGGTGCCGTTGGCTTCTGTGTCGTTTTTCATCGCACCGGGGTAGCCGCTTCGAGTCAGGCGCGAGCGAAGTAGTTGAGAAGTTCACTGAGAGGGAGCGGCCGCCTTCCGAAGCGATGCTCCCTTGATGAGGGCCTGTGGATGTTTGACTATATGACTCTTCGGTCATATGACTGAGTAGTCACATGCCGAGGAGTACTCATGTCTAGTCCGGTCTGCATCGTCACTGGCGCCAATGCGGGGATCGGCAAGGCCGCCGCTCTCAAGCTCGCGCAGCGGGGAGCTTGCGTCGTCATGGCGTGTCGCAATGCCGAGCGCGGCGAGGCTGCACGAATGGAAGTCCAAGAGCAGAGTGGCAACGAGCGGGTCCACCTGATGTCCTTGGACACCTCTTCCATGGCGTCGGTTCGGGCCTTTGCCCAGGCCTTTGGCGAGCGCTTCGAGAGACTGGACGTGCTCATCAACAACGCTGGGAACTTTGACCTCGCCCAAACAAGCCCTCTGATGACCGATGAGGGCTTGGAGATGGTCTTGGCCACCAACTATCTGGGCCCGTGGCTCTTGACTCACCTCCTGCTTCCTTCCCTACAAGCCGGTGGGGGAGGGCGGGTGCTCAATGTTGGCTCCAAGGGTCTGATGGCGTACCCCTTCTTGCGCTTGGAGTTCGACAACCTGGACGGCTCGAAGAAGTTCAGCCCGCAGCGGGCCTACTACCACTCCAAGTTGGCGCTGCTCTCGCACACCATCGAGTTGGCCAAGCGCCTCGAAGGCACAGGCGTTGTCGCGAACGTCGTGCGGGTGCCGGCGGTTCAGGTGGACTTGGACCGGCTGCCTGCGCTGCCGGGCTGGCAGCTTGCGATCTACAAGCTCAAGCGTTCCGCTTCGATCACGCCTGCACAGATGGCGGAGACCTACGTGGCCTTGGCGCTGGATGAGGCTTGGGCGTCCGTGAGCGGCAAGCTTGTAGACGAGAAGCAGGGCGTTGTGGGCTGGCCAAGGCACGCACAGGATGCGGAGGCGGCCGCTGAGCTCTGGAGGCTGAGTGCAGCCCTGGTCGGAGTACAGGATGCCTAAGTCGACTTTCTTCAACTTGGCCGAGGACAAGCGCGCCCCCCTGGTGGAGGCCTTGCTCGATGAGTTCGCCACCCGCGGGTACCGCCATGCCTCCTTGGACCGAATTGCGCGGGCAGGTGGTGTGTCCAAAGGGAGCCTGTACCAGTACTTTTCCAACAAGGCGGACATGTATCAGTGGCTGCTCACCGAGGAGCTTCCGCGGAGAAAGATGGCCGCGATGCGCGGCACTGCGGTGGCCTCGGAGGCGGACCTCTTTGAGACCCTGGAGGCGTGGTTCTTGGCCGGCCTACAGCTCTTCGTTCGCGAGCCTCGCCTTGCCACTCTGGGAGCGGCCTTGATGAATCCGACTCTGGAGCCAGAGATTCAGGCGCTTCATCAGCAGGTGAGCGGGCAGTCCCACGCCTTCTTGTTGGGCATGGTGAAGGAGGCGATGGCGAGCGGTGAGGTGCGGCCTGACTTGGACGCCGACTTTGTGGCGGTGCTCGTGGCCAAAGTGATGGGCAGCGGGTTGAGCGAGACCGTGTTGATGCGCCTCGGTGTGGATGCGGCCCAGCTTGCCGCGGACCCGGAGCTAGGCAGGCGCTTGGGGGAGCAAGACATCGAGGCACTCGTGCACCAGGCTGCTGAGATTCTGCGTCGCGCGGTGGGGACCCCCTGAGGTCTTTGTGCGCGCTGGCGCAGGACAAGTCCATGTTCTATGGCCGCCCCCGCAGCTCCGGCCTACGCCTAAAGCGTGCCTTCTTCTGTCGCCGCCGGCGATGACACGGGCACTCTTGGAGTCCCTGTGACCGCCGAACCAAGCGAATCGACCGACACCCGCGCTGCCCTCCGCCGCGACGTTGACCTTCTTGGTCGCCTGCTGGGGGAGACCCTGAGGGACCAGGGCGGGCCGCGCCTCTTCAAGGCTGTCGAAGGTGTTCGGGCTGCAGCCAAGTCGGCGCGGGAGGGGGGCCTTGCGGACCGAGAGCTGCTCTCTGGCCTTCTGGCAGACATGGCCGTGGAGGAGGCCGTGCCTGTCGCCAGGGCCTTCTCTCACTTCCTGACCCTGGCCAACATCGCCGAGCAGTACCACCGCATCCGGCGTCGCCGGGCACGCCAAGCCGAGGGTCAGCCCCCACAGCGCGGCTCCCTGGATGACGGCATGGGCCGCTTGATCGCTGGCGGCGTCTCGCCGGAGAAAGTGCGGGAGGCGGTGCTCGGCTTGGAGATTGGCTTGGTCATGACGGCCCACCCAACCGAGGTCGTACGCCGAACTCTGCTGCACAAGCACGGGCGAATCGCCGAGCTGCTGGCCGAGAAGGACCGGGCAGATCTGACCCCCACGGAGCGGGCCGCAAACCGGGATGCTCTGAAGCGGGAGGTCACTTCGATTTGGCTGACCGACGAGGTGCGCCGCAGCAAGCCCACGCCCATGGACGAGGCGCGCAGCGGCTTGGTGGTCTTCGAGCAGGTGCTCTGGGACGCACTGCCGGCGTGGCTTCGTGGACTCGATGGCGCGCTGCTTCGCCACACTGGAGAGGGGCTGCCGGCGGGCTCGGTTCCCATCCGCTTCGGTTCCTGGATGGGTGGAGACCGCGACGGCAACCCGAACGTCACCGCCTCCGTTACCGCCAACGTCGCGTGGATGGCCCGGTGGATGGCCGCAGACCTGCTCCTGGCAGAGTCCATAGAGCTGCGTGGAAGGCTGTCGTTGAACCGCTGCACAGTGGACTTTCAGCGCGTGGCCGACGCCGTGGTTCAGGCGGCCCCCGCTGAGTACAAGACCGGAACATGGGAGCCCTACCGCGTGGTGCTCAAGGACGTGGTGAGCCGCCTGCGGGCCACCCGTGAGCTCGCTGCAAAGCGCATGGCCGAGGCCGCAGCAGGGGACTGGATGCTGCCCGTCAAAGAGACCGGAGGCGCGCGGCCCTACCTTCGGGTCACCGAGCTGCATGAGCTGCTGACCCTGATGCATCGCTCGCTGCACGCCACCGGCGCCGGCGAGATTGCCGACGGTCCGCTCTTGGACCTGATTCGGCGCTTGGACAGTTTTGGGCTGACCCTCGTGCGCATTGACCTGCGCCAAGAGGCGGACCGACACACAGCGGCCCTCGATGAGATCACGGAGCACCTTGGCCTTGGCTCCTACGCTGGGTGGGGTGAGGAGGGTCGGCAGGCCTTTCTGATCGCCGAGCTCGAGGGCAAGCGTCCGCTGGTCTCGGCCGACTTTTCCGCCAGCCCAGAGGTGCGAGAGGTCCTGGACACCTTCCGTATCGCCGCTCTGTTGCCAGAGGGCTCGCTCGGAAACTACGTCATCTCCATGGCCGCTTCCCCCAGCGACGTGCTCGCTGTGGAGCTGTTGCAGCGGGAAGCGCGTCGTGCCGTGCCGGACGGACCCATTGCCCGCATGCGGGACCCTCGTCCGCTGCATGTGGTGCCGCTCTTTGAGACCCTGGGTGATCTGGAGGGCATCGGTGCGGCAGTTGGCGCCTTGCTCGACCTGCCCTGGTACCGGGCGCAGCTCTCTTCGCTCCATGGCGACCACCAAGAGATCATGCTGGGCTACTCCGACTCCGGAAAGGATGCCGGGCGTCTGGCCGCCGCTTGGGCGCTCTACAAGGGCCAGGAATCGGTGGTCGCTGCCTGCGATGCCCGCGGGGTCTCGATCACGCTCTTCCACGGTCGGGGTGGAACGGTCGGACGGGGTGGGGGACCGACTCACCAAGCCATCCGGGCGCAGCCGCCGGGCTCCATCAACGGCCGCATTCGGGTCACCGAGCAAGGCGAGGTCATTCAGGCCAAGTTCGGCCTCCCTGGAATCGCAGTGCGCACATTCGATGTCTACGCCACAGCCGTGCTCGAAGCGTCCCTTGCGCCCCCGTCAGGACCCGAGCCCGAGTGGCGGGTCACCATGGACCGGCTCGCAGAGACCAGCTGCGCGGCCTACCGCGGCATCGTGCGAGAGCACCCGGAGTTTGTCCCATACTTCCGGTCCGCCACCCCGGAGCGGGAGCTGGGAGGGCTCAACATTGGCAGTCGTCCTGCCCGCCGTCCGGCGGCTCCGGGGGCTGGAGTAGAGAGCCTGCGGGCCATCCCTTGGGTCTTCGCTTGGACCCAAGTCCGCCTGATGCTTCCTGCCTGGCTCGGCATAGGCGAGGCCCTTGATGCTGAGCTTGCTGATCCAGGACTGCGCGCCGAGCGGCTGGCCTCTCTCCAGCAGATGGCGTTGCAGTGGCCCTTCTTTCAGACCACCTTCGAGATGGTGGAGATGGTCTTGGCCAAGGCCGACCCAGGGGTGGCCGAGCTCTACGAGAAACTGCTCGTGCCAGAGGAGCTGCGCCCCCTCGGTGCCTCTCTGCGTGAGCGCCTGGAGCGAAGCCGTGTCCTCGTGCTCGAGGTCGTGCAGGCCGAGCGTCTCTTGGACAAGAACCCCACCTCGCGTGCATCCATTGCTGTGCGGAACCCCTACGTCGACCCCATCAATGCGCTGCAGGCCGAGCTCTTGCGACGCTCGCGCAGCGGTTCGGCCGCCGAGCTCTCCTATGCGCTCAAGGTCACGGTGAGTGGAATCGCGGCTGGGATGCGCAACACCGGCTGAGATCAATCCGCGTCCACAGGAGTAGGGCCTCTGTTTTGTGGGCTTGGACGTGGTTCCTGGGGGTTGGGGGAAGTAGGACACTCTTGCTGTGGGTTAGGACTTGGTTTCTGGGCGTTTCCCAGGGGGAATCGCCTTTATGGGTTTGCGCACTTTCGGAGAAAGTGCTTCGTGGTAGCCTCCCTCAATGGACCAAGAGCCCTCGGGCCCCTCACATTTCCGTGCAGCGAATCTGATTACGACTGCGGGGGCGGCCTGCGGTCTGGCGGCGATAGCCTTTGTGGCCCGTGGGTCCGAGGCCTTGGCGCTGAGCGCGCTGATGCTCGCCGTGCTCTGCGACAAGCTCGACGGCCTGGTCGCGCGCAAGCTGAAGCAGTCCAGTGACTTTGGAAGAGAGCTCGACAGCCTGGCTGACGCCGTGAGCTTCCTGGTCGCCCCGGCCGTGGTTGTCGTGCTGCTCTCCGACGGGCAAGCCCTGCCTTGCCTGATGGCCGGCATCTTCGCGCTGGCCGGACTCTGGCGCTTGGCTCAGTTCAACCTGAGCGGCATGGTGCAGGAGGCGGAGGAGCCGACCTTTAGCGGTCTGCCCACCACCATCGCAGGGGCCTGGTTCATCCTGCTCTGGGCCGGCCTGCGTCACGCTCCGCTCACCGAGGGCATCCCTTGGGTGCTCGCTGTCTTCTTGCTGGCCATGGCGCCCTTGATGCTCTCCTCGCTGCGGATTCGCAAGAATGGCCTCTTGGTCAAGAGCCTCTATGTCTTGCTGCTGCCGACCCTTGTCGCCGCTTGGTGGCCCATTTGAGCCTCGAAAACCCGACCGAACTGGCCCCCCTGATCTGTGCTGCCTTCCTGATGGTGAGCATCAGCACGGCGGGGGTCTGCCAGGTGCTCTGGCTGCGCACCGGGCTCTCGCAGCGCCTGCAGCAACCGGTCGATCTGGGAATGCGGCTGCGTGGCCGGCCACTCTTTGGGCAGAACAAGACCCTTCGTGGATTTGTGGTCATGGTGCCGGCGACCGGGTTGGCCTTCTTGGCCTGGTCCATGGTCCCCCTCTTCGCCGCAGGAATCTGGGAGCTGACGCCCATCGCTTTTCTGCTCTTGGGCATGGCCGCGGGCCTGGGCTTTATGCTCGGTGAGCTGCCCAACTCCATGCTCAAGCGTCAGCTGGACATCGCCCCGGGGGAGGCGCCCGACAAAGCCTGGCTGCGCTGGCTCTGCCTGCTGCTGGACCGCACAGACTCCATTCTGGGTGCGTTGCTGGTGGTGAGCTTGCTGGTGCCGGTCTCGGCCTGGGTGTGGTTGATCTGCCTGCTCGTTGGGCCGGGCATCCACGCCTTCTTCAGCTTCATGCTGTACCTTCTGCGCGTCAAAAAGAGAGCCGCCTGATGTTGCTGTCGTTGAGAGAGGCAGGAGACGCCCAATCTGTTGGGGGCAAGGCTGCTGCTTTGGGGGACATGCTGCGTGCTGGGGTGCAGGTCCCGCCGGGCTTTGTGCTGCCGGCCACGCTCTTTGAGCACTTCTTGGATGCCAGCGGCCACAGGGAGCAAATCCAGACCCTGCACGGCCAACTGAACGGCGCCGACCCAGCTGCCGTCGCGGCGCTCTCCGGGCGCATCACGAGCTGGCTGATGGCCACGCCGCTGGAGGAGAAACTGAGCGCGGATCTGCGTGCCCGCTTCCGCGAGATGGATGCCGAGCGCGTGGTCGTACGCAGCTCCGCCATCGGAGAGGACTCCGCCAGCGCCTCCTTCGCCGGTCAGCTGGACAGCTTCCTAGACATCGTGGACGAGGCTGATCTGCTCGAGAAGGTGCGCATGTGTTGGTGCAGCTTCTACTCGGCCCGGGCCTTGGCCTACCAATACGCCACGGGTGTGGCCTTGCGCGGCATGGGCGTGGTGGTTCAGCCCCAGATCGAAGGCGCCGTCTCCGGGGTGGCCTTTACCCGCTCTCCCGTGGACCCCGAATCCTTGCTCATCGAGTACTGCGAGGGCAGCTGTGAGGCCTTGGTCTCTGGTGCGGTCACACCCGAGAGCGTCTCGGTGTCTCGGGAGACAAGAGAGACCCAGAACAGCGAGCTGCTCAGCGCCGAGCAGATGAGGGCGCTCGTCGAGCAGTTCTTGCGACTGGAGACACACTTTGCGGTGCCTCAAGACGTGGAGTGGACCGTGGACCCAGCGGGGCAGCTGCACCTACTGCAGTCCAGGCCCATCACCGTTCGGGGGGCCGTCAGCGATACCGGTGACTTGGTGGTCTTCTCCAACGCCAACATCAACGAGAACTACCCAGACCCCGTCACGCCCCTGCTCCAGTCCATCGCAGAGACCAGCTACTACCACTACTTCCGCAACCTGGGTGTGGCCTATGCCTTCGCCCCAAGGCGCCTCCTGGCCATGGAAGAGGCCCTCCAGGGCATCGTCGGAGTACACGCCCAGCGCCTGTACTACAACGTGAGCAACACCCACGCCGTCTTCCGCATGGCGCCCTTCGGGGACCTCTTCGCCGACTGGTTCAACCGCTTCGTCGGTGTGGAGGCCACCACTGAGGCACGGGAGGAGGACCTCACCTGGCGCCGGGGCACTGCGGGCCGCGTGGGCGAGGGATTGGAGCTGCTGCGCATCGCGCGCTCGGTCTACGGCCAGTACAACTCCCTGACGGCCCAGGTCCAACTCTTCGAGCAGACCATCAACCGCTTCGCCGAGCGCACCACCCACGAATCGCTGCGCGGCCTGGAGAGCCCGGCCTTGCTGGAGCTGCTGGCGGAGTTCATCGACATCCGCAGCAACCGCTGGGTCGGCGCGACCTTGGCGGACGGTGGCTGCATGGTGTGCTGCGGTGCCCTTGAGTGGTTCTTGGATCGGCACTTCGACGAGCCGGGACCTGTGTTGCTCCATGGCTTGCTTCGCGGGCTTCCCGACATCGTGAGCAGCGAGCCTCCCAAGCAGCTCTGGTTGATCTCCCGTCAGATCCGAGCCAGCGAAGCCCTGAGCGCGCTCTTTGAGAAGGAGACCGCAGAGGTCCTTGATGTGCTGGGTTGGGACGGCGAGGCCATGGCCGCTCCAGAGGACGCTTGGCAGGAGCCCTTTGCCGCGGTGGTTCAGGGCTTCTTGGACGACTGGGGTTTTCGCTGCACGGGGGAGCTGATGTTCACTACCTTCAGCTTCCAGGAGGAGCCCCAGGCGGTGGTCGACATGCTGCGCTCCTACGCAGGCATGGACGGGCAGGGCCCGGACGAGGCCATCGCGGCGCAGGGGGCGCTCCGCCTCGCACAGACGGAAAAGCTGGCCTCGGGCTTGTCGATGGTGCGTAGACGGGCCTTTCGTTGGTTGTTGTCCGCGACTGGGCGCTCGCTCTCACTGCGGGAGCGCTGCCGTCTCAAACAAGCGCTGCTCTACCGGCGCACACGCAGAGTGGTGTTGGCCCTTGGAGCCACCCTGAAACAGGCCGGCGCCCTGAAGGCGGCCGACGATGTGCTCTTTATGCGCTGGCAGGAGATCTTGGCCCTGCGAGAGGACGCGCAGCCGCCCCAGCACGCCATCTCCGAACGCCGCCGCCGCTTTGATGAGGAGCGCACCTGGCCGGCGCCGCCTCCACGCATTGAGCTGCCGCCGGGTGTGAGCTGGACGCTGAAGCACCAGCAGCCGGAGAACTTGGAGGCGCCTGTAGATGGGCCTCTCTTGAAAGGCTTGGCTGCCGCAGCCGGCAAGGTCACCGCCCGAGCGACCGTCGCCCGAGACCAGTCCGACTTTCATCTGGTGCAGGCCGGTGATGTTCTGGTCGCGCCTCAGACCGACCCTGGCTGGGCCACGGTGCTCTTCCTGGTGCGCGGCTTGGTCATGGAGCGCGGGGGCATGCTCTCGCACGGCGCCATCATCGCCAGGGAGTTCGGCATTCCCTCTGTGGTGGGCGTAGACCGGGCGACTGAGCGCATCCCCCAAGGCAGCACGGTGACCGTGGATGGGGACGAGGGACAGGTGTACCTTGCTGAGTGACGGGCCCAGTGAGGGGGCGCGCGAGAGGCCGAGGGAGGGGCTTCCTGGGCTGCTGGCCTGGCGCCGTACCCGCTTCTCCCACTGGCTCTTCATCCCAGCGTCGCTCACGCTCATGCTGGCGGGTGTTGCTGCAGGTCCGCGTCTTGGACAGGGCGAGCTCATCCTTCGGGTCGCCTTGGCCTGGGGGCTGCTCTTGGCCTTGCGTCTCTGGGATGACCTGGAAGACCGGAAGCGCGATGCGCAGTCGCACCCAGAGCGGGTCCTGGTCTGTGCGCAGAGCCTGGCACCCTTCCGTGCAGCAGTGGTGGTGTTGCTGCTCGCTGGGCTCTTGCTCAGCGGCCTTCTCTTCGGGCTCTTCTCAGCTGCGGTACTGGTCCTGCTCTTGCTCTGCTTGCTCGTGGTCTACCGCCTGGGCCTGCACGAACGCTCTGGTGGCGCGCTGCTGGTCCTGCTCAAGTACCCGGCGCTGGTGCTGCTGTTGCGTGGTGGACTGGATGTAGAGGGAGGCTGCGCGATGGCCCTTGTCTACGGCGGCATGTGCCTGGATGAGGGGATGGAGACTGCCGGCCCCATCGCGCTGGTTCCATTGAGCTTGGCCTCGCTCGGGCTGCTCTGGCTCCTCCGTGCAAGTCCGCCCGCGATGCTGGCGCTGCTCCTCTTGGTGCTCGCAGGCGGCTCGCTTTTGGCCCTGTTGGGCCGGGGCAAGTCGGCGCCATGGACGGGCTCCCAGCGCGCCACTGCGCTGATTCTGACTGTGCTACAACTCCTCCTCCTCGACTTCGGCAGAACATGAGCGCTCCTCTCCACGACCCCAGCAGCGCCCCGCCACCCGAGCTCTTCGAGGAGGTGGCTTGCATCCTCTGCGGCAGCGAGCGGCGTGCCCATCACACCACCGCTCAAGAAGACCTGACGGGCAAGCCGGGGGACTTCACCTTCGTGGAGTGCCAAGACTGCAAGCTGGTCTACCAGCACCCGCGGCTGCCCATCGAGCAGATCAAGGCCTACTACGACGACGAATACATCGCGCACCGCAAGCAGCAGTCTTGGGGTGTGCTCACGCCCTTCTTTGAGTGGCTGATGACCAAGCTGGACCGGGACAAGGACGCTGTGGTGAGCCGCTATGTGCCGATGAGCGCAGAGAGCCGCGTGCTGGACGTGGGCTGCGGGGCAGGGGGCTTTCTCGTGCACCTCATCCAGAAGTACGGCGCCCAGTGCGCCGGGGTGGACTTCAAGGCGCTCGCACCCCAGATCCGCGAGCAGGGCGGCGCCGAGATCGACTTTCGCTGCGGCACGCTCTCCGCAGACCTGTTCCCAGCGCGCAGCTTCGATGCGGTCACGATGTGGCACTTCCTGGAGCACGACTACGACCCCCTGGGGTCTCTGGCCATTGCCCGGGAGCTGCTGGCCGATGAAGGCCGCTTGGTCATCGAGGTGCCACGCCTCGACAGCCTCACCCACACCCTCTACCGGGACCGGTGGCCGGGTTGGCAGGCGCCTCAGCACACCGTGGCCTTGGACAAGGCGGCCTTGCTTCGCATGGTGGAGCAGGCTGGTCTGGAGGTCGTCGACTACCTGCCTTACGGCGCATACCCCGGCTACTTCTACGTGTATGCCGGGGCCGCTTTCGTCTTGCGCAAGGGCAAGGGCATCGACTTGGGCAAGGCCATCTTCTCCTATTTGGCCGGGCAGATCCTGCTCTCGCCGGTGATGCTCTTCGAACGCTGGTTGAACCTGTCCATGCAGGTCGTGGTGTGCAAGCGGCCCTCGGCGTCGGGCTGATGTGGCGCTCGCTCGTCATCGTTGTAGGCGGACAGGTCCTGCTGCTGGGGTGCATGTTCGCCATGATTGCCGTGCGTCTGGCCCACCTGGGCGGGGGACGCCGCATCTGTCAGGAGCGCATCGCGGCGTGGGCGGGAGACCGCCTGCTGGACATGCTCGGCGTGGACGTGGTGCTGCACCAGAGCGCACCCTGGCCATCGGGACCCTGCTTCTACATGTCCAACCACTCCTCGGCCCTGGACATGCCCATCCTCATGTCCCTTCGGCTGCCCAACGCCCGCACCTTCATCAAGGAGCGCTTCCGGTGGTATGGCTCCCTGGGGGCCGTGCTCTCGCTCACCGGCTCGCTCTACACCGCGCCCCAAGAGCAGCACGAACGTCGGGTGAAGCGCTTTAGGGAGGCCCAAGAGCTGCTGGCTCGCACGGGGGAGTCCGTGTTTGGAAGTCCCGAGGGCACCCGCGTAGAAGGCGGTCGCGTAGGCCCCTTCAACCGTGGCGTCTTCCACATCGTCACGGAGCTGCAGATGCCCATCGTACCTTTGCTGATCCGCATCCCAGACTCTGTCTCTTATACACATCTGACGCTGCCGACGAAGAGGATAGTGTAGAT
>CAJXRZ010000097.1 GCA_913060515.1 uncultured Pseudomonadota bacterium | reverse complement strand
AGATTTCTGCCTGTCTCGTGGGCTCGGAGATGTGTATAAGAGACAGCTCTCGCACTTCGCCACCAAGACCTCCGTGGTCTTTGGCGTGGACCATGACGAGGTGATCATCAACGGCGAGGAGGCCTTGGGCCGCCCTGCTGCGCGCGTGCTCAAGCACCTGGACCTGATCCAGCCCGGACGCGCACCAGCCAAGGTCGTGAGCACCAACAACTTCCCCACCGCAGCAGGTCTGGCCAGCTCCTCCTCTGGCTTTGCTGCACTCACCCTCGCGGCCCTCAAGGCCTTGAACATCGACCACACCCCAGCCCAAGCCAGCATCTTGGCCCGACAGGGCAGCGGCAGCGCGGCCCGCTCCATCTGGGGCGGCTTTGTGGAGTGGCGCCGCGGCGTGAAGGAAGACGGCACAGACAGCCACGGACTGCATGTCGCCCCACCGGACCACTGGAACCTGAACATGGTCATCGCCGTGGTGGACAAGGGGCAGAAATCAGTGGGCAGCACCGAGGGCATGCTCCGCACCATGGCCACCAGTCCGATGTACTCGGCCTGGGTGAGCTCCTGGCAGCGCAACCTGGACCAGGCCCGACAGGGCATCCTGGACCAGGACCTGACCATGGTGGGCCGTGCGATGGAAGCGAGCACTCTGAAGATGTTCGCGACCATGTTCACCTCCAACCCTCCCATTCGCTACTGGCGCCCGGCCAGTGTGGCGATCCAAGACGAGGTCGCCAAGCTGCGTCAGGACGGCATCAACTGCTGGTGGACCATGGACGCTGGCCCCAACGTCAAGGTTCTCTGCGAGCCCGAGGACGCCCCGGCTGTCGCGGATGCCCTTGAGCACCACGTCGAGGACGTGCACACCTTGGCGGTGGGCGGACACCCGGTGGTCGAGGACTGATGCAGGTCCTGGCCCCTGGCAAGCTCTTCGTCCTGGGGGAATACGCGGTCACCGACGGGGGCCCCGCTCTGGTGGCTGCAGTGGACCGTGGCGTTCGCTGCCACATCACACCAGGCGATGAGATCCGCACGCCGGCGGACGACCGCTTCGCCAGAGCCACCCTGGAGGCACTCGCAGCGCCGGCGCGTTGCTACACCTTCAGCGATTGGAACCCAGCGCAGCTCTCCGGCAAGGGCGGATTTGGCGGCTCTGCAGCCGCTTGCGCAGCGGCAGCCGTCGCCGGCACCCTAGCGGCAGGCAACCCCATTGACCAAGCGCTCTGCGAGGTCGCCGTGCGCGTGCACCAGCAGGTACAGGGCAGCGGCTCCGGCATGGACGTTCGGGCCAGCTTCCATGGCGGCCTAAGGCGGTACCAGGGTCAGGACATCAGCGCACCCCTGGCGGCCCAGCCCTTCATCGCCATCTACTCCGGCGCCTCTGCCAAGACCGGGCCGAGAGTGCAGCGCTACAAGGCTTGGCCAGGACGTGCAGGCTTTGTCCAGGACAGCGCCGCCCTCGTTGACCTCTTCCGCGCCGAGCCCTGCCGAGCCCTGTCCGAGGCCTACGCGCTGCTCCGTGCCATGGCCGCTGAAGCGGGCTTGGCCTACGAGACCCCTGCCCTCTCCCGAATCGCTGAGCTGGCTCAGAGCTACGGGGGAGCAGCCAAACCATCCGGCGCCGGCGGTGGTGATGTGGCCATCGCATTGATTTCAGACCCAGATGCCCGCGCAAGCTTCACCGCCGCGTGTGCTTTAGAGGGCCTGACCCCCGTCCCGATCCAGCTCGCCCCTGGAGCCAAGGAAGGCCCCCATGTCTGACAGCCCCGGCATCTCCTCTCGCAAAGCAGAGCACATCGCGCTCTGCGAGACCGACCAGGTCGCCTTCCAGCGCAAGACCAACCTCTTGGAGGAGGTGGAGTTGGTGCACGACGCCATGCCCGAGATGGCCCTGGAAGAGATCGACTTGAGCGTTGAGTACGCTGGAAAGACGCTGCGTGCGCCCCTCATCATCGCCGCGATGACCGGCGGAACCGAGGAGGCCGAAGCGATCAACCGAGACTTGGCCGCGATGGCCGAGATCTACGGCATCGGTTTCGGCTTTGGCAGCCAACGCCCTCTGCTCACCGAGGGCATTGAGACCGGCTACCGCGTGCGCGACGTGGCTCCAAACGCCTTGGTCCTGGGCAACATCGGCCTGGTCCAGGCGGTCCAAGCCACCACCAGCGCCCTGGCCAAGATGGTGGACACCTGCGGCGCCAATGCCCTGGTCGTGCACCTCAACCCCGCCCAGGAGCTGATTCAGCCCGGCGGCGACCTGGACTTTCGCGGGGGCCTGAAGACCCTGGAGCGCCTGGTACAAGAGCTCCATGTGCCCATCATCGTCAAAGAGACCGGCTGCGGACTGTCACGCTCCGTTGGCACCCGAATCCGGGAAGTGGGCGTGCAGTACGCCGACTGCTCCGGCTCCGGTGGCACCAGCTGGGTGGGCGTAGAGACTCTGCGGGCCCGCAACGAGCAGAAGAGCCTGGGTGAGCGATTCTGGGACTGGGGCATTCCCACCGCGGCAAGCGTGGCCCAGCTCGACGGGCTCGGACTGGGGGTGTGCGCAACCGGCGGCGTCTCCAACGGCCTGATGGTCGCTCGGGCGGTCGCCCTGGGGGCGCGCTGCGCCGGAATCGCACGCACCTTCCTACAAGCTCGGGCGCAAGGTGGCGTAGAAGGGTTGGATACGATGGTGCGTCAGGTGCTCGCCGAGATACGCTTGGCCCACCTGCTGGCTGGCGCCAAGACGCCGGCCGAGCTGCAGACCAAGCCCCTCATCCTGGGCCCACGCCTGCTGCGCTGGACCCCACGCGGCTCTCGCCTGTGGGACCGGGCACACCCCTCCGTTTAGAGAGCAACTCAATGTCCGTTCACAGCCTGATCAGCCGCTTCCCCAAGCCAGTCAAGGACGCGGTCAAGGAGCGCATCTATCCGCCCCTGCTGCAGGAAGGCGAGGTCGTTCCAGAGTGGCACCTGCAGTCCTACGACGACTCTTGGCACCGCCACAACAAGCGCAAGTGGAGCGTGATGGTCTTCTACCCGGGCGATGACACCCCGGGCTGCACGGCCCAGCTGCAGGACCTTCAGGACAACTACGATCGCTTCACCGCCCTGGGCGCCCGGGTCTACTGCTTCAACTTGGCAGAGGCCGCCTCTCACCAGGCCTTCGCCCAGAAGTACGGCTTTGACTTCCCCATCTTGGTGGACCGCGGCGGGGTGGTCGCGCGCCAATTCCGGGCTGCGCTGCAGACCCCCTTCAAGACCTACATCCTGCGCACGGTCTACTTGGTCAACCCCGAGCGCCGCGTGCGCTTGGCCAACCGGGGGGCGCCTCCTGCAGCGGCACTAATCCGCAGCATCGAGGCCCTGCAGCAGGCCACCCGCGAGGGCATGTAGCCCCAAGGTGTGCGCCTGAAGGGGCGCCTACTCGCCGCGCAAGTAGGCTTGAGCGCCAAGCTCTCCTCGCCAAAACGCGGCAGCTCGATCCCCCACAAAGGCCTTCTCCAGAGTGCCCTCGTCGGTGGGCAGCAGGACCTTGACGACGGGCAAGTTCAGCCCCTCGCGGTCCACATACTTCCCCACGACCAGCCCAATGGCCGCGAAGCTCCGGCTCAAGTCCACGGCCCCCTCTTCCTGGAGCACCACCTTGAGCTCCAGGCTGCTGGGCCGGTTTGCCACATCAAACTCCAAGACCTTGATCTGCACCCGGTCCAGAGCGACGACCCTGCGCAGCTCCACAAAGAGCACGTCTTCCATCGCGCTGGGGTCCAGGCCCAGGGGCCGGGCATCCTGAGGAATGCGGGCCCGCAGTTCAGCGACCACCTCTGAGAGCGCCGGCTCAGGAACAGCAGGGTTCGCCTGTGGATCGACCACCACAGCGACGGGCTCCGGCAGTACCGGCAGCTCGGGCTGGGCCACCATCGGTCCAAGGGGCGCATCCGAGGTCCACGAAGCGGTGCCCCGTACCCAGACCACCATCAAGAGCGTAAGCATGCAGGTGAGCAGGATGCTGGCGATCATCCAATAGTGCCGGGTCTGAAAGCGGCCAGGCAGCTTCTCTCCGGTTTTCTCCAAGACGGGCGCCAGCGGCTCCAAGCCCTCGTGCACAAGGAGCGGCGTGGTCTCGTAGCGAAGGGCTGGGGAGCCTCCCGAGGCCGAGCTGCGTGGGCGCACTGGTGTTCTCTTGGGGCCTGGAAAGGCGATGACCTTGCCGACACTGGGCGGCATAGGCGCCAAGGCCTCCTCAGGGAGCTCATCGGGCCCCAAAGCAGCCGCAGCTGAGAGCACGTGCGTCTCCAGGACCTCCTCCGGGGCGCCCGAGGCACCTCCGAGCACCGGCTGCTCTGGCGGTGGCGGGGCAGGCGAAGTCGTCGCTGGCGGAATGCTGGTTGGTGGGGGCAGTGGCTTTGGAGGCGCTGGTGGGTCAAGGGCGAAGGGTTTCTCGGCGCCAGCGCCCGTAGACTCCGGCGCGGGCGTGGTGACCTCGGCTGCGAGATCCTCCTCATCCCAGGCGCTCCAGAGATCGGGTGATGGGACAAAGAGGGACTTGAGCTGCGGCAGCTCCTTGGCCAAAACCCAGGCTTGGCCGTCCACTCGCACGCGGTCCCTGCCCTTGAGCGCGCCCGAGGCCACCATCGCGCGCACCGCAGGGAGATCCCCGAGCGACTGAGGCTCGCCGTTTTGCTCTCTCTCGAAGTGCGCCATAGGCCAAGACCTTCGCACGCCCCAAAGGGGTCGTCAACGCACTGCACAAGGCGTTGACCACACCCCGGGCCAGCGATAGCCCAAGCCCCCATCGGAGAGCGCCCATGCCCCGCATCGCAGTCATTCCCGGCGACGGAATCGGTCACGAAGTCTTGGAGCAGGGCCAGCGCGTGCTCGCTCACCTCAGCCAGCGCGACGGTCTGGACCTGAACTTTGAGCATCTGCCCTACGGAGCCGACCGCTATCTGGAGACGGGCCTGAGCATCACCCCAGAGGAGATGCAGGGCCTTCGGGACTACGACGCCATCTACTTGGGCGCGCTGGGAGATCCACGGGTCAAGAGCAACGTGCACGCCCGCGAGATCCTGCTCGGCATGCGCTTTGAGCTGGACCTGTACATCAACCTGCGGCCGGTCAAGCTCTTGGACGCGCGCTACTGCCCTCTCAAGGACAAGGAGCCCGAGGACCTGCGCTTCGTGGTCTTCCGGGAAAACACCGAGGGCCTGTACACCGGCATTGGTGGCCAGTTCAAGAAGGGCACCCCAGACGAGATCGCCATCGAGGCGGAGATGAACTCCCGCAAGGGCGTTGAGCGCATCATCCGGGCCGCCTTCGCCCACGCCAAGGCACGCGGACTGAAGCGGGTCTGCATGTCGGACAAGTCCAACGCCATGCGCCACGGCCACGAGCTCTGGCAGCGCGTCTTCCGCCAGGTCGCGGCCGAATACCCCGAGCTGGAGACCAAGCACTACTACGTGGACGTGCTCACCATGCAGATGGTGAGAAACCCCGAGCAGTTCGACGTGATCGTGACCAACAACCTCTTCGGCGACATCGTCACGGACCTGGGCGCAGAGCTCCAGGGGGGCATTGGCTTGGCGGCCAGTGGAAACCTGAATCCCGAGTCCGGCATCGCTATGTTCGAGCCCGTTCACGGTTCGGCGCCCGACATCGCTGGTCAAGGCATCGCCAACCCCCTTGCCGCCATCCTCTCCGCGGGAATGATGTTGTCCTGGTTGGGACACCCGGCCTTAGAGCAAGAGCTCGAGGCGGCGGTCAAGCACTGCCTGAACACCGATCAGGTCACGCGCGAGCTCGGCGGAGAGCTCAGCGGCGCACAAGTCGCCGACGCCGTCATCGCCCAGCTCTGACCCTTTTCTTCACAATCCACCTGCTCTCGGAGCACCCCAATGTCTGACGTTGTCTTCCTCGCCGGAAAGCGCACCCCCTTCGGCACCTTCCTGGGCGCCCTCTCCAAGCCCACCGCCACCGAGCTGGGTGTCATCGCCTCCAACGCCGCCATGGAGCAATCCGGCCTGGCCAAGGAAGACATTGACCACGTCATCTTCGGCAACGTGCTGCAGACCAGCGGCGACGCGATCTACTGCGCCCGCCACATCGGCCTGAAGGTCGGCATCCCCCTCGAGGTGCCCGCCGTCACCGTCAACCGCCTCTGCGGCTCCGGCTTTGAGTCCCTGATTCAGGCCGCGCAGCGCATCAAGCTGGGAGAGGCCCGCGCCATCCTGGCCGGTGGAACCGAGAACATGACCCAGGCACCGCACATCGTGCGCGGCAGCCGCATGGGCTTCAAGCTGGGCCACGCTGAGTTCACCGACTCCCTCAAGGAGTGCCTGCACGACCCCGTCGCCGGCTGCGAGATGGGCATCACCGCCGAGAACTTGGCCGAGAAGTACGGCATCACCCGCCAGGACGCGGACGACTACGGTTTCCGCTCCCAGAGCGCTTGGGTTCACGCCCACGAGAACGGCTACTACGACAACGAGATCACCCCGGTGACCCTCTCTTCTCGTCGAGGAGATGTCGTGGTGAGCGTGGATGAGCACCCCCAGCTCTCCCCCCTGCGTCCGGGCAAGATCCGCGACCGTTTCTCCCGCGAGGCCATGGCCGGTCTGCGCACCGTCTTCAAGAAGGACGGCACGGTCACCGCCGCCAACGCCTCGGGCATCAACGACGGCGCCGGCGCCATGGTCCTGGCCAGCGCAGCCTTCGCCGAGTCCAAGGGTCTCAAGCCACTGGGTCGCTTGGTTGGATACGGCGTGGCGGGCGTGGAGCCTAGCCTGATGGGCATCGGCCCCGTGGCCGCCATCAAGAAGGCCCTGGCGCACGCCGGCATGGGTCTGGGCCAGATGGATCTCATTGAGATCAACGAGGCCTTCTCCAGCCAGTACATCGCCTGCGAGCGCGAGCTCGAGCTGAACCGCGAGATCACCAACGTGAACTCCGGCGGCGTGGCCATCGGTCACCCCTTGGCAGCCAGCGGTACCCGCATCACGACCCACTTGCTCTACGAATTGAAGCGCCGCGGCAAGAAGTACGGCGTGGGCTCGGCCTGCATCGGTGGCGGTCAAGGCATTGCCGTCGTCGTCGAAGTCTTCTAAGAAAGCCGAATCGGAGAGAGAAAGATGGCCACTGCCCCCATGAGCGAGAACGAGCTGGTTTACGACTGGAACACCCAGGGTGACCGGACGCCACCGCCTATGCGGTCAGTGGACTACCACGACGAGACCCTGCGCGACGGCATCCAGTGCCCCTCCGTGCAGGACCCGTCTTTGGACGACAAGCTGCGTATACTGCGACTTCTCTCCACGATCGGCGTACACACCGCCGACGTTGGATTGCCCGGAGCAGGCGAGCGCGCCATCCACGACGTCACCGTCATGGCCGAGCTTGTGCGGGATGAGAACCTGAGCATCAAGCTGACCTGCGCAGGACGTACCCACCCCAAAGACATCGAACCCATCTTGGAGATCTCCGCCAAGACCGGTGTCCCCATCGAGGTCATGGCCTTCTTGGGAACCAGCCCCATTCGTCTGTACGCAGAGGACTGGAACGAGGACCTGCTGGAGAAGCGTACCCGCGCCGCCGCCAAGCTGACGGTAGACGCCGGCCAGGTCTTCAACTTCGTGACCGAGGACACGGTGCGCTCGCACCCTCGGCTGCTCGGACGTCTCTTCCGGGCCGCACTGGAAGAAGGCGCTCAGCGCCTGACCCTCTGCGACACCGTCGGTCACGCCACCCCGGACGGCGTCTTCAACTTGGTGCACTTCACCAAGAACATCCTCCGGGCTGGCGACTTCCACGCCAAGCTGGACTGGCACGGCCACAACGACCGCGGCCATGCGGTCCCCAACACCCTGTACGCCATCGAAGCGGGTGTTGACCGGGTTCACGGCACCATCCTGGGCATCGGCGAGCGCGTCGGCAACACCAGCCTGGACCAAGTGCTCGTCAACCTGGCCTTGCTGGGGGCACACGATGGCGATCTGACGCCCATGGCCGAGCTGGTCGAGCTGGTGTCCAAGGCTTGCGGGGTTCCGATTCCTGTCAGCTACCCAGTCTTCGGAAAGGACGCTTTCCGAACGGGAACCGGCGTGCACGCTGCCGCCATCGTCAAGGCCATGAAGCGCGGCGATGACTATCTGGCGGACCGCATCTACTCCGGCGTCCCCGCCGGCTGGTTTGGCCTGAAGCAGGGCATCGAGGTCGGACACTACTCCGGCATGTCCAATGTGCATGCCTGGCTCGTCAGCCGCGGCTTGCCCGTAGACGAGGTCCTGGCCCAGCAGATCTTCGAGGCCGCAAAGGCCACCAACCGTCTGCTGGAAGAGAGCGAGATCCAAGCCATCGTGGACGCTTGGAAGTCTACGAGAGGCTGAACAGAACGCTCAGCGGTAGAGCACGCCCAGTCCAATGCCCGCGCTGGAGGCCGGCGCCTGGGCAGCGACCTCGGCGTTCTTGGCCCTCAGACCCCGCTTCTTGGTGGGCTCTACTGGGACCTCGTGTGCGGAGAGCAGGCGAACCCCGACGAAGTAGGAGCCGGTCGATGGGGGCACGAAGGTCAGCTCTGCCTGGCGCCCTTCCTTTCCTTCCTCATCGGGCCCGGTGGAATCCACCAGGCGCCCCATGTCGTCGTAGACCACGATGCGCACGGACTTGGCCCGGTCATCCCCGCAGCTCACGAAGCGGTACTCCACCTCTCCGACCAGGTCCAAGAGCATGTAGCGGTTGTTGTCCTGCGTGACTTCGAAGGCGCTCACGTTGCGAACGCGCCAGCCAGCTTGGTAGCTCTCGGAGACGTGGTTGTTGATGCACGCCCGGGCTTGTCCGGTGGTGGTCGTCGACTCAGAAGTGAGGGCCAGCAGCAGTGAGAAGAGCATCGTTCATCCTTGACTGCCCTACTGATCGGTTCCCTTCAGCTTTTCCTTGATGCTCTGGCGCAGCTGATCCTTCTCGTCCTCCTCATCCTCCAGAGCCTCCCGGTAGGAGTTCTGCAAGCGTCGCCCGTTGAGCAGGCTGCGCACCACGAACATGGCCGCCAAGAAGTAGTTGACGATCGGTGCTTCTCGGCGAAAGCCGGGTACGCCCCAGACCACCATGTAGCAGGCGGCCAGCAGGTTCAGCGCCTGTACAGTCCAGAACAGCCAGAGGCGCCTGTGCCAACCCTTGCCCGCGAAGGCCAAGTAGTTCAGGCCGATCAGGCCCGCGCCAAGCACGATGACCAGGGTGTCAATGTCCATGAATCCTCGCTTGGCTCCCTGCTCGCTCTACAGAACGGACAGGTTGTCGATGAGCCGGGTTCCGCCATATCGCCCTGCGACGAAGACCCGAGCCGGAGAGCGCAACTCTGTGAGCAGCTCCAGGTCGTCTCCGTCTCGCAGCTCCAGGTACTCCAGCTTGTCGCAGTCCACCCGCTCTGCGGCCTGCGCGAGCAGCTTGGCCACGTCTCGCTCACCGGCCTGCACCTCCGCCTTGAGGGCGCGCAGGGCCCCGGAGAGGGTCAGTGCGCGCTGCCGGTCCACGGCGTTCAAGTTCACGTTCCGGCTGCTCAGGGCGATGCCGTCGCCCTCGCGAACCAGGGGGCCGCCGAGGATCTCCACCGGAATGGCAAGGTCCCGAACCATGCGTCGGATGACAGCCAGCTGCTGGAAGTCCTTCTCCCCAAAGACCGCCACGGTGGGCTGAACGACCCCAAAGAAGCGCGCCACGACCGAGGTCACCCCGCCGAAATGCTCTGGCCGGTCCACACCGCAGAGACGATCGGTCAGCTCGGCGACCCGCACGCTGGTCACGTAGCCAGGGGGGTAGAAGTCGCTGGGCATGAACACCACATCGACGCCGTGGGCTCGGCACTTGGCGGCGTCCCCTTCCGGGTCCCGTGGGTATTTGTCCAGATCCTCGTTGGGCCCAAACTGAGTGGGGTTCACAAAGATGCTGGTCACCAGCACATCGCAGTGCTGCCGCGCCAAGTCCATCAGGCTGGTGTGCCCGGCGTGCAGAAAACCCATCGTGGGCACAAAGCCAACGCGCAGGCCCTCTTTGCGCCATGCCAGCCCTTGGGCTTGCATGACAGCGGTCTCCGTGATGGTGCGCATGCCTAGTAGACCTTGGCCAACTTGGCCGGGCCTCGACGCCGATGAAAGCTGTGGTCCGCTGTTGGAAAGGCACCGCTGCGCACTTCCTCGACGTAGCTCTGAACGGCCTTGACCATCTCAGGCTGCATCTCGGCGTAGCGCTTGAGGAAGCGTGGAGAGAAGTCCAAGTCAAAGCCCAACAGGTCGTTGACCACCAGCACCTGACCATCACAGTGGACCCCGGCACCGATTCCAATGGTCGGGATCTCCAGGGCCGAGCTGACCTCGGCGGCGAGCTCCGCTGGCACCATCTCCAAGACCAGCGCAAAGGCGCCAGCGTCCTGAAGCGCCAGGGCATCGTGAATCAGCTGCTCTCCAGCCTCTACTCCCCTGCCCTGCACCTTCCAGCCGCCCAGGGTGTGAACAGACTGCGGGGTCAGACCCAAGTGCGCGACGACAGGAATGCCGGCCGCGACGATGCGCTCAACGGCAGGCACGCTGCGCGCGCCGCCCTCGAGCTTCACGGACTGCGCTTTGCCCTCCTGCACCAAGCGGCCTGCGCTCTGTAGCGCTTGCTCGGGGCTGACCTGGTAGCTCATGAAGGGCAGGTCCACGGTCAGGTGGGCCTTTTTGAGGCCCCTGGCCACGCAGCGGCCGTGGTAGGCCATGTCGTCCAGGGTGACGGACAAGGTGTCCGGCATGCCTTGAATGACCATGCCCAGGCTGTCCCCAACCAGGACCATGTCTACGCCGGCGGCGTCGACGATCTTGGCCATGCTGTAGTCGTACGCCGTCACCATGGTGATGCGCTTGCTGTCGGCCTTCATCTTGAGAAGGTCCAACGCTGTATTTTTTCTCACGTTTTCAGTCCTTGTCTGGACGCGCACCAAAGAGACTTGGCTGTCCCTCCCGCTCCGTAGATGCAGGGGTCTCGCGTCCTTGCCCTTCAAGCCAGCTTTGGATCAGATCCAGCACTTGGTCTCGGTGAGCTTCGTTGTTGACATAGTCCAAAGAGTCCGTCCGGAGAATCCGAACCGGCGCCGCAGTATACCGCGCCCAGAGAGCGTAGTAACGCTCGCGGAGTGCGTCCAGGTAGGCCGCCTCGATCTGCTGCTCAGCTTCAATCCCGCGGAGGTTGATCCGCTTCATGATGGTCTCGGTCGGTGCGTCCAAGAAGACCACCAGGTCCGGCTTGGGTAGCCCTTCCCCCAGCAGGCTGGCGAAGCGGTCGTAGAGCTCCATCTCGCTGCCCGAGAGGGTCTGCTCCGCAAAGAGCCGGTCCTTCTCGAAGAGGTAGTCGGCCACGACGAACTGCTCGAAGAGCTCTTGCTGACGAATGGTCTGCTGCTGTTGAAAGCGGTTGGCCAAGTAGAACATCTGCGCAGGGAAGGCGAAGCGCTCTGGGTCGTCGTAGAAGCTGGCTAGGAAAGGGTTCTCGGCCCAAGGCTCCAGTACCAGACGGGCCTTGTATCGATCGCGCACCAGCTTGCAGAGCGTGGTCTTGCCCACGCCGATCAAGCCTTCGATGACCAGAAAGCGATTCACGCCAGTCCTTGTGCCAGGTTCTGGGTTCCCCTAACGCGCGATTACATGCGGTCGAGATTCCTCCCAAACGCAAGTGTCATAGGCTACGGTTTGGTTCCCGACTGGATGTTCCCCATGTACGACCTGAAGACCGCCTCCTCGGCAACGAGCAACACCAGCCGGGCAGCGAGCGGCGGAGACGCACTTCAGGATCCCCTGAGCGATCCCCTTGCGGGCGCTCAACTGGACACCGGCGGTGCGGCCCCAAGCGCCGTCGCAGCCCAGGGTTTGAGTGGAAGTGGGGGGGCGCTGCCCTTCCAAAGCGCAATCCAGGAGAGCTTCGGAAAGCACGACGTCTCGGGGATCAGCGCCCACACGGGCGCACAGGCCCAGGGCGCCAACAGCGAGATGGGCAGCAAGGGATTCGCGATGGGTGGCTCCGTTGGGCTGTCCTCGAGCGCGGACCTACACACCGTCGCCCATGAGGCGGCACACGCCGTCTCCCAGAACTCCGGAAAGGGGGTCTCTCTCTATGGGGGGCCTGACTCCCCTTCTGAACGTCACGCTGACGCCGTTGCGGATCGGGTCGTGGCCGGCCAGAGTGCCGAGGGCCTGCTGGACGCCGCGCCTTCCGGTGGCGGAAGCGGTCCCCAGTTGGCGGTGGATACCTGGGACAAGGAGGAGGAGGCCTGGAGCGACTCGGCCCTTGCCAACCCCAACGCCATGTTCGCTCGGGTACAGGCTCCTGACGACCAACAAGAGTTCGACGCCGGAATCGCAGCCGGGGACCTGAGCGTCAAGGGCATCGCCCAGACGCCCTTTGCCAAGATCGCAGCCATCGACCCCAAGGGTGTGGTGCCTAGAAAGGTACTCAAGGACACACTGGGCGAGTCCTGGTCCGTTGCCAAGTCAGCTCTGGCCACTGCCGACCCACCCACGGGCGCAGCAAAGGGGCCCTCCGCCGTGGTCAAGGCCAAGAAGTCCATGCGCGGCATGATGAAGAAGATCTGGGAGTTCCGTCAGTGGCACCACGACGTCATCCTGCAGCGCACCAAGGCCGACGTGGGCGCCGACAAGCTGCGTGACTGGTCTGCTGCGGGCAGCACCACGCTGACCTCCGACATTGACGTCAACCTCAAGGGCGAGGGCACAGAGGAGGCTGTGGGGGCCTTCAACCGCCTCTTCAAGGCCGATGGCTGGAGCAAGGAAGCTGGGGTGGTGTACGACGTCAACGTCTACGCCATGGACTTCATGCACGGAAAGGGCCTAGAGCGCGGCGACCACCGAGAGGTCAACAAGGAAGGCGCCCGTTTGGGTCGCGAAGAGGGCGGCATGGAAGATGGCGCTCAGTCGGCGCTAGACCAAGCCAACCAAGAAGGCTGGGCCATGACAAAGATGCGCATCTACATGACCGGCTCCGAGTGGAAGTCCTACCGGGAGGAGCTCATGGAGGCCTGTCCGCAGAACAAGAAGAGCGCTCTGCTTGCCCAGTTCATGGACGCGACCATGAAGTACAACGCCTACCGCAAGACCCTGACCGCCGAGATGAACGAGGGCGTCAACCACAGCTTGACCCAAGCCAAGGCGACCACCACCTCCGGCTACGACCAGATTCAGCAGCAAGCCAAGAGCGCCGCAGGAATCGGCGGAGACGCCGAAGAGGTCGCCATCTCCAGCTCCAACCGAATCTACGAGCGCAAGCTTGGAGCCCTCACCACCCAGCGTGCAGGCTTGGAGACCTTGATCTCGACCTACCACAGCCTGGTCGACAGCGACGGCGTCGCCCTCTCGGGTGACCAAGCGGGTGCCGTGACCGACCTGAAGCTTCGCATCGACAAGATGCTGGTGAAGATCCGCGAGCTGGTCTCCGAGTGCGCCTTGTACTCCAACGAGGCCTACATCACCGACGGCGCCGTGAACCACACGGTCGTTGGCCTGCAGATGGGCAAGAACATCCAGCAGACCAAGGGCGAGACCATGAACGCCATCAACGAGAACATGGCCGACGTGCTCAAGGAGATTGGCCGCCACGGACACACCGTCGGCGAGGCCGCCTTCAAGTCCGGAAAGTACATGTGGCGCATGGCCGATGCGGCCAAGAACGCAGGCTTCGGAAACGTGGCCGGGGTCGCGGGCCTCTACGAGTCTGGGTACGAGATCGCCAACACCATCAAGAGCTCCAGCAACAGCGACGACAACAAGCTGCGTGCCTCCGCTCTTGCCGTGAAGACCTCCCTCAACGTCATCGCCCCTGATGCTCTCAAGGCCAAGGTCCGCGGCATCGGCATGGCCCTGATGAAGGAGTACAACACCAACGTGCGAAGCGGTGGCGAGTCTGACGCTGCCGCCACCGTCACCAAGGCCAAGCATTGATGTCTTCAAGCGAGTGGCGGGCGCTTCTGGTCTCCGGAGGCTTTGACGCCAGAGCCCTGACCCTGCCCTCGGGCAGTGTGGTGGACCTGCGCGGCGCGGACCTGCGCGGCCTGAACCTCTGCAACACCGGTATCTTTGTCTGGGATTTGAGCGGTGCGGACCTGCGCGGCGCCACCTTCGAGGAAGCCTTCATCATGCGCTGTCGTCTGGAGGGAGCCAAAATCGATGCCCCATCAGAGCCCTTGGCCGCCATCGTGAAGCTCTGGTCCGGCCAACTAACGGGCACCGCTTCCTTCTCCGAGGCCAAGCTGGATGGCTTGGATCTGAGCGGCCTGGACCTGGGTGAGCTCACCCTGGAGCGCTGCTCCCTGCGGGGCGTCAAGTTTGCCAAAGCGCGCTTTGAGTCCCTGGACCTGAGCCAGTCTGACCTCGGAGGCGCCGAGCTGACCGAGATGCAAGGCGGGGACATCAACCTGCAGCACGCGCAGCTGGATGGCACGCGCTTGGATGGCTCCACCTTCTCCTCCCTCCGTCTGGACATGGCCACGGGCCAGGGCAGCAGCTGGGTGGGCGTCAACGTGGAGCAGGTCTTGGCCCGCCAGGCCAAGCTGCCCGACGCCGACTTTAGAGAGAGCGCCTGGGAGATGGGGGCCTTTGCAGACTGCGAGCTCGCAGGACTCAAGGTGCAACACGCCGACTTTGGCGAGGTCTTGGGGCTGAGCTAAGCGCGAATAGGCTGAGAGCTCAGCTCCGTTCTCGAACGGCGTCCAGCACGACCGGCGCGCCCTGTCTCCTGGCCAGGACGAGGGCCTCCTCACGGTGCAAGAGGAGTCCTTGGGAGGCCGCAACGTCAGAGTAGAGTGTCCAAAACAAGCCTCTTCCAAAGGGCAAAAGCAGCTGCAGCCCTGGATGCTCACGAAGCTCTACGGGTGCGGATAGAGACTGGGAGAGGGCGTCGTAGAGCTCGATCAGGGGTGCAGAACCGCCAGCATCCAAGGCGCGCTGAAACGCAATGTGGGCGGCGAGGGATTCCCCCCGCTGGAGAGCACACGCTCCTGTCGCCCACCAAGCCTGACGAATGCACTGCGGGGCTTGAAATATCCGGGCCAGAGCACGCATCCGCTCCGCGCTGCGTTCAGCCTCCTCCGTTCGCCTCGACAGCAGCAGAACGCTGCAAACCGTCGCGTCGATCTGGTGGGTGTAGTAGCTGAGCCCAAGGCGCCGTGCCTCCGACAACAAAGGGCGGAACCTCTCAATGACTTGAGAAGCCGAGGCGTTGACGAGAGAAAGGTAGGCCATCCCTACCCGGCAAACAAAGGCATCCTCCGCCATGCCAGCCTCTTCAGCGATACGAACGCCTCGGGCCCCCGTCCTTTCAGCCAGGTGCAGCTCTCCCCGAGCACGATGCAGCCTCATCTGTGTGTACAGCAGGGTGCTCCCACTGCGCGCGTCGCCCAAGTGGTCGGCGAGGGGGAGTCCAGCTTGCAGGTGGTCCTCTACAAGGCCGTAGTCTCGCGACTGCATGGCCGCGCTGGCACCAAGAACATGCAAGCGAAGCGCCAGCTCCCTTTCTCCTTGGCCAAGACCCTGAGCAAGCGCCAAGAAGCCCTCAGCGCGTTCCTGACCATTCAAAGAGAGCGCACGGAGGACCGTGGCCGCCTGCGTTTCGGCCGCATGGGCCTCCTGCCAGGTCGGCAGCCGAGCGTCCAAGCCATCCAAGGAACGAACCAAGTCGATCTGTCGCAGCGTCGCGAGGGTCGATACGAGCGCCCTCTTCCCGGCTTCGTCTAAGCATTCAGCATCCCAGGCTCGGCGGAGATACGCGCGCAGCGCCACAGAGTCGGCACGGGCTCCGGCCGCTGCGCAACATGCACGGCAGAGCCTCACAACAAGCTTCGGCTCCCCCATGCGGAGTGACCAGTCAAAGGCCGCGTCAAGGTCCGAGAGCTGTCTCTGCAGGCCATGTCCATCCCCATTCTCTCCGGACCAGAGCCCAGTCAGAGACGCCCGCTCTCCCAGTCGGCCAAACCACGCGGCATGCATGTGACGGGCTCGCTGCTCCTCCGCGGCCCCCGCTGAAGTCTCGCTTATCCAGGCGGCGATGGGCACAGAGAGGGCGAAACGCGCTCGACCGGACACCGTAGACTTCTCCAACATGCAGTGAGAATGAAGCGAGCGCAGGACCAGCGCACACTGCGAGAGTTCGCATTCCAAGACGGCAGCCGCTGCCTTGACTTCAAAGGAGGCGCGAAACACGGCCAGGCGCACCAAGGCCTCCTGAATCGGTGCCTCAAGCAGCTTTACTGCGGTCTGGATCGCCGCTGCGACGCTGCGGTGGGCTCCAGAGTCCTTGGCATCGCGCAGTTGCAGGAGATCATGCACAAGCATCGAGCCCAACTCAGTGGCCGGCACTGTGGGCAGGTAGGAGCCAATCAGAGAGAGCGCTAGCGGAATCCCACCCGTGGCAGAAACCAGCTGGTTGAGCGCGACGAGGTCTTGCTCGGACGGAGCCCCATCGAGCCCGCCTACGCTCCAGATGAGCTGCAACGATGCCTCTGGTGAGAAGGGAGAGAGGCGAAACACCTTCTCCGCCGGCAAACCCAGTGGACTCCTTCGGGTCAGCAGCAGCTGCACGCCTATCTGCATCAACTCGGTCAGCGCCTCGTGCAAGCACGCATCAATCCCATCGCAGTTGTCGAAGAAAAGCCCCATGGGCCTCTCGCAGCGCAAAGAATCGATGACCCGGGCCCGCGCCTCCAAATCCGTGCGGGGCTCCTGCCCAAGCGCTTGGCCTACCGCACTCCAGAAGGTCTCAGAATCACAAACGCTGCTCACTTCAACGGCGACCCAGTCCAGGCGCTGCTCCAAGAGGTAGCGAGCCAGGGTGCTCTTGCCTACGCCCACTAAACCCGTGATGGTCAACAATGCACAAGAAGCGAGTTGTTGCAGGGCATGGACTTCCTGGCCACGCCCGAGCAGGGAACCTTGCGATTTGGGCTGAACATAGCGAAAGCCCTCACCGTGGATGGTCAGAATCAGCGTGGGCTCCGAGGGATTGAGCTCCACCTTCCGCCGGAGTCTCTGGACTGCAGTGTGCACCGCTCTCGTTCGCGCGGGGCGTGCATAGCCCCAGACCTGCTGGAGCAGCTCGTCCGTGGATACACACTCGGGCGCCCTTGCCTCCAGGTGGCTGAGGATACGCAGCTCCAACTCGGTCAACTGGAGAACGCTCTCGCCTCGGAGCACGGTTCGCAGGGCGCGGTCGACCCATCCATCCACAATCGCAATCGGGCTGTTGCTGTCTGTCATGGTCCCTGAAGTACCCCGAAGCGCCCTGAAGGCCCAACCACGAGAACTCAATCTCCTCCTGTTGCAAAGCGATCCAAACGCCTCTGTTCTCTCGGCGTAACTCTGGAGGGAACCCAAACGGCCCCTGACAGGAGCAAACATGATTCTCTCGCTACTACTGAGCACCAGCTTTGCAGCTACCTACACCGCAGGCTCTTCAGACTGCCCCAGTTGGGCTCTTTGCACAGCCGTCCCCGCCGCCGGCAGCGTCGCTCAGTTCGAGACCTGGGCGAGCAACCAGCTCTCGATCACCTCCGGTGCCACGATCGATATGGACGGAGACGGCATTCCGGACGACCCCGGCTCCTTGTCCTCTGAGGACTGGGCGATTGGGGGAAGCAGCATCGCGGACTCCCTAATCTTGAACCCCTTTCCCAAGTTTCCATTCATTGTCCAAGCGCCAGGCGGCGAGATTCACATCTACCCAGGTGGACCCGTGATCTTCGTTCCAGACCCTCTTCCAGACACCGGAATTGCTCCTGGTGAAGAGGAAGACACGGCCGCCCCTGTGGACACGGGAGATGGTGGCGACACCAGTGCAGGGGGCTCAACTGGCGTCATCTCAGGCTATTCGGTGGATGAGAACCCGAGCAGCGCTGAGGTGCTCAGCTTTATGGGCGGCTTCCAGGTGGGCAACACCATGGGGGTGGTCAACCCCACGAGCCAAACCGCCTACACAGCAACCGTCGGTGCTCTGGCGACCGTGGACCACGGCTATGGCTACAGCACCACGCAGGTGCGGGTCGATGCCCCGAACGGAGACAGCTACCTGGTCCTCGCCGCGGGCACGGCCATCTACGCTACGAAAATCTGAGCGCTTTCATCTCGGCCAAGGGGTGTCAAGGGGTGTCAACTTCCTGACACCCCCCACCCCCAGTAATCCGCATTTCAACGACTTGGCCTTGGCACGTCCCTGGCATTGCTCCCCTGCAGGCGGCACCAACGCCGCCCCAAAAGGAGCATGAAATGAGGACGATGAACAAGGTGATGTTGCTGGGACGTCTGGGACAAGACCCTGAGCGCAAGCAGATCAAGGGCGGCAAGACTCTGGCCCGCTTCAGCTTGGCGACGGACAAGAACGTGCGTCAGGAAGACGGCAGCTGGGAGACCAAGGCCGAGTGGCACCAGATCAACGCTTGGGAGAAGCAAGCCGAGCAGGTCCTGAAGAAGGCGCGCAAGGGAGACGCCGTCGCCGTGGTGGGGCGGCTTCAGTACCACAAGTGGGAGGACCCGGACGGACGCAAGCGACGCACTTCCACGGTGGTGGCGGAGACCGTGAGCATCTTGGGCCGTCCACAGATCAGCGAGCCGGCGAACGCGGAGATGCCGCTGGCAGCGCGAAAGGACGCTGCGCTGCCTGAAGTCGCGAGCATTCCCTTCTAGGGTTCTGGCACACAAGAGGTCGCAGGTGCTCGCCTGCGGCCTCTCGTGCCCTGCGGGTCACTTGACCATTTTCGGTCGGCAGGTGCCCATCTGCGCACATAGCGAACACACGGCGGACCCCATAGTTGTCCTTCAACATTGGAGACTCCATGACCCTCGCACTCGCCGCCGCCCTTTCCCTGCTCAGCAACCTCCCCGTGGCCCAAGAAGCCCCCGTAGAGAAGGCCCCCACCGAGGAGGCCACCGTTGAAGAGCTCGTTGAGGTGGCTGCCCCAGCCCCCTCCGTCTCCTACGCCGTCAACAACGCCGACTCCCTGCTCTACGTGGTCTTGAACGCCCCCGAGGACAGCAAGGCCCACGACCACGTGGTCAAGGCCGGCGATGTGCAGGGCACCGTGATGTGGGGCGAGAGCGGCCGAGAGATCGCCGTGAGCTTCCCCGTCGCCTCCCTGGCTCCTGACCTGGATGACATGCGCGCCATGGTCGGCTTTGAGGACACCCTCAAGGCCAAGCACCAGGCCAAGGTGAAGAAGCACCTGCTCGATGAGAGCCAGCTGGACGGCGAGAGCTTCGAGAGCGTGAGCTTCACTTCCACCAGCATCACCGAGAGCGAGGCGGGCTGGGTTGTGAAGGGAGACATGGAGATCCACGGCCAGACCTCGTCTGTGGAGACCGTTCTCACTGTGAAGGAGGCCAACGGTGTGTTCATCGGCACCGGAAGCTTTGAGATCAGCAGCACCGACTTCGGCTTTGAGCCCTACAGCAAGGGCCCCTACTTCAACGATGACACCATGACGGTGCACGTGAAGTTGGCTGGCAAGAGCTGAGTCTCCGAAGCTGAACTGGGGTGTAGCATTGACCATGCAGCACACCCTTGAGCAGCTTCAGGTCCTGGACGCAATCGACCGCCTTGGCACCTTCGCCAAGGCGGCCCATGAGTTGCACAAGGTGCCCTCGGCCATCAGCTACGCCGTACGCTCTATGGAAGAGCAGCTGGGCCTGGAGCTCTTCGAGCGTCTGGGCAACCGCACCCGCCTCAGCCCACAGGGACGACGAATCCTGGCTGCCGGCCGGGAAGTCCTGGACCGCGCCCACGCCCTGGAGCGCTTGGCCTCGGTGATGCGGGAGGGCTGGGAGCCGGACCTCCACGTCGTGGTGGACGGGGTCTACCCGATGGCGCCCTTGGCCCAAGCGCTGCGTGCCCTGGCCGAAGCTGGAGCCCCCACCCGGGTGCGCTTGGACGTGGAGTACCAAGAGGGGGTGCCAGAGCGGTGGCAAGACGACCGAGCCGACCTGATGCTTATCTTGGACTTCGACCCAGAAGATGACCCCTTGGAGATGCGGGCGCTGCCCCCCTTGGAGATGGTCCTGGTCGGAGCAGAGGACCGGGCCAGCTACGAGATCGTCGTTCGGGACAGCGCCCCCCGCTACCGGCGCCAGCCAAAGCGTCCCTTTCAAGACGCGGCCAACGTGGTCTATCTGAGCGACTTCCACGCAAAGCGCTTGGCCCTGGTCGAAGGCGTCGGCCAAGGCTGGATGCCCCTGCACCTGGTGCAGGAGGACCTGGACGCCGGCCGTTTGGCGGTCATTGAGGGAAAGCGTTGGACCTACAACCCCCAAGTGGTGTGGCGCAAAGACAAGGAGCTGGGGCGGGCCGCCGAGCTCTTTCTGGACAAGCTTCAGATTTCTCGAACCTGAGCATCAATACACTTTGCTTTTCGTGACCCTTGCTTTGGCCCACAGTGCTTGCAGGAGGTCCCCTCATGTTGCTGCTTCTTCTCGCCTGCTCCCACGAATTCGGCCTGGACTCCATGCAGGACCCGACCGCATCCCCCTGGGATGACACCGGCGTGCTCAACGACACCGGGGACACCGGAGACACTGCCGATACAGGCCCTGCAGAGGTGCCCGAGGAGGAGGCCCCCGAAGAGGAGGAGCCGGTCGAGGAGGTTGATCCGGCACCGGAAGACGACTGTGAAGGCACCAGCGATCTGATCTATGTCGTGAGTCGAGACGACGAGGGCTTGTATCTCTTTGACCCGGACACCCTGAGCTTCGAGCGCCAAGGAACGCTGGAGTGTGACTGGATCAGCTCCCCAAACAGTATGGCCGTCGCCCGCGATGGCGTGGCCTATGTACGCTACAGCGACAACAGCGTTTACGAGGTCAATCTGGAGACGATGGCCTGCACGCCGACCTCCTACGCCTCGGGAAGTTTCGGCAGCTTCGGCATGGGCTTTGCCAGCGACGACGCCGACACTTGGCGGGACCAGCTCTACATCGCGAACGAGAAACAGGTCGCCAGCCTGGACACCAGCACCTGGAAGCGGAAGGTGCTCACGACGCTCCCGAGCCAGTCCGAGCTCACCGGAAACGGAGAGGGCGAGCTGTGGGCCTTCCTGCCCCTGGAGCAACCCGCGCAAGTCGCGCGAATCGACCTGGGTGGCAGCGGCATTGTGGAGCGCGTCAAGCTGCCAGGCTTCCCTTCTCCGACAGACATTGACGCTTTCGCCTTCGCCAACTGGGACGGTGCCTTCTATCTCTTTGTGCGGGTCTACGGCATGGGCCAGAGCACCGATGTGTACGAAGTGAAGGGCACCACCATGACCAAGGTGATGAGTGATGTGGGCTTTGACGTGGTTGGCGCTGGGGTGAGCACCTGCGCGCCAAGCTAGCGCAGGGAGCGCGGAAACACGCCCCCTCCCCCGTCAGGAAAGACTTACTCTTACGGGCGCCGCTGCCCTACAATGGCGGCCACGCCTGGATTCCTCATGACCCTGTTGCTCCTGCTCTCCGTCTTCGCCTGCCGCGCCAAGGACGACCCCAGCACCGACACCGGCGCCCTAGCAGGAGACTGCACCGACCCCAGCACCTGGTGGCCAGATGCCGATGGGGACGGCTTTGGTCAGGAAGCGGCAGGAATCACGGCTTGCGAGGCGCCCAGTGGTCACGTGGACCAAGGTGGGGACTGTGACGACGCTGAGGCGAGCGTCAACCCCGATGGCCTGGAGGTCTGCGACGGCTTGGACAATGACTGCTCCGGCTCCATCGACGATGACCCGACGGACGCGCCCGATTGGTACCAGGACTGTCTCTTATACACATCTGACGCTGCCGACGAAGAGGATAGTGTAGAT
>CAJXRZ010000096.1 GCA_913060515.1 uncultured Pseudomonadota bacterium | reverse complement strand
CTACACTATCCTCTTCGTCGGCAGCGTCAGATGTGTATAAGAGACAGGTCCAAGGGTGGTTTGGCGCTCCGGGAAGGCCTGATGGTCAAGACCGGTATGGACGCCATGCAGGCGGAGGCTGCCAAGCGCAGCGTCTCTCTGGCTGCAGACACGGGCATCCCTGGCCCCGCGGCGCCTGAGCTGATCGAAGCGGAGTGGGACAACGAGCCCGAGACGGACCCCTTCGGGCAGCAAGAGAAGACCACGCCCAACTTGGCTCTGGCCCAGAAGCACGATGTGCCCTCGGCGCTGGTGCAGTCTCTTGACCCGTTGCTGGCGGAGATCCGAGCCACGCTGATCGGCTTGGAGGACGAGCTGGGTGTGGGCATCGATGAGCTGCTCATCACCGGTGGTGGCGCTGGTCTTGGCGGACTTGGCAGCATCCTCTCCCAGGACCTGGGTGTTCCCGTTCGCCGGGTCGACCTTGGACCTGCCGCCGAGGAGCTCGGCGACCCCGATCGCTTCGGCCTGGCGGTGGTCTTGGCTCAGAAGGCAGGCGGCATCGCTGGAGGCACTTCTCTCGGCTTCCGAAAAGGCCCCTTTGAGTTCAAGGGCAACCTGGCCATTGCGCGGACCGCGCTCGGCGTTGGAATGTTGGCGCTGCTGATGTTCGGCCTTGTGGGTACGGGCATCTTCCTCTTCCAGGCTGCATCCCTCAGAGGCGAGATCGCGGATCTGCACCAAGAGGCCGGCGAGAACGTTCACGAGGTGCTCACCCACATCTCGATGAGTGAACTGGAGCCAGACGGTGAACCCCGGGCCAAGGTCACCACCGACTTGGTCGCAGCGCAGCTCCGCATGGAAGCCCTGGGCGCGACCGTCGGCGGCGAGCCCCCCGTGCTCACCACGCTCATGCAGCTCACCGACCAGTCTCCCAAGTCCCTCGAGGCCCCCCTGAACATCTCGGACCTCACCATCACCGAGAGCACCATCAGCTTCAAGGCCGAGACCAACAGCTTTGACTCGGTGAGTCGAATCGAGAAGGCCATGCAGGCCGAACCACGCTTCTCCCAGGCCAAGAAGGCCAACGAGACCAAGGCCGGCAACGGCATCCGCTTCGACATGAGCATCCCGCTCGAGTCTGAGAGCGACGAAGAAGAGGAGGGCTAGACCATGACCGCATTGCGCGCACGTTTTGCAGCCATTCAAGCCCGCGTGGAGGGCATCCTGGACGGGATGTCCCCGCGAGACCGCAGCTTGCTCCTTGGACTGGTGGGGTTTGTCACCGTCGCCATCGTCCTGGGTGGGGCCTGGACCATGAACAACAAGCTGGAGAGCCTCGAGGATACGCGAGACAAGCGCATCGAGGACCTGAACTACGTCAATCGCTCCCTGACCGAGTACCAGGAAGCCCAGATTGAACTCCAGCAGATCGAGTCGGACATGGCCCGCTTCGACGGCCAAGACCTGTCCTCGTTCTTGGAGAAGGCTGCGGACTCCGCGGAGATCCGGGACCGCTTGGACAGCGTTCGCGAGAACTCCGTCGTGGAGCTCGGCGACCTCGAAGAGAAGAACTACAGCGTCAAGCTGAGCAAGGTGACCTTGGACCAGATGGTCAGCTTCCTCTACCAAGTGGAAGCGACCGGCTACCCGCTGAAAATCACCAGTGCCAAGTTCAAGCGCGTCAAAGTCTCGGGAGAGTGGCTGCTCAACGTCACCCTTGAGATCGCCGCATACCGCTTGATCAAGACGGAGGGCTAAGCCATGCAACGTCTCATTCTTGCCTTGGGAGGAGTGGTGTTGGCCGTGGGCGGATTCGCTCTGGGCCTCAAGCTCACCTTCCCAGCGGAGCTCGCCGCGGAACGCGCAGCCTATGAGGTCGACCAAGGAACCGATGGGTCCATGGCCCTCGAACTCAGCGGTCTGAGCCCTTGGCGCTTCTCTGGCGGCCACGCCGATACCGTCGACCTGTACACCATTCCCAAGCCCAAGCGCCGCTCCGATGAGCCCGGCCCGCCGGCTCGGGTGCTCTCCATGCAGGATGTGCAGGCTCGGGTGAGCGTGCTCCCGTTGATCGGTGGCGTCTACAAGGTGTCTTTGGATGGAGAGCTCTACAAGGGCACCATCGAGGGGGTCGTCGTACAAGACGGCACCGAGACCATCATTGACGATCTGCTCATCGAAGAGGCCGACTTGGCCTTTTACCCGATGGACTTCGGCGAAGTCTCGGTCGACGCCCAAGGGCTGCTGCGCACCCGCGTGACCAAGTTTGGCTACGACAGCGATGACGTGGACAAGGCCCGCGGCAAGATCCGCTTGGAGATCGACGACTTGGTCCTGGAGGGACTGGAGTTCTCGGGCATCGCCTTGCCGACCAGCACCTTTAGCGAGGCTGTGTTCTCGCTCACCTTGGATGACGGTCAGGCAAAGGTCAAAAAAGGCAGTTTCAAAGCGGATACGTTGGAGCTTGAGATCGACGGAAAGATCGAGCTGGCCAAGACCTTCTCCCGAAGCAAGCTCAGCCTTGAGCTGAAGCTGCGCCTGCTCGATGAGTCCCTGGACGGCCTGGCCAAGATGGCCCTGGGCTCCAGTCGGGACGAGTCCGGCGTGTACCACTTCGACGTGGGCGGCACCCTGGGCAACCCCAACGCCAAGCCCAAGCGCTTGGGCGGCGGAAGCCGAGGCCGTCGACCCGCTGGGCCCGGTCCCAGTGGGCCAAACGATGGTCCGGATCCCAGCAAGCTGCGGCCTGGGGATCCTCCTCCGTTCAACCCAGCCGAGCGTGACCCGGAGGCGCGACGCACCGAGCGTGAGGAGCGAATCCGTCAGCGCCGCGAAGGCCTGGATGCGCCATCTCGTCCAGCCTCAGAGCCCGACTTTGACGACGAGGATGACTTCGACGACGAGGAGGACTTCGAGGACGAGGAGGACTTCGAGGACGAGGAGGACTTCCGCGAGGACATGCTGCCCAACGCCGTGCGTATGCCAGCTGTGCCCAACCCCGGAATCGTACCCATCCAGTTCGGCGAGGACGTGGACTACCCAGACCCCGTTCCCTTCGACGAAGACTGAAGTGGCCGCCTGGCCCCTGCGGGGGCTGGGGTGCTCAGAGCTCTACGGCGGGCTCGGGCGGAGGAAGGAGCGCGTCGAGGGCCTCGGCTGCGGCCACGAGTCCGTCGATGTCCGGCGCATCTCGTCGCAGAATCCGGAGGACCTTTTCGGCCTTGTCCAGGTTCTTCTCCTCGATCAAGACCTGCAGCAGCCAGAGCTTCCACTCCGACTCGTCGCTGAGTTGAACGGCGAGCTGCAGCAGCTCGCTGGCCTCTGAGCGCACACTTGCCCGAGCGGACTCTGGGAGCTGCTTGGCATCTTCGGCCAAACAGTAGCCCAACCAAGCTTGGTACTTGGGCTCGTAGACCGACATGCGATGGGCGCCGCGAAGCAAGCGTGCTGCCACGCCGAACTCGCCGCGGTCCACGTTCTTCATGGCTTCCTTGAACAGGCGCTGGTCCCTTGGGGAGTCGTCTACTGCGGCCTCTTGGGTGTCGGCGTTGGCAGCGGCCTTGGCGACTTGGCGCTCGATCTCAGCCGCCATCTCGTGGATGGTGTCGCTCAGCTCCGGGTTCTCCCGCAGGGAGCGGTAGCGCTCGCCCATGCGCTGGGCGGCCACCTGAATGCGTTCGGGATCGGTGGTCGGCGCGATGCCCAACACGGTCCAAGGGTCTGCTCCGGCCAAGCGCTCCTTCTCCCGACGCAGGCGCTTGAGCACCATCAGCGCGTCCAGATTGGAGGCCTGCTCCTTCTTGGGGCTCTGACCGCGGGCAGCGATAGCCTCGCGCCTTGGGCCGGCCGGCGTCGGCGTGGGCGGCGCCGTCTTGGGTGGGGGCAGGGGGGACTTCTTGGGCAGGTGACGCCGGTGAGAGAGGCCGATCAAGCCCAGGCGCATCAGGGCGTCCAGCTCGATGCCCAAGGTCTCAGCGTCCAAGCGGAACTCGCGCACCGCCTCGCTCAAGCTCAGGTCCATTCCGTCCCGCAAGAGACGGCGGGTGTCCCGGTGTAGGTTCAGAGCCTGGATGCGCGGTGTGCCCGGCATGGCCTGCAGGACACGGTTCTTCTGACGCTCCACGAAGCGTGGATCTGCGCCGGCTTTTGCGGCCTGGAACAGCAGCTGTCCGAAGCGGTCTGGATCGGGATGTTGCCTGGCGCGTCCCGGCGTGAAGTTCAGCTCCGAGTTGTCGAAGAGCACCTTGGAGATCAGCTGGCGGGAGCCGTCGTCCAGAGGGGCGCCATCGGCCATCAGGGCCGAGCCGCTGGGGGTCGTCAGGGTGCCGCTGCGGCGGCCCAACCAGATTGCGACCAGGCGGGTGAGGGCGTGCAGGTTGGGGCGCTTGGTGTCTCGCTTCTGATTGGCGGCGTGGATGCGGTGGACCACCTCGGCCAACTCCAGGAGAGAGGCGCGTTTGGCGCGGCCGGCTTCCGCCTTGTGTTGGTGGGCCAGCAGCTCTGGATTCTCTTTCTCGCTGAGAACCAGCACCGCCACGTGTGGTGCCGCTCGGCGAACCACGCGCAGAGCGTCGACCGCGGCCAGGCCCAGGTCCATGTTCACGATCATCACATCGGGGGGGCGCGCAGCGGCAGAGTCTCGGGCGCTGGCCAGGTCCGGGCTGGCGGCCACGGAGAAGCTCTGAGCCATCAGCGCAGTGCGCATGGACCGGCACCAAGAGGGCGCGTTGTCGAAGAGCAGCACGTGAGCAGCCAAGCGGCCTCCTTGAGGGCCGGACAATGATAGAGGCTTGCGCATGACGATTGTGTGTCCGCTCACGATCCAAGCGGATCCCCGTGCCTTGCTGCTGGCCCTTCAGCCCAGCTTGGACGTGGCATTGCTCAGGCTTCAGGGGCAGCCGGTGCTGACCTGGGACGCCGTCGAAGAGGTGGAAGTAGGTCCAGGCTGGCAGGACCAGCTCCGGGCGCTGCTGCGGGAGGAGGCGCCTCCTGAGGGGCTGCCATTCGCAGGGGGCGTGATTGGCCACTTGTCCTATGAGGCGGGGCGATACTGCGAGCGCATGCCGCCAGGCAAGGGGCGCTCGGTGAGCGGAGATGGACTCTTTCGGCGCTACCCTGGCGCCTTGATTCAGACCCCCGAGGGGTGGGTGGCGGCCGGTCAGCCGAGCTGGGTACACCAGGCCCTTGCCCGCATCGATGCTCTGCCTGCTCTGCCTGCCGCTGGGGCACCTTGCGCCCATCTGTCGATCGCCCCTCCGGACGCCGACTTTGCCGCGGGTGTTCAAGAGATCCTTGCGCGCATCGCAGCAGGGGAGTGCTACCAAGTCAACCTGGCTCGGGCGCTCGTCTTTGAATCCCCGCTCTCGCCGGCGGCCCTCTTTGCTCGGCTGCCCTTTGCTGCGCACGGCGCCTTCCTCCGCTTGCGGGACAGCGTGCTGATGAGCGAGTCCCCAGAGCTCTTCTGGAGCCTGGAGAAGGGCCGGGTACAGACCCGCCCGATCAAGGGCACAGCGGCCCTAGGCAATGCCGCGGCGCTTCTCGCGGATCCGAAAGAGAAGGCTGAACTCACGATGATCGTGGACTTGATGCGGAACGACTTGGGCCGAGTCTGCGAGCCGGGCTCGGTTCAAGCCCAGGGGCGAACAGTCCTGGAGTTGAGGACCTTGCTGCACGCCGAACAGTCGGTCACCGGCACACTCCGGGCAGGCGTTGACGCGGTGGATTTGATGGACGCGACCTTTCCGCCGGGCAGCGTCACCGGGGCGCCCAAGGTCCAAGCCATGGCCCTCATTCATGAGCTGGAGCCCGTTCCGCGGGGGGCCTACACGGGCGCCATCGGTGCCTTTGTCGACGGTGGAGATGCGGAGTTCTCGGTGGCGATACGCGTGGCCCAGTGGCGCGCCCAGCGCCTGACCGTGCACCTGGGTTGCGGGATTGTGGCCGACTCCGACCCGGCGCGCGAAACCCAAGAGACCTGGCTCAAAGCGCGGGCTTGGATGGGGGCGCTCGGACTCAGCGAAGGAGCGGAAGCATAGGGGAGAGCTGCATCTGGGAGCCTATGGGCGGCACAGGCCAGTCCTCGATGGTGCCGTCTTGCCAGACCAGGAAGCGCCGGGACTCAATGTCGGCGAAGGTAAAACGAACCTGCAGCGGACGGTGATCCTCCGTCCACTCCACAACCTCGGCCGTGAAGCCCGGGCCTGAGAAGGGCCCCTCTCCGAGTTGGGTGGGGTCTACGGCGATCTGCTCTACGGGGAGCTGGAACCAGCCGCCTTCGGCCCGGATCTCCAGCACCGCCTCTTGGGGACGCTGCACCACAAGCGAGGCCCAAGCGGGCGCCAGGAGGGACACACTCTCCGGGGTGGGTTTGCCCTGCGCCATCGGGCCCAAGACCTGGTAGAAGCTTCCAAAGATGCTTCCGTTGACGAAGACCAGGGGCTCCTCTGGGTCCTGGGTCGGCGGCAGTGGCGTTTGGGTGACTGCACGCATCATGGGGTTGAACCCCCAGATCTTCGCCGGAAGGAGCAAGGCACCGGGCAGGGCGAGCAGCAGCATCAAGCGGGCGCCGCGGCCCCCTTGTTGAACCCAGAGGGCCAAGAGCGCGGCGGCGCCCAAACCGGGAAAGAGCAAGAGCCGGTCCATGGGAAAGGCTGCGCAGAGAGGCAGGGTTGAGGCGAAGCTACCGATGGCCCAAAACCTGGCGTGACGGGACTCTTTGAGCAGGGGGTATAGGGCGATGAGCAGCAGGAACAGGAAGACCCAGCCCACACCGGCCATGGTCCACCGCATGCCCGCCTCGCTCACCATCCAGAGCTCCACAGGCATGCCGAGCCACTGTCCCAAGAGCAGGATGGGGCCTCGTTCAAGGCTGGCCAGAGTAAAGGCCATGGGGCTGCGCACTGGGTCTACGTAGAGAGCGCTGCGTTGGGCCCCGTACCCGGCCAAGTTGTAGATCACGCGCCACGCCAGGATGAGCAGGACAAGCGGGGTCAGCCGGAGCAGAGCCTTTGAGCGTGGGCCATCGCGGGTCAACTCCCAGGCCAAGATGTAGGCAGCGGCGCCGATGGCCGCCTCGCTGGCGCACAGGGCCAGCGCCATGGGAAGCAGCGCCCAGCCCGGTCGTTGCAGTTGATGCAACCGCAAGGCCGCCGTGGACAGGGCCAGGCAGATCAAGACGTTGCGGTTGGCGATCCAGGCCACAGGAACGGCGTGGGCATCGTCCAGGGCGAAGAGCAGCAGTGCGAGCGCCGCGACCCAGGGTGGACCGGTGTCCTGAGTCACTTGGCGTACGCCGAGCAGGGCCAAGCCCCACCAGAGCAGGCTGTGGGCGTGCTGAAGGGGAGCGCTCCCAGGCCAGAGCTTCGAGTCCAGCCAGTGCGTGGCGGCTGCCACGGGCCTGAAGAAGGAGATCCGGGACTCCGGATCCGAGCTCCAGGGAAGCAGCCCTCGCTCGGCCAGAGCCGCATTCCAGGTGCCTGGCTCTAAGAAGGTGAACAGGTCCAGCAAGGGCCGACGAGGTCCCAGGTCATGGCCTCCTTGCAGCACCATCTGGTGGACGAAGTCGTCTGCGCTCCATCCTCCCGTCAGGGCAGGCAGGGCGAGCACGAGGGAGAGCAGGACCAGAGCCAGCGGCGCCCAGGGGTGCGCGAGCAGCGCCTGAAGGCGCTCAGGCACGAAAGGCTTGGGCAGCTTGTAGGGGGTCCTCTGCGCCCAACACCGCGGAGATCACCGCCCAGCTCTCTACGCCCGTCGCACGCAGCTCGGGCAACCGGGCCAGGGTGATGCCCCCAATGGCGACCACCGGAATGCGGCTCTGGGCCAGGATCAGCCGCAGGGGCGCCAGCCCGCGACCCGGGCCTGCCTCCGTCTTGGTAGACGTGGAGTACATCGGACCAAAACCGACGTAGTCGGCGCCCTCCTGTATGGCCGCGTGCAGCTGAAGCACATCGTGGGTACTGCGTCCCTTGAGGCCACAGTCGGGAGGAAATGGGCCGTCACTCTGGCCCAGATGTAGGCCGTCGGCCAGGTGGGCCAAGGAGGCGCGGTCATTGACGATCAGGGGGACGCCGGCCTGCTTGCACAGGGGATGCAGGCGCTCCAGGGCCTGGGCGACCTGATCTTGGCGCCAGGACTTGGCCCGAAGCTGGATCGCACAGGCGCCGGCCCGCAGCAGCATCTCTCCCTGGAGAACCGGATCGCCAAAGTCGGCGTCGGCCATGCCGTACAGGCCCTGCAGGTGCAGGCTCACTGGCGCAGCCCCAGGCGCACGGCCTTGGAATGTAGGGTGTTGCGCGCGATGCCTAGGAGCTTGGCGGCGGCCTTCTGGTCCCCGCCGGTTCGAGAGAGGGCCAAGCGCACGAGGGCCCGCTCGGTGGCCTCGATCACCAGCTTGTAGAGGCCCAATCCAGCCCGCTGCTCCAGCTGCTCGACCACCGGACGCAGGCGCTGTTCAACGAGCTCCTCAAAGCCCTCGGTGTGGGCCATGAGCTCGGCGTCGGCCTGCGGTTCCACCAGCTCACGGACGCGGGGATGGAGCGCTGCTGCTGCGATCACGCCGCCTTGGGTCGCCAGCAGGGACTGCACGACGAAGGCTTCCAGTTCTTGGGCGTTGCGAGGCCAGCGGTGGCGGCGCATCAGCGCCCACAGCGCGCGGTCGAAGCGCCGACGGGGCAGCCGCATTCTTCGACGGTGACGCTCCAAATAGAGGAGGGCCAAGCTGCGCAGCTCGTCTTGACGCTCCCGAAGCGGGGCCAAGGGCAGGTGGCGCCACGTGGCCAAGACCGGGGGCGGACGGCGGCGGCTGGTGGTGATGAGCTGCCATCCACTGGCCTCGCAGGTGGCGGCCAGCTCGATCAGGCCCCCAAAAGCATCCAGCTGTGGGCTCTCCACCAAGACTGTGCCCGGGGGACCCTCCAATCTCAGCCCCCCTCCCAGCTTGTGCTCCACCATGGGTCCGCTGCGACCGGAGCGGGCGTGAATCCGGCGAGCGATGCGCTTCTTGCCGCTCCCGCGCTCTCCGGAGATGAACACGGGCAGGGTGGCGCGGGCGGCCTCTCCCAAGATGCGGGCGGTCTCGCGGCCCAAGCCCAGCAGGCGCAGCTCACGGGCCATCTCGCCGCTCTGGATGCGGTCGCTCTTGAGGCGGGTCAGGAGCAGGGGCAGCTTTCGTGCCGGCTTGAGGGGAGGGCAGGCGGCGCCCACGCTGCGGAGCTCTGGCTTGTGGTCTAGGCTAGCGGTGAGCTGGGTCAGCAGCTCGGGGTCCAGCTTGGGCAGTGAGCCGTCGACCAGGACCAGCTGCACTTGTGCGGCGCTGAGCTGTCGAATCAGCTCGTCCCAGGTGGTCGCGCGGCTGTGGGCACGTTTGGCCCGGGTGAGCTGGGATTCCAGCTCCTCCAAGATGCCGTCGTCGGCGCTCGCAAGGATCACAGATGCCATTGGATCGGACTAACACAGCTCAGGGAGCACCCATTGCTTGCTCTTGACGGTGCCAGCGTGCTAGGCAAGCCATTGTGATTCTCTTGCTCGCACATCTGGCCTTGGCAGACGACGCCTCGGACACCGACAAAGACTCCGACAGCATCTGGTCCGAGATCGAGCGCGAGTCTGGCGTTCAGCTGGACTCGGAGTCCGCCGCGGCCTCCAAAGAGTTGGCCTTGGAGCGCTTCGGAGAGGAGCGCTTCCTGGGCACCGGCGGTGTAGGCCGAGAGCCAGAGTGGGGGGTCTACTTGGACCCCGCCAAGGCGATGGAGGATGACCCGCTCAAGCTGGCTACTGTGGTGCCGGCGGAGTTCGACATTCCCGTGGTGGTCAACCCACAGGTCGAGAAGTGGATGCGCTACTTCTTGGGGCGCGGCAAGGGGCACTTCGAGCGCTACTTGGGCCGGCGGGGTCGCTACCAAGAGATGATCCACGCCCAGCTCGAAGAGGCGCAGATGCCTCTGGATCTACTCTTCGTCAGCATGATGGAGTCCGGCTTCTCCAACACGGCGCGCAGCTACGCCAGCGCGGTCGGCCTCTGGCAGTTCATGACCCCGACGGGCCGCGCCTACGGTCTGCGCATCGACTACTGGACCGACGACCGCACGGATCCTGAGAAGTCCACCGCAGCCGCCATCAAGTACCTGCGTGATCTGCACGAGCTTCAGGGCGACTGGTACCTGGCATGGGCCAGCTACAACGCGGGACCTGGCCGCGTGAGCAGCGCCTGTCGCAAGCACGGGACGCGGAACTTCTGGGTCGTCGCCGAGCAGGAGACCTTGGCGGTAGAGACCCGCAACTACGTGCCAAAGATCCTGGCCGCGGCCATTCTGGGCAAGCACCCCGAGCGCTATGGCTTTGAGTTCGAGTCCCAGGATCCCCTGGTCTACGACAGCGTCACCGTAAAGGGCGCCTACAGCGTCGACGTGCTGGCCAGGCTCTCCGGCGCCGACACCGAGACCCTGGTCAAGCTCAACCCCGCGCTGCTGCGTGGCGCCACCCCGCCCAACGGGGAGACCCAGGTGCGGATTCCCAAGGGCACCCGGGCCGCGTTCATGGTGGCCATCGAGGAGCTTCCCGAGCAGGAGGCTGTGTCCTTCCGCCGCCACCAAGTGCGCAAGGGCGAGTCGCTGGGGACCATCTCCACCAAGTACGGGGTCGACGTCGACACCTTGGTGCGTTTGAACAAGATCCGGGACGCCAACCAGATCTACCCCGGGATGGAGTTGGTCATTCCCGTCGGGCCCAACGCCGTGCTGCCCCCCGAGAGCAGCCCAGCGGTCCAGGCGCCAAAGAAGCCCGCCACCAAGACCCAGCACACGGTGCGCTCCGGAGAGACGCTGGCCGCCATCGCCACGGCCTACGGCATCTCCATTGACCAGCTCGTTCGGGACAATGACTTGGGCAACGCCGACCACATCGAGGTGGGCCAGAAGCTCAGCATCGTCGGTGGCAGCCCGCAGTCCACCAAGAAGCTGGACTACACCGTCAAGCGCGGGGACACCGTCTCGGAGATCGCGACGGAGTTTGGTGTGACCACCGCCCAGATCATGGAATGGAACGGCCTAAAGACGGCCACCGCCATCTACCCGGGGCAGAAGCTCAAGCTCTACGGCGCCAGCCATCAGTGGAGCGAGTACACCGTCAAGCCTGGCGACTCCCTGGGACTCATCGCCCAGTCCAACGGCTGCAGCGTCTCCGAGCTCAAGAGCTGGAACGACTTGGGTGGGTCCACCATCCACCCAGGCCAGACCCTCCGGATCAAGCGTGGCTGAGATGCTCTCCATGGGTCAGGCCCTGGAGCGGTGTCTGAGCGCTGTGTTGCCGGTCTTGCCTGAGCGAGTGGCGCTGGACCGGGCCTTCTCTCGGGTCCTCGCCCAAGACATCGTCAGCCCCATCGACGTGCCGCCCTGGAACAACTCGGCCATGGACGGTTTCGCGCTGCGGGCGCAGGATGTTCTGCCCGAGGTGTCCCTGCAGGTGCTGGAGACCATCGCAGCGGGCTCCATGCCCACGCAGGTGGTGCGGCCGGGGACCTGCAGCCGCATCATGACCGGCGCGCCGATGCCCCAAGGCGCCGACTGCGTGGTCATGGTGGAGCGAACCCGACCGGGACCATCGCCAGAGACCCAGGTGCTCATCGATGAGCAGCCCAAGGTCGGTCAGAACATCCGTCCCCAGGGCGGAGACGTGGGCATCGGCCAAGCGGTGCTCAAGGCGGGCGGTAGCTTGACCCCCGCTGCGGTCGCGATGGTCGCCAGCTTGGGCATTCCCAGCGTGCTCGTGGCGCAGGCGCCCCGGGTGGCCATTCTCGGTACCGGCGACGAGGTCATTGAGCCCGGCTTTGAGCGCACGGCCGGCCAGATCTACAGCTCCAACACCTTGGCCCTGATGGGCATGGTGCGGCAGGCTGGTGGAGAGCCGATTCACTGCGGCATCGCCCCGGATGACCCCGAGGGTCTGGCTCGGGCCTTGGACCGCTGCCTGCGCTGTGATTTTGTGCTCAGCACCGGCGGCGTAAGCGTGGGAGACTTTGACCACGTCAAGGACGTCGTGGGCACCCTGAATTTCTGGAAGGTCGCCGTAAAACCCGGTAAGCCACTGGCGTTTGGCGCGATCAAGGGCGTGCCCTTCTTCGGCCTTCCCGGCAACCCTGTGAGCTGCATGGTGAACTTCCTGCAGTTCGTGCGTCCCGTCATCCGGCGCTCCATGGGCGACCCCAAGCCCTTCCTTCCCGTGATTCAGGCACAGCTGACCCACGGGCTGCGCAAGCGCACGGGTCGGGCGCACCTGAGTCGGGTCACCTTGGCCCCCGGTGAGCAGGGCTGGCTGGCCACGCCCACGGCCACCCAATCCAGCGGCGTGCTCATGAGCATGGTGCTCGCCGACGGATTGACCCTGCTGCCCCCGGATGCAGGAAGCCAGGACGCCGGAGACTGGATCTCGGTGCAGCTCATTCGCGCAGACTGGGGCAGCGCTTCAAGTCCGGGCTACCCCTGGAAGGATCACGCGCCGCTGCCTGATCACGGCTGCTGAGTGGCCGTCCAGGCCGTGATCTTGGCCGGGGGCGCCTCTTCGCGCTTCGGCTCGCCCAAGGCCAGGCACCCAGTGGAGGGTGTTCCGATGGCCATGCGTTTGGCTCGGGCCTTGGAGGGCTTGGGTCTCCCAGTTGTGCTCTCGGTTCGGGATCAGAGCTTGGCGGATCTTGGGCTTCCACTGCTTGTGGAGTCCGAGGAGCTCCCCCGGCATCCGCTGGCCGGGGTCGTGAGTGCCCTTCGGGAGTGGCCGGATCTCATCCTCGTTCCTTGTGATCTGCCGGCCATGCCTGCTGCGGGGCTGGCGCGCTTGCTGGCCTCGCCGGCGCCAGCGGTCGCTTGGGATGGCACCCGCATCCATCCGCTGGTCTCTCGCATCGATCGGCGAAGCTTGCCCAGAGCGGCCTCCCTACTCCAGCAAGAGGGCTCCGTGACGGCTCTGATGACGGGGGCTGCAAGGGTGTCTCTGCCCCCTGCTTGGCTGGAGAACCTGAACCACCGGCCTGCCGCGGGATAGGATGGCTTGGAATCCTGCCCAGGGATCCGTGGAGAGGCGCATGTCCGGAAAGTCTGTATTGGTGTTGGATGAGGCGAGCCTGGCCAAGGCGCGCAAGGCCCTTGCAGAGGCGGACGTCAAGGTGCACGCCCACGCGAACTTGGACTTCGGTGCCGACCCGCTGCCCAAGCTGGCCGAGTTGGTCGCCAAAGTGCGCCCCGCCCAGGGGCCTGAGCTGGGTGCGCCCCCTCAGGGGATGCAGGTGAGCGAGGTCGACCAGATGGGCGCCCCACAGGCCTCGCTGGCCCCTTGGCGCAAGGCCTTGGCCGAGCTCGGCGGCAGCCTGGACATCGGAGCCCGCCAGCCTCTTCCGCCAGCCATCGCCAAGTCCGCCCCTGTCTTGGAGGTGCTCAACAGCGCCGGCGAGCAGGGCGTCGTGGACATCGACGGCGAGCGATACGGGGTCTATGGGTGGCCTGATCTGCGCCGCAGTGGGGCCAAGGTCCTGCTGATCGGCGCCGGGGAACCGCTTGCGGAGGTGCTCGCGCTCCACCGCCTGCCTGCGCGCCACGGAATCTGTCGCCGCGGCGGGGGCCTGCTGCCCAGCACTGGGCGCATGGGACGAACCAGCATCGAGGTCACGGGCGAGGACTACCCAGACAATGGGCGCCTCTTCGCCGTCGACCACGACGCGGTCTTTGTGATGGACGGTCAATCCGTTCATCGCTGGGATGGCCAACGCCAGTCTGCCCAAGGCAGTCCCTCGGCGTGCATGGCCTCCCTGATGCTTACTTGGAGTCAGAGATGATGTTGAACCTTCTAGCTCTCTTGGCCTGCGCCAAAGACGTCCCCTCGGACAGCGACCCCCCCATCGATACGGATGACCCGGTAGAAGAGGACCAGCTCCCGATTGTGTTCATCGAAGGAAACAACTTCGAGTTTGAGGAGCTGGCGGCCATTCAGATTTCGGGCACCGCGACAGACCGCCAGACACCTGGCGAGCTGAACATTGAGTGGATCTCCGATCTGGATGGCTTGGTGGGCAGCTCCTCGCCCGTCGCTGGCTTTGTCTCCCTGCGTGACCCTGACCTGAGCGTGGGCGCCCACGTATTGACCTTGCGCGCGACAGATCCCGATGGAAACAGCAGCGAGGCCCAAGTTCAGGTTCGCCGAAACGCACGCCCTCTGCCACCGACCATCGCCTTGACCCCCGAGTATCCGACGGACAAGGACACCCTGAGGGTGGAGATCCTTGAGCCCGGAAGTGATCCCGAAGGGGACGAGGTAGAGCTGGAGTACACCTGGTTCCGGGACGATGAAGTCCAGCCCTTCCGTGGCGATGAGCTGCCGGCGACCGCCACTGTCGGAGCGGAGATCTGGCGCGTACACGTGGCCTCGGTCGACAGCCTCGAGGCCGGTGAGCCCGCAGTGGCCAGTGTGGTCATCGCCAACAACGCACCCGGGACCCCCGGGGTGGTGCTCTCCCCAGAGCTGGTCGCTTCCGGCGCTGAGCCGCTGCAATGCGTTGTGGAGACCAATGCGCCAGATCCCGATGGACAGACGCTGAGCTATCGGGTCGCTTGGACCGTAGATGGTCGCAGCTACCCCATGGACTTTAGCGGAGCCGGTGGCCCGGAGACCCAAGACTGGCCCGAGGACACCGTTCCAGCACAGGACACCGCATTGGGTGAGATCTGGAGCTGTGAGGTCTGGGCCAGTGATGGCCTGGACGAAGGCCCCGGCTCCACGGCCTATGGCAGCGCGGTGCCCTACGAGAGCTACGGCTTGACGACCATCCAGGACCACAGCGATCTGCTGCAGGCAAGCGTCGTCATCAGCGTGCCCATGCGGGTCAAGGTCGCCGGAACGCTCTTCGCTGCAGAGATACACACCCTCACCGGAAACGGGGATGTGCGCATGGCGGTGTACTCGACGGACACCGGCAGGCCGATGGAGCTGCTGGCCAAGTCCGAGGCACAGCCCTTGGTCGGAGGCGTCAACACCGTGTTGATGGGTGAGAATGTGGCCCTTGAAGAGGGCTGGTACTTCCTTTGCTTCACCTTCTCTGAGACCGAAGAGCTCAGCTTCAAGCAGAACGCCTACCTGGATTCGGGCTACATCAACCGCGACTACTCGCTGGGCTGGGAAGACCCTTGGACTTCCAAGATCGGCGACCTCGAAGCCCTCTTCAACGCCTGGATTCTTGTCAAGTGACCACCCGCGACCCTCTGAGCATCCTGGAGCCCGCTGCCACCCGCATTCGGGACCCCCTCAGCAACCGCAGCATGTACCTTGCTGGGCTGATTCAGAAGCCCTCCTTCGCCGACGATGTGCTGCGATTTGAGGTGCACTTTGCCAAAGAGCACACCCGTGAGCAACGCAAGCGGATGTTGGAGTCTCTGATCCTGAACATTCAGGGTCAGGGCTGGACCGGACCGGTAGAGCCCACTGTCTTGGTCGCAGGGGTCAAGCGAGGCCCCGGTAAGGCCTCTCTGGGTGGTGGGACGGACGCGCCAAAGGCTGCCCCGAAGAAGGAAGCCGTTCGCGGCATGTCCGGACCAGGCATGAAGGCCCACGGCGGACCCATGGAGCTTCAGCCGCTGGCGGGTGTCAAACACATCATCGCCGTGGCCAGTGGAAAAGGCGGCGTTGGCAAGTCCACCGTGGCCACCAACCTGGCCGTCGCCTTGGCGGACATGGGCTACCTGGTTGGCCTGATGGACGCCGACATCTACGGCCCCAGTTTGCCGCTGATGATGCAGGTCAAGGGCCGCCCCGTGGCAGGCCCGAACAAGAAGATTCTGCCCTTGATGGCCTATGGCTGCAAGTGCATGTCCATTGGCTTTATGGTCGATGAGACCGAGCCAATCATCTGGCGTGGTCCGATGGTTATGGGCGTTGTCCGGCAGTTTTTGCAGGACGTGTCCTGGGCCCCAGTGGACTACCTGGTCGTGGACCTGCCTCCCGGAACCGGCGACACGCAGCTCACCATGGTCCAGAACGTTCCCATCTCTGCCTCCATCATCGTCACCACGCCTCAAGAGGTGGCCTTGCTGGATGCGCGTCGCGGTGTCGAGATGTTCCGCAAGCTCGATGTGCCTGTCATGGGCGTGATCGAGAACATGTCCTACATGAATGTGCCGGGTGGCGAGCGCATGTACCCCTTTGGCCAAGGCGGCGGTCAGAAGCTCGCCGACGAGCTCAAGGTGCCACTACTCGGACAGATCCCACTGGACCCAGCCATCGCCCAAGGCGGTGACACAGGAGCCCCAGCGGCCTTGGATCCCGTTCTGGGCGCGCCCTTCCGCGCCTTGGCCGACTCCTTGGTCGAGGAGTGCCCGATCTAGGTGGAGCCTCTGCGCGATTCCTTTGGCCGCACCCACAGTTACCTGCGGGTCTCGGTCACGGACCGCTGCAACTTCCGCTGTGTGTACTGCATGCCGGAGGAGGGCTTGGACTGGATGCAGCGCGCCGATCTGCTCAGCTATGAGGAGATCACCCGCCTGGTGGGCATCTTCGCAGGCATGGGCATCACGAGCATTCGCCTGACGGGCGGCGAGCCTCTGGTGCGCAAGGACCTGGAGCGTCTGGTCGCGGAGTTGGGCCGCATCCCCGGCATCGACGACTTGGCCATGACCACCAACGCCCACCGCCTGGCCGGTTGTGCCCAGGAGCTGGCCGACGCTGGCCTGAAGCGCATCAACGTCAGCCTGGACAGCTTGGACCCGGAGCGCTTCTCCGCCCTGACCCGTGGCGGTCGCCTGGACAAGGTGCTGGCCGGGCTCGAGGCGGCCATCGCCGCCGGGTTGGGGCCCATCAAAATCAACTGCGTGATCTTGGAGGGCGAGAACGATGTGGAGCTCTACGACTTGGTGGAGTTCTTCGGTGCGCGGCCCGAGCACTTCGAGCTGCGCTTCATCGAGTACATGCCATTCCAGGCCCGGTGGCACACCAGCTTGGCCAGTGCCGAGCTGCGGGCCAGGCTCTCGGCCGTGTACACCCTGACCTCGGCTGGGGAAGGGGTGGGTCAGGGGCCGGCGCGGGACTGGATGATTCAGGAAAACGGTCTGCGTATCGGCTTTATCAGCCCGCTCTCCAACAACTTCTGCTCCTCCTGCAACCGCCTTCGTCTGATGGCCAACGGGCACCTGCGTACCTGCCTGAGCGATGACGGCACGCCCTCGCTGCGGGACGTGCTGCGGAATGGGGCCAGCGATGCGGAGCTGGAGGCGGCCATTCGCGAGATGGTCACCGGCAAGCGCAAGGGACACGAGGCGCTCATCGATGGCGGCACCCCGTTCGAGGGTGTGATGACGCAGGTGGGCGGCTGACAATGGGGCGGGATGCGACCCGAGATGCCTTGGACGCCCTGCGGCCGTTGAGAGAGGAAGGTGGAGGGGAGGAGCTGCTCTTCAAGAGCCTGAAGCACCGCTCGGGCCACGTGGTGGCTCTGGCCGCCGATATCGTAGGCGCCCGCGAGGACAGTGGGCTGCAGGGGGACCTGCGCGCGGATTTCCACCAGGCCCTGCTTCAGGCCTGGCACAGGCTGCGCCGCAAGCTGCACCAGAGCGACCCAGGCTGCACAGGACAGGTGGGCGTTCTGCAAGCGCTGGAGTCTCTGCGCAGCCACGAAGAGGAGGTCTTTAGAGCCGCCGCCGTGCACGTTCAGCTCGAGCCCGCCTGGGGACCGCCCGTCGACACCGCCACCACCTTGCGCTGCATGGGCATGCTTGGGGTGCTGCGCATCGGGCCCCTGGACACCTTCACCGTGCTCGGTCAGGGGCTGCTGGATGGCCACCCCAGGGTGCGGGAGGAGGCCTGTCGGGCCTTGGGCATCTACGGGCACAGCCACGGCGTGGCCCTGATTCGACTGCTCTTGGAAAACGAGAAGGACCCGGAGGTCTTCTTTGGGGGAGTCAGGGGCTTGCTGCACCTGGACTTGGAGCTGGGGCTCTCGGACTGCAGGCGCCTGCTCAAAGAGCGTCATCCCTTCCTGCCCGAGGTCTTGCTGGCCCTGGGGGAGTCCCGCAGCCCGCTGGTCTTGCCGCTGCTCCAGGACGTGCTGCTGCGCTTCGGTGAACCCGCTGCTCTGACCGCGGCCGGGTTGATGCGACACGACGCCGCGCGAGACTGGCTGCTGGATGTGCTCGCCTCCCAGGGCCAGCCCCAAGCCAGCGCGGCCCTGGAGGCCCTAAAGGTCTACCGCTTCCAGGAAGGGACCCTGGAGAACGCCCTCAGAGCGGCAGGGCGCAACCCCCACTGCGATGTGGCGGGGGCTGTGCGGGAGGCGCTGGAGAGCTAGGCTCAGTCCGCGCCCACACAGACGCTGGCCGCCTCGAACTCCCCCTGGGCAAAGTCGCAGCCCAGCTTGGCGCCCGAGCAGGCGTCCTCCTCGGCCTCCGCAAACACGATGCGGGAAGGCGTCTCGGTGTCCGAGTCCAGCCAGCAGATGCCGATGTGGGTCTCGGTTTCACAGGGGAAATCGCGGGTGAAGGTGCCAACTTCGGCGTTGACGATGGCCTGCTCGCAGTCGTCCTCGATGGCCTGGAGCGTCCAGCCCTCTCCAAGGTACTCCTTGCACTCCAAGGCATCGCTGAAGCCATTGATGTAGGCGCAGCTGCCGTTGACGGGCTCAAAGGTGCCAGGCTCGGGTGGGGTCTCGCAAGCGAGGAGGGGGAGCAAGAGCAGCGGGATGGTCAGGTGGCGCATGGGGTCTCCAAGAGCGTGTTGGATCTGAGGAGGAGAATCGTGCGGGACAAGGGGTATCCTCCCTCCATGACCCTCCTGCTCTCTCTGCTCCTCTCCTGCGCCCACGTACAGAAGGTCGACGAGGAGGCCGCCTCCTACCTGTACATGTACAACTGCACCCAGCTGCTGCCCTTGGAGTTGCCAGCGGAGATCGAGCTGGCCCCCGTGGTGGGTGGCGGGGACAAGCCTCAGCTGCTCTCGCCGCTCATCGGGGTGGCCCACAACCAGATCTGGCTGGATGGGGAGCCGCTGGCCGACCTGGAGGCGCTGCGGGTGGCCTTGTATGGGCCGGGCTCCTCGGTGCTCTTGGCGGTGGACGGGGCCGTGACCTTGGGGGAGATCACGCCCTTGTTGGGCATGCTGCGGGGATTGGGCAAGAACGACTGGCTGCTGGTGGCCTCGCCGGCGGAGGGCTTGGAGGCCCCTGGCTGGGTGGATCCGGTCTATGGGCAGGCCATTCTGTCGGAAATCCAAGGGTCACCCGCCCAAAAGCAGGAGATTCTGGACCGGGAGTTTGAGCCGCTGGCGGTGCGCTGTGGCGCGCTCAAGGATGCGCTACGGGAGGGTGCGAGCGCCGAGTTGGGGTTGCAGTGCCGTGCGGTGATGGCCAGCACACAGGATGTGCGCAAGAGCTGCAAGAAGGACGCCGCGCAGATCCTCACCCTGTACCAGGTGGCCTATGGTCAGGGGCCTGCGGTCACCCATGTTCGCGTGACGGCCTCGGCTTCTGGAAAGCTGGTGCCCCTCTCGGAGACAGCGGTTTGGGCGCAGGCTCTGCCGCGTTTGGCGGAGTTTCATGGTCAAGAGATCAATCCGGCCATCTCAACACTTCGCTGACCAAGGCGAGCCCTGGGTTATCCTGGCCACGCACCACCGGATTTCACAGATGTTGACCCTGCTCGCCTTGATCGGCTGCTCCGAGTATTCCTTGAACCCAGAAGACGACGTTCAGGGTGGACGGGACTCTGACCTTGTGCTGGGGGAGTGCGGCTTTGAGTACACAGACCCCGCTCCGCTGGCCATGCAGGAGAGCTGCATTCCGGAGCCTGTGGTGGGCGGCTGGACCCCCGTCATCGAGTGGACAACGGCTGTCACGGGCGATGCCTACACCACCCCAGCGATCGGCAACCTGACCGATGACAACGGGGACGGCGTCGTCGACCGGCAGGACACACCAGATGTGGTCATCGCCAACACCGCGGGTGTGATCTTCGCCCTGAGCGGCTCGGACGGTGCCCTTCTCTGGAGCGCAGGCAACTTTGGCAGCGAGCCGGCCAGCCCGGCCATCGGGGACGTGAACGGAGACGGTCGTCCCGACGTGGTCGGGGCAGGCAGCACGGGGACCGGGGCCTTTGACGGCTCGACTGGAAGCCCGCTTTGGAACGTGGCAAGCGCGCCCGTTGGCCGAAGCGCGATCTGCGGGGCCGTCGGCCTGTACGACTTGGAAGGGGACGGCGCGGTCGAGGTCGTTGTGGGCAACTTGGTGCTCAACGGCGCAGACGGCAGCCGGCGCTTCGTGGGGGCCTACGGGGCCGGCGCTGGCCACTCCTACGCAGGCGCCATGGGCGTGGCTGCGGACATTGACCAGGACGGCGTGCTCGAGGTCGTCACCGGCAACGCCCTCTACGACCCCGATGGCAACACCATCTGGCACAACGGCCAGAGCGATGGCTTTGTCGCTGTCGGAAACTTCGACTCCGACCCCATGGGCGAGATCGTCGTGGCCGACCAAGGCACTCTGCGTCTGCAGGACGACGACGGCACGGTGCTCTGGGAGCTCAGGAGCTTCACCGGCAGCACCATCGGGCCGCCCACCATCGCGGACTTTGACAACGACGGAAAGCCGGAGATCGGCGTGGCCGGCAACGGCGTGTACCGGGTGGTTCAGGGCGACGGCGTTCCCTCGTGGAAGCGCACCGTGGCCGACCAGTCCTCTGGCTTTACCGGCAGCGCTGTCTTTGACTTTGAGGGCGATGGCTACGCAGAGGTGGTCTACGCCGATGAGAACTCGGTCTGGGTCTTTGACGGCGCCACCGGCGAGCCCAAGCTGGAGGAGACCCGGCACTCCAGCGCGACCTGCAGCGAGTACCCCGCCATCGCGGACGTAGACGGCGACGGTCACGCTGAGATCATCTACACCTCCAGCGCCTACTCGGGCTCTGAGAGTGGGGTCACGGTCATCGGCGATGCCGACGACAGCTGGCAGAGCGCCCGTCCAGTGTGGAATCAGCACGGCTACAGCGTCACCCACGTGGACGCGGACAGCCTGGTGGTCTCCAACCCGGACACCAACTGGCTGGAGGCCAACACCTTCCGCTCCGGCGACGTGCTCGCTGGCCAGCAGGGCGAGGTGGCCGACTTGATCGTGGAGATCCAGGACCTCTGCGAGATCTGCGATGAGGACCGCGCAGTGCTCAGCTACCGCATCGGCAACCAAGGCATCAACCCGGTCGAGGAGTCGCTGGCTGTGGTGGTGATGGGGGTCGTGCCCGAGGGCCAGGTTGAGGTCGCGCGTTTCGAGGTGCAGGAGTTCGTCGACATTGGGATGTGGACGCGCACGCTTGAAGTGAACCTGGACATCACCGGTCTGGACATTCGGGCTCTGGTTGTGAGCGTCGACGAGGACAGAGTGGTCGGCGAGTGTGACGACGACAACAACACCGCGATGTGGACCGACGGCGTCTGCCAGTAGGCTGCGTTTCCCCCGATAGGGGTCTCAGCTCCGGAAGTAGGCGGTCTGCTGGAAGCGCATCCCGGCCAGCACTTGGTCTACGCGCTCTTGGGACAGCTGCCCTGCGGGCTGGCCCAGGTCCGACTTCTGCGCGCTGGAGATCAGCGAGACGACCAGGACGCTCTGTCTTGGGAGCCCGCCCTCGCCGGGCTCCAGCAGGACGTTGCCGGGCTCATTGGCCCGCTTCAGGTTTGTGGTGAGGCCGCAGAGCACGACGGTCCCGATGCGGCTGTTGTTGAAGACCTGATCTGAGATGACCACGTGGGGGTGTGGGACCCCGGGCAGAGCGCCGCGCTCCTTGCTGTGTAGCCAGTAGATCTCGCCCCGAAGAATGGGGGGCGCATCGCCTGTCTCTTATACACATCTCCGAGCCC
>CAJXRZ010000095.1 GCA_913060515.1 uncultured Pseudomonadota bacterium | reverse complement strand
GATCTACACTATCCTCTTCGTCGGCAGCGTCAGATGTGTATAAGAGACAGCCAGGACAGCGAGTGGATTCCAGACGGGAACAAGACCTGGACGGGCGGCAGCGGCGGCGGAGACTGGACCGGTCACGAAGACCTGTACAAGGATGTGGTGCAGCCCTACTGCCGAAGCTGCCACCTGAGCTTTGACCACAATGACTTTTCAAGGGCACCCACTGCCGTCAACGCCAGTTGGGTTGTGGGTGACTTCCCTGGTACGGGCATGGTCGACTACGTCTTGTGTGACTCTGAGACGCGCATGCCTCAGGCTCAGGTCACCCAGGGGCTGCTCTTCCACGACCTGGACGCCATCGCCGAAGTTGAGGCCTACGTAGGCCACAGCTGCCAGCCCTGAGGCTCCCAGGCATCAGTCCGGCGCGCCCAGCTCTTTGGGCTGGGCGCTGGGGACACGCTTGGTCGCCACATCCTTGAGGTGCCAGCCAAAGACCCTCATCACAGCCAGGTGGGCCAAGGCCTGGGTGCTCAGGTACAGGTACCAAGGCAGCGAGGGCTCAAAGTCGTGAATGGCCGCGAGCAAGGTGCACTCATTGAGGGCCGAGCGCAGCTCCAGGCGACCACGCGCAGTGGGCTTGCCGACGACCAAGAGCCCGCCAACGACGTACAAGAGCGCCCGGGTGGGGGAGGAGCGGCTCTTGGAGTAGCGCAGGCGCAGCAGCTCGATGCCCAATCCAGCCACGCGGAAGCTGGAGATGCCGTCGTCCTCCTGCACCACCTTGAGGAAGGGCCAGAGCCCTCTGGGCATCCATGCCATGTACTCCTGGGCGGCCCAGTCCGCGTCGTGAACCTCGGGAAGGGGCAAGCGTTGAACCGAGCGGACGGTGTTGGCTTGTTCCTTCCTGGGCCCCCGAGGAACCTTGGGAAGCTCTGGCTCATTGTCTGCCAGAGCACGGGCCATGGCTTGGCGAACGGGCACCCCCGGAACGCCCAGCGCCACCTGAATGGCTCGGTTTCGGGCCACCATCGGATGGTCCAGGCTGTCGATGAGGGGGGCGACCAGGTCCCGGGAGGAGCCCGTCACCAGGGAGACCCAGAGCTTGGAGAGCACCTTGGGACCGAAGGGGATGTCCATCATCGAGGGCTGCTTGTTTAGGGCCAGGGCCATCTCTTCGATCAGCGCGCGGTAGCGCAGGACCTCGGGCGCACCAACGTCCAGGCTCTGACCGACGGCCACATCCTGGGTGACCACGCGCACCATCACCTGGACCACATCTCCAATCCAGATTGGTTGGGTGGGCGTGCGCGTCCAAGGTGGCAGCACCATGCCGGGCAGGCGCTCCACCAGCAGCCGCAGCATGTCGAAGCTGGAGCCATTGGGCCCCAAGACCAGTCCAGCCCGAACAGGCGTGACCGGGACGCCGGTTGCGCCCAACGCGGCCTCGACCTCGAGACGGCTGCTCAGGTGTCGGGAGAGCTTGCTCTGGTCTTCGGGGATCAAGCCCCCCAGATAGATGATCCGCTTGGCTCCGACGAACGCGGCCGCTCGGGCCATGTTGTCGGCCAGGATCAGGTCCATGTCCTCGAAGGTGGCCTGGGTCAGGCGGGTCGAGGGCATCATGGAGTGCACCAGGTAGTAGACGACCTCGGCGCCCTCCAGGCCTCTCTCACAGTCCAGCAGGCTGAAGAGATCACAGCGTTTCCAGGTCACCCCGTCTTGATGGGCGCCGTCCTGCACGCTGCGGCCCAGGCCTACGACATCGGCCCCTTCCGCGGCCAGGGCCGCACAGAGCCACCGACCTACAAAGCCACTGGCTCCGGCCACGACGACACGGCGTCCGTTCAGTTTTTGGGGAGAAGCGATGATCTACCTCAGCGGTCACCCTAGCCCAGAGCGGCTACGAGATCGCAGAGGAGGTCTGCATGGACCCAAGTGAGATCACACGCTCGGAGACCGAGCACGGCTTTCAGTACCTGTACCAAGGGCCAGATGGCATGCCGCCGGCAGAACTCTCCGGTGCCATCGCTGGGCCGCATCTCTGGTCGGCCGACCACACCCTGGTGCCTCCCGCCTACAGAGGCCAGGGCATCGCCAGAGTCTTGGTTGAGCGCCTGATCGCGGACGCTCGGGAGGCCGGTGTGAAGATCCGTCCTCGCTGCTCCTACGTGGCCGCACAGTTCACCAAGAACCCTGAGTGGTCCGACCTGCTTCCTCTGTGAAGAAGGAGCTGCTCCCTCGCGCTTGGCGTATCCGGCTGCGTGCACTGCTCTTCTCGGGGCTGGTGTTGTGGATCGTGGGTGGCCCCTTTGCCACACAGGTGCTGGGCTTCAACGTTCCAGGTGTTCGCCGATGGCTGATGTTCATCGGCTACGGCAAGGACATCTGTGATGTGGTCTACGTCGTCCCCGGCCGGCGAGAGCCCGTTGACCGCCTGGCCACCCTGGGCTTTGACGAGGCTTGGGATGTCCCCCGCAAGGACAAGATGTTGGCGAATCCCGACGCCGTGCACCGACAGGGCCGAGAGCTCTGTCAGGCCCTGAACGTCGACACGCTGCATGTACAGGGGCGCTGTGGGGGGCACCTGGGCTGGAAGCCCATCGGAAAGCCAGCTTGGCCGGCGGATAAGAACCTGTGCAAGCACTGATCTACCGCATCGAGGACTTCTTCACGGCGCAGGCCTCGACCCGCGGCGTGGGCTTGCTGCGCTTCCTCTGGCCACTGATGATCTGGACACGGGTGGCCTCGGAGTGGCTGCTCTTCAAGAACCTGGAGCCCTGGCGCTTTGCCGTGGCGTTGCTCTTCTTCGCGGCGACCAGCGCCATGTGCATAGGCTTGTGGTCCCGCTGGAGCACCCTGGTCACCGGCTTGGTCGGAGCGTTCTTCTTCTACGGAATGGGCCACGGCATGGACGTGGAGCCCTACACACACCACCACACCTACTTGCTCTTCATGATGCCGCTGCTCCTGGCGCTCACGCCCTGCGGCGGCAGCTTCTCCGTGGACCGCTGGCTCGCCCTCAAGCGCGCCAAGGCAGCCGGTGAGCCGCCCCCCCTCGAGCGTGGACCGGACTGGGGGCGCACCCTCATCGTCATCCAGATCGCCGCCATCTACGCCTTTGCCACTTGGGCCAAGCTGGAGTGGGGCCACCTGAGCGGGGAGCGCATGGAGCACTATGCCATGCACCTGTATTTGGGCTCGGACTACCCGACATGGCCAGGCTTTCACGCCCTGATGGTCACGCTCTCCGTCTGCGCCATCGCCATTGAGGGGGTGCTCTCGGTTGGGCTCTTCGTCAAGCGCTGGCACCACTGGGTCTTGCCCCTGGGCTTGCTGCTGCACGCGGTGATCTACGTGACCTTGCCGGTGGGCACCTTTAGCCTGTCTATGGCCGCGCTGTACATCGTGGTCGTGGACCCCAAGGTGCTGCACGGCTTCATCGACAGAATGGTGGGGCAGGGCGCTTAGTCTCCGCTCACGTTCAGCCAGCTCTCCAAGACCATCTCCTCTTGGACGCTGTCCCAGCGCACGCCCGAAAGGTCCGCGCGGCCGTCGTCGTCCAAGTCGAAGATCACGGTCTGGGTGCTCTCTAAGTCCAGTCCGGTGATGGGCATGGCGCGCAAGGGGCCCTCGAAGCTGGATGCGTAGAGCACCGCCTCCCCGCTCACGAAGCTCAGCAAGTCCAGGTCACCGTCGTCGTCCAGGTCGCCGGCGGAGGTGGCGTAGAAGAAGCTGGTCTCTGAGCCGATCTCTTCGACCAACCCATCTGGGCCCATCCGCAGGATGCCGTCCCCGCCTGGCAACAAGGCCTCCTGTTCCGCATCCGAGGCCAGGCTGATCAAGGCGCCGCTGGCGTAGAAGCCGCCGAGGACTTGGCCGACCTCCATACCCGCCTCCGTGTTGAGAAAGAGGTAGGCCTCGGAGATGCCAAAGCCACCGTTGAAGAAGACCGCCAGATCCAGGTCGCCGCTGCCGTTTAGGTCGAGCGCTGCGACTTGGGGGTAGTAGTTCCAGCTGGGCACGCCCTCCAGCGGCCAACTCTGGCCTCCAGAGGTCAGGACCGCCGACTCAACGCCGGAGAGCACCAGTTCGGGCAAGCCATCGCCGTCCAGATCGGAGACTGGCTGCGCTTGGTGGTCCTTGGGCCCGATGACACGCAACTCGGCCCTGCCGAGCGGGTCCTCGAGAGCGACTGTGAGCATTCTCTGGGCCCCCCCGACCTGGACGTTGAGGGTCACCAGCCACTCCACTGTGCCGTCCCCGTCCAAGTCCACCAAGTGCAGGTCTTGGATGAACAGAGCGTCCGCGTCCACATCGTCGGTGCCCAGAGCCTGGGCCAAGCGGCTCGCCAGCAAGCCCTCTGGCAGCAGCGCTTGGGGACTCAGGCCACCCCGACCGTCCCCCCGGGCCCAGGCCAAGGCGCGGTTGGTCTGTACGTAGCCAATGTCAGCGCGGCCGTCGCCGTCTATGTCTCCGGCTCGGAGTGCGCCGATGGTGTGGCCCAGGATCTGGCTGTCTGCGGCTTGCAGGACCACGCTGTCAAAGGGGCCTTGGGGGGCCGAGGACTCGCCAGTGTCCAGCGAGGTGTCCCGTGGAACCTGAACTTCTAAGGTCGGCTCTTGGCAGGCGGCGAGAAGGATGAGCAGGGTCATGGGCGGCTCCGGTTGCCCTCAAGGTAGAGCTGACCCATGGCTTCGTCTATGCGGAAGTATCGAAGGGGAGTGTTCGGTTTCAGCGAAGCGAGGGTGGGCCCGCAATGGAGGGGGTGGCCTTCCTTGGCCCCATCCCGCAGCCCGCCCCCCAAAGCATTAGTCCTCCAGCGAGGCCACCATGGACAGCACCAACACCTGGGTCTTCAAGTTCGCCGCCAGCGGCTACGACTTGATGACCGCCCAGGACCTCTGGCGCCGCCAGATCGCGCGGCTGTTGGACCACGTGCCCACACCGCCTCAGCGCATCTTGGATCTGGGCTGCGGGCCCGGTGTGAGCAGCTTTGAGCTGGCCGAACGCAGTGGGGCGGAAGTCTTGGGTTTGGACTTCTCCGAGCGAATGATTCAGCGGGCGCAGCAGCGTCACGTCAAGGAGTTCGCGCACCTGGAGCGCCTGTCCTTTGCACATGGAGACGCCGCTGATCTGGACCTACCGGACCAGAGCGTGGACCTGGTGACGGGCCACAGCTTTTTGTACCTGGTACACGACCGTCCAGCAGTCCTTGGGGAGATTCGTCGGGTTCTTTGCCCCGGAGGGAGCTTGGTGTTGATGGAGCCCCATGCCCACGGCACCCTGCCCAGCGCCGCTTGGCAAGCCCGAGGCCAGCTCGGCCAGCTCTGGCAGACGCCTTGGGACACCTCACGCTTCTGCACCTCCATGGCCCTCTGGCGCATCTTTGGCAGCGCAAACGGCATGCTCTCCGACCGCAGCGTGGCGCAGCTCTTCGGCCAGGCCGGCTTTGCCAACATCCACACCCAGCCCACCCTCCAGGGGCTCGGCCTGCACTGTATCGGGCGCGCCTGATGCGCGAGGGGTCGGCCGAGGATGGCTGGGTCTACGCGCCGCCCAGCGGGGCGCTTGAGGTGGTGCATCAGGACCGGGACATGGTGGTGGTCAACAAGCCCAGCGGCCTGCTCAGTGTGCCTGGGCGACTGCACCCGGACTGCGCGGTCTCCAGGTTGAAAGAGCAGTTTGAGACGCTCTACCCGGTACACCGCTTGGACATGGACACCTCCGGGCTGCTGGTCCTGGCGCTGCGCCGCAAGGCCGAGCGCGCCCTGATGCAGCAGTTCCAGGAGCGCTCGGTGGCCAAGACCTACGTCGCGCGCGTCTTTGGTCATCCCAAGGACAAGGGAGGCAGCATTCGGCTGGCGCTGACCCGGGAGACGGGGCGACCTCGTTCTCGGGTGGATGCGCAGGGCAAGTCTGCGCAGACCGACTGGCGGGTCCTGAGCCTGGATTCAGACGGGAACAGCCGGCTCTCCCTTCACCCCCGAACCGGTCGCTCTCACCAGCTTCGGCTTCACCTTCAGGCCCTCGGCCACCCCATCTTGGGAGACCGGTTCTACGGGCACGCCCAGGCTCTGGCTGCGGCCGGGCGCCTCTGTCTGCATGCGGCGGAGCTGAGCTTGCGGCACCCCTACAGTGGCGAGCCCCTCACCCTGCGCTCCAAGGTTCCCTTTTAGGGGCCTGAGAGGCAGGCCTCAGGCAGCGCAAGACCCACTTCCGTGGCGATGCTGCTCATGATGTTGCGACCGGCGCTGCACTCGCTCTCGCCCTGTACCCCTTGGATGAGCAGGGACCTTGCACTGCTACAGCCCTCCCGGAAGGGGTTGTTGCTGCCGGAGGCCTTCTGGGACCAGGTGGTGCTCAGGGAGCAAACGCAGTCCGTGTAGGCCTGGCACTCGGGCGCGCCGGAGACTCTGGGCGTGCCCGATGGATGGCTGGGGGCCTGGCGCTCGGCGGTGTAGACGCCGGCCAGCGCATCACAGGTGGGCGTCCCGGAGGTGGTGATACTCAGGGTGTGGTCCTCGATGAGCAGCTCCCCTTGGCAGGGCGCGCCGAGCTTCCAGTCGGTCTGCTCGTACCACTCGCTCTCCAGCACGTACTCGGCAAGCGCGCTGGCGCGGTAGCCCGAGACGGTCTTCTCTCCGGCCACGACGTAGAGGCGGTGATCGGTCTCGCCGCTGCGCACCAGGTTGTCGCCGTAGGTGAACAGCGCGTTGCCCTGGGCGTCCTTCCACGTGCCTGTGCCGGGCGCCTCGGGGATCTGGTCTTTGGGCGGGTCCGGCGGGGTGACCTTGCAGGCCAAGAGCAACAAGAGGGCGCTCATGCGTCAGCTCCAGTCATGGGGTGGTCGAGGGGGCAGCTTCGGTCCCCGTGGACTCTACGCTCTCTTGCATCTCTTCGGCGAAGGCTTCCAGGCTGCTGGACGGCTGGCCCAGGCGTCCATCGCTGACCTGATGCACCACGCCGTAGAAGTTCAGGAGGCTGTAGAGAAAGGCCACGCAGATGAGCACCAGGCCGATGCGGGGCAGGGGATTCTTGGGGTCAGCGTACTTGTCTCTGCTGTCCACGACCGCGCCGGGCGGAAGCTCGGAGACCAGGGTCATCGTGCGCCCAAAGCGGACGGAGATCTTGGCTTGTCCGTTGATCGCCCAGCCGTTGGAGTCCAGGATTGCACCCAAGCTTCGTTGGCGCAGCTTGAACCAGGCCAGGATCACCGAGGGGGCCGAGATGGCCAGGAAGAGGGTCAAGAGGACCAGGCAGATAATCCAGAAGGGCAAGGAGAACAGGCCGGTCAAGTAGCCCAAGAGAGCCACCGCCAGACTTCCCAAGGCGCCCAAGCCGACCGCGATGGCTGCCACCGTGCCCACGTCGATTTTGGGCTCTTGTGGGGACTCTGCACCCGCGCTTGGAGCCTTGGCGCTCTCAAGCTGGGTCTTGGCTTGCGCGCTGAGCTTTGCGCTCATGTCCTGGTTGGCCTTCTCGCGTTCTGCGGCTCTGGCCTCGGCCTTCTTGGCAGCGCGCTCCTCCAGCAAGGTCACGATGCGCTTGTAGGGCTGCCAGAAGGCCTGTCTGAGGCTGACCGGATTGTCGACGATCCGGGTGATGGTCGCGTCCCAGTCTTTGCCATCGCGGTCGTAGAACACGCCGTTTCGGCCCACGATGAGGAAGTCGGTGTCGCCGTCGGTGAAGGCAGCCGCGATCTCCATCTTCTCGCCCTGGGGACGGGTGCAGGTGCAGTAGGCCAGAAAGAGCTTGGAGCGCCCGGCCAGGGCCGAGTGCTTCTTGGCGTCGCGCACCCGAACCACCAGCTCGCAGGCCCGCTCATCCAGGTACAGAGTGCCGGCCTCGAAGGTGGCGCGCTCCGAGTCGCTGTAGAAGTGGGTCATGTTCACGAAGTTCTGGGCCAGCTGGTGGAGATCTCGGTGGTAGCGCACCAGACGCTCCACCTGAGAGGCGCCGTTGACGGCCGCGTTCTGGGCTTGATCTTTGGCGATGAGCGCGCTGAGCTCCTCCTTCAGGGTTCCGGCCACCAGCTCCTCTAGTCGGGCCTGGCTCACCTCGTTCACCGCTGTGTCCGGCTTGGTCCCGCGCCAAGCGTCAAAGGGCAGGAGCTTGGCCTGGATGACTTTCCAGTCCGCCTCCTCGATGCTCTCTCTCTCCTCGCCCAGGAGGGGGCGGACCACCCGCTCGAGCAGAGCCTGGAGGCGCTCCGCCCAGGCCGGGTTGACGGGGCCGACCAGGGGCAGGGTGCTGCTCTCTCCGACGCGGGAGAGGGGAAAGCCTTCGACCTCCTCGGCGGTCACGGACAGGTCCTCCGCCGCGATGCTCAGGTATTCCTCTTCTTTGCGGTTCAGGGCCGCCAGGGCTCTGGCGTCGAATGCGGCCAGGCGGCATCGCGCGAAGTAGTCATCCACCTTCGCACGCACGGCCAACAGGCAGTCCGTGGCGGCGGCCGTCTCTGGGCCGAGGACCAGCAGCTCAGGGGTGGCCCCAGAGTTCCACGCCATCACGGCCTGGGCGTGCTCAAAGAAGGTGTCCACTTGTGCTTGGTCGACCCCCTGCTCGCCACAGAGGTCAGGCGTGCCGCCCAGGGCGTCGATGATCTCAGCGACCAGCACCTCCAACTCCGCACTCTGGGTCGCGCTGGCAGGAATCACGCCGTCGCCGTTGAAGCGTCCCTTTGCCAGCGCTGCACTCGCCGCCGTCGCGTCGGCCACACTCAAGGCGCCGTCGCTCTGTCCAAGGCTGGCCAGGATCTGCTCTGCGCTGGCCTTGAGGAGCGCGCCCTCCGGTCCGCTCTCGTCGATCTGCTCGAGCATCAAGGGCTCGCCGCCCTTGGCCAAGGCCTGCAAGCTCTTGAGGTGGAGGGTGCACCAGCGCGTCGCTTCGATCAGCTCCGGCGCCCGAATTCGGCCGTCGCCGTCTTGGTCCAGCAGGCTCAGGGTGCGGGTGTCAAAGGCCAGGCCCTGAACCGGGCAGGCCAGGGCGGCCCAAAGCTTCTGGTCCAGGTGCTCCAGGTTGGCGAAGTCTGCTGCGCTCTCCATCCGCGCCTGGGTAAAGCCGCCCAGGCTGGTGAAGCGCCAGGTGTGGGCGGTGGTCGTCGACGTCATGAGGCCCTCGCAGTGATTTGAGCCCCATAAGCTGTCCGCCTCAACGGGCTACTTGGGCAGCAACCCGGAGACCGCCATGCTTTTGCTCCTCTTGGCCTGCACCCATGACGGTGCAGACAGCGTTGACCCTCAAGACAGCCAGGAGCAGGACAGCGCAGTGTTGCCCCTCGAGTGCCAGCTCGTCGAGAGCGGCTGGGGGCCGGATGGAGAGACGGCGCTCAAGGTGGAGGTCGTGGTCTCGGATCTGGCCACCCCCTGGGCGATGGACTGGCTCCCCGATGGCCGCATGCTGCTCACCGAGCGAGACGGGCGCTTGAGCATCGTGGACCAGGGCACCCTTCATGTCTTGGCCCAGGTCCCGGTCACGGAGCGGGGAGAGGGTGGGCTACTGGGCCTGGCCCTGCACCCAGACTTTGAGGGCACCCGGGCCTTCTTTCTCTACGCGACCGTGGACGATGGCGGGACAGAGAACCAGGTTCAACAGTGGGTTCTGGCCGAAGACTCTCTGAGCGCAAGCTTCGATAGGCTCATCTTCCCGGACATTCCAGCGCGCCAGTACCACAACGGCGGGCGCCTGCGAATCGGCCCTGACGACAAGCTCTACGTGGGGACCGGAGATGCTGGGGAGCCCGACAACTCCCAGGACACCAGCAGCCCCGCTGGCAAGGTCCTGCGCCTGGAGTTGGACGGCAGCATCCCCGACGACAACCCCTTCCCAGGCTCTGCCACCTGGGTCTATGGCGTGAGGAACACCCAGGGCTTCGACTGGCGAGAGGACGGCAGCATGCTCATCACGGACCACGGTCCAAGCGGCCTGGGCAACGAGGGCGGGCGCAGCGGCCACGACGAGATCACGCTGGCCTCGCCTGGAGACAACTTGGGCTGGCCCGAGGTCTACGCGTGTGAGGAGGGTGAGGGCTTTGTTCCAGCGTCCATCACCTTCTCTGACGCCATGCCGCCTGGCGGCGCCGCCATCTACCGGGGCAGCGAGCTGGAGGACTGGCAAGGCGACTTCATCGTAGGGGTGTTGGGTTTTCAGACCGCTGCGCGGCACTTGCACCGCCTGCGCATTGGCCCCGGTGGCAACGTGCTGCTCTCCGAGGTGTACCTCTCAGAGGAGTACGGCCGCCTGCGCGAGGTCACCATGGGCCCCGATGGCGGGCTCTACGTCAGCACCAGCAACTGCGATGGGCGCGGCGACTGCGGCGAGGGTGACCTGATTCTGCGCATCGGAGCGCAGTAGGTCCCCAGCCCCTCGATGAGCCAGCCGCAGCGCTACTGCTCGGGCTGAGGCGTCACCACCAGAGCGCTCAAGTCGTAGCCGCTCTCGTCGACCAGGCGCTCCAGGATGCCGGCGTAGACCTGCTCGTCCATCTGAGGCGTGCGGCTCAGGATCCAGAGGTAGCTGCGGTCGGGGTGACCCACGACGGCGTAGCTGTAGTCATCGGCCAAATCGATGATCCAGTAGTCGCCCCAGAAGGGACCGAAGAAGCTTACTTCCAGCTTGGCGTTGCTCTCGGTGTCCACGATCCGAGCCCTGCCCGTGGCGACCTCTTCCTTGCCGTCCAAGCTGTCGATGAAGCAGCGGTTGACCACGCTGACCTTGTCGCCGTCCAGGGCGTAGGTCGCGGTCGTTCCGGTGCAGCCTTCTTGGAAGCGCATGGGGAAGTTGGCGATCTCGTACCAAGTCCCCATGTATTGCTCCACGTCCACCGAAGGCACAGCCTGCAGGGTCGAGGTCTCGGGCTCATCACAGCCGAGCAGTGGCAGCAGGAAAAGGAGAGGCAAGAGCGTTTTCATGGGGGGCCTTTTGGGCACCGGAGTAGGCCAGCAGACCGGCCTGGGTGCCTGAGACTTCCTATCCCATTTTTACCAATCAGCCCCGCCACTTACCGGCCCGTACTCCCCATCCACCCAGCTCTGAGCGGCCGATTGGGTCAGCTTAAAGCCAGCGGCGCAGCGCTCCCGGGCCAGCTCTTCTTGGCCACGCCAAGCAACCAGCTCGCCCTCGGGCTCAAACTCATCGGGAATCAAGTCAAAGACGACCCGAACGGGTCCTTCGGCATCGGCGACGTTTCGAGTGACCCGGTGTGCCGCAGCAATCTGTTGCTTGTGGCGGGCCACAAAGTCGCGGGCGGCCTTGAGCTGAGAGGCAAAGTCCGCTTTGTTTAGGGGCTTTGGGTCCTTCTTGTTTCTACCCATGACCCATGGCACGACCAGAACAGGCTCATCGCTGCCATCTGGGTACATGGCCAGGGCCCAGCCACCGCCGTCTTCGTTGAGCACAATGCGTGCGGTCCAGCCCTTGTCACTCCAGGAGCGCCCGTCTTCAGAGAGGCCCATCAGGAGAAGTCCTTTGCCTGGATGTGGCGGCCATCGCAGTAGGGCTTGTTCTTGCTCAGCCCACAGCGGCAGAGTGTGGCCCGGGTCGTGGGCTGTCCAGGACGCATGGGGTGGTTGATCTCAAAGTTGCCCTGCACCTGAATCTCAGCACCCTCTCGGATGATCAGCGTGGGCCCTTCGGGCTCGGGCGACTGAGCGGTGTCTGCACTGAACTGCAGGGCGCCCGAGGGACAGCGCTGCACGATGTCCGCGATGCGCTGGGCCGCAGAGTCGTCGCCGGCCAGCTCGGCCTCGCGCAGATCTCCCAGGGGCTCACAGGTGTAGACGTGCATGCACAGGCCGCGATCGAAGCGCGTCTGAATGGTGCGACCCTGCCAGACTTTGGCGTCCCTGGGCGCGCGCTCACTTAGGCTGCCGTCAAAGCCAACCTTGGAGTGACTGCCATCGCAGTAGGGGGCGTTCTTGCTCTGGCCACAGCGGCAGAGGTACATGTCCTTGCCCGCCTCGGTGGGGAGGGCGTCTCCTTTGAAGGAGACAGCGATGGCCTGCTCACAGGCGACCTTGAGGGGACCATCTGGGATGACGGTGATCGAGATGGGCTTGGACATGGGCGCTCCTGCTCTGAGGCCGGCAGTGTAAACCCGATGGGCCAGGCGTGTCCCAAATGCTGAGCCCGGTGGCCCTACTCGGGCTCGGTGTAGTAGCAGCCGGCATCGAAGCAGGTGTGTCGCCCGTTGCAGCAGCTGGACAGGTAGTCCTCGTAGATCTCGCAGGCCTCGCCCTCCTCCGCGCACTCCGCGTCGCTGTCTTGAGGGTCAGAGTCTTGAACGTCGCTGTCCTGGACCGCCGTGTCCTCGACGGTGCTGCTCTCCGGCGGGGTGGCATCGTGCTCCGAGCTCGGGGTGCAGGCCAGGGTGAGCGCAAGGAGGGCGATGGGGAGGGAGAAGAAAGCGGCTCGCATGAGGACTCCGTTTGGGGTGCTCACACCTTAGGGTGTCGATACATGTGCGAAAATAGCGATACATGCGAGGTCATTGTGCGCAAATCCACAGGCGCTGGGTCCAGCGAGATGAACTGGGACCACCTGCGCTTCCTCTTGGCCCTCGCCGAGCAGGGAACGCTGTCCGCCGCTGCACGCGTCCTGGGCGTGGACCACAGCACCGTTGGGCGTCGGGTGGACTCCGCCGAGGCCGCCTTGGGCGTGCGCCTCTTCACGCGCTCCGTGACGGGCTACGCCCTGAGCCCCGATGGAGAGCGGCTGCTCCCGCAGATGCACAAGGTCGCCCAAGCCATGCACGGCCTGCGTCGGGCTGCGGAGCAAGGCGAAGTCTCGGTCCGAGGGCCCATTCGCGTCACCTGCCCGGAGACGCTCGGAATGACCTGGCTGGCCCAGCGATTGGCCGAGTTCGCTCTGCAGGAGCCGGGCATTCAGGTGTTGCTGGACCCCAGCGGCCGGGTCGCCGATCTGGGCGTGGGCGAGGCGGAGATAGCGGTCCGCAACGTGCGCTCCACCCAGCAGCGCTTGGTCGTACAGCCCCTGGCAGATGTGGAGTACGGGCTCTACGCGAGCCCGCACTATCTGGCGCAGCACCCCATTGAGCCGGGCTTTGTTGGAGCGCACTTCTTGGCCCCGCCAGCCTCGCCGGGGTCCATCGAGGGGGCTTGGCTGAGCCGGCTGGCCCCCAGCGCCCAGCCGGTCTTGGTCAGCGAGCTCTCCATCTGTCTGGCCTCGGCCGCCCTGGTCAGCGCTGGCATTGCGATTCTGCCCAACTACCTGGGCCGCAGCCATCCTGGCCTGGAGCAGATCCCGGTGCCCGACCCGCCCAGGGAGTCCCTCTGGCTCACGGTGCACGAGGATGTGCGCAAGGTGGCCCGTGTGCGTGCCCTGATGGCGTACTTGCGCACCTGCTTCTTGGCACTGTGATCCCGGCGCTGTGATCCCGGCCCTGCGATCTGGACGCCGTGATCTGGGCACTCCTGGCTCGCAGCGCTAATCGCCCAGATGCCCAAGCTCCTCCTGACCGGTGCCCGCGAGAACAACCTCAAAGCCGTGGATCTGGAGCTGCCCCTGGGACGCTGGATCTCGGTCATCGGGCCCTCGGGCTCGGGCAAGACCTCCTTGGTGCACCAGACACTGCTCCGCGAGGGACAGCGCCGATACCTGAGCGCCCTCTCCCCAAAGGCGCGCTTGCAGCTGGGCAAGTTGGGGCGCGCGGCGCTGCAGAGCCTCAGCGGTCTGCCGGTCACGCTCTCGGTGGGAGAGCGGGCCTTGAGCGCCAGCGCACGTTCAACGGTCGGGACCCTGAGCGGGGCGCTGGATCTGCTGCGGCTGCTCTTTGCCCGGGTGGCGGTGGACCCCGGTGGCCAGGCCCTGACCCGCAGCCACTTCAGCTTCAACCACCCGGTGGGCGCGTGCCCGGCCTGTGACGGTCTGGGAGTAGAAGATCAGGTTGATCCCGATCTCCTGGTCGCAGACGCCAGCAAGACGCTGCGCCAGGGTGCCCTGCGTCCGACCCTGAAGAATGGCTACACGGTCTACAGCCAAGTGACCGTCGATGTGATGGACCGCATCTGCCGCGTGCACGGCTTTGACGTGGACACGCCCTGGTCTGAGCTGAGCCCTGAGCAGATCCAGGTGGTCTTCTATGGCACCCAGGCCCTCAAGGTGCCCTTCGGAAAGCACAGCATTGAGTCCCGTATGAAGTGGTCGGGCATCACCGCCAGGCCCAGAGAGGAGGGCTACTACCGGGGCCTGATTCCGGTCATTGAGGAGACCCTGAAGCGCGACCGAAACCCCAACATCCTGCGCTTCGTGCGCTCGGTGCCGTGTTCGGCTTGCGCTGGCAGCCGCTTGGCGCGGCCTGGACGGCAGGCGCAGATCGATGGCCAAACTCTGCCCGGTCTGTTGGCCATGCCCATTGGCATCCTGCTTCCGGAGCTGGCGGCCCTGGCCCCAAGCCCGGTGTGGCAGGCCCTCGCGCCGAGCCTCTTGGGGCGGCTAGAGCGCCTGGAGCGCTTGGGCTTGGGGCATCTGAGCCTAGACCGCGAGAGCACGACGCTCTCGGGAGGCGAGGGGCAGCGGGTGCGCCTCGCTGCGCAGATCTCCGGTGGCCGAGTAGCCGGTGGCCTGGGGGGCATGTTGGTGGCCTTGGATGAGCCCACCTTGGGGCTGCATCCCAGCAGCCAGGCAGGCATGGCCAAGGTCTTGGAGGAGCTGCGGGAGGCGGGCAACACCTTGCTGGTCGTGGAGCATGACCCCGACATGGTGCGCTACGCCGAGCACTTGGTGGAGGTGGGGCCCGGTGCAGGACCCCATGGCGGCGAGGTGCTGCGTTCCAGCGCGCTGCGCCCTGGGGAGGCGCCCCTTGGAGAGACCCCCGCGGCCAAGGCCTGTCCTCGGGCGGGGGAGGGGGCGATTCGACTGTCGGGGGCCACTCTGAATGGCTTGAAGTCGGTCACATTGCCCGTGGAGATCGGCTGCTTCAACCTGGTCCTTGGACCCTCGGGTGCCGGCAAGAGCTCCCTGGTCTTTGGCACGCTGCTGCCTGCTCTGCTCGGTGAGCGAGGCGGGCCATTTGAGTCCCTCTCCGGCGTGCCCAAAGGCCTGGCTGTTCGCTCGGTGGACGCCAAGCCCATCGGTAGAACGCCGCGCAGCACACCGGCGACCTGGAGCGGGCTCTTTGACCTGGTTCGAAAGCGCTTCGCAGGCACCCCGCAGGCCAAGGCTTTGGGGCTGACGGCCAGCCACTTCTCCTTCAACTCAAAGGCTGGGCGCTGCGCGCGATGTGAGGGCCTGGGCGTGCTCAAGGTGGGCCTGCACCTGCTGGAGGATCTGGAGCTGGAGTGCCCGGTCTGCGGCGGCGGTCGCTATCAGGAGGCGGTGTTGGAGGTGCGCCTGCAGGAGCGGGACATCGCCCAGACGCTGCACCTGTCCATGGCCCAAGCGCTCCAGGTTTTCGAGAAGGACCCACCCATCGCGGCTCTGTGTCGGGCGATGGTGGACTTGGGCCTGGGCTACCTGAAGCTGGGACAGTCCTCGACCACCTTGAGCAGGGGAGAGGCTCAGAGGGTCAAGCTGGCCACGTGGCTGGCCAAGTCCGGCCCAGCGCTGCTCTTGATGGATGAGCCGGACCGGGGGCTGCATCCCCAAGATGTGAGGCGCCTGTTGAGCGCCATCGATGCCCTGGTAGAGGGCGGCAGCACGGTCTTGGCCATCTCTCACCACCGGGCGTTGTGGGCGGCAGCCGACCGGAGGGTGTCTCTGGACGGTGGGCGTGTCGTGGCCTCGCAGGCCTTGGAGACCACCGCTCTGCACCAGAGCCAGGGTCTGCGTGAAGAGAGCCGCGCACTGGACGCCATCCGCCTCCGCGGCGTGCGCACCCACAACCTCAAGGGCCTGGATTTGGACATCCCGCACCGGCAGCTCAGCGTGGTGGTGGGGCCCTCGGGCAGCGGCAAGAGCTCTCTGGCCTTCGACACCTTGGCGGCATTGGCCTGGGGACGCTTCTCTGAGACCCTGCCTTTTCAAATCAGGCGTTTCATGCGGCGCTTGCCGCAACCGGCTCTGGACAGCGCCGTGGGCCTGACGCCGACCGTCGCCCTGCGCCAGGGCACGCCAAAGCTGGGGGCGCGCTCGACCGTGGCCACCCAGAGCGGGCTTGGGCCGCTGCTGCGCCTGTTGTGGTCCAGAGCGGGAGAGGTGGATGGGGTGCCCTCTGGCTTGAGCGCCGGGCACTTCACCCCGGACCGCTCTCTGGGCGCCTGCGAGCGCTGTGAGGGACTGGGCGTGGTTCAGCGCTGCACGGAGCAGTGCCTCATCACGAACCCAGAGCTGGCCATCGCCCACGGCGCCATGAAAGGAAGCAAGCCCGGTCGCTTCTTTGGAGAGTCCGATGGCCAGTACATGGCCACGCTGCAAGCGGTCTTGCCCGACGTGGACCTGAGCCTGCCGTGGTCGCAGCTTTCAGCACCCGCCAAGGAGGTGGCGCTGTACGGCGCGGGGGAGCGGCAGGTCTCGGTGAGCTGGAAGTTCCAGCGGGGAAAACGCGCCGGGGAGCACCACTTCCAGGGCACCTGGCCAGGGCTCTGCCATCTGGTCGAGAACGAGGCCAAGGTGCGCGGCCAGCGCAAGAGCGGACAGGCTTGGCGTGAGCCGCTGGAAGATCAGCCTTGTCCTGCTTGTGATGGGGCGCGTCTGGGCCCCAAGGCCCGGGCCGTTGAGTTGGCCGGAGTCAGCCTTCCCCAGTGCATGGCGCGGCCTCTGGAGGAGCTGCCGGATCTGCTCGGTGCTCAGCAAGACCCGGTGGTCCAGGCCTTGCTGCCGGAGCTGCTTCAAGCCCTGACTGACCTGATGGAGCTGGGGCTGGGGCACCTGCACCTGGACCGACGCAGCGACTCCCTCTCTGGAGGAGAGCTGCAGCGCTTGCGCTTGGCAGGGGTGCTGCGTGCTGGCCTGACCCAGCTCACCCTCGTCTTGGATGAGCCCTGCGCGGGGCTGGATGATGCTGGCGTTCAGGCACTGGTACAGCGGCTGCGGGGGCTGGTGGAGCAGGGCAACACCCTTGTGGTTGTCGAGCACAGGCCTGCCTTGATTCGCGCCGCCGACCACCTCATAGAGCTTGGTCCTGGAGCTGGGCCGGCTGGGGGCCAGCTGCTGGCCCAGGGGCCGGCGAGCCTCATCTTGGAAGGGCAGGGGCCAACGGCTCTTGCGCTGCGGGCGGAGGCTGGGCAGTCCGGTGCGGTGGGCGAGCCGGCCCTCTTCATTCAGGGCTGCACGGCGCCTGGGCTGCGCGACCTAAACTTGGAGCTCCCCGCTTGGGGTTTGGTCGCCTTGACCGGGGCCAGCGGCAGCGGCAAGAGCAGCCTCCTCAATGGCGTGCTTCGGGCCTCCTTTCGGGCGGGAGGAGCGGTGGGATGCGCTGGGATTGAGGGCTTGGAGCGCTTCGAGTTGGCGGAGGAGGGCGCGGGCGTGGTGACCTCGCCTTTGGACACCCTGCAGCTGATGGGGGCACTGCAGAAGGCCTTTGCGGGCGCGGGGGCCAGCGCTGGTGTGGCCAAGCGCGCCTTCTCCTTCCGCAGTCCGGCGGGTCGCTGCCCGGCCTGTCACGGGAGCGGTGTGGAGCGGGTGGCGATGGACGCTCTGGCGGACCTGGAGCTGCCCTGTGTGCTCTGTGAGGGGCGGCGCTACCGGCCCGAGGTGTTGGCCGTTCTCTGGCAGGGCTTCCGTGTGGATGAAGTCTTGGCCATGCCGGCCGCTCAGCTCGCGCTAGCCTTGCCCGATGGGGCGCTGAAGGACGGCGCCCAGGCGATGCTGCGCGTCGGGCTGGGGCACCTGAGTCTGGGACGACGGGGCAGCACTTTGTCGGGTGGAGAGGCCCAGAGGCTTGGGTTGGCAAGGAGCCTGGTGGGTGGGCACGGTCCGAGGATCCACCTGCTGGAAGAGCCAGGACGGGGGCTGCATGAGTCCGACCTGAGCGGCTTGTTGGAGGTCTTCGCGGAGCTGACCGGGCGGGGGGACTTGGTGGTGGTGAGCACGCACCGGCGGCCTTTGATTCAGGCGGCGGGGCGGCAGGTCGGCCTGGGAGTCCGCCCCTACTGACGTGATCTGTGGCAAAGCCACATGAATGCGCCACATCTCTCCACCTACATGCTCGCCATTGAGGGCCTGGCCGCAGAGTTTAAGCTTTCGGAGATGAGTTAGGTCGGCTGGGGGTTTTTCGGAGTTTTGGCTCGGGGGGTGCCTCGAGTTTGCCGGACTGAAGCTCGGAAGTAGGAGGCGGAGAGTACGGCCCTTCGATAGGATGGAGAACACTTAGTTCAGAGGTCGAACAATGTTCCTCAGCTTCCTGTGCCTCTTGGCCTGCAAGGACCGACCTGTCGCCTCTGTGGACTCCGATACGGCGGTGCCCTCAGATCTGAGCAGCCAGATCGTGCCGCTCTTCAACGCGGACACTGAGCTGGAAGGGGACTTGGTCTACACCCGTGAGGACGGGGCCATCGTCACGCGCTTTGCAGACCGGGGCCGCGACCGCCACGCCCGCGAGGACCAGTTTCAGAGCTACGACCACTACCTGCCGCTCTACTGGGAGTACCGCACGGCCCGGGTGCAGATCGTCGACACCGTGCCCGCTGGCGGAGAGACCATCGAGATCTCGATGGTCAGCGAGTGGCAGCTCAGCGTTCCTGAGTTTCGCGCTTGGTACTTGGGGACTGGGACCGTGGCCACCTACGGCGGGAACTACGCCAACTCCGTGGTGACCGACGGACCTGGCACCTACGACACGGAGCACCAGAGAAGCAGCGATAGCGGCACCCAGTACCGCTACACCTTGACCATCGACCACGCCATCACAATCGATGGCGCGGTGGTGGACCTGGCGGCGGGACAGTTCATGGAGCTTGAGCTCTCGCAGTTCCTCCAGGGGGTGCCCAGCGGCCGCGCCAACTACTATGGCACCGCCATCCTCTACGAGGTCGGTGTGGGCGGATTGGTTCCTTGGTACGCCGATCTGAGCCAGCGGGAGAACTCCGAGAAGCTGGACGAGAGCGCCTGGCTGGGGGGCCGGACCACGCTGCCCTACCAGTACTCCGATGAGCCCGACAACCCCTACATGCAGATGGCCACCAACCTGGCGCCATGGAACGGTCAGCCCTTCGTTTTGGGTCGTCGGGTTCACCACAGCAGCATGGTGGACGGGACCCACGATGAGAGCGCCGAGAACCCTGTGTTCGCTGAGGTGGTTGGCTTGGCGGGGCCGCTCTACATCAACGAGTCCTGTGATGCCTGTCACACCCGCAACGGTCGAGCCTCCATCGTGGGAGAGGGGCAGTCCTTGGACAAGTGGGTGGTGAAGGTGGGCACCGAAGATGGCAGCCCAGACCCTGAGATTGGGCGGGTCTTGCAGAGCGCCGGCGCCCAGAGCGAGGGCGTCGTGTATGTGGACCAGTGGCTGGGCACGGACGATGGGATGCGGCGACCCATCTACGGATTTGAGGGGGCACAGCCCACGAACTTCTCGCCGCGTCTGAGTCCCGCCCTGATTGGCTTGGGACTGCTGGAGGCCTTAGCCGAGTCCACCATTCTGGAGTGGGCCGACCCAGAGGATGAGGATGGGGACGGCATCTCGGGCCGCGCTCAGGTGGTCACCGACCCTGAGACGGGCGATTGGCGCCTGGGCCGCTTTGGATGGAAGGCGGGCGCGAGCAGCCTTCGGCACCAGATTGCGTCGGCGTTGAACACCGACATGGGTGTGATGACCTCGGTGATGCCGAGCCCGGACTGTGGCGTGGAGCAGCAGGACTGTGGCAACGAAGACGGGGCCGAGCTGGCCGAGCAGAGCTTCGAGGACCTGGTTCGCTACATCGCGCTCCTGGGTGTTGGGGCTCAGCGGGACATAGATGATGTGGAGGTGCAGGCCGGCCAGGCCCTCTTCGATGAGCTGGGTTGCCAGAGCTGCCACCGCGCCACGATGACCACCAGCGCCAAGCATCCCTTCAGCGAGCTGCGCAGTCAGACCATCCACCCCTACAGCGACCTGCTGCTGCACGACATGGGTCCGGAGATGGCCGACAACCTGGGGGAAGGGGAGGCCAGCGGATCGGAGTGGCGTACGACCCCGCTCTGGGGGATTGGACTGAGTGCCTGCGTCACTGGAGGCTTGGAAGGGGCCTCCCAGAGCGAGGTCTGTGTGCCCAGCGCCAGCTACCTGCACGACGGCCGTGCGCGCACCTTGGATGAAGCGATTCGTTGGCACGGCGGGGAAGGGGATGCCTCTCGTTCGGCCTATTTGGACCTGGAAGAAGCGGAGCGCGCTGCCCTAGTGCGCTTCTTGGAGAGCCTGTGACACGCGCTGTTTGGACCTTGGTGCTGCTGGGCTTTGCCGGCTGCGTGAGGCGCTCGGCGCCGTCCCCCTCCGAGGTCGCAACGCCGGTCGATTCCGGGGAGGCCCCCGAGGAGACCCCCTTGGTGAACCGGCTGGCCAACGGCGGCTTTGAGCAAGGAGAGAGCTGGTGGCGTCCCTCCGGCTACGCCAACCACAACTGGGCCAAGACGGGGGATGGTATCTACCGTAGCTCGGCGAGCTTCCAGGCTTTTGAGGGAGAGCGCGCCCAGAAGGTGTGGGGCTTTTACAGCGGAACGGTGCCCAACGATGCGGAGCACGGGCTGAGCTTGGGCGAGCTGACGCCGGGAGACACCCACGTCTTCTCGGCCCAGGCCTTCACGCCCACGGACGATGGGGTCGGTGGCGGCAGCCAGGCCACGCTCTTTCTGCGCTATCGAGACGCCGGCGGCGTGGTCTTGGAGGAGCGCTTCAGCGACCCGTTCGACCAGGACAGCGCGCGGGACGTCTGGCAGGAGCTGCGCATCGAGACCCAGGTGCCAGCTGGTGCGGTCTCCGGTGAGCTGGGGTTGCGCTTCACCTTGGCGGATTGGAACGCAGGAGGGGCGGTGTATCTGGACGATGCCCGCTGGACTTCCACGGGCACGGGGACAGTGCTCGGTGAGCGCCTCTTGGTGTGGAAGGACGAGTTCGAGGGCAATGCCCTGGACTCCGAGTCATGGACCGCCTTGGAGCTGCCCGCCTACACCTACAACAACGAGATGCAGCGCTACACCAACAGCCCCAGCAACGCCAGCGTCTCCAACGGGGTTCTCACCATCACCGCGCGGCAAGAGGCCGACGGCAGCGTCACCTCCGCGCGTTTGGTGAGTGACTCCAAGGCGGAGTGGCGCTACGGCCGCATCGAGGCCATGGCCATGGTGCCCTCGGGCGTGGGGACTTGGCCAGCTTTCTGGATGCTGCCGAGTGACTGGGCCTACGGGGGGTGGCCGGACTCCGGAGAGATCGACATCCTCGAGCACGTCGGCTGCACCCAAGGGACCGTCTACCAGACCGTTCATACCGGGGCCTACAACCACCTTCTGGGCACCCAGCAGGGGGGGGAGACCCGAAGGGATGCGTCAGCGGGAATGCATCTGTATGCGGTGGACTGGAGTCCCGAGGTGATGGTGTTCACCGTGGATGGTGAGCAGGTCTTTGTCTTTGAGAACGATGGAAAAGGGGACTCGGCGACCTGGCCCTTTGACAAGGACTTCCACATCATCTTGAACCTGGCATTTGGCGGGGATTGGGGCGGGTATTGTGGGGTGGATGTGGGGGCCCTGCCGCAGGAGTTTGTGGTGGATTGGGTGCGGGTATACAACTGAAGCACTTTCAAAGAAAGTGCGTAAATAACTAGTGCGTTCTCCCGCAGGGAAACGCACCGGGAACCCTGTCCAAGAAAGCAGAAGCTTGTCTTCTCCGCCTCCCCTCAAGACACCCGGCTAGTCTGTTCTCCCGCAGGGAAACGCACCGGGAACCCTTTCCAAGACAACAGAAGCTTGTCTTCTCCGCCTCCCCTCAAGACACCCGGCTCGTCTGTTCTCCCGCAGGGAAACGCACCGGGAACCCTGTCCAAGAAAGCAGAAGCTTGTC
>CAJXRZ010000094.1 GCA_913060515.1 uncultured Pseudomonadota bacterium | reverse complement strand
GGTCAGGTTCGGATCAGCCGCTTGCTCACCGGTCGTCACCGCTCCTTGACGCGGCCGGATCTGTACTTCTTCACCGGAGGAGCCGTCTCCAGCGTCTGGGGCCCGGCGACCGGCAGCTTCTCCAACGACAGGCAGACGGCCGACCTGATCATTGCAGCGGCGAACGGAGATGACCCAGGGGCGACTTTCGGCGCCTTTCACGTCGGCGTGGACTTGCGCCTGGGCAACCGAGTCGGCATCTCGACCTTCATCGAGACCCTGCCCGGATACTCCGAGTCGCGGAACTTCGGATCCCACGTCACTTTCGCAGGCATCCGCTTCCAGAGCTTCGGCACCGAGGTGTCCTTTTGTTTCTGAGGGTCCTATTCCTGCTCCTCGGCAGCCTGCTCATCGTGCCCATCGCACACGCAGACTCGGCCACCACCCGCGATGCTTTGGACCGCCTGGAAGAGATTCTGGAGGTCCAGATCGCCGATGGACGCCTGGACCCTGAACAGGTCATGCCAGCGATCTTGGTCAGCGCCCAGCCCCGCTACGAGGCCTCCCAAGACTGGTTCACGGTACGCGCAATCGAGACCCTCCAGTCCGCCTTTGGCAACGATGGTCTGCGCCTCTGCCAAGCCTGCATGGTGCCGCGCTCCTTCGTTGGCCCAGGCGCCTTGCAGTACCAATCTGGCCCAACGAGCCTGGAAGAGGTCGTTCGACTCGACGACAACGCCCGAGGAAGCTCTCCTGCCGCCCAGACAGGCATCTGGATCGAAGAGCTCGTCAGCGGGGTCGCCATCCGCATCGTGGACCTGCACACCGGCCGCGTCGTTTTCGCCATGAACGTCGACCCCTACATGGTCGAGAACGCGCGCTCCCGCAAGAACTACAGCCTCTCCGAGGAGCTGGACCGCCGCGCGCGGGGTGACAGCCTCACCCACGTCTTCGTCGACGCCGCGCTCTGGCCAGGACAGCACTTGGCCCTGGACTTCACGGACCAGTGGGGCCCCACCAACAACAACCTCTCCGGTGTGACGCTGACCATTCTCGACCCCGTCGTCGGAATCGGCGGCTCCTACTACCGGGTCCTGCCCTTCGCCAACATGATGGTCGGCGGCAAGGCCGTTCTCAGCCTGCCCACCGCCATCGTGCGCGCCATTGACACGGGCGATGAGCCGGTAGACGTCGTGGACCCCTTGCTCTCCGCCGTCGGCGTCGTGCGCATCCCCTTCGGGCGCAGCAACTATGGGGCAGTCATGACGCTGTCTACCAACGGCACCCTCGGCATCGGCATCTCGCTCCTGAACCCCCGCTTCATTCCGGTGGCCCTATGATCCTGCTCTTTTGGCTGGCAGCGCCCCTCACAGGCTGCGCGACCCGGAACTACACGCACTACCTCATCGAGCCAGCGCCCGAGGTGAACCAGGCCTTCGAGGAGGAGGACGGGACCCAGCTTCGGCCCATGGGCTTTGGCTCGACAACGGCGATGACGGTCAACTGGAACGACGGCGATGTCATCACCGAGGTCCAGATTCCCATGCTGGCCAGCGGTCAACGAATCGTGATCGAGCACAGCGCACAGGCCACGGACGTTGAGACCATTCCGGCCACACGCTTGGTGCCCCCGCCGCCCATCACCGCTGACGCCGTGCTGGAAGATGCCTACCGAGAGCGTGGCCTGCGCGTGAACACGGACGCACCCGCCGTCAGCATCATCCAGGCTCGAACCAACATGAAGGCGGCCATCGAGGCCGGCAACTACGAGCTGGCCCTGGAGTGGTGTGAACTCATCCTGGCCCGCTACCCTTCTCATCCCGAGACACTCCGCGCCAAGGGCTCTATTCTCGTGCTCATCGGCGAACGCGAGAAGGCCATCGAGATCTACGAGCAAGTCGAAGAGATCGAGAGCGACCCCTCAGTCCGCGAGCAGCTTGAAAAGCTGCAGAACGCAAGCCTCTAGGACAACACTGTGCAGATCCTCGGCCTCGGCCTCTTCGTCTTCGTCGTGTACTACGGCTTCGCTGGTCAACGCACCGGAGCGACCGTCTCCGCCTTCGACATGCACGCCATGGTCGTCGTGCTCGGAGGCTCCCTGTCCGCCATCCTCGTGATGTCGAACGCCCAGACCACCCTGCGGACCTTCAGCTGCCTGCGCGAGCTCATTCCCGGCCTGGGGACCCTGCGCAAGGCCAACGAGGCCCTGGAAGCCGAGCGCAAACAGCTCGCCCAGCTCTGGCTGGACGGCAACCGCGCACAGGCAGTGAACCTGGCCGAGGCCAGCGAGTTTCCAGCCATCCAGCGCATGCTCCAGCTGGTCCTCTCCCGAGCCCCGGCAGAGGGCGTATCGTCCGCCTTCACGGAGCTGGAGCACGCCGAGCTGAGCCGCTGGCAGCCTGCGGTGGGCAACTGGGAGCTGCTCGCCAAGCTGGCCCCCTCCTTCGGAATGGTGGGCACCATCACCGGCATGATTCAGCTCTTCAAGAGCATGGGCGATGCCGGCACAGACCTTGGTGCCTCGTTGTCCCTGGCCCTGCTCGCAACCCTCTACGGCGTCGCCTTCGGTGCCGGCATTGCGGGCCCCATTGGCCACTTCCTTCGTGGGCTCTTGGACGAGCGCCTGGGTGTCCTGGAGCGCTGCCAACAGACCGTCGGTGAGCTCTCGGCATGGACCCGGAGAGAGGCGTGAGGAAACGCTCCTATACCAGCGACGAGGGCTGGCTGCTCTCCTACGCTGACCTGATCACCAACCTGCTGGTGTTCTTTGTGATGCTCCTGGCCGCAGCGGACATCAACCAGGTCAAGATGCAGCAGATCGCGGAGAGCTTGAGCGGCGTCGAGCAACCCGCCAGTCTCTCCTCCATCCAGGAGGAGATTGAAGAACGCATCGAGCGAGAGGGCCTTCAGGAGGTCATCTCGACCGAGCTGACCGAAGAAGGACTGGAGCTCTCTCTGAACTCCGGACTGGTCTTCGACTCCGGCAAGAGCGTGCTTCGTTCTGAGAACGTCGAGACCCTCGAGGGCATGTTGAGCACGCTGACGCCGTACCACGACAAATACCAGTTCGCGATCGAGGGCCACACCGACGCCACGCCAATGCTGGGCGCCATCAGCAACTGGGAGCTGTCGACAAACCGAGCCAACGCCGTACGCGAGCGCTTGGAAGCCACCGGCGTCCCACCTGAGCGCATTCGCGTCGAAGGCTACGCGGACACTGTAAAACTAGACGAGGAGCTGCTTGTCGGCCTCTCAGACCAAGAGCGCCTGGCCCTACACCGGCGCGTGATTGTGCGGGTGTACTGATGGGCTTGCTTTTCGTGATGGGCGCCTTGGCGCAGGGGGTGCCCAAGCGTGTCATCCCTCCTTCGGTGCGTGTCGAGGTCCAAGAGCTAGAGAACGCCTTCGCGCTCGCGCTCGCCACGGACTGTGACGCCTCGCGCTGCTACTCAAAGGGCTGCACCTATATAGACCACGCAGTGGCGGACCGAGGTCGCTCCAGCTCCATGCCAGGCCTGAGCCAAGAAGCCGGCCCCGGCTCCGAGCCAGCGCAGGAGTACCTGACCCGCGCGCGCTGCTCCTACGCGCACGAGGAAGCCTTGGACGCCCAGGACGTCAAGACCCTCAACCTGCGGCTGCAGTCCAAGGTCTCCTCCGGCTGGACCTCGGTCACGGTCTCGAACCAACCGCTACAGGCGCTGCCGCCCTACCTCAGGGACCCGGTCGTACTGGAAGAGGAAGCGCTCCCTGAGCCTGAAAAGGAAGAGCTCCCGCCTGAGCCTCTCTCTCTCGCAGACGAACTCTGGTCTGCTCTGCTGCCCCACTTCTTCTGGATGCTCGGCCTGCTGCTGGCCACGCTCTCTGCCATGACCCTGATCTGGGGTTGGCGACGCCTTGGGCGCCTCTCTCCAGAGGACCAAGCCCTACTGGCCGAACTGGGTGAGCCAGAACCCGAAGAGCTCCCAGAGCCCATCCCTGCGGTTGTCGTGGAGGCCTCCGGCGAAGACGGCTGGGTCTCCGAACAGAAGGCGACCTGGCAAGAGCGTTTGGACCGAAAGGACGACCCCATGTTGCGCACCCTGGTCACCGACCTGCTGCGCGGAGAGGACCGGGCCCTGCTGGTACAAGCCCTGCTTCACTTCCCTGGGCTTGCCGGCTCCTTCCCCTCCGGCGGCGATGTGGCCACCGACAAGCTTGAGCTCGCGGCGCTCATACGCTCCGCCGAGATGAACGAAGCGGACGACGCAGCGTTCTTTGAGCGCCTGAATCGGCACGCCCTCTCCGCGGAGCTTGGTGCCCAGTCCGATGCGGACACCCTCCGCAGCCTGAAGCAAGACTTTGGTGCAGCCGGGCTCGCCGAGCTCATCGCTCGCGTGCCGCCCCGCATCGGCGGTTTGCTCTTTGCGCTGGCCCCCCTCTCCACCCAACTGGAGACCTCGCGCTTGCTGGTGCCCAAGGACCTGCACAGCTGCGCCCAACAGCTCTTGCTCAGCAACCGAATGGACCGCGACGAAGCCGCCTGGCTCTTCGCCTTGCTGGACTCCGCTCAAACGGGGCGCCTGCCCGACGCCCCAGCGCCGACCCAGGTGCGGGATCAAGGCCCCGTTTTCGACGCAGCGGGGGCCCTCTCGACCTTGCTGCCCCGACTGGGTTCAGCGTCTCGAGGCACGCTCTTCGGTGAGGTAGGGGCCCGCTTCGGCGGCTCTCTGCCGAGCTGGCACGCTGACATTTTGTTCGCCGACTTGCTCTTCGCGCTCTCCGACGAGGCCCGCGCAGACCTCCTCCTCTCGGTGGATGTCGACGCCCTCAAGGCTTGGCTGGGCGTCGTGCCCGCCGACAGCCGCGAGATGCTGGTCGAGACCATGCCCAACGCCCTGAAGGCGACTGTCATGGGACCCGCCCCGGCACTGAACGCTGAGCGGGTCAAGGCTGGCCGCAGGAGCTTGGCCCTCGGTTTTCAGCGCCAGCTTCGCCGGGCCGGACTCTCCTTCGAAGAGGCGGTCGCGCGATGATTCCGCTTCCCAGCATGGGCCTGTTGACGGCGCTGCTGGGCTGCCCAAAGGTACCGCTGTACCCTGTGAATGCGGCCTTTGAGGTGGCGGACGTCTCCTGGTTTGAAGAAGAGGAGACCCTGTTCATCTTTTGGGAAGTCGAAGCCGAGCAAGGCCTGGGTGACAACAGCGTTGTCGAGATCACGTGGGCAACTGACGAGGAGCGGGTGGACTGGACGCCTGTGACCGAACTGGAGATGGTGCACACCCATGAGCCCCAGGACTGCGGCATCACGGAGCTCTGTGGCAGCGCGAGCGTGCGGGTCGAGCTGGAACCACGTGAGGTCCAAGTTCGGCTGCGCTACCACCGAGACGGCGAGCTGGCCTTGGAGCCGAGCACCGTGTTCAACGTTGTGCGAGCGGGCCCCCCACATGAGAGCCGCAGCCTGATCATCTACGGGGTCTTTGACGAGACCAACCAGTGGATACAGTGGCGGGGTCGACACCAGTTCCCGACCCTGCGCAACGAGCATGCCCAGGACCTCGGGCTGCGACGCCAGTTTGAGGTCGGCGAGCAGTGGGTGGGGGTCAACGACGTGGCCTCAGAGACCAATCCCTACGCCTATGGCGTCCTCTGCCCAGACGGATTCACCTCCATCGGAGACTCGAGCGTCTCCACCCAGGACCGCGCCGCCTTCAACGAGGAGCCACTGCCCCTGACGGCCTCGGCGGACCCGATGGTTTGCGCACCCGCGACCGTCACCGACGCCACTGGCACCTTCACGACGGACGCATGGACCCGCAAAAACCCCGAGGTCCGTCCAGCCTTTCCGCTGCTAAGGAGCCCTGTCGAAGAGACCACTCGCTTGGACTTCTTCATCGCTCCTTGCAGCCGCGTCATCAACGAGGACCACGAGGAGATGCAGCGTCAGCGCCTACTCCTGCAAGACCTCCCGGCCTTCTGCGCCGATGACTGGTTAGAGGAGGGCTGGGTAGACGAGCTGGTGGTCGCCATGAGCGATGCCATCGAAGATGCGCGCCCCGACGGCAACGACATGGTGCTGGTCATCGGCTTGCACCGGGATGAGGAGGGCCTGGCTCTCGCAGTCGAAGACGCCCTGGCCCAGGTCGTCCCCGAAGAGCGCCAACGCTCCTCTCCCAGGGTCGCCGGCGCCTGGGTCTTCGACAGCCTCCCGCGCGTCGTGGCCACACCCGAGCTTGAGTCATCCGTGCTCTGGTGCCCAGCACGACTGAGCGAGACCGCCTCAGGACGCAGCTGTCCGGTTCAGCCGAACACCCCGGACATCGAGCTGGGGCCCTTCACCTTCGGCTCCCTGCCCATCCTGGCTGACCGAGAGACCTACCTGGACTTCTTGGAGACCTACAGCAAGCGTCAAGCAGGCGAGGTGAAGACCATCACCCTGAGCGCCCCACGCTTTGCAACGACCACCGAGCACATCGACCTGGGCAGCTTCGGGGCCATCACCTTTCTGAACGAAGAATCCATCTACGCCGCCTCCAGCGACGCCTTCAGCTACTGCCCTGTGGACTCTCCGCTGGCGGTCTACGTGCGCAGCGAGCTGCTCTCCAACCCGGACCTGTTCGAAGTCTTCGCTGAAGACTGCGCCAGCGGGGCCTTGGACCCAGCCTTCTGTGATGCCCTCTCGGCCGGTGTGCTGCCCCTTGCTTCCCTTCCGGACTGGCACGCGGCAGTGGGTGAGGAGCGCTACGAGCTGGGCGTCTTCTGGGACTTCCCCTTCCTCAACTACATCGAATACGAAGCCTTCTTCAGCGGCTCGGTCAGCGCCTTCGCATTCAGCGTTCCCTTTGGCATCGCCACAGACGGCGAGAGCTACCTAGGCTCCTTCATCTGGACCGCGGACACCTTCGACATCGAAGAGGAGATCGCACACTGCACCCGCTTCTGCGACCACCCGGCCTTCGATTCGGCCGGCGTCTACCACGTCACAGACCCCTTCCGAAGCACCTACGCATCGAGCTGCTTTCGGCCGGTTTATCCAAGAACCACAGATGGAGGCTTCCCCAGTGATCCATAGCCTCCTCTTGCTTCTGGCCGCCCCGGTCCTGGCTGCCGAGGACCCGCCGGCCTCGGACCCCGCCCAGGAGAACGACGATTCGCTCTCTGAGTACCGCCTGCCCTTCTCGGTGCTGGCCGAGCGCTCCATTGGCATGACCTCCAAGCCGGTCGAGTACAACTGGCGTGAGGGCAGATTCCAGGTCGCCGCAACGGGCAGCCACTACTTCGAGCTCAACAACTACAGCACCATGCGCGCAGGCGCGATGCTCCGACTGCCCAGCGAGGGCTTCATCTATGAGCTGGGCCTGAGCCGGGTCTGGGTCTGGGACTCCCTTGCCAGCGAGCAGCTCGCCCTCACGCCATACCGCCAGCCAGGGCGCCCAACGCGCTTCGAGGTGGACGTGACGGTCGGCATGCCAATCGCAGAGGGCGTGGTGACCGCCGTTCCCAGGCGTTTCCCGGCTGCGCAGCTGGTCTTCAACGTCTACGTGAGCTTCCGCTACTCCATCTACCCCTCCAGCTACGCCGGCATCCGAGGCAGAGAGCTGGCTTCGGCCTTGGCCTCGCCGACCATGTCGGAGCCTGAGCTTGAGAACCTGGAAAGCCGCCGCCTCGATGCGATGCAGATCGACACCGCGCGCTACGGCCTGATGGCGGGCGTCGGCAACGACCTCTACCTCTCCCAGGGTGTATTCCTCTCCCCCAGAGTGATGTTTGCTGTGCCCTTGTTCATCCCAGTGAACGAGTCAGACCTGCGCCTCTGGGCGGACTTCTCTCTGGCGCTCGGGGTCGCCTTTTGATGTGGTGGCTGCTCGGACTCGGAATGGCACTCGCAGAGCCGCCCTCGGACCAGACCCTCGTCTACTACAACGCGCGCATCGCGCTCAGAGAAGGCAAGGCAGAGGAAGCCCTGCGGCTCTGGCTTCTTCGAAACGCCATCGAGAACCAGACTGGCGTGGTATCCGCCCACGACGCCGACTTCCGCTCAGTGACCTGGGCGGCCTTAGGCGATGCTGGGATCTGCCAAGACGGCCACCGCACAGACGAGGACGGCGCTGGCCTCTGGCCGCTGGCGCTGCACAACTGGGTGGTGCGAAACATGGGTCGCCGTCCGCCGCCCCTGCCTGCCAATCCCTTCAAGGCCTTCGACCTGAGCCGCCAGCAGCGCTTCATCTCGGTCAACGACGTGCTGGACAGCAATGAGCTGGAGGCCGTTCGTTTCTTCCAGGGGCCCTGCATGCTGGCGAACACTGCGCTCATCCGTGCAGGTGAGCGCCCCGACGCCGCACTCTCGGACCGCCAGGTCACCGCCCGTCTTCTCCGCAACCTGCTCGAGCAGGCCCGCTTGAGCCTGAAGGAAGGCCAGGTCCGCGGAAGGGCTGCCATCGAAGCGCGCTTGTTCGACCTAGACCTTCAGCTCACCGAATTGGCCGCACGCGAGGCCCGGCAAAAGGAGCTCGAAGATCTGCGCAGAGGCCGGGCGAGCGGCATGCTCCGGGGGTCGCTGGACGCCATTCGCGAGGAGGCGCCAGTGACCACGCTGGGACCGGACACAGAGGCCGCACGCATCCTCCGGGCTTGCGTGGACTGGCCCGTCTCCGAGTGGATGGCCCTCTCGCCAGACCGACGCATCTTCCTCTTCGACCACGCCCGAGAGCAAGTCGATGCGCCTGAGAAGCTGGATGCAATCGCCTTGGGTGTGCTCGACCAGCTGATCGACGCACAGGAAGGCGCCCAAGCAGAACGCTGGATCGCTCGATACAGCGCCAAGCAGACCATCTGGTCGGGCGAGCGCGGTGCAGCCCTGCTCGCACTGGATGACGAGTCCGGCTTCTCCGAGCGAGGCGTGGTCGCCCTGCACCGAGGGCTGTATCAGCTAGAGACCGGCGATATGACCGAGTCCCTGAGGTCCTTGGCCTACGCGCTCCGCTACGCCCAAGAGTCCAGAGACGCAGACGCTGTCGAAAACCTCAGCCTGCGCTGGGTCTCCTACGTGGCCTCCCAGTTCGAGATCAATGACGCGCTGATGCTCACGCTCAAGGAGCTCGTCCCACGTCGTGAGTACTCCTTGCTGCTCGAAGACCTGCTCTGGCGCGCAGCGCTGCGGGCAGACACGAGTTCCTTTGAGAGGGGACAGCGCTACCAAGTCCGAGGCAACGCCATGGAGCGCCGGCTGTGGATGCTGGAGCCCATCGCTCAAGGCGAGCTGAGCACCTTCGAGCGCCAGATACGCAAGGGCCTCAAGGACAATCCCAATGAGACCTTGCAGTTTCTGGAGCGGCTCCTCCAACGCTTGGAGCTGGAGGACGCGCAGGTGCGCACCTTACACATCCCCACGCTGCTCACCATCATCGATTCGCTGGCCCCGCTGATGGAGGGAGACCCCAGGGGGCGTGCACCGAGAAAGGCTGCAGAGCTGGCCGACCGCTCCCAGGCCATCCTGGAGGGCTTGGGAGCGATGGAGCCCAACGCGAGCGACGGACAGCGCGGCCACACCCTTGGCCCCGACGGGGAGGTCTACGCAGGCAGCGTACGCCTGGCCCCATCAGATCCAGTCCCATGGCCCTTTCCCCTCATCAAGGCCTCCGCGCCCTCCGCCTTTGAGCCGCTGGATCTGACCCCCGTGGAGTGGCAGCAAGACGGCGAGATGGTCTTCGGTTGGGAGATCTCCGGGTGAGCAGACGCGACGAGCTGAAGCGGCGCCTGGAGGAGCGAAAACGCAAGCAGCGAAAGCGGCGTTCCAGGCTCGTTCTGCTCGTCCTGCTCTTGCTCTTGCTCCTCGTCTCCAGATGCAACTGCGTTGAGGACCCTGAGCCCATCCAGGGACCAGCTGAGCCTGTACCTGAAGTTCAAGCCGAGCCCCCCCCTGAGCCGGTGGTCCGGCCCATGCGTCCCAAGATCGAAGGCATCGATCGGCCCGCTTTCGAGACCGAGCCCATGGCCCCCCTACCCTGGCTCGCCAGCTTCCGTTTGCAGGCCTCCGCGCGCTCCCCCAGACTCGCTGACTGCTTCGTAGGCGCCGAGCGCCCAGGTCGTCTGCGCTGGACCGCATCAGTGGACCCTGTTCGCGGACAGGTCTCCGAGCAACGCATTGAACCGGTGAGCGCCTGGGACAGCCTGACCCAGGAGCAGACCGCCTGCGTAAAGGGCGTCTTGGCTGAGCCTGCCTACAGGCTGAAGACCGAAGGCGGCCCAAGCACGCCCTCTCGAGTGAGCATGGTCATCGAGTTCTGAGCCCCTGAGGGTCTCAGTCGTAGACCGAGACCACGAGCAGGTCCCAGCCCAGGACCTCGCCCCCCACCCCTGCGATGGTGTCGGTCAGACGCACGTTGTATTCACCGTGCACCATGTCGTCGCTGGGGAAGGCATACACCACCATCTCCAACTCCGGGTCTGCATCGCCTCCCGTCCAGTGGGTCTCGCCGTAGCCGTTGAAGTTGTCGATGGACAGCTCCAGATCAGCGGGCCGGTCATGGTCGATGCGAAGGGTCAGCACAACGTCGACCGGGACCGAGGCCAGGCCCAGAACGTCCACGGTCGTGAGGAGCTCCGAGCCCTCTGGGATGGTCTGTGGGCCTTCCCAGGAGAACACGCCCCAAGTGTCGGTACAGAAGACGCCGGTGCCCCAAACGATTGCGCCCGCGCACATCAGCCCGTCGGCGCACTCCGAGTTCAGCTCGCAGTCCTCACTGACTTGGGCCAAGGCCAGCGAAGCAGCGTAGCTCTGCAACTTCTGAAGGGCTGAGGGGCCCACATAGGAGACCGCGCCCAGCTCATCGATGGAGACAGAGGGCCGGGTATCGACGATGTTCTGTGCAGCTCTACTGTCCAGCGCCGGATCGTCGTCCAGCTCGGACTGGGTGGCTGTGTTGACTACCCCCAACACGGCCGTCACCTGCGAAGCCGTGAAGGAGACCCCCTCCCAGGAGCCGACCACATCGTCAGGCCCCGGAACCCAACCCTGAGCGTCAGCGTAAGCCAGCAAGGCCTCCATCGCGGCGTCTCCGACGTAGTACTGCGCATCGACCTGGGCGATAGAGGCAAAGAGCGCATCGTCGCTCGTGCCGAGGGTCTCGTCTTCACCGTCGCGGTACTCGATCAGCGAGGTGGCAGACCGCTTGTCCAGACCAACGGTGTCGTCCAAGAGCTCAAGGGTGGTCCCAGAGTCGTTGAGAAAACCCAGTGTCCAATCAATGCCCAGACCCTATAGCACCAGAAGCGTGTGTTGCCCCAGTCCGAACGCTCGGGCCAGCTGTACGAAGGCCCTCACAGCGGGAGAGTCTATCGAGCGCTCTGGAAGTAGGAGGCGCCTGTGAGACCAACGCGAACATGCCGGGGGGCACCCCTGGCTGCATGGCCAAGCGCATGTGGCTGTCCGAGGCCATGGTGGAGCACTGAGAGTAGAGCTTGGAGCTGGTCGATTTGCATGTCACGCTCTACCACGGCCTTGGCGGGTCCATCCCAGCGATGGTGGACCCCCCAAGGTCAGCCGATGGTCGCAAAGCGTCCATCCAGTTCCGGAGACAGGCAAACAGAGCGCTCACTGCGGGTTGTTCGGATTCGCCCAGCGGCCTTGGATCCGTGTAAGTTCCTCCTCAAGCGAGAGATTGACCGCCGCTATGACAGTGACGAAGACCACGACCGCCTGCGAAGCCACGCTCCCAGGCCTCCCACCGCTCCCCAAGCCCACCCCGGGCGTCCGCTCCTTGATCTACGAGCGCTGGCAGGACTTCGACGCAGACTGGCCTCGCTTCCAGACCTGGCTCCAAGAGAGCCAAGCGGTGTGCGAGTTCGGGCACGCACGGGCCACCTTCCGCGAGCACCTGCAAGGCACATTCGCCCTGTGTGCCGCCTGGGGACTGCCCCAGGCCGCCTGCAGAGCGGGCTTGCTGCACACGGCGTATTCCGGCGACGTCTTCTACTTTGCTCTGGCACGCTCGGAGCATGCTGGGGACCGAGCGGAGCTGAGTGCGCTCATTGGCCCCGATGCTGAGCGACTGGTTCATCAGTTCGGCGCCCTACACCGGGGCACCATCGTCTCAGCCATCCTGGAGACGGGAGAGATTCCCGTCCAAGGCATCGACGTGCGCTGGAACCGACCCGCAGACGCCGCCGTCGCCGGCGCGGACTCCGTGCGGGTATCAGCCCAGGACTGCGCCTTCCTCATGTTCATCACCGTTGCCGACTACCTAGAGCAGGCGGTGGCTTCCAATGCTTGGAAGGACATCTACCAAGTCGAGACGCCTGGGACCCTCTGGCCCGGCAGCGGAAAGCCCGCCACGTGCTTGCATTGGCTCTCCAAGCTTGCCCGTGCTGCACGGCCACACCTGCCCAGCGGCGCCCAAGCGCCCCAGATCTTCGCGGGGTGCACCGCGACCCTCTCCGAGGCCGCCGAGACCAAGGCCCGCAACCTGTACTGGGAGGTGGTGCGTGCAGAGGACTGCGACGACCACGACGTATACATCGACGAGCAGGACGTGGACGCAGACCCCGACCTGGGTGCCCTTCAGGAGCAGGCGACAGTCCAAGTCGCCGGCATGAGCGACTCACAGCGCGTCCGTCGACTGCGTGCCGCGGTTCGCTTGAACCCCTTCGTCGGCGAGCCCCATGTGCTGCTCGCTCAGCTCGCCTTCCGGGATGAACGCTACGAGGCGTGCGTCACGGAGTGCGGTCAGGCCTTGCGCAAGCTCTACACCTTGGGCACCGCGTGGGACAAGCGGGTCAGCTTCCCAGGTTGGTGCGCCTTCACCCGCCTGGTCGCCCTACGCGCCTCCCGTCGGGCCCGCGGAGAGAGCCCCGCCAACGACTTCCCGCGCATGCCCAACGGCTTGGCCCACATCGATGCGATGTTGGCGGAGGTGCGTGCGCTGGAGGAATGAGCACGCCCAATCCTGAAGCTAGGAGAGGCGCACCACTGCGAAAGTCCCAAGATGCAGGGATGCTCCTTCCTTATCGCAGGCAACGCAGCTGCCTCCCCCCCCTTTTCTCGACCCCGAGCCGTGGAGCGCTGAAGGCGTTGGCAGGGGATGGTTGAGGGAGGGATGAGCCGTGCGGAAGTGGCTCGGCGAGAGGATGTGAGCAGGGCGGCGGTGACACAAGGGCTGAGGAAGCTCAACAGGCCGTGTGTGACCAGCAAAGCCGACGAGCAGCGAAGCCCCGCAACCTACCCAAACTCCAGGGCTCGCAGCCGCGCATACTCGGAAACGTCGATTCCAGCGACGAAAGCTGAGGATTGGGTCGAGTAGAAAGCAGAATGCAAGCCTTTCACCGAATTCCGCAGGATGTAAGGCTGCTATCGTCCACCCCTCCCTGGAGGGGACGATGAAGCTCAAGGACCTTGAACTCCTTCGCCGCAACGCACTGGCGCCCGCGCGAGTGGTGCTGGACGCCAACATTACGCTTGGCCTTGCCACAGGCCGCGCCCTTGAGCCCAACCGGGACCGTCCCGCCGTCCTGGATCCCCAGCTGGCCCCAGCCGTCTCCGTCGCGCGCGTAGACCTCATCGCGGAGCGCGCCGGCCTGAGCACCCGGCTGAGGGAGCGCCTGGCCGAAGAAGGAGTCGGACTCAGCAAGCTCGACACCCGGCGCATCGACCAGCTGGTACAAGATAAAGTCCTACCCAAGAACAGGGCCAAGGCCTTCAAACAAGCCACCGCCTCCTGGCAGCTGGTGGATGCCAACGACGCGCTCTTTGAGGCCCTGCCCTCCACGGACCCAGAGGACCTGACTGCCTTGGACCGCGAGCAGTGGCAAGCACTCCTCAAAGATGTAGAGAGCCCACTAGAAACAAAAGCTCACGCGGCCTACCTAGAGCGCAAGACAGCCAACTGGTTTCCAGATCAAGCGATCTCCGCCCGACTAAAGCCTGAGGAGCACCCGGCAGCACAGGTGGCCGTCGGCTTGGCCGGAGATGTCCTGGATGGCTTGGCGCTACACCAGGCCGGATATGCCTCGCCGCGCCGGGTGGCCAGGGCCAAGCCCAAGGTGCTCGCTGCGGCCACTGGTCTGACTCAAGACCGAATTCAGAGCATCCAGAAGACCGCACAGAGCATCGCCGGAAGCTTGGGTGCCGTGGTGGGCTCCATCGCGGCCGAGCTCCAAGACGGCCCCAGCAGCGTTGGGAGTCCCAGAGGAGACGCCAAGGAATGGTTTGCGGAACTTCCGGGCTTCGATGACCTCTTTGGCGGACAGAGCTTCTGCTCCTGTGAAGAGTGCGCATCTATCCTGGGAGCGGCGGCGTACTTCGTAGATCTGATGCGATTCGTCGACGAGAACGTCACCCAGGACGTGTTCACCGGAAGCCGAGAGGACCACCCGCTGAACTTGCGCAAGCGCAGACCTGATCTCTGGGAGCTGGAACTGTCTTGCGAGAACGTCAACACTCTGCTCCCGACCCTGCAGATCGTGGTGGAGGTCCTAGAGACGGGCCTGGTCCAAGAGAGCGAGGCCACTGTAGACCCCAATGACCGGGACGCGGTCCAGGCATACGTCTACGGAACTCTGCTCCCGGGCGTCGTGGACAGTTTCAGCCAGCCCCACAACATCCATGCCTCCGAAGTCCAGGCACTGCTGGGCTGGTGGGGCAGCAGCCTGGGCGATGTCGGAGAGGCGCTCCAAGCAGATCCCGATACCCGCAGTCGCCTGGCGCTGGGTTTGTCCAAAGAGGCCTGGACCGCGCTGGTGTCCGCTGAGCTGGGTCTCGACCGCCTGAGCACCCTATACGGGGTCACCTGGGGGACAGACTACAGCCCGGTCGACGTTCAGGACCTGCTGCGCTCTATGGACTTGAGCCGGGATGAGCTGGGCCGGCTCCTGGAGACTCGCTTCATAGGCGGAGAGATGCACATTCTCTCCGAGAAGCTGAGCACCGAGAGCCTCCAGAACGACGTGGAGCGCCTCCAAGACGCCAGCGATGCCGCCTTGGACCGCATGCACCGTTTCGTGCGTCTCTGGCGCGCCTCTCAACTCAGCATCGAAGCGCTCGACTTGGCCACGACAGCCCTGAGCGAGATGGGGCGAGGCGGAGGCATCGACGCCGAGAGCGTGTCGGACCTCACCACCCTTCTTTCTCTTCGAGACCGCTTGGACGTGGACTTCGAGTCGCTCATCTGCCTCTGGGCTCCCCTCCCTGAGCACCCCGCCGAGGCGGGCGGCAGCTCGATGATGGACCGGCTCTTCAACTTGGACCGCTTCGTATCACTGGGCGGCGTCTTTCCAAGCTCCCGAAGCTACACCCACCCATCCTTGGGCGCCCTAAGCGGGTTGGAAGCGGCCCTGGACCATGCGCGCCTCCTTGCAGCCACGGGCACAGACGAAGCCGGACTGGAGAGTCTGGTGCTGGGCTTGGCTGAGCCCTTGGGCCTGGACATCGACTCCGGCACTCTTGCGTTTCCCCTAAGCCGAGAGTCCCTCTCACTCCTCCTGCGCCACAGCATCCTGGCACGAGCCCTGGACCTGGAGCCTTCCGAGCTCTTTCGGCTTTTGGACCTGGCCCAGGGCCCTCTAGTCTCGCCAGAGGCGCTGAAGTCTGTTCTAGATCTCCTCGCCTGGAACAGATGGTCAACCGCCGATCTAAGGCTGATCACCGGCACCGACCCCTTGGACGCCCAGACCGCTGTCGAGGACATCGTGGTCGATCTTGAGGGCTCGCTGGCATTTGAGAGCGCAGCGCTCGCGCTCCTGGAGGGCCTCACCCAGGACCAGGCTGTCAGCTTTCTGCAGGACCTCAACGGCGCACAAGAGCTGGATGGCCTCTGGTCCCTCACTGGCGCCTTCGACCCCGAGACAGTCCCAACGCCCCCCACGGGGAGCAGCGTAGAGCCCGCCGAGTTGCTGGAGACACTGCTCCAGTGGCACGCCAGCAGCCTGCTTCGTGTGGCCCTCCCCAAGACGCTGGCGTGTTCAGCCGAGACCTTGGATGGCTTGTTGGCTGTTCTGAACGCAGACTTGGCGGGCCACCAAGACGCTCTGATGGGGGGGGACCCCAGCGACTTGGAGAACCTGACCCGGGCACTCTGGCGCCTCTCCCTGCTCCTGAACGAGAAGACCTTCGACGCCGAGACCTTGTTCGACTTGGCCGCAGCCCCTGACCTGCTCTCCCTCTCCGACCCCAGCGCCCCTGAGCTTGAGGATGCCCGGCGAGTCGCAACCTATCTCGCACTCCCGCAGGACGAGCCCAGCGCGCTCCACGCTGCACTCGCCGCATGGGACGGAAGCTTCAGCGATACGGATCCGATGCTCCTTGGCGCCGCTTTGGACTGCAACCCCACCCTGGCCCAGGGACTGGCTGCTGCGCTTCCAAGTCAGGGACACGCCTTGTTCGACTTGGCCAAGTTGGAAGAAGCTGTCTCGATAGCAGAGACTTTGGGCCTCTCTGCAGACGCTCTGCTCAGCCTCACCTCGACCTCGACCGAAGCGCTGATCAATGCCGGCGCCAGCCTGCTCGGCTCTATGCGCTCCGCGACCGAGAGCGAGCAAGACTTCGATGCGGCCTGGGAACCCATTCGGGACAGCATCCTGGCCGGAAAGAGAGACGCACTGGTCGCTTGGCTCATCCACAGTGGCGCGGAGCAGTTCGACCAGGCCGAAGACCTGTACGAAGCCTACTTGCTGGACGTCCAGGTCTCTGGATGCGCCCGCACCTCCCGCATCGTGCAAGCCACCAACTCGCTTCAGCTCTACGTCCAGCGCATCATGTTGGGCCTTGAGCGAAGCCCAGACGATGCTCCAGATCCGGTGACCGTGGAAGTGGACGCCATCCCGGAGGGGGAGTGGGACTGGCGCCGCCAGTTCCGCCTCTGGCAGGCAAACCGTCTGATCTTCCTCTTCCCTGAGAGCTACCTGCTGCCCTCCCTGCGGGACAACAAGACCGCCCTCTTCGAGCAGATCGAATCCCAGCTGCTCTCCAGCGACATCACTGAAGCGTCGGTCAATCAAGCCTACGCCAGCTACCTGGCCGGCTTTGAGGAGATCGCCAAACTGCAGATCGGCGGCGTTTGCCGGGAGATCGACGAGGACGAGCGCACGGATGTTCTGCACCTGTTCGCGACCACCACCTCCGATCCACCCCGCTGGTATTACCGGCGCGTCGAGAACACCCGGCACGCCCTGACAGAAGACGACCGCAGCGTACGTTGGCGCGCCTGGGAACCCATGGATCTAAAGATCCCTGGCCGCGAAGTCTCTCCGATCGTGCACAAGGGTCGGCTCCACCTGTTCTGGCACCGCTATGAGACCAAGCCGGTCCAGGACTTCGAGGATGGGGACTCCAAGTTTCGTGGCTACAGGCACCAGATGCGCGTGGAGTACGCGCGCCTCCAGGCAGACGAGAGCTGGTCTGCGCCTCAAGAGCTGACAATGGGAGGGGCCCCCTTCGAGGCGGCTCACCCAGGCGTGATCGATGATCCTATTGTCACGCGAGGTTTTGAGACTGTCAGTGTTCTGGGATTCAAAGTCCGCCTTCCGGACGCCGACAAGACCGGCCCGCTCTACGCCGACCTGGCGCACTCGGAGCCCATCGACAACTACACCCTACGTGGTGTGGGCTGGGACCGAATCCACGTCTCACGCGGGAACAAGATCCTGCTGCGCTCCCGCGACTTCCAGACCATCTCCCCGGTGGATCTGTACACCAAGAGCCTGGGAGAGCCCATCTTTCAGACGGACCACGGTGGCCTCGACTACGGGGTCCCTGCCAAGGATCCCGTGCAGGCCTTTTGGGCGTGGCTGTTGACCTTTGGTGGCTCGGATCTGACCTTCTCCTCCGACCGCATTCTCTGGAGCAAGGCCGAGGCCGACGCCCGCGGCCTGTACTACGGAGACCCCCAGATCCCCCTGATGGAGAACGAGGTCTGGGCGGCCCTTCATGCACGCCAGGAGCACGTTGACCACTACGCCTCCACCATGAAAGCCACGCACTCCGGGAGCGAGGATTCTTGGTGGAATCCTGTGGTCACCGACTACATCAAGACGGGCATGGAGGAGAACCTGGTTGGCCGCTTCAGCGAGGACCAAGGCATCCGCCTACTGCCGGTCACCGGGTCTCCCCAGGACATGATCATCGCCTACCAGGACGAGCTCTTTCTCCTACAAGATGGCGCCAGGGCAGACGGTCGCTTCCACATTCAGCGCCTCGGAACAAGCCTCGCAGACGGACTCTCACAGAAGCTGTTCACCGATGGGGTAGAGGGTCTGCTTTCCTTGAATACCCAGCTCAGCCTTCGCGAGGAGACTGTGGTTGGAAGCACTGGTCTTCCGCCCTTCAAGATCGATGCGGATATCGTGTACGACGACAGCAAGTCAGGCCAAGTCGACTGGACAGGGCCGATGGGGGTCTACCTCCGGGAGATCTACCTTCACCTACCCATGCTTCTGGCTCAGCACTTGGACGCGGCCGGCGCCTATGAAGAAGGCCGGAGTTGGTGGAAGGTCATCTTTGACCCGACCGCTTCAGCCCACACCAGCGATGGCGACGACACCCAGCGGGCTTGGCGCTACCGAGAGTTCCGCGAGCTGACCCCAGAGCCCCTCAGAGAGCGGCTCACCGAGCCCACTTCACTGGCCGACTACGCCGAGGATCCCTTCAACCCCCACGCAATCGCTCGGACCCGGTTGACCGCCTACCAAAAGGCCTGTGTCTACGGCTACGTCGACAACCTCATCGGGAGCGGCGATGCCTTGTTCAGCCAGGACACGCGCGAGTCTGTGGCCGAAGCGACCCTCTACTACGCGATGGCAGAGTCCGTATTGGGCGAACGTCCAGCGCAAGTTGGAGACTGTGGAGAGACCGCTGAGAACAAGCGTTACAGCCAGCTGGAAGGCCAGATTGGCGACTCGGAGCTCCTCGTCGAGATCGAGCGCTGGCTGATGGGCAAGAAGTGGCGCAGCTTTGGAGAGCGGGCCCAAGCTTCTCGAGGCGGCGGCCAGTCCACGGTCATGGCATCTCGGGCCCTTCAAGGCGTGCAACAGTCGAACATCCAGAGCCAAGAGCAGGCCGGACTGGGGTCACTCCAGCTCACAGCCTTGCTTGGGAAGCGGGCCAACGCGGCAAAGACCACCCAGAACAAACGGGCTCCCGGAAAGGGCCGCTGGTCCCAAGGGGAGGCCTTCGCCTCTCAACTTGAGCTGGTCTTCTGCGTCCCCCACGACGACAAGCTGCTTGGCCGATGGGACACGGTGGCAGACCGACTCTACAAGCTGCGAAACTGCATGGACATCAACGGGGTCAAGCGCCAGCTGGCCCTGTTCGCCCCCTTCATCGACCCCCTACTCTTGGCCAGAGCGGCCGCCTTGGGCTTGGATTTGGGCGATGTGGTCTCTGGACTCTCCAGCGGTGTGCCGCCGCTCAGGTTCCCATTGCTTTTGGACCTGGCCCGACGCCATACAAACATGGTCCAGTCCTTTGGAAACGCGCTGTACGCCGCTTTGGAGCGACGGGACGCCCAGGAACTGGCACAGTTGCAGACGCTCCATCAAGCGGATGCCCTGGCCTTGGCGACAAAGAGCCGCGAGCAGCAACTCGAAGCTGCACAGTTTGGTGTTGGCGCCCTTCAGCAACGCATCGAGTCCGCCCAGGCGCGCTTGCTCCACTACGACGAACTGCTGGAGGGAGGCCTAAACGCCCTAGAGACCACCCAAGCCATTCAACGATTGAGCTCTGCAAAGCTCAGGAACAACGCGGCGACCCTCGGACTGGCAGCCAGCGTTCTGCGCTTGATTCCCAACCTTGGCTCTCCCACAGCCATCACCTTCGGTGGCAAACAGCTGGGCGCGTCATTGGAAGCCATCAGCGCCGCTCAAAACGGCTTTGCAGGAGGGATGGACTCCGCCGCTACGGCCATGAGCCTGTTCGCAAGCTGGGCTCGCCGCAAAGAAGGCTGGGCCTTCTCAAAGGCACAAGCCCAAAGAGAACTCCAAGAGCTCGAGCCACAGCTGGCCGCAGCTGAGCTCCGCGCAGAGATCGCCGAACGCTCCCTGAGCAGCCATACCCAACGCATCGCGCAGGTCGACGAGGTCTTGGACCTCTTCGAGAGCCGCTTCACCAGCTCCGAGCTGCTGGACTGGCGCGCACAGCAGCTCCAGTCCGTCTTCCGCGAGGCCTGGCAAGTGGCCCTCACCTCCGCCCAGATGGCTCAGGCGGCCTACCACTTCGAGCGTGCCGACGACAGCAGCTTCCTGAGTCCGAACCTCTGGGATGCCAGCCGTGCAGGGCTGCTTTGCGGTGAGCGGCTTCAGCTGGCCTTGGCCCGGATGGAGCAGCGCTATGCCCAGAGCACCAGCCGACGACTGGAGATCTCACAGACCCTCGCCCTCTCCCAGGTCGACCCCGAGGCACTCATCGAGCTCCGGGAGACCGGTCTGTGCGAGTTCTCTCTGGACGAGCGACACTTCGATTTGCAGTACCCCGGGCACTTTGCCAGGCGCCTCCGGGCCGTGCGCTTGACCCTCCCATGCGTGACCGGGCCCTACACATCAGTGTCGGCGACCCTGACGCTCTTGGGCAGCCACATCCGCCCCGAGCCCACAACGGGCGAAGGGGGCCTTGAAGAGGTCTCCGTCGGTACCGGGAGCGCCGTCTCTACCAGCACGGCCCAAGGCGACGCAGGCGTCTTTGAGCTGAGCTTCCGCAGTGAGCGCTATTTGCCCTTTGAGGGGGCGGGCGCCGTGAGTCAGTGGCGACTGGAGCTGCCGCGGCGCTTCAAGGTCTTTGACTACCGGAGCATTACAGATGTGCTGGTGGACCTGTCCTACGAAGCGGACGCCGATGGCGTTCTGCGCGAAGCCCAAGAGGCCGAAGACGGCATCCTGGCCAGCTCCCTGCGCGCACAGACCTCGACCCGCGTCCTATCTCTGAGGCAGGACTTCTCCTCCACTTTCCAGCGCCTAATGCGCGCCGCCCCAGGCACCGAGGTCGAGCTGGAGTTGAGCGACCGACACCTCCCTGGCTACCTACAGGGCCAAGGCCTGACCGTTGACTCGGCGGAGTGGATCCTCGTCGCCGACACGGCGCCGGGCAGCTTCTCCCTGAGCGTGGATGGTGGGGCGACGATCTTCGCCGCGGGGACTGACTACGGGGGTCTTCACACGGGAAGCGCGACCCTCTCGGGGGCCCTGCGCGGTACACGCACGCTGACCTTGGATAACGTCGGTGACCTGGGCGACAGCGCGGGCGCATGGACGGCCGACCCCGACAAGCTCCAGGACCTGCTGCTCGTGCTTCGGTACACGGTGGACTGAGTGTTCGAGCCTCCCACCTTCGATGCCGGGCTGCTCCGCCTCGACCACAGCGTCGAGGTGGACCGGGTGCGTGGTGGGCTGAAGGTGGCGGTGCCGCTGCGCCTCCCTGCCGGAAGGGACGGTATGGGACCCGGGCTCTCACTAGTCCGAAGCGGCAGCGGTCCTTCTCCATTTGGACGCGGGTGGACCCTGGCGGGGCTGCCCTTCATCGGCGTTGACACAAGCGAGGGCCTGCCCTCTCCGGGGCAAGCACGCCGCTATGCCGACACCCACGGGAACAGGCTCGTGCTGCGGGAGACACGCCAAGAGGGGTCCGATCAGGTCCAGACCTACGGCCTGGAGATCGATGAGGGCCACGAGCGCTTCGAGCGCTGGATCGCCAGCGACGGACAAGACCACTGGCGGGTGCGCAGCCCGGACGGACGCATCCACATCTTTGGCGTCAGCGAGTGCATACAGAACCCGCACGACCCCAGCGATACCTGGCGCTGGCTGCTGGAGCGGGTGGTCGATGAGCTCGGCAACGCGATGCTCGTTGAGTATCGCTCCGAGGATGCCCGCAACGTCCCCACAGACAGCCCTGCAGAGCGCGCACGACAGCGTCAAGACAGCTTCCCTCAGCGCTACCCATCCCCTGTCTCTTATACACATCTGACGCTGCCGACGAAGAGGATAGTGTAGA
>CAJXRZ010000093.1 GCA_913060515.1 uncultured Pseudomonadota bacterium | reverse complement strand
CGGCTATTTGCCGGCCTATCGGTACTGTCAATGCCCGAGCGCAGCGAGCGGCTGGACAGACAGGGTAGCGGCTATTCGCGCTTAGGCCGCGAGCAGCGCCCGAGCCGCCGGATCTAGGATCTCGCGCCCACCTTGCTCAAGCAGCCCCGCCAAGTCCTCACCAGCCAGAATCGCCATCACCCCGCCGACCTCTGTGGGCTGTTGCAGAGCCGACTCCACCGCCGCGCGCACAGGCTCACCGCCCTCCCTCAAGAGCCATGCCACGACTCCCCAGGACAACGCCGCGTGGCGCTCCTCGTCGTCGGCCAGGGCCTCCAGCACATCTCGCTGCTCACCGGGTGGCAGGTCTTGGGCAACTCGGCGGGCCAGATAGGCGCCGATGGTCTCGCCGATGCAGCCCTCGACCACCGCGTCAAAGGCGATGGCGGCCATGTCCGTGCGGGGTGCAAGGGCCTCGGAGAAGGAGAGCGGCCCAGGGCTGAGCTCGGTGCCAGCCAGGCCCGAGGCTAGGGCAAAGGTGATCCGGGCGTGCTCCACTTCATCCAGAGCCGCAGCCTGGACTTGGGCCAGCAAAGACAAGGGCGCACCCACGGCCATCAAGTCCAGGGTGAGGCGCGAGAAGGCGGCCACGGAGGCGTGCTCCATTCGGGCGGCTTCCAGCCAAGCTTTGGCCAAGGGGTCATGGGGAGCTGGGCCATTGAAGGCGGCGACCTTGATCTGTCCCTGCTCGTGGAATGGCCGGCCGATGGCGCAGTTCGGTTCTGTGTTTCGGGCCACGACGGGGTAGCAGCACTTGTTGCTGTCATTGAAGCCAGTGTCTGCCTCATCGTCGGCCAGCAGCAGCGTGCCTTGACCTTCCACGCTCTTGATCTCATCGGCACACCACCCGCTGACCCACAACTCAGAGCTTTGGACCTCGTCGCTGCTGGGGCAGCTCGTCGCGTCCTCGGCCACCGTCATGCAGGCGCTGGTCTCGACCCACTCGCCCTTCTCGCCCTTGTTGCAGGCGGCCATGGTCAGGAGGATCAGGGGCAAGAGGCTGCGCTTCTTCATGGGGAGCCCCGGGGCTGAGGGAGCATTCTACGGTCTAAGACGCGCTCTCCCCAAGCACCTCTCGCAGGGTCTCCAGAAAGACCGCGCTCCGCCGATTGTTGCGCCGGGAGGGCATCAGCGCGTAGAGCTCCAGTTCCCGCATCGACCAGCCCTGGAGCACCCGGACCAGGCGCCCCGACTGCAGATCCGCGCGCAGCATGTGGCTGGGGGCGACGCACAGGCCCAAGCCGTCGCTGGCGACCTCCAACAGCATCTGGGCGGTGTCCACGACCACGACCGGGGGTGGGATGGCGACGCTGGCGCTGCGCTCTCCATTGCGCATCTCCAGGGTGCGGCGGGGCACGTAGCGGTGCCCGACAAAGTGGGCCTGGGCCAGGGCCGCGGGCGGCTTGCCCACCCACTGGGCAGCCAGCTCGGGGGCCGCGGCGAGGATCTCTCGGTCCTTGGCCAGGCGGGTGATGACGTTGCTGGAGTCGGTGGGCACGCCGATGCGCACGGCGATGTCCAGACGCTCCTCGACCAGATCCACCCGGGCGTCGTTGCCAAAGCAGACCACGCGCAGACCGGGGTGGGCCCGCCGAAGCCGCTGGAGCACGGGACGGATCAGGCCCGGCCAGAGGGCCAGGGTAAAGGCCACGCGCAGCTCCCCTCGGATCTCGCTGCGCTCTGACTCGGCGGCAGCGGCGGCGTCCAGGGCGGCCAAGGACATGCGCTGTGCGGCGAGCAGCACCTCCTCGCCGACCTGGGTCAGGGACATGCTGCGGGTGGTGCGCTCCAGCAGCCGCACGCCCAGCTCGGTCTCCAGCTTGCGCAGGTGGCCGCTGACCACGCTCTTGGAGACCCCCAGGCTCTGAGCGGCAGCGGTCATGGAGCCGTGGCGCACGATGGCCTCGAAGACGAGGAGCTGGTGAAGACGCTGGCTGGGGATTGTTCTGTTCAAGCGAACACTCCTGACTGTTTGGCTGCCGTTGTCCTCTAACACCTAAGAATCTACCTTGTAGGCACTGGAGACGCTGCTGCCTCTGGCCACCTCGGCCCGGCTCGGTCTCCGGCCTTCATCCCGCCCCTCGGCGCCCAACCAGGAGGCCTCCCATGGCCCGCTCTTCCCTGATCCCCACCGCCCTGACCCTGCTGGCCGGCCTGAGCCTGCTCGGCTGCACCAAAGCCGAGACCGAGGACAGCGTGGTCGACAGCGAGACCACGGTCCAGCCGGGCCTGAACCTGGACGCGACCCAGACTCTGGAGCGGGACTCCGGGGCCACCGTGGTGGTCTACGACTTTGGCGATTTGTGGGTGCACAACTACAACGACAACCCGGCCAACGGCATCGGAAACGCCACCTATGTGGTGGAGAGCGAGAGCAGCCTGGTGCTCATCGACGCCCACTTCTTCCCGGAGTCCGCCGCCGACTTTCGGGCCTACGCCGACAGCCTGGGCAAGCCCATTGACCGCATCTTGATCACCCACGGGCACCCGGACCACGTCAGCGGCCTGGCCTCCTCCTTTGACGATGTGCCCAGCTACTCCAGCGCAGGGGTGATCTCCGAGGCCCTGGCGGACTCCGGCTCCGTCATCGAGAACACCCTGGGGGCCAGCGCCGAGATCGACGGCGTGAACTACAGCTTCGAGGTGCGCACGGGTTTGGAGGCCAGCGAGCAGGTCATCATCACCCTGCCCGACTACGGCGTGGTGGCCCTGGGCGACCTGTTCTACAACAAGCACCACGCGGTGATGAACCCCGGCTTTGACGGCTGGATCAGCGCCTTGGGCGAGCTGGGCAGCGCAGACCAGTCCCTGTTCTTGGCCGGCCACGGACCCGCCGCCACCGAGCTCAGCGCGGTGACCGAGGCTATGGGCTACCTGGAGACGGGTCGAGACACCTACGCCACCGCAGCGGACGGCGAGGAGTTCACCGCCACGATGCTGGCCGCCTACCCCGACTACGCCGGCCCCTTCTTGCTGCAGCTGAGCGTGGACGAGATCCTCTACCCAGCCGAAGAGTAGGCTGATCAGCCAGGCTTAGACCTCCCAATCCCACAGGACCCACCATGCAAATCGCCATCATGGGCGGCACCGGCCAGCTCGGCCGCGCCACCATCGCCAAGCTCATTCCTCTGCACGGCGCCGAGAACATCATCGCCGTCACCCGATCTCCTTCGCGGGCCGCGGACCTGAAGGCTCAGGGCGTGCAGGTGCGGGCGGGCGACTACTCGGATCAGGCCAGCCTAAAGGCCGCCTATCAAGGGGTGGACACCGTCCACCTGATTCCCACCAAGAGCATGCCCAGGGAGCGCGTTCAGGAAGTTCAGAACGCCATCGACGCCGCCAAAGAGGCGGGGGTACGCCGGCTTGTTCACGTCGGGATCGTCGGCACTGACGTTCGAAACGGCTTTGTGATCATGCCCTACCTGCTCTACGCGGAGAGCGCAATCGTGACCAGCGGCATGGCCTGGACCCTGCTGCGGAACGCCTACTACGCCGAGCCCGTCGCCGACTGGCTGCCTGAGATCCTGCGCATGGGCACCATCCCCTACCCATTTGGGGCCGGCTCCCACGCTTGGGCCACCCGGGACGACATGGCCCGTGCTGCGGCTGCCGTCTTGGCGAGTACAGAGCATGAAGGGGAGGTCTTGAACCTGACCGGTCCCGCCGCCCACAGCGTGGCCGAGCTGTGCCAGATCGTGACCCGGGTCACCGGGAAGCAGATCACCCACCGCGAGGCCACCATGGACGACTACATCCAGGCCTGCCTTGTCGACGGCGAGTCCGAGGCCTTCGCCCGGTTGCTCGGGACCCTATACCTTCCGGTTCAAGCAGGGCTGACAAGCTTCGCCAGCGCCGACATCGAGACGCTGACAGGGCGCGCCCCCGAGTCCATCGAGCACTTCCTGACCCGTTCCTGGAAGGCCACACAAGGAGACCACTGAGATGCGCTTCGCGGACACCATCAAACGCGGAATGGCCACGCTGACCGGCACCTCCCTCACGCTGGTCCAGAACACCCGTCTCAGCCCAAACCTGGCCCAGATCCGCTTTGAAGGCGCCATTCAAGCCGCCGACTGGAACCCCGGAGACAAGCTCAAGCTCAACGTGGCGGGCGTGCTGCGCAGCTACACGCCCTCACAATGGCAAGACGGCGCGCTGCAGATCCTCTTCCACCTGCATGGCCAGGGCCCCGCCGCCCAGTGGGCCGCCCAAGCCCAGGTTGGAGAGACCGTCTCCTTCATCGGTCCTGCCAAGTCCCTGCCGCCCGCACAAGCGAGCGACTGGCACCTGCTCATCGGCGACCCCACCACTGTGGGCCTGTTCCAAGCCCTACACCAAAGCGCCAGGGCCCCCTGTCACGGAGTGGTTGAGCTGGCGCCTGAAGATGCCCCGGCCCTGGACGCCCTGGGCCTGCCCTTGAAGGCGGTGGCCCAGGACGGGGCCTTGGAGTGGATCTCCGACTGGCAGCCTCCTTCCGGCCCCGGCGATGTGGTGCTCTCCGGAGAAGCTGACCGCGTGCGGGCCTGGCGGGACGCGCTGCTTGCCCAAGGGCTCGACAAGCGCTGGATCCGCCTCAAGCCCTACTGGAGCCGACGGGGAAAGGCCCGCCGCAAAGCCGTCGAGCGCGAGATGAAGGGCGCATGAGCCCTGCGAGACTCAGCCGGCCCGAAACAAGACAGCGAGCCGACCAATAGGCACCCGGTCGATGGCCCGGCCTGTGATGCTGCAGCTGCTGGGCTTCTCCAGGTCCCACGGCGGGTAGACCGAGAGCTCGACGGGGATGTCCAGGGCCTCAAAGTGGAAGTGCAGGAAGTGTTGGGTGCCCCCGGGTCCAGCGATGTGCTTGTCCTCGCGCTCAAGCTCGTAGTCCTCCTCCCGAAGCAGCTGCTCGACCAGGTCATCTCGATCGGTGAAGAGCTGCAGATCGATGTCGCTGTGGGCATGAATCGCACCGCTCGCCACCGACCCGATGAGTCGGGGTTGGAAGTGCAGGAGGACGGCCATCAGATGCAGCGTGACCCCACGCATCTCCTTGAGCCGGGCCGCTCGGGCGGGGCCCTCCAGCCACCGGGCGCGGGTCACCAGGGCAGCTCTGACCTCGCGGTTGGAGGGCAGCGCACCCGAGGAGACGCGGGGTCCCATCAGGGCTTGTGCCGCCTGGTGCTTGGCGTGGAAATACTGCTCCACCCCCTCCTCAACCATCAAGCGGGCGGCCTCTCGGGCGATGGCGGCACGCAGGGCTCGGCGGCTCAAGGGCGCACCGGGCGGGCGACCTCCAAGATGCTCTCAACAGCGTGCTCGACATCGCACACCCAGGCCATGGGATCCCGACCGGCCTTGTCCCAGCGACGCAGCTGCTCCAAGTCCCACAAGCGGGCATCCATTCGGTGTTTGCGCCGTGTCGCGGCCGGGCTTCGCAACAGATCCAAGTGGTGGGAGACCAACCAGCAGACCCGCGGTGGCATCCAAGGCGCAAGGAGCTGCGCGCCGATGTGTTCGTGGTCGCCGGGGTGTGCTTTGCCGACGTCGTGAAGGAGTGCTGCGGCCCAGAGCTCGGGATCAGAGCTGTCCTGCCGCGCCAGGCCGAAGACCTGCAGAGAGTGGAAGAGGGCGTCGCCTTCCGGGTGCCAGGTGGGGTCCTGTTGCACGCCGTCTAGCTCGAGGAGGAGTTCGGAGAGGGCCGCGCGGGCCGGGAGCAAGGGGCTCAGACTCAGATGTCACCGCAGACCGGACGGGGGTTGGATGCGCCCGCTGCTGGCGATTGAGTAGTCCCGGCCAAGTAGTCGGACAAGCCCCTGCCAGGTTTCGGCCATCCCTGAAACACACCCTCCCATCCCCGCGCCTTGCCACTTGAAAGAATGCGCGCAGAATGGCGTCCATGAAAGCCCACGCTCTTTTGCCCTTGTCCGCCCTCGCCGACCGCACACCAACCCACGCCCTGGTCGCCAACGTCGACCTGGTCATCACGCGCACCGACGAGTCCATCTCGGTGCTCTACGGCCGATGCCTGCACCGCGGCGCCCTGATGAGCGACGGACACGTGCAGGGCGAGGACTTGATCTGCGGCGTTCACGGCTGGGACTACCGCTTGGACACTGGGGTGAGCGCCTACAACAACGCCGAGGTGCTGCACAAGTTCACCTCCTGGGTCGACGATGGGCGGCTCTTCGTGGACGAGGAGGAGATCGCCGCCTGGGAGAAGGCCAACCCGCAGCCCTTCGAGCGCGAGACCTACCTGGGCGAGTACCAAGACCCCCACGGCAGCGCCGATGAGCCCCACAACGCCCACATCCAGCAGCTGGCCCGCGAAGGCCTGAGCAAGCTGGGACACCACGGCCCAACCGCAGCGATGGGCGTGAGCCGCCAAGAGCTCCCCAGCTGGGACAGCCTGCAGCTTCTCACCGGCCAGCTTCATCGCCTGCCACTGTTCGACGACGCCGCCGTGGGCACCAAGCTGGTGATTGGCCCCAAGGCCAAAAAGCCCCTGGTCCTGGACATCCCCCTCTTCGTCAGCGACATGAGCTTTGGCGCCCTGAGCGCCGAGGCCAAGACCGCGCTCTCCAAGGGTGCACAGATGGCTGGCACCGGAATCTGCTCGGGTGAGGGCGGCATGCTGCCCGCCGAGCAGGAGAACAACAGCCGCTACTTCTACGAGCTGGCCAGCGGCAAGTTCGGCTGGGACATCGAGAAGGTCAAGCGGGTCCAGGCCTTCCACTTCAAGGCCGGACAAGGCGCCAAGACCGGAACCGGCGGCCACTTGCCGGGCAACAAGGTCACCGCCGAGATCGCCGCGGTCCGCGGCCTGAAGGAAGGAGAGGCGGCCATCTCGCCATCTCGTTTCCCGGATCTGGGCAGCATCGCCGACTACAAGCGTGTGGCAGAAGAAGTGCGCGAGGCCAGCGGGGGCATCCCCATCGGCTTCAAGCTCTCCGCTCAGCACATCGAGGCGGACATCGACTTCGCTCTGGCGGTTGGCTGCGACTACATCATCCTGGACGGAAGAGGCGGTGGCACAGGTGCTGCCCCCACTCTGTTCCGGAACAACATCTCGGTGCCCACCCTGGCGGCCTTGCCCCGGGCAAGAGCCCACCTGAACAAGCTCGGGGTGCACGATGTGACCCTGATCATCACCGGCGGACTGCGCACCGAAGCGGACTTCATCAAGGCCTTGGCCCTGGGCGCCGACGGCGTGGCCGTCTCCAACAGCGCGCTGCAAGCCATCGGCTGCCTGGGCATGCGCGCCTGCCACACCAACAACTGTCCGGTGGGCATCGCCACGCAGAAGCCCGGCCTGCGTCAGCGCTTGCAGATCGACGGCAGCGCCCAGCGCCTCTCCAACTGGTTTGGGGCCACGGTCTCCCTGATGCAGGTCATGGCCCGAGCCTGCGGTCACGATGACCTGTCCGGATTCAGCGTGAACGATCTGACCACTTTTGACCGAGACATCGCCTATTTGACCGGTGTTTCCTACGGGGGCGTGGTGCCTCTGTGAGCGCTTCCCAGGGCTTCTTGGCGGTACCTGGCGCAGACCTGGTGGCCGCCCGCCAACAAGCACACACCGCAGCCCAGCTGCTGGCCAGCGCCGCCCAGACTTACCTTCCACCACGCGCGGACAGCTCAGAGTCTGCGATGCGGTGGGCCCAGGGTCACCTGGTCAGCCAGGCCTTTGACGGTGTGACTTTGCACTTAGATCCGGGGCTCTTGGTCATTCTTGTCCGAGGTCCAGAGGGGGAGATGCGCCTGGATCTCGAGGGCCGCTCTCCCAGCCAAGCCCTGGAGGCGCTGGCCACAGCCCTGGGCCAGCAGGGTGTGGCCTTCAAGCCATGGCGGATCCCAGACTGGGATACGCCCATGGGCCCACTGATGGAGCAAGGCGCCTTTGCGGTGCAGCCAGAAGGCGCTGTGTTGACCCGAGCCTATCAAGCCGCCGCCGAGCTCTTGGCCCAAGTTGAACGGGACATTCCAAAGGCTGGTCCTGCGCTTTGCTGGCCGCATCACTTTGACCTCGCTTGCCTGGTGGCTGTGGCGAGCGATGAAAAGGGCAAACTGAGCCAGAGCATCGGGATCGGCATGAGCCCTGGCGATAGCGGTATTCCTGCTCCCTACCTCTACGTGACCCCTTGGCCAGCGCCAGAGGACTGGCAGCCGGCCGCCTTGAAGCTGGGTGACTGGAACAAGACCTGGGTCGGGGCTTTGCTCCATTATCGTGATTGGCCAGGAGATGTGGGCGTTCGGGCCTTTGTGGAAGAGGCGGCGGCGGCGTGCCGTGGCGTACTGGCGCAAACTTAGGCGGCTCGGTGAACCTGACTCCGACGCTTCGCGCCCGTAGTTCTGGCACGGCAGATGCATAGGATTGGGTACAGCCCATTGGAGTACCCATGTCCTCGATCCCACCGATCACCGCCAGCGCCTACACCCTGACCGTCGATCTGGCGCTGCCCTTCGAGCAAGCCGTGCCCAAGGTCGTGGCCGCCTTGGCAGCCCAAGGCTTCGGCATCCTGACCGAGATCAACGTCCAAGCGACCTTGAAGAAGAAGCTCGACGCCGACACCCGGCCCTACCTCATCCTGGGTGCCTGCAACCCGCCCATGGCCCACCGCGCCCTGGCCGCTGAGCCAGCAATCGGTGCCCTGCTGCCCTGCAATGTGGTCGTGGCCGCCAATGAGAGCGGCGGCGTGACCGTGGCTGCGATCGACCCTGTGGCCATGTTCGGCGTGGTCGGACGTCCGGACATTGAGCCCCTGGCCATCGAGGTCCGGACCAGCCTGCAAGCCGCTCTGGATGCCGCGGCCTCCTGAATCGCTTTGGGTGGTTGAGTGCGCCCGTCTGCTTGGGCCATCTCACACACTCAGAGGGCACCAAAATGAGCCAGACCTGGGCAAGTTGCGGGGCCTGAGGGCCTAAGCCTGGGCCCATGCCCACTCCTACTTGCTCGGTTTCATGATGCTGCTGTTGCTCCTGGCCTGCTCGCCGACCTCTGAGCCCCAACTCCTCCTGGAGCCGGACGTGGACCGCCTCGGTCTGGACGGCGACTTTGGACCCAACGGCGTGGGCTTCTCCACCTTCCGCGCCGCACGCGCCACCGGCCGAAGCTTCGATGTGGACCTGCACTTTCCGGCGACAGCCGATGCGGAGACCCTAGCGGGCGAGCACCCGATGGTGGTGGTGATCCAAGGCGGGGCGGTGGAGCACGAGCGCTACCACTGGATGGGAGAGCACCTGGCTTCCCGGGGCTACATCGCCCTCACGCCGAAGTACCCCATGGACCTGGCGATCTTCGGCAGCAACCGCACCCACGAGGCCGTCGATCGTGCCCACAACTTGGCCGAGGACGGAGACCCCATTCTGGCGGGCGCCATCGACCCCCAAGCCGTCGGGGTGATGGGCCACTCCCTGGGAGGCACGGTCGCCGCCAAGCAGTGGGCGCGCCACGAGGACACCTTTGGGCCTCTCGTCATCGTGGCCAGCTACCCGGCCGGCGGCGACAAGGTGGAGGATCGCAGCCAGCCAGTGCTCAGCATCATTGGCGAGCTGGACGGCAGCGCCGACCTGGTCCAGACGGAGGAGGGCGCCGCGCGCTTTGAGCAGGCGACCTTTGCTGTGGTGCAGGGCATGAACCACTACGACTGGGTCGACGATGTGACCGAGAAGGAGCTGGAGAAGGAAGACAGCCCCAGCGAACGCCCCTTCGAAGAGACCCGCCAAGACGGCTGGCGGGTGATCGACGCCTACCTGGACGCCGAGATGATGGGCTCAGGCGAGGACTGGGCAGCCCAGGACTACCCCGGCCTCCTCCTGGAGTAGGCGAGCCTTGGCCAAGGGCTCTGGTCAGCAAAACTCAAGGAGTCTTAAGGAGTGTAAAGGGACCGAAGAAGCGCGCAGTGGCCCCGTCTGTGCTGGTGAATCCACTGACCGGAGCCGCCGCCATGATGAACCTCTTCCTCCTCCTCTCCCTCGCCCAGGCCGACGCTGCACCCCCAATGGACGGCGTCCAGCAGGAGCGCCCCGAGCGGGTACACCAGCGTCCCGAGATGGGCCCCCAAGACCGCAGCGAGCTGGCCCGCAAGAGCAAGAAACTCAAGCGCACCAAGAAGGCGCGCCGCGGCCGCAAGGGCAAGGGCCCACCTGGCGCCAAGTCCTTCTCCGGAGGACAAAAGGCCGGAGTTCGCGGTCCAGGAGCTCGGGGTCCAGGAGCAAAGGGTCCTGGAGCCAAACAAGGCCGTGACCCCTACGCCACCTGCCAAGCCGACATCCGAGAGGACCGTCGGGACCAAGCCGAGGACCGCCGTGATCGCGCCGAGGACCGCCAGGACCGCCGCCACCAGGGCGGCAAACGGGACCGCCAAGAGGACGTACGCGACCGCCGCGAGGACCGCCGCGACCGAGCCGAGGACCGCTACGACTCCACCCACGGCTGCAGCCGTCGCTGAGACAGGCCACATCGTTGGGTGAACAAAGGCGCGCTCAGGGGATACACCCTGGGCGTGCTTTCTCTCTGCCTCCTCCTCGCCGCACCCGCCGTCCACGCCCCCTTCTTGGCCCAGAGCGCTGAGCTCTCCGAGGCCGAAGCCGAGCGCATCGCGCGCCTCTTCTACAGCCTGACCGGGAGGGACACGCCCGAGGCCTTCTTGGAAGACGACATCCTGGCCCTTCAGGACAGCGGGCGCAGCGCTGCGGATCTGGAGAAGGTGGTTCGCTGGATGGCTGCCAGTGTTCCAGGTGCAGACCGCAGCACTCTGGCCGGCATCCTGGAGAGCCACATCGCCAACGCACTGGGCGAGGCGGAAGAGGTGGTGCGTCCGGAGCTGGAGGACCAGGAGATCCTGCAAGAGGTGGAGGAGGAGGAGCCAAGCTGGAGCCCCAGCATCGTGCAGGTGCAAGAGCTGCTCGCGGTCTACTACGCCGGCACCGAGCGTCCAGTGCCCGATCCGCCCCTGCCCGAAGACGTGGTCGGCATGCGCAAACTGGCCGAGGAGGGCTGGACCCTGCGTGGAATCCAGACCCTGGTCGCCTGGGTACCTGCCAACGTAGAAGGCTCTGAGAAGCTCAGCTTTGGTCAGGCGGCTCAGGTCGCGCTGCAGGACAACGCCTACGTGGGAGGCCCCCGTTGGGACGGCACTCTGGAGGAGGCCCCCGACAAGGTTGAGCCCCTCTGGGAAGAGAAGGAGCCGCTCTTCGCCGAGAGCGATCCGATGTCCTACGACGGCGGACGACTGCGCACCCTGACCACCATGGGCATGCTGCCCAGCACCCTGGATCGGGGAATCCGCGGCGCACTGCTGCCCGGCCAAGAGATGCAGTCCATCGAGCTTGGGGTCAGCGGCTCTGCGAGCAGCGGCGGAGACCTCTGGGTGGGCATGCTTCAGTCCACCCCACGCTTTGGACTCTCCGCCGAGCTGCTCCTGGGCCAGCACTCTCCGGGCTCCCTGGACCGAGACGGGATCTCCTGGGACGGTGGGCCCCCCATCCACGACCCCGTACCGCACAACGTCGTGGGCGCACGCGCCGCCTTGGGTTTCGGCAGCGCGCCCTCGTGGGGCCTGAGCGCTTGGGGCTACCGCGGCCCACTGGCCCAAGCAGGCGGCGCCGATCTCTCTCTGCGTCTGGGTCAACCCGGCGCCTTTCAGATGCTGGCCCAGCTCGGCTTCTCCGGAAGCTCGCTTCCCTTTGCCCAGACCGAGATCGAGCGCCAGCGCGTGCAGCTTGAGCTCTCCCCACGCCTGATCCTGGGCGAGGATCTGGACTTGGTCCTGCGCTATCGCTTCCTAGCCGGCGGCGGTGGCTTGCTCGATGACACCGATCCCATCGTGAACGACCTGTACGGCGACCGCCTTCAGCAGCTCTCAGCGCGCCTCGAGCGTCAAGGAGAGAACTGGGATTTGGGCGTGGGCATGGGCTGGGAGAGCGGCACCTGGGCCCTGGACTGGGAGCGCCGCCTGGAGGAGGGCGGGGTCGAGACCTTCAACGAGAGCGGCACCTTCAGTGAGCTGGATGTGAGCATGGGTCTGGCCCGCAACATCGGCAGCGGCGGCGCCATCACTTTGGGCGCACGCGGCATCCTGCAACCCACCCTCGGCGGCGAGGCCAGCATCGGCGCCCGCACCCTGGTGCGCCAGCGCTTCTGGCTGGGCGGCGGCGTGCGCGTGGGGACCCAGGACAACAGCGCACACATTCATGTCAGCGTGCCCTTGTAGTGCTGTGGGTTAGGCTGCCCGAAGCCATCGGAGCCTTGCCGTGCTGTTTGCCCTTCTGATCGCCTGCCAATCGGCCGAACCTTCCTGGTCCGGCATGTTCTCGGCGTCGGCCACAAACCCAGACTGCCCCCCCGTGGCAGAGGGTGCGCCTGAGACGGAGCCCGTCAACAGCGACCCCTTCGGCAAGAAGCCTCAGATCTGCATCGACGACCCCTTCGCCTGCGACTCGGACGGCAACATCCTGCCCGAAGAGCCTGAAGTGGTGGAGGTTGAGCCCGAGCCCGAGCTCGAGGTGCTCATCGAAGTGGAGCCCGAGCCCGAGCCCGAGCTCTTCCAGGCCCCAGAGGTGGAGCTCGCGCCGGCCGAAGGCTTGGCGACCCAGGCTGCTTGGGGCGTACGTCTGCTCCAAACCATGCCCAACGCTCAGCCTCCCCGTGCTGCACTGGGCCTGCCCGATGGCACCGAGATCGTCGTGAGCCCCGGCTCCATGCTGCCCCAAGCCGGCATCATCGTGATCTCCGTGAGCGCCGACAAGGCGCAGCTGGCCAAGGTGGAGCCCCAAGGCGACCACGCCAACATCGAGACCATGACGCTCTTCGCCCAGTACTGAAGGGCGAGAGACCCAGAGACAGAGCCGTGAGAGGTGCGGCCCCTGCCAAGCCCCGGCTAGGCTACGTCTATGGTTCTTCTCCTCATCGCATGCATGGTCCCAGGCGGCGGCTACGACGACGAGGCATCGACCTCGTGGTCGGGCCTCAGCGTCAAGGGCGAGAGCGCATGTGCCTTTGATCCGGCGGGGGACCTCACCTGCTGGGGACCGGCTGCCGAGTACAGCACCTCCCTGGCCGTACGGGACATCGCTGTAGGCAACAACCACAGCTGCGGCTTGGACGTGGATGGCCGCGTGCACTGCGCTGGCCACGACAGCTACGGCGAGACCGAGCCGCCCAACCTGGCTCTGCGCCAGGTGGTGGTCGGCGACTACCAGAGCTGCGGTTTGGACCTCCAGGGCGAGGTGCACTGCTGGGGTTGGGAGCGCATCGCCACCGAGCTGCCTGAGGGCCCTTACGAGCGCCTGAGCATGGCCGGCTACCAGCTCTGCGGGCTGGACTTGGACGGTCAGATCCACTGCGCCGGCTCCCTGAGCACCTGCGGTGAAGGCGCCCCACCCGAAGGCCAATACGTCGCCATGGACCAGAGCAGCTGTCATGGCTGCGCCCTGGACGAACAAGGCAGCGTCACCTGCTGGAACGCCGGGCCAGAGCTCGTACCACCCGGCGATGGCTGGCTGGAGATCGCGACCGGCGATGGCTTTACCTGCGCCTTGGACGATGCCGCCGATGTGCACTGCTTCGGCCCCGCGGCACCTGAGAGCCTGATCGGCATGCCAATGCACGAGCTGGATGCCGGCGGACAAGGCTTGATCTGTGGCCTGGACGAGATGGGCATGCTGTGCTGGGGACAGGGCGCTGCTGACGCAGGAATGCCTTAGCCTCCGGCTAAGGCATTCCTGCAGGCGCCTAGCGCCTCAGATCTAGCCCAATTCCGAAGGAAATGGGCAGGGAACCAAGCCAAAGCCGCACCACCCTTCCGGCAACCGCCGGCCAGCCTCCGGCCAAGGCATTCCTGCAGGCGCCTAGCGCCTCAGATCAAGCCCAATTCCGCAGGAAATGGGCAGGCGCCTAGCGCCCTAAATCTAGCCCAATTCCGCAGGAAATGGGCAGGGAATACCGCTAGAAAACAGCCAGAATTTCCCCACGAACAGCCGCGACCAACAGCCACTACCGACAGCCGCGACCAACGCCACTACCGACAGCCGCGACCAACAGCCACTGCCAACAGCCACTGCCGACAGCCACTGCCCCCCCCCCAACACAACCCAAAGCAGGGGGTGTCAAAGAGGGTGTCGAGATCCGGACACCCCCGCCCTGGCACCGCGCTCCATAGATCTGCTCTAAACGAAGCTTCTTAGCCAGTTCTCCCCACACCCAAGGCCAACGGCACCACTCCTGCATGTACCCCAGCCATGCGACACCCCCTGCTCCTGCCTGGCCTATTGATCCCCCTGGGGATCGCGCTCTACCCATCGCTGAATACCCAGCCTCTCCCCTTGATCCTAGCCATCGGTGCCTGTGGACTGCTGGGCTGGATCGGACGCTCTTGGCCCGCTGCCGGGGCTGCCTGCCTGCTCTTCGGCATGCTGCGGGCCAGCCTGTGGATTCCGGGGCCCAGCCTGCACTCACCGGGGGTCTACGCCCACGGACAGGTGAGCCGGGCGAGCACCCACCGGGCCATCTTGGACCTTCGCGCCCTCAATGGATCGCCGGCCCTGGGCCCCTTGAGCCTCAAGACCAAAGAGGCCTTGCCCGTCGGCGCCCAGGTGGCGGTCTTCGGCCCCATCGGCCCTTCCCAGAGCGTGACTCTGCCAGGGAGCCCCAGCCCGGCCTACGCCGCCCAGCTCAACGGTCAAAACAGCGTACTGCGGGTGCAGAGCTGGGTCCCACTGAGCCTGGGTAGACCGCGGGTCAACGGGGACTTTGAGCACACGGAGAACCCTGGCCTGCTGCGGGCCTTGAGCAGCGGCGACCGGGCGCAGATCCCCCAGGCCGACCAAGACACCCTCACCCACACCGGGACCCGCCACCTGCTGGCCATCTCCGGCCTGCACATCGGACTCCTGGCTGCGGGCACCGCGTGGCTCTTGCGCATCGTGGCAGCCCCCCTCCTGCTCTTGCGCGCCCCAAGCCTTGGGCGATTCCTGCGCTGGATCCCAGCCCTGGGCGGAATGGTGGCCGCACTGGCCTTCGCCTACAGCGTGGGCAGCCCCATCTCGGCCCAGCGGGCTGCCGCCATGGTCTGCGGGGGCCTGCTGGGCAACGCCAGCGGCCGGGGCATGCAGCCCTGGAACCTGCTGGGAGGCGCGGCGGCAGGCTTGTGCTTGGCGGACCCGGGCACTCCCGTAGACCTGAGCTTTCAGCTCTCTTTTGGTGCGGTGGCCGGCCTCCTGACCGTGACCCCACGCATGGAGCGCTACCTGCCTCCGGATCTAAACTTGGCTCTGGCTTGGGCCGCCCGCAGCCTCTTCGCCAGCGTCGGCGCCACCCTGGGCACCTTGCCCGCGGTGGCCCTGCACTTTCAAGAGATCTCCCTGCTCTCGCCTCTGGCCAACCTGGTGGCGGTTCCCCTGATGGGCGCGGTGGCCGTGCCCTGCGCCCTGCTGGGTTCCACCGGCTGGACCCTGCCCTTGGCCTTGGCCGACGGCAGCATCTCCCTCAGTCTGCAGTGGCTCAGGTGGCTGGAGTCCGCCCCAAGCTGGACCCTGCTCCATCCCGCCCTCGGCACTGCAGGTGCCGCTCTGCTGATGGGCTGCGTGCTGCTGGCCCGCTGGCCTGGCATCGCTCTGAGCTGCGCCGCGCTGATCTTCGGCCTGCACAGCCGCCCGCTGCACACCCAAGTGGACTTCTTGGCCATCGGTCAGGGCGATGGGGCGCTGATCCAACTCCCGGACGGACGCACGGTCCTCGTCGATGCCGGGCCACCCAGCGAGCAGCCCCTGTTCTGGCTGCGGCGCCAGGGCATCACCCACATTGATGAGGTGCTCATCTCCCATCCCCACCCTGATCACTACGGCGGGGTCTTCCCGATCTTGGAGTCCCTGAGCGTGGGAGCTGTGCGGGTGCCAAGGGGGCCTCTGGAGGGGGAGGAGGACTACGCCCGTCTCTGGGCCCTGGCCCAGTCCAAGGGTGTGGCCATCTTGGACGGACAGGACCCGGTGCTCGACCCCCAGCGCCTGGAGATGCACCACCCAGAGCCGGCCTTCTTGGCGCAGTTTGAGGAGGATCCCAACGAGATCAGTCTGGTCCTGGAGCTGCGCGATGGTGGGCACCGCGTGCTCTTCACCGGAGATGTGGAAGACGCCGGAGAACAGGCTCTGCTCGCCCTAAACTTGGGGCCCATCGACGTGCTCAAGGTGGCCCACCATGGCTCCCACACCAGCTCCGATCCCCGCTTGATGGCCCAGTGGCAGCCGCGCTTGGCCGTGATCTCCTGCGGGGTGGACAACCGCTTCGGTCACCCACGGGCCCAGACACTCTGGGCCCACAGAGCCTGGCCGGTGCTGCGCACAGACCAAGACGGCACCGTGGAGCTCTCGCTTGGGGAGACCCTGCGCTACCGCACATGGAGCGGCGCATGGCGCCCCTGGCAGACGCTGCCAAGCAGAGCCGGAGGGGGACTGGACTAGCCCAAGACGGCCAACACCCCATCGCCCCGAGCCTGCACGCCAGCGTAAAAGTCCTTCAAAGCGACCAGCTCCTCAGCCAGCTGCGCCATCTCTTCGATGCCCTGGGGCTCCAGCCCGTGCAGATCCAGCTTGCCGGCCAACTCAGCCAGCTTCGAGTCACTCTCAATGCGGGGGTCAGGTCCCCAGCCCTCGGGGTCCGGAATCGGGAGGTGGTCGGCGTTCAACTGAGCCAGCATCCCCACAATCTGGGCGCACTGCGCCGGGCTCAGCAGCTGCCCAGGCTCGCCGCTTCGGGTCCCAGGCACAGCCCTTCCACTGCTCAGGATGCCCAAGGCATCGCAACTGGGCTGGTACACAGCGAGGATCTGGGCAAGACCCAGGCCGGTCTGGCCCAGAGCGAGCTCCTCACCGTGGCCTCGGCTGCGGCGAGATTGCTCTCTGAGCTGCTCTGCGGTCCCCACTCCCGGTGACGGGAAGGCGTCTGCCAAGGCAGGATCCACCGAAACCAAGACCAGCGTCATGCGCTCTCTGCCGCCGCCTTCTTCTCGCGCTTGGCCTTCATGTCCTTGTTCACCTTGCCCATCCAGACCCAGCCGACGAGAGCGACCAGGGCCACGACGGCCGACATGGCCTGTGCGGTGGTGACCACACCCTCGATCAGGTAGCCGCGCACGGAATCGCCGCGGAAGACCTCGTTGATGCTGCGCAAGATGGGGTAGGCGGTCAGGTAGATCAGGATGAGCTCGCCGTCAAAGCGCTTGCGGTTGCGGTACCAGATCAGGAATCCGGCCAGCAGGGCCAAGTAGGCGGCGGCGTAGAGCTGCGTGGGGTGAATGGGCACGCCGATCAGGTCGACCTGAACGCTGGAGGCTTCCACGCCAGGGAAGATCACAGCCCAGGGCGCGTCGGTCTCGTGACCATGGCAGCAGCCGGCCATAAAGCAGCCCAGACGCCCAAAGACATGGCCCAGGGGGATCACGGGGGCCAAGATGTCCAGCACCTTGAGCACCGGCAGCTTCTTGCGGATGATGACAATGCCAAAGGCCAACAAGACGCCGAGCAGACCACCGTAGGAGACCAGCCCGCCGGAGCGCACGTTGATGGCCTGGCCGATGGTGTCGATGCCCTCGGGGTGCTGGATGACGTACCAGGCACGGGCGCCGGCGATGCCCAGCAAGATGGCCCAGAAACCCAGGTCACCGAAGATGTTCTTGGGCAGGCCCGCTTGGTCGCCCCAGCGGTTGGTCAGGAACACCGCAAGGATGGCTCCAATGGCGATGAGCACGCCGTACCAGTGCAGGGCGAAGTCGCCGATGTTCAGCAGAATGGGATGCACTCAGGCCTCCTGAGACGGTTCGGTCTGAGTCGAGGACTCAGTGGGGGATCCAGCGGAGTCCCCAGCCCGGGATCCAGAGGACCCAAAGAGCTCATGTGCGATGAAGAGAGTCACGCCGATGACAATGCCAATGTCAGCCACGTTGAAGCTGGGCCACTCAATGCCACCGAAAGCCGGCGCATCCAAGTAGACACGCAGAAAATCGGTCACGCCCTGAGCGAGCACCCGGTCCACAAAGTTCCCAGTGGCCCCACCAAAGATGCTGGCGAGCACCAGAGGTTCAAAAATGGCGTTGGCTGGAACATCCCGCAGCATCGAGAGCAGCACCAAGGCTGCCAAGATGGTGAAGGGGATGAAGAGCCACATCGCCCACCACTGATCCGAGAGCATGCCAAAGGCCGCCCCGGTGTTCTCGACGTGCACCAGCTCAAAGAAGCCGTCGATGACGGGCACCCGGTCGCGGCCCAGGACCAGGTTGTCGCGAATCCACTTCTTGGACACTTGGTCGACGACAATCCAGAGCGCAGCCACCCCCAAGAAGAGGGCGGTCTTACGAGAAAACCAGTTGCTTCCGGCCTTCTCTTCGGTGCTGGGGGCGGACTCGCTCACGCCTACTCGATGGCCTGGTCCAGCTCGGGCAGGGGACCGTCATCGGCCAGCTCGTCGGGCTTGCCCTTGTTCTTGCGGTCTTGAATCAAGGTGTAGACAAAGAACACCAAGACCCCGACCACGATGCAGGAGTCGGCCACGTTGAAGCTGGGCCACTCGGCCATGCCGAACTTGGCGTTGAGCCAGGCGACCTTGTCGGGGTCATCGGTGAAGAACTTCAGAAAGTCCGTCACTTCTTGGTACACGGCGCGGTCAATGGCGTTGCCGATGGCGCCGCCGGTGATCAGCCCCATGATGCCCGCCTCGAAGCGGTCCTCTTTTGGCAGCTTGACCAGCATCCAGCCCATCACGCCCAGGGCGATGACGGTGAAGATGGCGAAGACCAGCATGGCGCTTCCCCAACCGGTGCCCATGCCAAAGGCTGCGCCCTTGTTCTTGTAGTTCACAAGCTCAAAGAGCCCAGGGATGACCGGGATCGCGCCCTTCCAAACCTCGATGTTCTGGTTGACCCAGTACTTTGTGGCTTGGTCAATAATGACGCTGAGGGCGGTCACTACGCCAAAGACTGTGTATTTGCCAGACAAAGGGTCCTCCATCGGGGTCAACATGCCCTACGGACGCGGCTCCTTAACGATTTCGAAGAGAGGTGGCGCGCAACTGGGCGGGAAGTGGGCCAAAGCAGGTTAGAGAGGCGCCTGAATTGGAGCTGTGATGACCTCGACAGCAAGAGCAATGTGGGCGATGGGGCTGCTTGGATTGGCCATCGCTTGTGGCGGCGGCTCCGATGAGCGACCTCCTCCTCCACCAGCCTGGGAGACCGCATGGAGCGCGGACCACGCCACGGAGCTGGCCCCGCACCTGGAGCGCTTCGCCGCTCTGCGCACGGCCTACGCCCTGGTCAAAGACGAGCGGGGAGAGGCGGCCATCGCCCCACTCAAGCAATCCGTGGAGATCTCCAAGTCCGCGATGCTCATCACCGAGCCGGTCCTGCTGGATCCCACCGTGAACTCCGGCCAGCAGCCCACCATCAGCCTGGATGGGGAGAACAACCCGCGCCTGGATCAGCTCACCTTGCTCCACCAGAGCCAGCCCGTGAGCAGCTTCTTCAGCGTACAGCGGGCCAACCACCTGCTCTGGGAGCTCAACGACACCCAGGTGGTGGTCATCCTGAACCTGGAGACCAACCGGCGGCCCGAGATTCTGGATGAGCGCAGCTTCGCCCCAGGCGCCATTCGCGGCACAGCCCACGTCTTCGACTACGCCAGCGCGGACTACCTGGGTCGGGCCGACTTTGGAGCCACCAACAGCCCCGAGGTCAGCGTGCAGAACGGCTACGACTTGGGCTACCTGAACATCGATCTGAGCCGAAACACCCAGTCGGCGATCGGATCCTCGCTCCAGGCGCTCTTCCCCGGGCTCTCCACCCCCGCGGCCCCCCAATGAGCTGGTGGCTTCTCACAAGCGCGGCTTGGGCTGGACCGAACACGGCGATGTTGGGTGTCGAGTCCGGAATCAGCGCCCAAGACTTTGAGGGCCTGGGCGCCCAGGTCGACTGCCTGGCCAATGTGCCGGTGTGCATGCTGGAGTTCCAGGCGCCTCCGAACCTGGACGCTCTGAGCGCTCTGCCGGGGGTGCGCTACGCCGAGGCCGATGCCCTGATGCAGTGGGTCCCTCCCGCCGAGCTGCCCGCGCCGCCTTGGGATGGCAGCGGGACCGAGGACTGCCCTGACTTGTGGGAGCTGGAGCTGCTCGGTGCAGAGTCTCTGCCCTTCACCGGCGTGAACGCCCCTGTGGTGGCGATCCAGGACTCCGGCTTTCTCATTGGGCACGAGGATTTGGGCAGCGCCAAGGTCAGCGGCAAGTACGACTACGGGGACGGGGACACCAACCCCGAGGTGAGCTGGTCCTCGGGCGTGCCAGGACACGGCACCTTCATCGCGGGCATCATCGCAGCCACCGACGACAACGAGGTTGGCCGTGCAGGTCTGGCTCCAAAGGCCAAGTTGAACCTGCAGAAAATCGCTGACTCCAGCGGCGCCCTCTACTTCTCTTACGCCGTCAACGCCATGGACGACCTGGCCGACGGCGACTTGGGCGTTCGGGTGCTCAACTACAGCATCGCCGGCAGCTCCTACTCCGCTGCCTTTCAAGACGCCGTGGCCACCCTGGGCCAGGCCGACATTCTGCTGGTGGCCGCCGCGGGCAACTGCGGCAGCGCGGACTGCTGGGACGCCAACAACGACGACTACCCCCTCTACCCGGCCAACTTCTCCGGCAACCACATCCTCTCGGTCTCCGGCAGCACCCAAGACGACGAACACAACTCCTGGAGCCACTACGGGGCCAACAGCGTGGACTTGGCAGCCCCGGGAGTGAGCATCTGCAGCCTGGGGGTCAACAGCACCACCGAGTACTACAGCGCCGCCGGCACCAGCTACGCCGCCCCACTGGTCGCCGCCTCCGCCGCCCTGGTCCTCGAGGCCCATCCGGACCTGAGCGCCGTGGACGTGGCCCGGGTGCTCAAGGCCTCGGCCCAAGATGTCGCTGCCTTGCGGGACTACACAGCCCATGGACGCCTGAGCGTTGAGAACGCCCTGAACACGGCAGTCCCCGGTCTGGACGGACTCTCCCCAGGGAACTTTGCCTCTTCAGGAAGCTGGAGCTTCAACGTAGAGAACCGAGGGGCAGAGGGGGAAGCCAGCATTCTGATCCTGCACCCGGACGCCGTGCGCCTGACCCCTCAGAACGGCTGGAGTCTCTTGCCCTTCTCCGCCGGCGAGGCCATTGAGCTGCCAGACGCCGGACTCTGGACTGCGACCGAATCGGGCAGCTTGCTGACAGGCACCCTGCCCGAGCACAGCCAGCGCACCCTGAGCCTGGACTTGCGCAGCAGCGTGGCCGCCGAGCAGCCCTTCTCCCTGCGCTTGGCCTTGAGCAGCGCGGGGGCGGACTACCTGAATGCACCCTTTGGCGAAGGCGAGCGGGACGCCAGCGGCTATCTCGCCCTGGAGAGCACCTGGACCTTCTCAGAGGCCTACATCGGAGACACGGCGGACAGCGCGGTCGACACGGGCACACAGGACACCGGTCTGCCCCCGGAAGAAGGCTGCGGTGGATGTTCCGGGGTCGCCGGTGGCGAGCAGTGGCTGTTCAGTGGACTGCTCACCGGGCTGCTGCTCCTGCGCAGGCGGAGAGGCGCGACAGCCCTGTCGTGATCTGAGCGCTACATGCCGGTGTCGGCGGCGACAGCCTCACAGGTGCCAGATTCACAAGCCAGCTCCAGCGAGAGGCAGTCGTACATGCACTCCTGACCGCCCCGCTCGTAGCGAGAGATCAGGGACTCCCCCAGCTCTCGGGCTTCAGTCTCCGCGTCAGCGGACACCGCTGTGCCGCATCCCAGAGGGCAGCCGGGGTAGATCATCGCGCAGTCGTCTACGGTCTCACAGCTGTTGTTCTGGCTGACGAACTGATCCCATTCTTCCTGCAATTCCGACTCCGACGGCACGCAGGCAGAGAGGGAGAACAAGAGAATGATCGAGAGGCGTTGCATGGGCTTTCCTCTGTCTCTTATACACATCTCCGAGCCCACGAGACAGGCAGAAAT
>CAJXRZ010000092.1 GCA_913060515.1 uncultured Pseudomonadota bacterium | reverse complement strand
CGAGATTTCTGCCTGTCTCGTGGGCTCGGAGATGTGTATAAGAGACAGCCCAGACCGGCGGCCCTGAGCAAATCCCAAACAAGCCAGAGATGAGTCCAGGGGAGATCGACGCCTTGCTCTACAAGATCGCCATGGACCCCGAAGCCGCCGCGATCTACGCCCACGAGACCTCGCCTGGCGCGGCAGAGTTGGATCCAGCCGACATGGACCGCAGTCCCCCGCCGCGTGAACGCTAGTCCCTGACTCGGCTCTGGCACTTTGGTTCAAGGCTCAAATTTGCGATAGGCTCCCGCGTCCCCGCATAGGCAAGGAGCCAACATGCAGATCCTCACCCTCCTGGCGCTCTCTCTGGGCACGGCCAACGCCGAGCCCATGACTGAAGAGGCCGCAGCTGAGCTGGCCCAAGCCGTCGAGCTGCCCACCCAAGCAAACAACTACCGCAAGGCCGGCGCAGACGAAGCGCAGACCCGCGTGGCACTCCAGGCCATGGAAGAGGCCAAGGTGCCTGCGTCCCAAGCCTCCGAAGCGGTCGGCGCTGCCGCCGCAGACGCCGAAGAGATGGGCCCCACCGACAACTTCGGTGCATTCGTTCAGACCCAGATCGCCGAAGGCAAGCGCGGGAAGGACCTCTCCGACGCCATCCACGCCGAGCACAAGGCCAATGGCAAGGGCAAGGGCCACGGAAAGGGTGAGCACAAGGGCGAAGGCCACGGTGAGCACAAGGGCGAGGGCCCCCAGGACGGCACCGGTCACGGCAGCAAGGCCGGCGGCGAAGGCAAGGGTGAAGGCCACGGCAGCAAGGCCGGCGGCAGCAAGGCTGGCGGCGAAGGCAAGGGAGAGGGTCACGGCTCCAAGGCTGGCGGCTCCAAGGCTGGCGGCGAAGGCAGCAAGGCTGGCGGCAGCATGGCTGGCGGCTCGAGCACCGACGAGGCCAGCGGAAGCAAGGCGGGCGGTTCCAAGGCAAGCGGCGGTTCCAAGGCAAGCGGCGGCAGCAAGGCCGGCGGATCGAAGGCAGGTGGACAATGAAGCGTTTTCTGATTCCGGCTCTCCTGATGGGCCTGGCTGCGTGCACGGGCGAGGTCACCCCTCCCCCAACCCCAGAAGTCCAAGTCGAGACCACGGCGCCAGCGCCTGAGGTCGTCGACGAAGGCGTGGCCCCCACCATGGCTCCCGCCCGCTTGGAGCTGGCCATCGAGCTGGCCAAGGCCATCAAGGCCGATCCCAAAGCAGGCAGCGATCTGCTGGCAGCAAAGGACCTCACCCCAGAGAGCTTTGAAGCTCTGCTCTACGAGGTCGCCAAGGATCCAGGCGCAGCCGCGATCTACGCTGAGCGCACCAAGTAGAAGGGATTCCAGCAAGAGAGGGACCCTCCAACGTTGTCGCGAAAAGCACGCTACAACGCTGGACCCCTCCCAGTTCAGGATTCCAATACGTCTGTCCAGCTCCTTCTCTTGCTCGGCCTAAGCCTTGGATGCACCAAGGATGCTGAAGTGGAGGATTCCCCGACGGACACCAACGAGACCACAGAGACCGGTGAGCTGGAGGGCTGCGCTGCCGTCGCGGTCTGCGGCGGGGACCCGGACTGCCACTTCATGGTCGGCGATGTCGACGGGCTCAACGTCAGCTGCTCCAACGACAGCGGCGCATGGATGCTCTCGGTACAGGCCACCGGACTTCCGCAGCACGCCTACAACGCCGCGAATGTGAGCGCTCAAGACTTCGATCTGAGCATCCCGCTGGAGCCGGAAGTGGTGGCCAGCGACAACACCAGCTGCCCACAGAACGGTGAACAGAACGTCTCCGGCATGCAGGGGGTACTCATCAATGGGGTGTCCATCCACCGGGCCCTGACGCCCGATTTCCAGGACCCGGTCAACCCCCCCCGAGGGGGCAGCTGAGCAGCCCATCGACACCTGTGATGGCCACAGCACGGCCTTCTTCGAGTACCACGTGCACACCTTGCCCCTATGCCTCTACGGCAGCTTCTTCGACGGCGAGGAGACCTCCGGCGGAGAGGGCAAAGTGAACGAGACCAGCTTCGATCTGGACATGTGGACCGGCCCCTCTGCGGTCATTGGCTTCACCCTAAAGGGCTTTCCTATCTACGGTCCTTACGAAGACGCCGCGCTGAACAAACACAGCGGAATGGACGCCTGCGGCGGCAAGCTGGCAGACGATGGGACCTACGCCTACTACACCCAAGACACCTACCCCTACATGATTGGGTGCTTGGGTCCCGGCAAGGCGATCTCCGAGACCACGGCGGCAGACTGGGTCTGCACCGGCGCACCGCCAGAGCTCTAGGGCACGGTGCCGGTCAGTCCAGCGGACTGGCCAGCAACAAGACCCCGCACATCTCATCGTCCAAGCCATCGCCCCAGACCACCGCCTCGCTGGCCGAGGTGGTGTCCCAGGCACAATCCAAGGACACCGTGTCCTCGCGCGAGAGCTCCAGGGACTCCTTGTAGAAGTAGAGGTCGTGCCAGCCGTAGTCCCATGCCGGCACATCCACCAAGCACTGCTCTCCCACCCGCGCTGAGACTGAGCGGCCCATCAAGTGCATGTGGACGCCGGCACCGAAGATGCGGAAGTTGGCCTGAGGGAGCTGGTCTTGGGCGCCCATCTGCGTGATGGCTTCATCCAGGCTCATCTCCCGCTCGGAGTGCACCTCGAGCTGTCCGGGCTGCAGATCGAAGCTGTCGTGCAGCAGGAAGAGGGGCCACACCGGCCAGTCCACCTGCTCTGCAGTCTGCAAGGCGATCTGGGTCTGCTCGCTCACCCCGGGGTCCAGGGCGCCGCTGTAGTGGACCTGGGCGATCAGCGGCAATCCCGGCTCCAGGCGCACCCCCGTACCCTGGGGGTAGTGGTACAGGTCCTGCCCAGGTGACCAGATGGCCACCAGCAAGGAGGGCACCACCGTGTCCCCAAAACAGGTGTAGCCCTGGCCCTGATCCAGCTCCCAAGCCTGGGCGGCGCTCTGCGCGTCCGTCGGTGAGAAGAGGCTGACGTGGTGGACCACCGCTCGGTTCTCTGGGGTGACGCTGTAGGCCTGCAGAAAGCGCAGCTCCGGGTCTCCCTCCAGCACAAAGCAGTGCCACGCATCGCCTTGGGACACGTCCGGAGAGAAGGCCGGTGTTCGCAGGATCTCAGAGGCCTGGTTCAGGACCTCGGCTTGAGGAACCAAGGCGGCTTCTCGCTCCAATCCGTAGGGAAAGTCGGCCGCCATCCAGTCCTCGATGCGCTCGATCTGGGCCGCGTTTAGCCGACGGGAACCCTCCAGCGGTCTGCAGCTCTCCGGCTCGGCCAGAAAGGGCGGCATGCGCCCGCTCTGCACCGCGTCCAAGATCGAGGGCCCCACCGCCACGACCTGCTCATAGTCCGTCAGATCAAAGCTCAGCCCGCCCTCCTGGTGACAGCCCATGCAGTGGCGGGCCATGAGGGGTTGGACGTCCGCGCTCCAGGTAGGCGCCGTGACCTCGGGCCCTTTTGAGCAGGCCAACAGGAGAAGAAGGGTCAAGCAGGCGAGGCCAACACGATCAGCACGCACATCTCTTCTTCCACACCATCTCCCCAGAAGATGGGTCCAGGGGCTCCAGTGGTGTCCCAGGCGCAGTCCAGCTTGATCTCGTCGTCGCTGTGGGCCTTGAGCGGCTGCTCCAGCAGGAAGATGTCGTGCCAGTCGTAGTTCCAGCGCGGGATGTCCAGCAGGCAGCTCTCCCCGCCATCCTTGTGGTCGATCTCCGCGTGGATGCCGCTGCCCAGCAGGTGCATGTGCCCAGCGGTGCCCAGGATGTCCAGGTCCCCCTGCACGTGCTGCAGCCCGAACTCATCCAAGGCCGCCCGGATGCTGCCCGACTGGGAGTCCAGCTCCTCGGCCTGCTCTCCCTCCAAGCGGAAGTTGTCGTTGAGCAGCCACAAAGGGTAGAGCTCGCGGTCCACGGACTCCGCCATCTTCACGGCGATGGCCGTGGTGCTGCCTTCGCCCGTCGCGGCGTCCGGCACATAGTGGACCTGCATGATCAGCGGCAGACCGGCCTGAACCGGGACGCCGGTCCCTTCCGGATAGCGGTAACCGCGACGACCAGGAGACCAGGCCCCCATCAGCGCCGCGGGCACCCCAGCGTCCCCAAAGCAGGTGTAGCCGCTGCCCGAGTCCTTGCTGCGCGCCTCGGCGGCAGACTGGGCGTCGAAGGGCTTGAAGAGGGTGACGTGGTGTACCCGTTCTGGGCGCTCCGGAATCACCTCGTAGGCCTGGAGGTATTGGGTCTGCTCGCTCGCATTGGCCTCGACGACGAAACAACGCCAGTCGTCCCCGCTGCTGTGGTCGGGGGTGTAGGGCGCGGCCGAGGACAGCACGGCGGTGGGATCCGCCAGCCCCTCCGAGAAGGAGACCGCTGCGGGCTCCCGCTCCGGCCCCTCCAGCACGCCATCGGCCACCCAATCGGCGAAGAGCTGCTGCTCCTCGGCGCTGAGCCAGAGGGCGTGCTGGTAGGTCTGGCAGGTGCCCGAGTTGTCCGCCAGAAAGGGCGGCATGCGGCGCTCTGCGACCGACTCGGCGATGGCCCCTGCGATGGGACTGGCCTGGGCATAGGTCTCCAAGGGCAAGGCGCTGAGCCCTCCCTCCATGTGGCAGCGGCCACACTCGGCAGCCACCACGGGCTGCACATCCTCGCTCCAGTTCACCCCTTCGGGCTCCGGCTCAGGGTCCGGATTGCAAGCCAACAGCCACCAGATCATGACACCCTCCGGTGCTGCTTGGGCTCACGCCATCCCGGCGGCCCCTTGACCCATCGAAAGGTCAAGTTGATTCGTTCTTCCTTGACTTTGAGCGTCTTGGGGACCTCGTGTCTCCAGGTGTGCTGCATGCGTCCGCCCATCACCATCAGCGAGCCATCGCTCAAAGGAACATTGACCCGCAGACGCCTTCTCAGGCGCTTGTCCCGGGTGAACTTTGGGGTGAGCCTGAATCCCCGCTGGGCCCCAAGGGACAGGGCCGCGATGATTGGACAGTAGCCAAGCTCTGGCTCATTGTCCGCGTGCGAGGCCATGTAGTCCTTGCCGTCCCGATAGCGGTTGAGCAGAACATGGTTGAAGGGAACACCCGTGAGGGCCCGCATCTGCTCATTGAGCTTGGCCAAGATGGGCGGCAGTTCCCGCGGCGGCAGGGTCTGGCCCGAGTAGCGGTAGGGCACATCGCCGGCCCAGCTCACCAAGCGCGGCTGCATCACCTCTCGTCCAAAGACCTTGATCGGCTTCTGCTCCCAGGGAATCTGCTCGGTCAGCTCGCGCCGCAGCACTGCCGCTGCATCGGGGGCCAAGAAGTCGGGGTCCAGGTCGAGCCAAGCGGCTCCATGTAGAAGGCGTCGGCGAAGCATCACTCAGTCCAGCGCAGGGTCAAGGTCTCAAAGGGCGGGCTCAAGGGGGCGCTCTCGACGGTGCTTCCGTCGGGAAAACGGGCGATGACCGTCACTTCCTGAGCATCGGCCACACCAACCCAAGTGGGGCCCATGTTGGAGGAGGCAAAACCCTGGCCTTGGATGCGCCAGGAGTAGAAATCGCCCTTCTCGGTGCGCGCCTGAATGCGCGCGCCCACCCCGTCCGGGTTGCCAGGGGGCCCTTCCAAGAGCACCGGCACACCGGCGTAGGGACCACCCTGGTTCAGGGCAACGCGCAGCCCCTCTTCCTGCCCCGGCATGGCCCCACCGCTGTTGGTGACCAGGTCCATGTGCCCGTCCTGGTTCATGTCGGCGAACTCGATGCCGTGGGTGCGCCCTTGCCAGGCCACGCCCGCCTCTGGGGCGTAATCCTGGAAGTGCCCGCCGGTGTTGAGCAACAGCAGGTTGTCCGAGGCCATGTGGGATTCAGGCCCGCCGGTTCCCAGGTAGAGATCCGGGTAGCCATTCAGATCGATGTCCCCGGTCCCCACGCCCATGCAGCCGCCGCCAATGGCGGCACCAACCTGGGCCGCGACGTTCACAAAGGCCATCTCTCCGTCGTTGCGCAGCAAGACCTGGTAGTCCCCCAGGCTCTCGTCTTTGGGGTCCCCGAAGGTGCACACGTACACGTCCAAGTCCCCGTCCTGGTCGTAGTCCAAGAGCACGGTGGTCAGGCTGGCCATGGTCCACTCCACGTCCTGGGCCTCAGTTCGCACCCGCCCAAAGACGAAGTGCTCCGGATCGTCCAAGGCAAACCAAGGCGCCTCCCCCAAGTTCTCGTAGATCGTGTACCCAGTGCCCCCCAGCACCACCAGCTCCGGGTAGCCGTCACCGCTCAGGTCCTGGCTGACCGTACCGAAACCCTGGTTCTCCCCGGATCCCACCTGAGTCGATGCCTCCAGGCCAGCGCCGGTGTTGAAGAGCACGTCGGTGCAGCCGCCGTAGGCGTGTGCCGATCCATTGGCCATGACCAGGTCCAGAGAGCCGTCCTGATCGAAGTCCGCGACCGAGGCCCCAGTGGTCGCACCTTCGCCGCAGGCCCCGCTGGGTCCACCCTCCAGCACCGAGCCATCCGGACTCAGGGTCAGAAGGTGGTTGGGCGCCACGCCGCCCCAACCCGCGCCCGTCAGCAGGAGCTGGTTCACCCCGTCTCCATCGGGATCGAGAGGCACCAGTCCCCACAGGTCCAAGTCGTAGCTCAAGCCCCAGGCCTCGGTGGCCCAGGTGTAGCTCCCGTCCGCGTTCTGCAAGTGCAGCTGCAGGCTGCTGTTGCCCGGCTGAGCAATCCCGCTGGTGGCCGAGAGCAGGTCCAGGTCCCCATCTCCGTCCACGTCTTGCACGCTCACCGCCCGCCCCAGACCGGTGGCCACGAGACCCTCGGCCAGCACGAAGCTGGGCACGTGAGCCCCGACAATCCCAGTGTCTACCACCGTATCGGCGGGGCTCTCGCCTGGACTGTCTTGGGAATCCCCAGGACCACGAGTACAGGCAAGAAGAAGCAGAATCACCTTAGGACCTATTCTTTAGCTCAGCGTTGATCTTCTCCATCGAGTCCCGCGCGTCCCCAAAGAACATGCGGGTCTTCTCTCGGAAGAACAGGGGATTGACCACGCCAGCGTAGCCGACCCCACGGCCGCGCTTGAAGACCACCGTCAGCTCAGACTTCCAGACTTCCAGCACCGGCATGCCTGCGATGGGGCTGGCCGGGTCGGTCTGGGCGCTGGGGTTGACGATGTCATTGGCGCCGATGACCAAGACCACATCGGTCTTGGGCAAATCACCGTTGATCTCGTCCATCTCCATCACGATGTCGTAGGGCACGCCAGCCTCGGCCAGCAGCACGTTCATGTGCCCCGGCAAGCGGCCGGCCACTGGGTGAATAGCGAAGCGCACGCGAATGCCTCGGCCCTGCAGATCGCGCGTGAAGCTGTCCACAGCGCGCTGGGCCTGGCCGACCGCCATGCCGTAGCCCGGCACGATGACCACCTCTTGGGCGTCCAAGATCCGATCGATCAAGTCGCCCAGCGGGATCTCGGTCCACTCCCCTTGGGGCTGGTCTGCGCTGGCCGCAGGAGCCGATCCATCGCTGCCAAAGCCGCCAAAGACCACGTTCCAGATGCTGCGGTTCATCGCCTTGCACATGATGCTGCTCAGGATGGCGCCAGAGCTACCCACGAGCGCACCGGTGATGATGAGCAAGTCATTGCCCAACATGAAGCCGGCCGCGGCCGCGGTCCATCCCGAGTAGGAGTTGAGCAGGCTGACCACAACCGGCATGTCGGCGCCGCCAATGCTGGCCACCAGGTGGATGCCAAGGATGCTGGCAACTCCGGCGATAGCGAGCAGCCAAACACCACCCTCGCCGGATTCGGCCTGAAGAAAAGGCACGGCCAAGCCGACGATCGCCGCAAGCAGCACCAGGTTCAGGATGTGTCGCCCCGGCAGCAGCAGAGGCTTGCCCGACAGACGCCCATCCAGCTTGGCCCACGCCACGACCGACCCAGTAAAGGTCACCGCGCCAATGGCCACGTCCAGCAGGATCTCCACCCCATGGATGATGGCCTCGGAGCCCTCGAGGGGGTGACCGGGATCCAGATACGTGGACAAGCCGACCAGGACCGCGGCCAAGCCGACGAAGCTGTGCAAGGCGGCGACCAGCTGCGGCATCGAGGTCATCGCGACGCGAGCTGCCAGCGCGATACCGATGACAGCGCCCAGGCCAATGGCGCCGGCCATCACGCCGTAGGAGGCCACCTCAGGGGCCAACATCGTGGCCACCACCGCCAGGACCATTCCGGCGATGCCGAAGTAGTTGCCGCGGGTGGCGGACTCCTGCGAGCTCAGACCGCCGATGGAGAGCACAAAGAGGATGCCGGCGACCAGGTAGGCCACGGGCAAGAGGGACTCGGGGAGCCAAGACTCCACGAGGTCAGGGGCCACCGTCATGGGCAGCACCAGAGGAAGGGTCATGGGGAACATCAGTTGCCCCTCCGGAACATGGCCAACATACGGTGGGTGACCAGAAAGCCCCCGACCACGTTGATGCTCGCCAAGAGGATGGCCACAGCGCCCAGAATCACCGGCATGGCCGTGATGCTCTCACCGCGTCCAGTCTGGAGAATGCCGCCCACCAGGATGATGCCGCTGATGGCGTTGGTCACGGCCATCAGAGGGGTGTGAAGGGCGTGGTTCACGTTCCAGATCAGCTGCCAGCCTACAAAGCAGCTGAGCACAAAGACCGAGAAGTGCTGAACGAACTCAATGGGTGCCAGCATGCCAATGGCGGCAAAGACGCTGACAAAGACGGCGCTGCCAATCCAGCGGCCCAGGCCGCTCTCGGGCTTGGGCTCCGGCGCGATGACCTCGGCCGGGGGAGCAACGACCGGGGGTGGCGGGCGCTCGATCTTGGGAGCCGGAAAGCGAAGTTCCCCAGCTTCAACCGCCAGAGCCCCCCGAACTGCTTCGTCCTCGTGATCGATGTGCCAGCCTTCGGCGCCGCCCAGCTCAGAGATGAGGTTCTGCACGTTCTTGGCGAAGAAGCGGCTGGCGATGGTGGGCAGCCTGGAGACCAGATCGGTGTAGCCGACGATGTTTACGCCATCGACTTGAACCACCTCCCCGGCCACCGTGCCCTCACAGTTGCCGCCTTGCTCCGCGGCCAAGTCCACAACGACCGAGCCAGGCTTCATCAAGGTGAGCATGTCGGCGAGCCAGAGCTTGGGGGCCGCGCGGCCTGGAATCAGCGCGGTGGTGATGACCACGTCGGTGGTGGGTGCGTGCTCCCGGAAGAGCGCCATCTCCGCGTCGATGAACTCCTTGGACATGGTCTTGGCGTAGCCGCCGGCCGTCTCGCCGCTCTCTTCAATCTCCACGGTCAAGAAGCGTCCGCCCAAGCTCTCCACCTGCTCCTTGGCGCTGGCCCGCACGTCAAAGGCGTAGACCGTCGCACCCAGTCCCCGGGCCGCTCCCAGGGCCGACAGTCCCGCCACGCCGGCGCCGATGACCAGCACCTTGGCTGGAGCGCTCTTGCCCGCGGCGGTCATTTGTCCGCCAAAAAAGCCACCGTAGTGCTGGCTGGCTTCGATCACGGCGCGGTAGCCGGCGATGTTGCCCATGGACGAGAGGACGTCCATCTTCTGGGCGCGTGTGATGCGGGGAATCTGATCCAAGGCCAAGGCTGTGGCCTTCTTGGCCATCAGCGCCTCGAGCAGGGCCTCGTTCTGGGCAGGCCGCAACAAGGAGATCAGGCTGCCACCCTCGCGCATCTGGGCGATCTCAGCCACAGAGGGGGGGTTGACTTGAAGCACCAGGTCACAAGCCCAGGCCTGCGCTTGGTCCACGATCTGCGCACCAGCAGCCTCAAAGCTCGCATCCGGAAACGAGGCCAGTGAACCTGCGTTTTGGGCCACACAGACCTCAAAACCCATCTCGATCAAGGCCTTTGTGCTCTCAGGCGTCGCCGCCACCCGCCGCTCTCCTGCCCGTCCTTCCTTGGGAATCCCAATCTTCATAGCGTCTCCAGGCCGGGATCATACTGTGTGGCACACCACACGCAGCTTGTGTGCCCAATCATCGCCATCTAAACTCCGCGTCGAATCCATCGGAGAACACCTTGCTCTTTCATCTCGCCCTGCTGACTTCCCTGACCGCCTGCAACGGGACGGACGACACCGATGACACCAACACCGACGACACCTCGGTAGATGACACCGGCACCGATGACACCAGCACCGAGACGGATCCCTGCGATGACTACGAGGCCCCCTGCGTCTTCGTGGACCCCACCGATGCAGAAGCGGACCTGCTGGAAGTGGTCAACAGCCTGGAGGACAACCACACCATCCTGCTGGGCGCCGGAACCTTTGAGCTCAACAACGAGGTGAGCATCGCCGGAGTCAGCGGCATCAGCGTGATCGGCGCTGGCATGGACGAGACCTTGCTGGACTTCGCCTCGATGACCATCCAGGGCAACGGCATCTTCGCCGTGGGCGACAACTTCCTGATCTCAGGCCTGACCGTCGCCAACTCCAAGAAGGACGGCATCCGTGTCGAGGACAGCGACGGCGTGATCATGCGCGACGTCAAGGCCACCTGGACCAACGGCCCAGCCACGGAGAACGGCGCCTACGGCCTGTACCCCGTGCGCGTGCAGAACGTGATCATCGAGGACTCGGTGGCCTCCAATGCCTCCGATGCGGGCATCTACGTGGGCCAGTGCACCAACGCCTTGGTTCGCAACAACGTCGCCAACGGCAACGTCGCCGGCCTGGAGATCGAGAACACCCAGTACGCCGATGTCTACGGCAACCTGGTCGAGGACAACACCGGCGGCCTGGTCATCTTCGATCTGCCCGGCAACCCCATCGTGGGCCACGACGTCTACGTGCACGACAACATCGTGCGCAACAACAACCGCGAGAACTTCGCCCCCGGCGGCACCGTCGCGGCGATTCCAGCGGGCACCGGCACCTTCGCCATGGCCTCCCGTCGGGTAGAGATCACGGGCAACACCTACGAGAACAACAACTCCGTAGACATCGCCATCATCAGCGGCTTGATCATCGAAGGGGACCCCATGGTGTGGGCCTTGGATCCCACCGCCCTGCAAGGCGACGCGGGCAAGACCACCTACGACGAAGACAGCGGCTTTGTCTTCAACTTCCGCTCCCACGACATCTACGTGCACGGCAACACCCACAGCGGAAGCGGCACGGCACCGGACTCCAGCAGCCTGGAGATCCGTCCCCTGGGCACCATCTTGGCCGTCATCTACCAATTGGCCGGCGAGACCGTCGACAACGTGCTCTACGACGGCATCCAAGAGAGCAGCTTCAGCACGACCGAGGCCTCGGGCAACTCCAACGACAACCACATCTGTGTGGCGGCCGACGAGGGCTCCATGGCGAACTTCAACGCCTCCGGACTCTCCGACTTCCCAAGCCTCGCTGAGATCTACCGGCCGGCAGCCCCCTTCGCGCCCTACGACTGCAGTGATCTGACCGGCGGCACCATCGATCTGCCCGACCTGGGCGAGTGATGATCCTCCTCGCGCTGGCCTTGGCCTGTACCGACACCCCACAAGACACCCAGACCGAAGAGACCGACACCGACACTGGAGACAGCGTGGTGGAGGCGACCCCCGTCTGGGTGCCCCTGGACCAGGACCCGCCCGAGGATTTTGCCGAGCTCCACCTCTTTGAGTGGGATCCGGCCAGCTCGAGCATCACGTACAACGATGGCGTGGTGCCCTACGAGCTGAACATGCCCTTGTTCTCAGACTATGCGCTCAAGCTCCGGGCCATAACCATCCCGGAGGGAGAGTCGGCGACCTACCAAGAGAACGATGCATTCGACTACCCCGTCGGCACCCTGATCTTGAAGAACTTCCTGCTGCCAGCGGACATGCGCGAGCCCGAGAAGAACCAGCGCCTGATGGAGACGCGACTGCTCATTCGCCAGGAAGCGGGCTGGGAGCAGTGGCCCTACACCTGGACCGAAGATGGCAGCTCCGCCAAGCTGGACCGCGCTGGCGAGATCATCCCCGTCTCCTTCATTGACGAGGAGGGTGAGACCGTCGAGTTCACCTACCTGGTGCCCCAGAAGAACCAGTGCGCCCAGTGCCACGAGCTCATCGACTCGGAAGACGCCAGCGCCCGCTACATCACGCCCATCGGGCCCAAAGCACGGCACCTAAACCGCGACGTGGTGACGGAGGATGGGGAGAAGAACCAGCTCCAGTTCTTAGCGGACGCCGGACTCCTGACGGGGCTTCCCTCGCTGGATCAAGTCGATCGTTCCGCCACCGAGGCCACCTTGGCCGACCCCAGCGCCCTGAGCAGCGAGCAGCTGGATGAGAGCGCACGGGACTACCTGGACATCAACTGTGCGCATTGCCACAACCCCCAAGGGGTCAACGGCGTGAGTTCCCAGCTCTTCCTGAACCACGACAACACCGAGGACTTCAACCTGGGCATCTGCAAGAAGCCCGGATCGGCCGGCGAGGGCACCGGCGGCTTTGTCTACGACATCCTGCCGGGCAACGCCGATGAGTCCATCCTGGTCTACCGGACGGAGACCCAAGAGCTGGGCGCCATCATGCCGCTCCTGGGCCGCAGCTTGGTCCACGACGAGGGAGTTGCCGTACTGCGGGCCTGGATCGACGGCATGGAGCCGGAGAGCTGCGAGGCGGAGTAGGGCTGCCAGAGCGCCCTGCGGTCAACGCAGGCGCGCTCGGGCCTCCATCAAGGCGTAGCCCAACAGGTTCTCTCCCCTCCAGCCTGCCGGGCCCACCCTGTGGGCGTCCTGAGCGTCCAGCGCCACGCCCCAGACCGGGTCATTGGGCGCCGCCTCGACCAAGACCCGCGTGCGGGTGTTGAGCAGAATGGCGCGGCGCTCGGGTGCCGAGAACTTGTGAACGTTGCCTTGGGTCACCAGCTCAAAGCAGTGGGCGCGCCAAGCGGCCTCCTCGAAGTTCCGGACCGTGCGGCCAAGCTTCTTGGCCTGCGCAGGCGTCTGGGCCGCCAGGATGGCCTGCAGAGCCTGGGCGTCGTTGAAGAGCTTGGCCTTGCCAGCCATCATCCAGTGCTCGGCGGTGGCGTAGACCACCCCCTCGTGGGTGAAGGGCGCATCGAACCACTGGCTGAACCACCAAGGACCATGGGCCCCGGGGGACTTGGGCCGATGGCCCCAGAAGTAGAGGTATTTTGCCTGCGCTCCAGCCTTCAGGGCTTGGAGAAGTTCGGCGTTGCTGCGGGCGTTCTCAGGTGACATGGCGCAAGGTTAGGCACCCAGTAAGCAGCGCCAAGAGCCGAGCGCCTCCCTAGATCAGGGCCCAGCCAAGCCGCACCATCATCACCACGACGGCCAGGGTGCCGATGACAAACAGGCGCATGCGGTAGGGCACCTTGTTGCTGGTCACGTGCACAGCGGTGTGGCCGATGCGAGAGAGCACAAAGACCCAGGCTGCCGCCACGCCGACCACATCCACGGTCTCGAGCGTGACCAGGGCCAGAGAGCAGGCGTAGACCATCACGGGGAGCTGAAACTGGCTGGTTAGGTTGTTGTTGACCAGCTGAACAGTCTGCGGCCACGCCGTGGGGTCTACCGCTGTGCGCTTGCGGTCGATCTGCCCAACTCTGGCCGCTTCCTTCTTACGGCTGAGCAGCAGCAAGTAGATGGCGACGACCAAGCCCATGTGGGTCAGCATCGCCCAATAGAGCCACCCGGCGCTCATGCATCCACCGGGTAGCGCTCGGCCATCACCTTCAGACTCAACACCATGATCTGCTCCAAAATGTCCAGGTCGACCTTGTTCAGGCGACCCAAGTACAGACAGGACTTGCCCATCTTGTAAGGCCCCAGCTTGGCCAGCAGCCCATCAAAGGCGTCGGTGTAGGGCAGGATGTAGACCACCATCTTGGCCTTTCTCGGCGAGAAGCCAAGCCGGAAGAGATCCCCCTCCCGGCCCGAGTCGTAGACGTAGTGGTAGCTGCCAAAGCCCACCAGGCTCGCCCCCCACATGCGCGGTTCAAGGCCCGTCACCCGCCGCATCATCTCCAGAATCACCAGGGCGTCCTGCCGTCGGCCAGGGTGCGCTACGGCGTTGACGAAGTCGTCTACGTCGATCTCTGTGGGCTGGGTCTTGTTCTCGGCCATGAAAGGACTCCGGAGTCAGGGACTAACTTGCAGCGTGGCCAAACTGACCCAAGCAGCCCCATCCTGCTCGGCCAATCCCATCGGAACGCGCGGACTGTCCTCGCCGGGAGGACCCAGGATAGCCAGCTCCAAGGGGTAGCGACCCGGGGCAGCGGGCGCCGTGAAGACCGCATCCAGAGTGCTCTCTCCTGGCAACCATCCTTGGATGCTTCCCAGGATCTGCACCTGCCCGTCGACGCGGATGGCCACCCGAAAGTCCCGATAAGGCGGGGCCACGCCCGCGTTGTGCCACCGCAGGGCCAGGGCCACATCGGCTCCAGGCGGGCTCTGTGCTGGCAGGTCCAGCTCGAGCAAGCGCAGGCGGTAGCCCACCCCTTCCTCAAAGTCCGAGATGGCTTGAGCGAAGTCCTTTGGGGGCACCCTGGACTTGGCGTTCAGACCGCTGGCATGAAGTCCCAGGGCGTAGTCCAGCTGACAGGAAGGCTCGGCACCGGCCAGCGACCAGGTCCGGAAGTCCCCACAGCTCTCAAAGTGCACCGGAGCGGTCTTCCACACCTCCTCGGCGCCGGCCTCCTCCAACCGCTGCAGGTAGTAGTCGTCCATGTGGTTCCAGCCGCGGCTGTTGTCGCCCAGACAGTCGGCCCGCCAGCCCATGCCCCGCTCCACCGCGTAGCGCAGCGGCGCTCCGCCATCGTCCACATCTCCGACCAGCATCAGCAACGGCGTGTCCGGAAAGGCGGCCAGATGGGCGTCCAAGATGCGCTCCCAGCTCTCGCTGCGAGGCAGCTGAGCCCCCGCTTGAGCACCCGCTTGGCCCACGTGCCACTCCCCTGCCTCGCCGACCAGGGAGACGTCCACGTAGGCCAGGCGCGGGTGCCCGTTCAGGGCCACACCGAGCTCTGCGATGAAAGACTCCGCCGCGGCCAAGTAGACCTCGTCGTCGTAGTTGGGGAAGAAGCGTCCGCGCCTTGAGATGCCGTCCACGCCCGCCTCGATGAGCCAGGGCGGTAGATCCACCTCACCTGAGCCCTCCGGCATGACACGGAAGGCAAAGTCCTGGTCGGCCGCCTCCGCTGCTGCCAGGGCCTCCAAAATGGGCGAGAGATCCAAGCGATCCCCCTGCCAGAGCTCCCGCCACCAAAAGCGCTGGTACATCACTGGCCCCGCTGGGTAGTCCGGATCCGCGGCCTCGGCGCTCTCGTGAAAGGTGGAGATGCCCACATCCGGTGACAGCTCGGCCAGGGCGGGCTCCGGGCACAGCCGAATCCGCTCCCCGTCCTCAACCGGCTGACACGCGCTGGGCTCCTCAACCCGCACAAGCTCTGGCGGGGAGCTTGGGCAAGACGGACCACGACAAGAGAGCAAGAGCAACAGCATGCGCCCAGGGTACCCAAGCAGCACCGGGGCCAGCCAAGTTGACGTATACGTAAACCTGAGCCACACTGCCCTGGCTTTGGAGCCTTTTGCATGCCCACCCTGTCCTCTTCCCTGAACCCAAAGAGCGCCGCCTTTCAGGAGAACGCAGCCCGCATGCAGGAGCGCCTGGATCAAATCCGCGCCCTGGAAGCTCAGGTGCGGGCCACCTCCGCCAAGCGCAAGGCACGCTTTGAGAGCCGCGGACAGCTCATCCCCCGGGAGCGGGTCGAGCGCCTGCTGGACCCCGGCACCCCCTTCCTGGAGCTGAGCACCCTGGCTGGCCTGGCCATGCACGACGACGATGGCAAACGCACAGTCATGGGCGGCGGCAGCATCGCGGGCATTGGCACCGTCTCCGGCAAGCGCGTGGTGGTCCTGGCCAACGACTCGGGCATCAAAGGTGGCTCCATCTCCCCCATGGGCGCCCAGAAGACCCTGCGCCTGCAAGAGGTCGCCCGGAAGCACAAGCTGCCGGTGGTCTACCTGGTGGAGTCTGGCGGAGCGAACCTGCTCTACCAATCCGAGATGTTTGTAGGCGGTGGACGCAGCTTCGCGAACCTGGCCCGGCTCTCGGCCGCTGGCATCCCACAGATCTCCGTGGTGCACGGATCCTCCACTGCGGGAGGGGCCTATCTTCCGGGTCTGTCCGACTACGTGGTCCTGGTGCGCGAGCGCTCCAAGATCTTCTTGGCGGGCCCACCCCTGGTCAAAGCGGCCATCGGCGAGGACACCACAGACGAGGCCTTGGGCGGCGCTGAGCTACACGCGACCGTCACCGGCCTGGGGGAGTACGTCGCGGACAACGACGCCCACGCATTGGAGACCACCCGAGAGCTGCTGGAGCTGCTGAACTGGGACCGCATGGCCGAAACACCCGCGCCTAAGCGGCACGAGTTTTCCGGAGACACGCGGCCCGCTGCGTCTAAGCAGCCAGGTTCGCCTACACAGGTTGACGAGCCGGCCTTCGATCTAGAGGAGCTGATGGGGGTCGTGCCTGCCTCCGACACCGAGCCCTACGACTGCCGAGAGATCATCGCGCGCCTGGTGGACGGCTCACAGTTCCTGGAGTTCAAGGCCGCCTTCGGTCCCGAGATTGTGTGTGGTCATGCCCGCATTCAAGGTCAGGCCGTGGGCATTCTCGCCAACAACGGCGCCATCCAGCCCACCGGCTCGGCCAAGGCCACGCACTTCCTACAGGCCTGCGACCAGAGCGGCACCCCGGTGGTCTTCCTACAGAACACCCACGGCTACATGGTGGGCAGCGCAGCGGAGCGGGCTGGCTCCATCAAGCACGGATCCAAGATGATTCAAGCCGTCGCCAACCTGCGGGTGCCCAAGCTGACCATCGTGGTCGGCGGCAGCTTCGGCGCTGGAAACTACGGCATGTGCGGCCGGGGCTTTGACCCCAACTTCCTCTTCTCCTGGCCCAGCGCACGCTGCGCGGTCATGGGTGGCTCCCAGGCGGCCACAGTCATGGAGATCATCACCCGCCAGGCCTACGCCAAGAAGGGCCTGCCCATCGCCGAGGACTTCTTGGCCCACATGAGCGAGAAGATCAAGACCCAGCTGGACGCCGAGTCCCACGTGCTCTTCGGCACCGCCAGACTGTGGGACGACGGCGTGATCGACCCGCGAGATACCCGCACCATCCTGGGCATGTGCCTGCGCATCTGCGCCGAAGCCCAGTCACGAGACCTACATCCCAACGCCTTTGGCGTGGCCCGCCCCTAAGGAGGCCCCCCATGCAGTGGACCGATGACCACACCGCTCTGGCGGACACCGTCAAGAAGTTCGTAGCCAGTGAGCTCAACCCCCACATGGACGAGTGGGAGGCCGCAAGAGAGTTCCCCTCTCACCAGGTCTTCAAGAAGCTGGGCAACCTGGGCCTGTTGGGCATCAACTACCCAGAGAAGTACGGCGGACTGGCCCTGGACTACTCCTACAGCGTGGCCATGGCTGAAGCACTGGGCAGCTGCGATGGCGGCGGTGTGCCCATGGCCATCGGCGTACAGACCGACATGTGCACACCGGCTCTGGCCCGCTTCGGCTCCGACGCCCTGCGCGAGGAGTTCCTGGCGCCCAGCATCGCCGGCGACATGGTGGGCTGCCTGGGTGTCTCCGAGCCCCAAGCGGGCAGCGATGTCGCAGGCATCCAGACCACAGCGAAGGAGGACAGCGATGACTACATCATCAACGGCACCAAGATGTGGATCACCAACGGTCTCAAGGCCGACTGGTGCTGCCTGCTGGCCAACACCAACACCGAGCGCGGTCCCCACGGCAACAAGTCGCTGATCATCGTGCCCATGAAGAGCAAGGGCATCAGCGCCCAGAAGATTGAGAAGATGGGCATGCACAGCTCGGACACCGCCCAGCTCTTCTTCGACGATGTGCGGGTGCCCAAGCGCAACATGATTGGGGATGAGGGCGCCGGGTTCATGTATCAGATGATGCAGTTCCAAGAAGAGCGTCTGTGGGGGGCCGCCAACACCCTGTGCACCCTGGACCGAATCATCGACGACACCATCGCCTACACCCGCGGCCGCATGGCCTTTGGCAAGTCCATCCTGGACAATCAGGTCGTGCACTTTCGCCTGGCCGAGCTGCGCTGCGAGGTCGAAGCCCTGCGCTCCATGGTCTATCGGGCCACCGCCATGTACGTTCGCGGCGAGAACGTGACCCGGCTGGCGAGCATGGCCAAGCTCAAGTCCGGGCGCCTGAGCCGCGAGGTCGCGGACAGCTGTCTTCAGTATTGGGGAGGCATGGGCTACAGCGATGAGGCCGTGATCTCTCGCATCTACCGCGACTTGCGCCTGATCAGCATCGGGGCTGGCGCAGACGAGGTCATGCTCTCCATCCTCTGCAAGCTGGAAGGCACCCTCCCCAAGCGCCGGAAGAAGAAATGAGCGCCACAGAAACGAGCGTCCTTGTCACAGATTCGGGCGGCGTACGCACTCTGACTCTGAACCGGCCGCAGCGTAGAAACGCGATGAACGTGAGCATGGTCGAAGACCTGGAGACCGCCATCGTCGGCGCCCAGGCCGACGGCGTTCGCGTCTTGGTGCTGCGCGGCGCCGGAGCGCACTTCTGCAGCGGCGGAGACATCGCCGAGATGGGCGCAGCATTGGGGCAGCAGCCCGTAGACGGACGTGACCCCCTGCAGGAGCTCAACGCAGTCTTTGGCGGCCTCTCTCTCGCACTGGCCCAGTGTGACTGTGTGACCATCTCCGTGCTTCAGGGCACTGTGATGGGTGGCGGGGTGGGCTTGGCCTGTGCCACCGACCTGAGCATCGCCGATGAGACCGTCAAGTTCTCCCTGCCTGAGACCCGCTTGGGTCTCGTGCCCGCACAGATCGCGCCCTTCTTGGTTGCGCGCATCGGCGGTGCACAGACCCTGGCGCTGGCGACCGCAGGGGCCTCGCTTGGGGGGGAAGCCGCCTTGCAGGTGGGCCTGATACATCAACTGTGCGGCTCCGCGGAGGTGGAGCAAGTGCTGGAGAAGACTCTGACCCGCATCCAGCGCGGCGCTCCCGGCGCCATCGCAGCGACCAAGCAGCTGCTGCGCACCCTGAGTCCACAGGTACAGCCCGAGCAGATCCAGGCCGCCTCGGAGATCTTTGCCCAGGCCGCCCGCAGCCCAGAGGCCATCGAGGGCACCACCGCCTTCCTCCAGAAGCGTGCCCCTGCCTGGTCCCCGGAGTCCAAGTGAGCGCCAAACCGCTAGAGACCCTGCTCGTTGCCAACCGCGGCGAGATCGCCGCCCACATCCTGCGCACTGCCCGCGCCATGGGTCTGGGCACCGTCGCCGTCTACTCGGACGCTGACGCCGACGCTCCGTGGCTGGAGCTGGCCGAGCAGGCCCACCACATCGGGGCCAGCCCTGCCGCACAGTCCTATCTGTGTGGGGACAGGGTGCTGGCGGCCGCAGCGCTCGCTGGGGCGGACGCGATACACCCGGGCTACGGTTTCCTGAGTGAGAACGCCGACTTTGCACAGTCCGTATTGGACGCTGGACTGACCTGGGTGGGGCCTCCTCCCGCCGCGATGCGTGCCATGGCCGACAAGGCCCAGGCCAAGGCCACCATGGAGGCTGCTGGGGTGCCAACCCTGCCTGGTTACCGCGGTGAGCGGGGCCTAGAGCGCTTCCAAGCCGAAGCCCAGAGTCTAGGCTTTCCCCTCCTGGTCAAAGCAACGGCCGGTGGTGGCGGACGCGGCATGCGCATCGTCACGGAGGCATCGGGCCTTCAGGAGGCCCTTGAGAGCGCGGCCCGGGAAGCCCAGGCCGCTTTCGGGGACGGCACCTTGATGCTGGAGCGCCTCTGTGTGGGGGCCCGACACATCGAAGTACAGATCTTGGCCGACAGCCACGGGCGTGTCATCGACTTGGGCGAGCGCGACTGCAGCGCCCAGCGCCGTCGCCAGAAAGTCATCGAGGAGAGCCCCGCACCCCACCTGAGCGAGCAAATGCGCAGCGATCTGTGTCAGGCCGCCGTCGAAGCCGCCCGGGCCGTGGGGTACGTGGGCGCAGGCACCGTTGAGTTCTTGGTAGACGACTCCGGCTTCTACTTCCTGGAGATGAACACCCGCCTGCAGGTGGAGTTCGCCGTGACCGAGGCCCGCTTTGGCCTGGATCTGGTGCAGTGGCAGCTGCGCGTGGCGCAAGGAGAGCATCTTCCGGACACTCTGGCCTCGCCGACGGGAGCCGCCATTGAGGTGCGTCTGTGCGCAGAGGACCCGAGCGCCGGCTTTGCGCCACAGACCGGAGCGATCCACACCCTCGAGCTGCCCGACACGGTGCGCTGCGAAGTTGGGGTCGCTGCGGGCTCCGAGATCTCCGTGTTCTACGACCCAATGCTCGGCAAGCTCATCGCCCATGCGCCCACCCGAGAGGCGGCCCGTCAGAAGCTCCTGCGGGCTCTGGAGCGCACCCTGATTTTGGGCGTGGGCACCAACCGGGACTGGCTCATCAAGCTGCTGAAGACGCCTGAGTTTGTGGCCGGTCGCGTGAACACAGAGACCGTGGATGCCTGGAAGGGCAGCCAGATCTACGCTCGCCCCGACCCCACCCCCTTGCACTGGGCCATCGCCGCTCTGGCCTTCAGCGCCCCAAGCGCAAGCTGGTTCCGTAGCAGCGGTCACAGCAGCTTTGGGGTGCCCTTGGTCTGTGGGGACTTGGAGCAGACTGTGCAGGTCCAGCCCGGTGGGGCCTTCTCGTTGAGCGTAGGCGAGCAAGACTTCGAGCTCTCCATGGATGCGCCCACAGGATGGATTCAACTCCATGGCTCCGGCAGGCGTCGCATTTTCTGTCTGCTGACCGCGAACGGGGTGTACCTGAACATGGACGGGCAGCTCCAGTGTTTTGAGCGCAAGTCGGCCGCTGCCCCCAAGGTGGTGGAGCTGGACCCCTCCAAGTGCCTCTCGCCCATCGCTGGCACCCTCTCCCGCATCGAGGCCACTATTGGCCAGAGGGTCCAAGCCGGCGACACCCTGGCCCGCATCGAGGCCATGAAGCTGGAGACCCGCATCCTGGCCCCCGCCGACGGCGTGGTCGCTGAGATTCTGTGTGAGATTGGTTCCCAGGTCGCTGCCGGCGACACCCTCATCCGTCTGGAGTCCGAGAATGGATAAGGCCATCTTGACCTGCGCGCTGAACGGCGTGCTCACCGACCCAAAGCGGCACAGCGTGCCCGTCACCCCAGAGGAGCTGGGCATCTCTGCCCGACAGGCCTTCGACGAGGGTGCCTCCGTCTTCCACATCCACTTCCGCAACCAGCGGGAGGGCATGGGTCACATGCCAACGTGGGACCCAGCCGTCGCCAAAGAGTGTGTGGACGCCATCCGTCAGGCCTGTCCGGGTGCGCTCATCAACCAGAGCACCGGCGTAGTCGGTCCGGATGTCAGCGGTCCCATCGCCTGCATGGCCGCTGTGAAGCCCGAATTGGCCGCCTGCAATGCGGGCAGCCTGAACTATCTGAAGACCCGGAGGGATGGTTCTTGGGCTTGGCCGCCCATGCTCTTCGACAACCCCGTGGCCAAAATCCAGAAGATGCTGGACGCCATGGCACTCACAAACACCATTCCAGAGTTTGAGTGCTTTGACCTGGGTATTTTGCGCAGCGTCGGTCTGTATCTACACAACGGTATGGCCAAGAAGGCCCAGGTCAACTTCGTGATGGGTGTGGCCAGCGGCATGCCTCTGGATGTGGAGCTGATGGAGCTGCTTCTGAAGTACAAGCCGGAGGGGAGTCCGTGGCAGGCGACGCTCATTGGTCGGCAACAGATCTGGCCGCTGCACCGGCGGGCGGCGGAGCTGGGCGGGATGCTGCGGACGGGGTTGGAAGACACCTTCTATCGGGAGGATGGAGAAAAGGTGTCTACCAACGCGGCGCTTATCCGTGGCTTGGCCATCTGCGCGCGGGATGCAGGGAGAGAGATCGCATCCCCAGCCGAGGCCAGGGAGATGATGGGGCTGTAGGTCGCCGGTGTTAGGGGTACACATCGGGAGCCACAATGTCCAAGCTACTGTGCTGATCACAGCTGTTGAGCCTGATAGCCGCAAGCTCGGAACCAGCCT
>CAJXRZ010000091.1 GCA_913060515.1 uncultured Pseudomonadota bacterium | reverse complement strand
AAACACAGACGGACAGATCGTCGACGCCGCCGACGTTGGTCTCATCGGGGACGAGCTCGAACTCATTGCAGGCGGTCAGACCGGCGAGGATCAACAGGGTCATGGGGACTCCAGAGGCGTGCCAAAAAGGCGTCGGGGGCGGGACACAACATCGGCTGGGTTGTGCTCAACTGAACATTACGGGTGGAAGGGTACACCGCTGCCCGCGCTTTGCAAAGTCGAAAACCCGGGCAGAGATGTCAAGAGATGCGGGATCCCGGCGCAACATCCGCCAAGGTCGAGGCCATGCTTAGGATGCCCTTGGAGCCTGAAGCCGCGAGCAACATGCCTTGGCTCATGACTCCTCTCAGCTTGCGGGGAGCGAGGTTGAGAACGCCCAGGAGCTTCTTGCCCACCAGCTCCTCGGGGCTGTACTTCGTCGCGATCCCGGCCACGATCGTGCGCGGGGTGTCCTCGCCGGCGTCGACCTGCAGTACCAGCAGGCGATCAGCATCTGGGTGTGGTGCGGCCGAGATGACCTCGACGACGCGGATCTCCACCTTGGTGAAGTCCTCGAAGCTGATGGTCTCGAAAGTAGGCTCCGCTTTCGCGGACTTCTTGCTCTTCTTTGCCTTCTTCTCTCCCTTGGGGGCTGCGCCGCCGCCCAGGCTCTTGAGGGGGCCGGCTGCGGCAGCTGCGGTCTCCAGAGCTTCTGCGATGGCGGGGGGCAGCTCGTCCATCCGCGGGAAGAGGGGATCCCCGTGGGTCAGGCTGGCGCCTTCCTGCAGACCGCTGAGCTGATCCAGTCCCTCGAGGGAGACGTTGGAGAGGCCCAGTCGGGCGAGCAGCTCTTGGCTCTTGTTGGGACAGAAGGGCGCGAGCAGGCCGCCGACGACGCGGCAGACTTCCAGGGTGTGACGCATCACGGTGGCCAGGCGCGCCATGTCCCCGGCCTTGTTCAGGGCCCAGGGCTTCTCGCTGTCCAGGTACTTGTTCCCGGCCTTGCCGATGTTGACCAAGGCTTCCAGAGCGTTGTTGTAGGACAGGGCGCAGAGGTGGGCGTCGTAGGAGGCGACCAGCTCGCTGACCTCGGCCTGCAAGGCGCGTTCGGCGTCGGTGATCTCACCCAGTGGCGCGACCGCGCCGCCCAGCCACTTCTCGGACATGGACACGCCGCGGTGCAGCAGGTTGCCCATGACGTTGGCCAGCTCGGCGTTGTAGCGGAGCTGAAATCCCTTGTGGGAGAAGTCGCCGTCTCCACCGAAGCTCTTCTCAGCCATCAGCACGTAGCGCACAGAGTCGGCGCCGTAGATGTCGACGAGCAGGTTGGGGTCCACGACGTTGCCGACGGACTTGCTCATCTTTCGGCCCTCGATGGTCCACCAGCCGTGGGCGTAGAGGCAGTCCGCCGGGTCCAGTCCCAGGGCCAGGAGCATGGTGCCCCAGTAGACCGTGTGGGTGATCAGGATGTCCTTGCCGATGAGCTGGAAGTCTGCTGGCCAGCAGGCGTTGAAGGTCTCCTCGTCCTTGCGGTAGCCGATGGCGCTGACGTAGTTGAGCAGAGCGTCGAACCACACGTAGGTGACGTAGTCGCTGTCCCAAGGCACCGGGATGCCCCAGGGCAGGCGCTCCTTGGGGCGGGTGATGCACAGGTCCTCGATGTCCTTCTTCAAGGCGCCGAGCAGCTCGTTCTTGCGGGAGTCGGGACGGATCCACTCACCGTGCTCTGCGGCCCAGGCGCGCAGCTTGTCCGCGTACTTGGACATGCGGAACCAGTAGTTGGTCTCCTCCAGCCACTCCACAGGCTGCTGGGTGTCCGGACAGAGCTTTGTACCGTCCTCGGCGACGATGACATCCTTCTCGGTCCAGAAGCGTTCAGCGGAGGTGGAGTACCAGCCGGCGTAGGACTCCTTGTAGATGTCTCCGCGCTCATAGAGCTCGGTGAGCACTTCTTGCACGACGGTGGTGTGCCGGGCCTCTGTGGTGCGGATGAAGTCGTCGTGGGTGCAGTCCAGGCGCTCCCAGAGCTTCTGGAAGCGCTGCACGAGCTCGTCTACATGCACCTGAGGGGTCAAGCCGCGTTCGGTGGCCTTGCGAAAGACCTTCTGGCCGTGCTCATCGGTGCCCGTCAGAAAGTGAACCTTCCTGCCCTTCGCGCGCTGGTAGCGGGCCATCACGTCCGCTGCGACCGTGGTGTAGGTGTGCCCGATGTGGGGGGCATCGTTCACGTAGTACAGGGGGGTGGTGATGTAGAAGGTCTTGGCCACGTTGGGCTCCAAGTGTGAGGAGGGGACGGTCAGTCCGCAGAATCCGGGGCGCTCTCATTGCTCCCCGAAGGCTCTGGGTCAAGGGTCAAGCTGTCTTGGGGCGAGGACAGGTTCTTGGTCGCGCGAATGGCGAGCACGGTGCACACAGCGAGAATTCCGGCACTGAGCCAGAAGGGGGCGCGGTCGCTCACGGAGGTGTACACCACGCCTGCGATGGCAGGAGAGACGGCACGGGCCAAGGCGCTCAGGGACTGGTTGGTCCCCAGCACGAAGCCTTGGTCCTCGGCGGTCGTCTGGCGGCTCAGTAGGCTGTTCAGGCTGGGCTGGACCAGGCTCTGGAAGAGGGCCAGGAAGAAGGCCACGCCGAAGAGGGGGGCCCAGGGGGTGGCGTAGGCCAGGGCGATGAGCGAGAGGGCCAGGCCGGGAACGCCAACTCGAATCAATGCGCCCTCGCCGAAGCGCTTGGTCAGCCTACCGATGAGCCCGCCTTGAATGACGATGCCCACCACGCCGATCACGCCCAGCACGTAGCCGACCTCGCGGGCGCTCATGTCGTGGCGGTGCTCCTGGAAGAGCGCGAAGACCGACTCCATCATCGAGAAGGCCACGGTCATCGCGAAGCCGAGCACGATGTAGGCGCCCACCTTTGGGTGCTTCATGACGGCGAGGAAGGCGGCGGGGTTCAGGGTGCGCTTGCGGTCACGGGGCCGAACGCGCTCGGGCTCTTTGACGAAGGCCAAGGCCAGGAAGAAGTTCAGGGCGGAGAGGCCGGCGGCGATCCAGATGGGCAGGCTCAGGCCCAATTCGGTCTCAGCGAAGACGCCACCGATGACCGGCCCGAGGGTGAAGCCCAAGCCAAAGGCCGCGCCGATCATGCCCATGCCTTTGGCCCGGTCCGCATCCGAGGTCACGTCGGCGACGTAGGCCTGCGCGGTGGAGATGTTGGCCGCGAACACGCCATGGAGAGTGCGGAAGACAAAGAGCAGGATCAAGCTGGCCGATCCGGCGAACCCTGCGAGCATCAACGCGGTCATCGCGATGCTCATGAGCAGGATTGGGCGGCGCCCGTAGCGGTCTGAGAGGGTGCCCCAGAGCGGCGCGAAGATGAACTGCGCTGCGGAGTAGCAGGCCATCAAAAGGGTGACCTGCAGGGTGCTGGCCCCGTAGCCTTCCGCGTAGAAACTGAGCAGAGGGATGACGATCCCGAAGCCCAGAAGGTCGAGGACGACCGTCAGGAAGATGACACCCAGGGCGCGCTTGTTCGTGGTGGTCTGGCTCATTGCGCCCGGTCTAACACCAACGCCCAAGGACCTGCGCGTTAAGCGGCGCTGCACAAGCTGGAGCACCCATGGATCTGCAGATCGCTCACGACGCCGCCGTCGCCGCCGCCCTTGAAGCTGGGGCCGCCATCCGCGGCTTCTACAAGGACGAGTACACCGTGAAGGACAAGGGGAACGACAACCCCCTGACCGACGCCGACTTGGCTGCGGACAAGATCCTCGAGCAACACCTCAAGGATCGTTTTCCGGACACCGGCTGGTTGAGTGAGGAGACCAAGGACGACCCCACCCGGGTCGAGCGCGGCTACTGCTGGATCGTCGACCCTCTGGACGGCACCCGTGAGTTCACGCTGGGTATTCCAGAGTTCTGCGTCTCGGTGGCCCTCATTCAGGGCGACCAAGCCGTCGTCGGTGTGCTCTACAACCCCATCACCGACGAGCTCTTCTCGGGCATCGTCGGCGTCGGTGCTTGGTACAAGGGTGAGCCCACCCACGCCAGCGCGCACGCCGCCTTGGACGGAGCCCGCGTGGTCTGCTCCCGCTCCGAGATGAAGAAGGGTTGGTTTGACCCCTGGAAGGACCAGCTGGACCTGAAGCCGGTCGGCTCCGTGGCCTACAAGTTTGGTTTGGTGGCAGCCGGCCTGGCCGAGTCCACCTTCACCAACAAGCCCCGCAACGAGTGGGACATCGCTGGCGGCGTGGCCATCCTCCACGCAGCCGGTGGAAGCTCAAGCAACCGCCATGGCCAGCCCTACACCTTCAACCAGCCCAATCCCCTCAAGGACGGCGTGTGCGGGACCAACGGGGTGCTGCACAAGCAGATCTTGGGCGTGATGGCCGAGCAAGCCGGGTAGGGATGTTTCTGTCACGCTTGGGCCGAAACATCGCTCTCGGCCCGGCGTGACAGAACTACAGCTAGCGCGGGTTGAAGAGCACCCAGCTGTGCTCGGTCTGCGCCTGCGTAGGCTCCTCGCAGCTGAGGGGGACCTCCACGGCGTTGATGTTGCACAAGGTCAGGATGGTGCTCAGCTCCGGATCGGTGCTGACCTCCATTGGGGTGTCCTCGCCTGGGCCGAGCTCCGCCTCATCGCCGGTCTGGGAGACAAAGACGATGGTCTCGGCTTGGATCTCGCCGCAGTCCAAGTCCTCGACGCCTACTGTCTGTCCACGCTCGACGGTGAGCTCCGGGATGTCCTGGGCCTCCAAGCCCGTCGTGCCGCGACCGCTCTCCATGGCGTAGAGCAGGCCATCCTCGGCGTGGTGCACGGCGAATCCAGCGGCGCCTTGAAGCTCACCTGGGCGATAGAGGACTTCGATGGCCTCGCCTGGGGAGACGCGTACCTCGGGGGTGGTGTCGCCCAGAGAGTTGGACTGCCAGCGGTAGCCCACCTTCCAGACCACGCCTTGCTCGTCCTCCACCGTGAGCACCCGAGAGGGAGCGCCCCAGCAGGCGTCCAGGTTGCCGATGTTGTTCTCCGAGGCCTGCTCGCGTAGAACGGTGCCGGAGATGCGGTAGGCGCCGTCCTCCTCGGCGGAGACGGCTTGGTTCGCTCCGAGGCAGACCACGGAGGTGCCGATGTGGCCGAAGTTGGTCTGGTTGGCCCAGACCATCAACGCTGTAGGGCCAAATCCGCAGGCGCTCAGACCAAAGCTGAGTCCGGCGATGGCGAGGGGAAGGCGAAGCCGTCTCATGCTCACTCCTAAGTGGTGTGAGGTTGACACATCAGCGGCCAAGACCCGAAAGCCAATCTTGAACTATTTGGCTGAAGCTGCGGCCTCGACCATCTCAGCGCAAGGCTCTCCACACTCGGAGACCCGGACCTCTGAGCAAACTTGCTCCTCTGGACACTCCTGAGCGCAGGTCTGCATCTCCGCGTCCTCTTCGGTGAAGCACCACGCGTGCCAGGGGCGCACGGGGGGGCTCACGAAGGTGCTCGGACGCTCGAAGCTCTGCATCTTGGGGGCGCTCATCTCGGTGATGGGAGCGTCCTCGGGGACAGTGTCCACGAGCTTGGTGGCCTTGAAGTTGGACAAGGAGGTCATGCTGACCTCGTAGGATCCAGCGGGCATGCCATGGAGAATGGCGGGGGTCGCAGGATGCATCAGGCCGACGCGAACGCCGTTGACCTCCAGCTCCATGGGCGAGCTGGTGCGGTTGTAGACCACCAACTTGCCGACGCCTTCTGCAGCCTCCTTGGGCGTGGCTTGGCTGGCGAAGGTCTCCGCGTCTACGTAGAGCTCGCGGAAGTCCTCCAGCTTGCCCTCGGTCAGAGCGGGGTTGTCCTGGTACAAGTTGCGGCTCTCTTGGGCGAAGGCCGGAGTCAAGAGTGTAAAGAGGACAAACAGCACAGGGTGCTCCCTTTTATCGGATGGGCCGCGTCTTTCGGACGGACAGTGTTCGCGTGGGCAGGTTTTGTAAATCTACTGAGCGAGGCTGGGCGGCTATAGCATGGCCAAAGGGCCTCGGGCCAGGGAGAGCACATGGCGGAGCTGCTGGTCCAGCACATCACGCAACTGAACACGATGGTGCCTGGCGCACCGGCGATCCCGGACGGGGCTGTGGCCTTTGAGGGGGGCGAGGTGGTCTATGTCGGGCCCAGCGATGGGGCGCCTGAGGCCGCCGCTGTTGTCGACGGGAAGGGCATGGTTGGCCTGCCTGGTCTCGTGGATTGTCACACCCACACCCTGTACGCGGGGTCCCGCTCCAATGAGTTCGAACGGCGTCTGGCCGGCGAGGACTACACAGCCATTCTTCAGGCCGGCGGCGGCATCCTGAGCACAGTCCGCGCGACTCGCTTGGCCTCGGATGAAGAGCTGGGCGATCTCTTGCGTGCTCGGCTGACGGCCATGCGCGCGCTGGGCGTGACCAGCGTCGAGATCAAGACCGGCTACGGCCTGGACCTGGAGACCGAGCTGCGCTGCCTGCGCCTGATGGCTTTGCAGAGCTGGCCGGTTCGGGTGCTGCCCACCTGGCTTGGGGCCCACGCTCTGCCGCCGGAGTTCAAGGGCCGACGCCAGGACTACGTGGAGCATCTGGTCACCGAGATGCTGCCCCAGGTGGCCCCCTTCGCCGAGATGGCCGATGTCTACTGCGATGTGGGGGCCTTTGATTTGAAGGACACCGAGCGCATCCTCAAGGCGGCCAAGGCTGCCGGCCTGGGCCTGCGCGTTCACGCTGAGCAAGTGGCCCACACCGGGGCTGCGGCCTTGGCAGCGGAGCTGGGGGCCACCTCAGCGGACCACCTGGAGCGCTTGGACCAGGCGGGCATTGATGCCATGGCCAAGGCAGGATGCGTCGCGGTCTTGCTGCCGGGGGCGATGCTCTATCTGAAGGACGAGCCGCCCCCCATCGCAGCGCTGCGGGCGGCAGGCGTGCCCCTGGCGGTGGCCACGGACTTCAACCCGGGGAGCTCGCCTGTTCGGGACCTGTGGGCGGCGGCCTCGCTGGCTTGCGTGAGCATGGGCTTGAGCGTTCAGGAGGCCTTGGCGGGCATCACCCGAGTGGCTGGAGAGGCGCTGGGGAGGCCGGAGTTGGGGTGGCTTGGACCCGGAAGCGCAGCGGACTTGGTGCTGTACCGCACCCCGCCCGGAGAGCCGGCGGACGCTGCGAGCTTGGTGCAGTTCATGGGCGCCCACCAGGCAGAGGTCCTGGTTCAAGACGGCCGGCTCATTCCCGAAAGCTGAAGGCGTTCAGGGTGCCCAGGCCCATGTCTGTGGCGATGTAGCGGCCGCCCCAGGGCGTGGGGATCCACTCAGGCCTGGCTTGGGGGCCAAAGCCTGTGGACACCGTTTCGAGCGCAACACCATCGGCGTCGTAGCGCACCAGAGCGCCCTCGCTCTCTCGCCAGCCGATCCAGTCTCCCTCAGCGTCTTGGTGTACTGCGAAGGTCCAGTCGCGGTCCATGGCCGGAGCGGCTTGCCAGGTGTTGGTAGAGACGGCGTGGGGGCCGATGTAGAGCAGGCTCTGATCTGTGGACAAGGCGGAGAGCTGCAAGCGCACGGGTCCGTTGAGCGCGCCGAGCAGAGGCTCATGCAGGCGGAGGCTCTCCCCATCGAGGTCGATCTCCACCACGCGTCCATCGGCGCTGCGGATGGCGAGGACGCCTTGGCCGTAGGGAATGAGCTCGAGCCGACCGGCGGCGTCGGGGGCCAGGGGCGTGCCCAAGGGAATGCGGCTGCCGATGGTGAAGCTCTCCAGCTCGATCTCAATGACCTCGTCGGCGGCACCGTGGCTGATGAGCAGGGTGCCGCGCTCAGGGTGCAGCGAGAGGTGGGAGAGCATCTGAGAGTCGAGATTCTCCCATCCCAAATCCAGACTCTGTCCCTCGCTCAAGCTCAGGCCATCGAAGCGGTGGAGGCTGCCATTGAGCTGGTCCAAGACGTAGAAGTAGCCTTCGTAGAAGGTCGGTGAGACGGGAGATTGCAGGCTGTGTTCGAGCACCTCTGTGGTGCCCGAGCCAAAGTCGACGATGGCCAAGAGCGAGGACAGACGTCCGCTCACGAGCACCTTGCCCTGGATGTCCGAGGCCGCCATGGACTCGATGTGCAGTCCCAAGGGCAGGCGGGCTTTGGTGCTGCCGTCCTTGGGATCCAAGGCCCAGGCTTCGGTGGTGCCCTCGCTGTTCATCCAGATCAGGCCCGTTGTGTTGTCTCGGCCGCCGCTGACGCTCTCTCGTCCCGTCTGGAAGGAGCGGAGCAGCGTCAGGCTTCCGGTGCTGGTGTCAAAGAGCCTGGCCATACTCCAGTTGGGGGACTCTCCGATTCGATCGAGCACGACCATGCCGCTGGGGCTCTGGAGCACGTCCAGGTTGTCCACCCCGAGCTCCAAGACTTGGACCTCGCGGCTCTCCAAGGTCTCGCTGCATGGCGCCAAGCCAATCAGGCCTTTGCTGGCCAAGAGCACGTCTCCCTCTGGGGTCAGGGCGAATGCGCTGGAGCCGAAGGGGGCCGGACAGATGCGTACGAGGGCCAGGTCCGCCTTGGCTCGGATCTCAACGCTGCTGGTCTCGGCGGACTGGCCCATGACGACGCCCAGGTGCTGCGCGTCGATCCTGAGCAAGCCCTGGGGCGCTTCGGGCAGGACCTTGAAGCTCAAGCGGGCGTGCTCTTTGCTGCGGTCGTGCACCTGGAGCATGTAGCTGCCGTCTGGAGAGGTGCCGCAGATGGCTGTCTTGGTCTCGCTGAACTGCAGCACGCCGGTGACGGTCTCCAGGCCGACGACCAGGGCCTCAAAGCTCCTGTCCTCGGGGTCAAAGAGCTGCAGGGGAGGGGTCTGGCGCGTCAGATACACGGCCTTGCCGCCGTCGAAGAGCGCTACGCCTCCGCTGCCGGGGACGCTGTGGGCGCCCAGGAGGGTGCGGCTGTCCATGTCCACCACCGCCAGGCTCTCGGAGAGCTGTGCGTAGCTGTAGGCCTGTCGGTTGATGGAGGAGACCAAGAGCGTGGTCGGCTGAAGATGGTTCTCGCCTTCAAAAGGGTAGAGGTCCAGAACGTCTTCTTCGCCCCAGAGCAGGCCCGTGTCCCTGTTGACTCCGCTCTCGCTTTCATGGGGTGGGCTGTCAGTTGAGTCGAGGCGCCCGCAGGCGAGAAAGAGCAACAGAATCATGGCGGGAGCCTAGCCATGGATTCCGGGGGTGTCGAGGCAAGGTCCAGGTCTGTGGCCACCGTTTCGCGGGAGTGGGCGCGGACGGACGAGATGAAACAGCGCTCGCGCAGAGCTGGCGGAACCGGTTAAACTAGGCCCAGTTAGAAGAGGAGCTTCTCATGGTCCTGCCTGCAATCGCGGCAATCGGCATGCCCGGCACCACCGAGCTGATCATTATTCTGGTCATCGTGGTCATTGTCTTTGGCATTGGAAAGCTGCCCTCTGTGCTCAAGCAGCTCGGCGCTGGCGTGAAGGAGTTTCGCGACGCCTCTACGGGCGATGCAGAGACCAAGAAGGACGCTGCTTCCAAGGATGTTGAGAAAAACCTCTAAGGTTTCTCCAGCTCACTGAAAGGACGCCCGCGCAGTATTGCCGCGGGCTTTTTTCGTTTTGGAGGGGCCCCTGCGCTCTCCTCCAGGGCACGCCTGGCCTCGGAGCGCACCCGCTCGGGCAGGTTCGAGGTCCCGGCGATGAAGCGCAAATCTTGGCGCATCAGTGTACGCATCAGCCGCTCAGCGACCGGGTGTGGGCAGCGCGGATTGCACGCCAGCGCCTTTCTGACGGCGTAGCGCTGGGCCCACTTGGGGTGGTCGGCGATGGTCTGGAGGCAGGGTGGATTGGCTGGCCGCTGCGCTGCCATTCGCACCACATCGCGCTCTGTGACGCGGCTGTTCTGCAGGAGCAGGCGCACCACTGCGGGGTTTCGGTCCCGCAGGAGGCGGTCCAAGGTGTCGCGGTTCCCGCTGCTGAACTGGGTGCTGCGGGCCGCAGCCTTTCGCCGACCCAGGGAGATCTCCAGGTGGGGGTTCTCGGGTCCGGAGTCCTCGGCTGTGCGGCCGCGGGGATCGTGCGGGCCGGAGAGAAAGAGCGCGCTTACCTGCGGCAGGTCAGCGCCCAGCGAGATGGCGTGGAGGTCTTGGATGCGCTCGTAGGGCAGCTCCCGGAAGAGCTGAGAGTTCAGGGCCAGCTCCATGGAGACGCGCCGGTATCGGGCCTGACCTGAGCGGCCCTTGGCGTGCAGGATGGCGAGGGTCGCAATCAGGCTGGCGTCGTCGGCGCTCTCAAAAAAGGTCTGCAGCACTTGGGGCAGCAGAGAGCGGTCGAGCTGGGCGTTGACCCGCAGGCAGAGGTCCTCCGCCAGGATGTGGGCCGGGCCTTGGGCCTGCCTCAGCAAGGTGCGGGCGCTCGCAATGGCCTCGTCGATGGAAGACATGTTGGGTATTGTAGGGGGCATGCAACAAGCCGGTGCACCCAAAGCTCTGATGGCCGTGGCCGCAGTCCTCCTCCTCACACTCCTTGGGGGTGGGCTCTGGTGGATGACGCGCGCGGATCCGGAGCCGGAGCCCGAGACGGTAGATGGCGACACCGGGCTGAGCATCGAGGCCCAGGAGCGCTTGGCCTTTGAGATCGGCTACCTGAAGCAGGAAGCGCCCGACGAAGAAGGGGACTGATGGAGCGCGCCTTTCTGGGGCTGTGGGCCGGGATCTCTGCGCTGCTGATTTTGGGCGTACAAGCGGCGTTGTTCCGCGTGGTTGCGGAGCTCCCAGAGCCTGAGATCGAGGTCGTCGCCGAGGTCATCGCGATTCCGCCCAAGCCCGAGGGCGCCATGAGCGAGGAGGGGGGCGACCAGGGCACCACCTACACGGACGCCGCCTGCAGAAAGCACGAGGGGGACTACCGAAACGCCTGTTTCCATGGTCTGGCCTTGCAGCGGGCCGAGCGGGATCCCGACGGGGCTCTGGAGGCCTGCGGTGAGCTCCCCAAGGGGGAAGAGCGCTGGGAGTGCTTCAGCGATGTCGCTGAGATTCACTCTCGGGTGGATCGCGACTGGAGCGAGGCCACCTGTCCCAGCATCCCGGCCCGAAAGTGGCGGGACCAGTGTTGGTTTGGCATCGCGCTGGCTTGGTCGACCACCGATGCCGACTACGCCCGGGACACTTGCCAGCAGGCTGGACAGTTCAAGAACTTCTGCCGTCATGACGTGAACGGCGAGTACAGCCAGGTAGACCCCCAGGGTGCCCTGGAGTGGTGCCACCAGGTGCAGGACTTCCCTCAGAAGTGGTGCTACCACGGGTTGGGCAAGTACTTGGGCCGCACAGATCCAGCGACCAGCCGTGCCATCTGTGAGCAAGTGCCCCAGGAGAATGGCTGGCAGCAGCAGTGCTACCACGGCCTTGGTTGGGCCTTGGCGGAGCAAGATGTGGACAGCGCGATGCTGGGCTGCCGAGAGACCCCCGATTCGGTCCAAGACAGCTGCTACATGGGGGTGAGCGCCAACTCTCGGCGCTTCGATGCGACGCGCTCCTTGGAGATCTGCGAGCTGGTGCGCGACCGCAAGGACTACAAGAGCTGTGTGTCCTTTGCCCGTGGCGCGCTCTGAGTCGAAGGTCGGCTCAGAGTGAGCTGCGGCTCACCGTCACGACCGTCACCTTGCGCTTGCCGGCCTGTTGGGCAGTGAACAGGGCTTTTCGGGTCAGGCTGTAGGGCAGGTCGGCATCGGCTCGCACCTGTACGCGGTCTCCAGGGAGCTGCTGAAGGGCACCGTAGAGCTCGGTGATGAGCGTGTCGTCCTGTTCCAGGTAGTAGCGGGTGCCGGCGATGCGCTGGTCCTGGAGGTAGATGCCGTGGGCGGTCAGATCGATGGCCAGGGTGCGCTGAACCGGCTGCTCTGAGATGCTCATGGGCAGCTCGAAGTTGGTGTCCCCGGGGCGAACGGGCGCATCGGTGGAGTAGGACTTGAGCAGGAAGACCAATAGGATGGTCAGCATGTCCACCATGGGGGCCAGGGCAGCGACGCCCAGGGAGGTGTTGGCCTGGGGTTTTGCGAGCAGGCGCCTCATGGTTGCTCCCCCTCAGCATCGCTGGGAGCAGGAGGCTCCACGCCCAAGGCCACCTTGGGAAAGAGCTCTCCCTCAGCGTCCCGGCGCATGGCGTCCATCAGGTTGACGACCTGGCCATTGCTCAGGCTGTCGGCTGGGAGCAATGTGGCCTGCTCTCTCTCTGGGTCCAGTCCTTTGTAGCGGCGCAGTGCGCTCTGAAGTGCGGCAAGGTCCAAGCCCTCGGCCCCGGCCTCGATGCGTTCGGCACGGGCCTCGGTTTCGCCTGTCTTTGCGCCTACGTCGCTGCGCCGGACCTGGGCGGTGATCTCCAAAGCGGTGTCTGGGTGCACCACGACGGTGAGCCGCTCGACGATGCCGGGTGGCTCTGGGGGCAGCTCACTGTTGTTTCCGGCGAGCAGCAGGTCGATGCCCGCCAGCTTCTGAACGCTGGTCGTGAGCAGCAAGAAGGGCATGAGCAAGAGCATCAGCGCGACGACGCTGAGCAGAGCTGGACGTGCATCCGAAGTCCCGCTGGTGGGCTTGGACGTCAACCGTCGGATGGCTTGGCTCCGGCGCGGCGTCGAATTCCCAGTGCCAGCTTGCCCGCCATGGCCTCGACCTCGGCCACGCGTTCGCGGGCCATGCCTTCTAGCCAGGCATGCAGGGCCAGGGAAGGGATGCCGACAAGCAGACCGAATGCGGTGGTCGCCATGGCCGTGGAGATACCCTCCGAGAGCTTTACCGCCCGCTCTCCGGCGGAGGCATCCCCCAGAGCGGAGAAGGCCAGGATGAGGCCGTAGACCGTTCCCAGCAGACCGAGCATCGTGGAGATGTTTCCAGCCGCGGCCATGTAGCTGACCCGCCTAGTGATCTTTGCTTCGGCTTCGACCGCCGCGGCGGACATCGCGTCCCAGGCCAGCAGCGGGTCCTGCTCGGCCTGGCCGGCGCTCAGGACCAAGCCCAGCGGCGCGCTCCCTAAGTCCGGGGCGCTCTCGCCCTTGGCCAAGGATTCCCCAAGACCGCTGGGGGCTCTCCACATGAAAAGCAGTACGGCCCGCTCGATGGCCACGGCCAGGGCGAAGCCCAGCAAGACCAGAATGGCGTACATGAAACCCCGGCCCGGGCCGGAGAAGGCGTCCAAGAGATAGTCAAACATGTTGTCACCCTTGTTGCACCTGCTGGGCCCGCGTGCAAGCTTCCCACCATGATCATCCTCTTCAGTCTCTTTGCGTGTACCGGCGGTGAGCCAAACTGGACCTCGGCAGAGCAGTGCGAGGCCGCCTCTGGAGCAGAGGCGGACAGCTGCTATGCGACGGTGGCGCAAGCCATCATTGGAGAAGACCTGGTTGGCGGAACGGCCCTGGTTGAGAAGATCCAAGACCCCCTGACCAAGGACTACGCTTGGTACACCATCACCCGTGAGGTCTTCCCGAACCGCGGTGACCTGTGCACCAAGATCAGCGATCCCAACATCGCTGAGCGCTGCAAGGTCTACGTCAAGCGGCCCCACCTCAGCCGTGGCAAGCAGGGCGGCGCGCCGCCTCCCGGTGGTCAAGGGGGACCACCTCCCGGGCCAGGCATGGGCGGAGGCAAGCCTCCCGGTGGTGCCGGTGGGCCACCTCCAGGCGGTGAGGGAGGTCGACCTCCTGGCGGCGGTCCGCCTCCTCCCGGTGGACGAGATGGGCCTCCCCCCGGCGGTGGTCCGCCTCCCGGTGATGGACCGCCCCCCAGTCCTCCTCCCGAGGAAGGGGCGGCGCAGGAGTAGCGATGTCCCTCGTCGGTCTCTTCAAGGGCCTTGGCCCCAATGGTTTTGGTCACAACTCCACCGCGGAGCAGGTCACCTCTGAAGTGGATCTCTCGGGCAAGACCTACTTGCTGACCGGCTGCAACTCCGGCATCGGTCAGGAGACCGCGCGGGTTCTTGGCGTGCGCGGCGCCCGGGTCATCGGCGCCGCCCGCAGCATGGAGAAGGCCAAGGCGGCCTGCTCCGGCTTTGGCCCCCAGGCCATTCCGCTGGTCTGTGAACTCTCGGACCCTGGCTCTGTGCGCGCGGCTGTGGCCAGCGTGCAGAAGCTGGGTCACGCCCTGGACGGGATCTTCTGCAACGCCGGGATCATGGCGCTGCCGAAGCGGGAGCTGCAGAATGGCTACGAGGCCCAGTTCTTCACGAACTACCTAGGCCACTTCATCCTGGTCACCGGGCTGCTCGACCTGCTCTCGGAGCAGGGACGGGTGGTGATGACCTCGAGCGCCGCCCACAAGCAGACCTATGCGGAGGGAATTCGTCTGGAGGACCTGGACGCGAGCGGGGAGTACAGCGCCCTGGGTGCCTATGGTCAGTCCAAGCTGGCCTGCGCCCTCTTTGCCCTGCACCTCTCGACCAAGCTCAAGGCGGGACAGACCGCCAATGCCGTTCACCCTGGCGTGATTCAGACCAACTTGGGCCGACACATGAACAAGCTGATGGTGGTCACGCTGTCTCTGTTCAGCCCCATCTTTCTGAAGTCCATTCCCCAAGGGGCGGCGACCCAGACCTACGTCGGCACCCATCCCTCGGCTGCCACGAAGACCGGGTTGTACTGGGCGGACTGCAACCCGACGCAGGGCAGCGTGTTCACGCGGGACGCGGAGCTGGCCGCGCGGCTGTGGGCCAAGACGGAAGAGATCGTGGCGGGGCTAGCCTAGGCGATCTGTGCCGCTGCCGCTCGTACGAGGCGGGCCGAGAACCTCCCCCGCTGATTCCCTCACCGCAAGAGATGGAGGAGACGCTTAGTCGTTTGCCAGATTGGGGTCCGGCGGGGGAGGTCGGCTCGTCATTAATGCCGGGTGCCACCGGCTGACCTTCAGACAATACGCACGGATCTGCCGCATGGGCAAACAATTGTTTGGATTCTCCTGTCACCAATGCGTCTAGGCCCGCTCAAGCCGCCCCTGAGCGTGGCCTTTGGGCAGGTGCGCCCTTAGCAGAGAGGTGCTGAGCAGACACTCGGCCTCTGGAGGATCTACGTCGCAGCTTCTGCAAGCGCTTCGCCCCTTTGGGACCCGACTCCGCATGGCGCGAGGCCTGCGCTGGGCGGCCTATGCCCTCGTGCCGGCGCTGCTGCTCCTCCTGCTTGGGCTGCCCCAGCCTTGGGCTTGGTTCGCCCTGTTGCTCATCCCCCTGGCAGCAACAAGCGCCGCGCTCTGGCCCTTGGACGCCATGCGCATCGCGCGTTTTGCCGACCAGAGCGCCCAGATTAACGGTGCGGCAGAGACAGCCTTTCATCTCGCAGAGACCCAGCATCCAGCTGCTGCGGCCGTGGCGCTGGACGCGGTCGATGCCCTCAAAGGCAAAGCACCTCCCCCTCTGGCTTGGCCTGCCTACTGGCGCGCCCTGGCGCTTGTGGCGATGCTCTTGGGGGTTGGGATCGGAGCGCGCCTGTGGTGGAGCGCTCAGCCGGCCCCGGAGGATCTCAGCGAAGAGAAACCGGATGACCCTCTGGCCGCAGCCGAGGACAGAGCGCGCCGGGCGGGTGACGAAGACCTGATCGAGGCGGTCGCGAACCTGAGGGAGCAGCTCCGCCAGGTTCAGGCGCCAGAGGAGATGCGCCGCCACAGCGCGAGCAAGCCCAAGGCTGTGCCCTTGCCGCCTCCGGTCTCCGAGCTGCCACCGCCACCCGCTCAGCTTCCCGCCGACATGGAGACCCCCGAGGAGTACCGAGACGCGGTGGACCTGGCCGTTCAAGCGATGGCCAGTGACGATGCCTTGTTGGCCTCGATTGCCGAAGAGATCTTTCAGGAGCTCCAAAGCATCAGCTTCGGCGGAGATGTTGGCGTGAATTTTCTGGAGGAGGCGATGATGGACCAGGATCTGAACGCGATGAGCGCGATGCAGATCCAGGCCTCCGAAGGCGGCCGGCAGATCAACGACGATCCCACCGCCAGCTTCACGCCCTTCGGCATGCAGAACGAGTCCTTGAACAACGAGCTGATCGAGAGCACCGGGGCGCCTCAGCTCGAGATGGACCCCAACCTGGTCCAAGGCGACGACATGGCCAGCGAGTCCCACCAGACCAAGGCCAACCTGATGCAGTCCTACCGGGACTTCATGAAGGAGTACTCCGAGGCCCTGCGGGACGAGCTGCTCAAGGCCATCCAGGAGTCCACGGACCCGGACGCCTGGGAGAAGGTGGAGGAAGGCGAGGAGCAGGAGGGGGAAGGCAAGAAGCCCTCCGGCCAGGGCGGAGCCAACCCGGAGGGGGAAGGGGAGATGCGCTCCGAGCTGCGCAAGTCCAACGCGGAGGCTCCAGAAGGCACCCAGGCCATGAACGCCCCCTCGGATGCGACCGGGGGCAAGCCCACTGGGCGAGGCAAGGCCAGCACGGGCGGGGACGCCGGAGGCGGTCGCTCCGTTGGCCCGGGAAGCAGCGCCCAAGGCTCGACCACCCAGGTTCAAGGAAAGCTCACCCCAGGCAACCTGGAGGGAGAGCAGCGCGAGGCGGTGCTCGATGGAGTGGCCAGCCGCTCGGTAGAGACGGGTGCTGGTGACCAGTTCGATGATGCGTGGGGCGGCTACTTCGAGGAAGTGGACCGGACCCTGGAAGAGGAAGACCTGCCACCTCAGATGCAGGGCATGGTGCGCGCGTACTTTGCCGGCCTGCAGGAATCCGAATGACCCCAAGAATGGTCTCCCCGAGACCCCCAGCGAGAGACCGCCGTGAGTGAGATGACCCCCGCTGAGTTTCAGCAGGCCTTTGTGCAGACGCGCGCCCAGGTGCAGCGTGTGATCGTGGGCTTGAACCACATCGTAGACGGGGTGCTCACCGCGCTCTTCGCCGACGGGAACGTGCTCCTGGAAGGTCTGCCGGGCCTGGGCAAGACCCGCTTGGTGCTGGCCCTCTCCGACAGTCTCTCGCTGGAGACCCGCCGCATCCAGTTCACCCCGGACCTGATGCCAGCCGACGTGACCGGCACGCACTTGATCGCCTCGCGGGCGGACGGGAGCAAGGAGATGGTCCTGCGCAAGGGGCCGATCTTCGCCAACGTTGTGCTGGCCGACGAGATCAACCGGGCCACACCAAAGACCCAGGCCGCCTTGCTCGAGGCCATGCAGGAGCGTCAGGTCACGCTCTTGGGGGACACCCACAAGCTGCCAGCTCCGTTTCTGGTTGTCGCGACCCAGAACCCCCTGGAGATGGAGGGGACCTACCCCTTGCCCGAGGCCCAGTTGGACCGTTTCCTGGTCAAGCTGATGCTGCCCATGCCCAACGAGGACGACCTGGTCGAGATCCTCAGCCGGACGACCATCGGCGGTGAGGCCGAGCTCACACCGGTACTCAGCGCAGACCGCATCCTGGCCATGCGCCGTCTCGTGCGCGCGGTGCCAGCCTCTCCCCACACCCTGCGCTTCGCCGCCCGCATTCTGCGCAACACCCACCCCTCCAACCCCGAAGCGCCGGCAGCCGTGGGCCGCTACGTGCGCTTTGGAGGCTCTCCCCGTGGGGTTCAGGCTATGGTCTTGGCCGGCAAGGTCCGGGCGCTGGTCGAGCGCGGAGACGCCCGCCAGCCGGTGCTCTCCGAAGAGGACATCGCCGCGGTGGCGCCGGACTGTCTGCGACACCGGGTCATCTTGAACTTTGAAGGCGAGGCCGAGGGCCACAGCGTGGACGACCTGGTCGCCCAAGCCATCCAGAGTGCCCGCGACAGCCTGAAGGTGCGCTGAAGCGATGGCCCTTCCCTCCGAGCTGATGGCCAAGCTCGAGCTGCTGAGAGTCGCCACCCGCAGGGTGCACTCCGGCCGCTACGCTGCCCGTACGCGCAGTCGGCGCTTGGGAGCCGGCATCGACTTCGCGGACCACCGGACCTACACGCCCGGCGACGACCTCAAGTACGTGGACTGGACGCTCTATGGGCGTCTGGAGCAGCTCATGATTCGCCTCTCCGAGGAGGAGACGGAGTTGCCGGTGCACCTGCTCGTGGATCTCTCACGCTCCATGGAGCACGGTGTGGGCCCGGACAGCGCAGACACCAAGTCCCTGGTCGCTCGGACCAGCGCAGCCGCCTTGTCCTACGTGGCCCTGAGCAACTTGGACCAGGTCACCATCTGGCCCTTTGCCGGTACCTTGGGTCCCCCTTTGGCCCTGCCGCGCAAGCGCAGCTCGGTCATCAAGGTCTGGGACCACCTGGAGTCCCTGGAGCTTCCCGGTGGCTCCGATGTGCTCGGTGCAGCCAAGGCGTGGGTTCAGCGGCCTCACCAGCGCGGCGTGGTCGTGCTCATCTCTGACTTGGCCATGGAGGGCTGGGACAAGGCCCTGGAGATGCTGCTCCACGACCGAAACGACGTGGGCCTGGTGCACCTGCAGGCACCCTCCGAGGTGCAGCTGCCTCTGAAGGGAGAGCGCTTCGATCTGGTGGACGCTGAGAGCGGCGAGGTCCTGCGTGGCGTGACCCGGGCGGAGGTCGAAGCCCTGCGCGCTGAGCTGCCCAAGGCCCATGTCGAGCTGGAGCGCTTCTGCAGGCGTCGCGGCATCGCCCACGTGAGCACGGTCACCGGCGAGCCCACCGACCTGGAGCACCTGGTCTTGACCCTCTTCCGGGGCCGGGGGCTGCTGCGGTGAGCTTGCTGAGCACCGGTCAGGCCCTTGGGCTCTTTGCGGTCTGCGCTCTGGCGCTGGTCATCCTGTTCTTGCTGCGTCGCAAGTCCAAGCGCATCGTCGTGGCCTCGCTGGTGCCATGGCGTTTGGTGGTGAAGCGGCGGGTGAATCCCCTCTGGCGTGCCCTCATCGCTCTGGTGCTCCAGATCCTCGCCGTCGCCTTGGGCTGCTGGGCCTTGGTGGCGGGACCGGAGGCTCAAGAGGCGCTGGCCGAGGCGCCGACCTTCTTCATCGTGGACACCTCGGCGTCCATGGGGCCGCGCTTGCAGGCCCTCCCGGAGCGGGTCCTGGGCAGCCAGGCCGGATTGGTGGCCGCTGGCGAGGAGGTCTCTCTGGTCTTTGCTCCGGGCAGCAGCGTCGCCCGCCAACAAGCCGGCCTGTTGCGGGTTCAAGCGGGCCAGAGTCAGAGCTTGGCCGAGGCCGTGACGCTGGCGCGGGCTTTGGGCGCGCAGCCGATTGTGCTCACGGACCAAGATCCCGAGCTGGACGTGGCTTGGGAGCTGCTGGGCCAAGGGGTGGCGGGGGACTTGGCCGTCTTGAGCCTTCAAGCCAGCGCCGGTCCGGGGCTGCCCCCGGAGATTCAAGTGGTGGTTCAGGTCGCCAACAACGGCAGCGAAGACGCCGAGATTCCTGTGCTTTTGCGCAGCTCCGAGCAGGAAATCGGCCAGAGCACCCTGACGGTCCCCGCTGGCCAGAGCCTCTCCCAAGGCTTTGTCATCGAGCCCATTCTGGGAACCTGGCTGAGCGCTGAGATTCTGGTCGAGGACCCCTTCCCAAGCAACAACGTCGCCTTTGGTCTGCTGCCTCAGGTCCGCCCAGCCCGCGTGCGCATCGTCTCAGATGCCCCCAACCGCTACCTGCGCGATGCCTTTGGTGTGATGCCCGGTGTAGAGCTCCAGGAGGTCTCCGCCTCCCGCTACGTGGACCCCCAAGGCAGCGTGGACCTGCTCATCTTCGATAGGGTCGCGCCCAGACGTCTTCCCCAGAGCCCCGCGCTCTACATCGACCCACCGCAGGGGGCCGGGCCCTTTCCGCCGGTGGGGGTGGCCCAGGAGCCAGCCTTCACCACCTGGGACTTCTCCCATCCGCTCTTGGATGGCGTGGCGCTGCGGCACGTGGAAGTGGAGCAGCTCTCCCTGCTCGAGGCCAGACCGGGCGCGCGACTGCTCGCGGCTTCTGCCGAGGGCCCGGTGGCCCTGGTGCGGGACCAGGAGCCCAAGGCGGTGGTCCTGGGTTTTGACGTGACGCGCAGTGATCTGCCCTTGACCGTGGCCTTTCCCCAGCTGCTCTACAAGATGCTGATCTGGTCCCGCCAAGGCATGGACACGCAGGTGGCCCCCAGCATTGGGACCGACGCCGGGGTGGCCTTGGATCCCGGCGCTTCCGCCCTGGTGCGAAGCCTGACGGGAGAGGGCGAGTGGACCGCCCGGGCTGGGACCGCGCGCTTGGGTGGCCTGCCTCCGGGGGTCTACACCGTGCAGCAGGGGAGTGAGCAGCGCCTGCTCGCGTTGAACCTGCCCGCGGAAGAGCGTCCGACCCTCGGCAGCGGAGAGGCGCGCCCGGAGGTGGCTCAGGCTGCTCTGCTCCCCAGGGGCAGGCCCGCGTGGGTCTGGTTGGTCCTGGCCGCCAGCGCGCTGCTGCTCCTTGAGTTTGTGGTGGCCGAGCGATGACGATGGGCTGGCCAGCAGATCTCTTCGATGGGGCCCCGGTGCTCTTCCAGGACCCGGTGTGGCTCTGGGGGCTGCTGCTGGCGCCGCTCTTGGTCTTGGTCTTGCCCAAGGGGCTGCCTTGGAGCGAGCGGACCCGGAACCTGGCCTCGCTGATGGTGCGCATCCTTGGGACCTCTGCCTTGGTCCTGGCTGTCTCGCGGCCGGAGCAAGTGCGGCGTGTGCCGGATCTCTCCCTCACCGTGGCCCTGGACTCCTCGGCGTCCATGAGCCCCGCCCGCATCCAAGATGTGCGCGCCTTGGCCCAGCGCTACTTGGACCAGGCAGCTGAGCTTCCGCTCCAGATCGTAGAGCCGGCGCCGCGTTCCCTGGACCAGGGCAGCGATCTCTCGGCGCTCATCGCCCAAGCCGCCGCACAGGCCCCTCCGGCGCGCTCTCGGCGGGTGCTCTTGCTCACCGACGGGGCAGACACCGTGGAGCTGGCTCAGGGCACACAGGCCTTGGCGGCAGCGGCGCTGGCGGGGGCAGCAGGCGTTCAGCTCTATCCATTGCCTCCGGGCACGGACGGCTCAAACGCGGGCATCTTGGACCTGCGTCTCCCGGTCGAGGTCCGAGCGAAGCGGCCCGTGAGCGGGGTGCTTCAAGTGCATGCCACGGCCGCTCAGAGCCGCACCCTGACTCTGATGGCGGGCGATGAGGAGCTCGGCTCTTGGCCTGTCGATCTGGTGCGCGGAACGCAAGAGATTCCCATTGAATTTCAAGCGCCTGGGCGCGGACAGTACAAGCTGACCCTCAGCCTGGATCAGGCCGACTCTTGGCCCCAAGACGACGCGCGAGGGGGCTGGCTCATCGCCGTGGGGCAAGGGCCGCTCTACGTGCAAGGAGTGCACGCTCAGACCGTCTCCGAGGCCCTGCAGTCTCAAGGGTTGAGCGCCCGTGCCATCGAGTCGCTGCCCAAGTCCTTGGACCGAGAGGCGACCCTGCTGGTCCTTGGTCCCGATGTGGCCCGCTGGCGCAAAGGCGAGGGGGAGCGCCTGGCGGAGTTCGTGCGCCGGGGTGGCAACCTGGTCTTGGGAGGCGGGGCCGCGGGCTTGGGCTCCGACAACCCCGAGCTGGACAGCTTTGAGCGGGCCCTGCCCCTGACCTTCCCCGACAAGCGCAAGCGCCAGCCCCCACCCTTGGCGGTGGTCTACGTGGTCGACCGCTCCGACTCGATGGGGCGCGAGCGAAAGCTCTCTCTGGCTGTGGCAGCGGTCGATGCCAGCGTGGAGCTGATGTCCCCCGAAGCGCGCGTCGGCGTCATCGCCTTTGCCGACACCTCCGAGTGGGTCGTGCCGCTGACCCGCGCCCGCAACAAGGACGCCATCGTCTCGGCAGTGTCCGCCCTGAGCGTGGGAGGCGGCACGGAGATCTATGGGGCGCTGGAGGAGGCTTGGCTGGCCCTTCAAGCCACCGACGCGAGCCTCAAGCACATCATCCTGCTCACGGATGGACGCGGCAGCTCCCGCTACGAGCAGAACAGCGACTTGATCGCGCGCATCGCCCGCTCACAGATCACCGTCTCCACGGTGGCCCTCTCCTCCGAGGCCGCCAAGGACGAGCTGGCCAAGGTGGCGGCGGCGGGTGGCGGACGGGCCTACTACACCGAGACCTTTGCCGACGTGCCGCGCATCTTCGTGGACGAGACCCTGAACCTGCTGCGCCGAAACGTAAAGGAGCAGGACACAGCGGTGCGCGCCATCGCCGGCAGCCGCTTGGCGGGCAGCGTGGACTGGAGCACGGTGCCGACCCTGCACGGACACAACCCCTGTCTCTTATACACATCTGACGCTGCCGACGAAGAGGATA
>CAJXRZ010000090.1 GCA_913060515.1 uncultured Pseudomonadota bacterium | reverse complement strand
ACGAGATTTCTGCCTGTCTCGTGGGCTCGGAGATGTGTATAAGAGACAGCCCTGAGAGAGCTTGAGTTCGATGACCTTGACCGAGGGTCGCGATGCGTTCGCGCTGTACTTCTCCAGGTCAAAACCTCCGTCCGCTGCCCGACAGCCGAAGTAGCCGGTGCCGATCTGCCAGATCAGGTCACCGCCGGGCTTGAGGTGGTAGGGCGAGATGCCCCCCTCGCCCGTGTTGTGGGCAAAACCACCACTCTTGGCGCCGCCGTTGAGGGCCAGGACGGCGTGGGTGCTCAGGCTGCCGTAGCTCATCGCGCTGATGTTCAGGAGCGAGCTGGCGTAGGGCTGCTTGCACTGGCTGTTGCCCAGGGTGATGCGGGGTGGGTGCTCGGGGGCCTTGATGGGCGCGATGCTGTGGGCCATCCACTCATAAGAGTCTCCGTAGACCGCCAACTGGGTGCCGAAGGGGACCGTGTCGATCTCCTTCTTGGCGCGCTGGTAGACCACCGAGCGCTGCTCCCGGGAGAAGGGACGGCCGTCGGTCTGACGCTCGATGAAGTACTGCTGGATCTCGGGGCGGATGGCCTCGAATGCATAGCGAAAGTGACCCAGAACCGGGAAGTTCCGCAGGATCGCGTGGCGGTCCTGGTACATGTCGTGGAGCCCGAGGATGCTCACCGGAATGGCGACCAGCTCGGCCCACCAGACCATCGGCCAGAACTGGGCCAACAGGACGATGAGGGCTTGGGTGAACAGGACCAGGATGAGGAAGAGCGTACGCATAGGCAGAGTCTACGTCGGACCGGGCATGCGCGGGCTGAAGGGACTCTGTCTTGGTCTCAGCAGGAGATGGGCCAGTGCAGGAGCAGGCTGGTGCTGTACGGGCCGGCTGAGATGTGAACCTCAGTGGCCACCTGGGCCTCCCCGACAAGGGTGGTGATGGGGACCCGCAGCAGACCGCTCTGGTCGGGATGGCCTGTGGTGATTGGGACCAGCTCGCTCCAGCCCGTCGAGACGAACTCCGACTCTCTCTTGTAGCCCTCCAGCACTCTGGCCTCGATGGTGACCCGGTGGCCTTCAGGCACACGCAGGATCAGCTCCTCGGGCGCGCGCTGCGCTTCGCCGGTGGCCGGCTCGCTCTCTTCCCCAGAGCAGCTCTCGTGCAGGTTCAAGGGGTCGATGGACAGCGCCCGGGCCGCCAGAGCGATGCGCCCCCCTGGCGTCTCCCCAGTGAAGTGGGTCTCGTAGGTTGAGCCTGCTGGCAGGTAGCATAGGGGGTATGGCTCGAGCTCTTGTGTGGTCCTGAAGGGCACGGTGGCCGGGTCCCCTGTGCAGAAGGTCGCCAGCTCGATGCTTTCAAGGGACTGTGGACCAAAGCTGGTCTCCGGGGTGAGGGACTCCATCTCCAAGTCTGTGACAGGGCGGAACTGGGCACGCCCCTCCCCGTACCAAGGCACCCATCCCAAAGGGGTCTGGCTTGTGTCCCACATGGAGGCGACCTGCGCCAAGTGGCCCTCCACAGCCAGGACGGTGTAGGGCGCCCCAGAGACGATCTTGGAGGAGGGCTTGGCCTGGGCACCACAGCTGGGCGTGGCCTGAACCCGGTCTGCCGCGTACACATAGAGCAGGACCGGATTTCCGACCAAGAGGTCCTGGTAGGAGATGGCTGTGAGCCCCAGGTCCTCACGGATGTACCAAGTCTCCTGATCTCCGAAGGGGTGAACCGCGATGGGCAGAGTGCCGTCCAAGGTGCTGGTCGCGAGCATGAGGTCTTTGTACGGGCCAGACCAGATGATCGGCGAGATCGGTTGACCGCCCTCCACCTGCAGACCGACGTCCTTCTTCATGAGCCGGGTTTGGCTGGGGCCGAAGGGGGTGTTGTGCAGCGTGATGCCCTCACGCAGCGCCGGGTAGTTCATCAGCAAGGCGCCTGTTCCCATCCGGGCCGCTGATGCACTTGCGGATGCCTCGCAGGCTTCTCGGGGTGTGTGAGCGGTGGTGGTCAGCAAGAGAAGGGCGAGCATTGGATTGCCTATGCAGAGAGGGTCAACAGACGGCCGGAAAAGACACGCCGAGCTGGCGGACCTCGTCTCCAGCGCTGATCCGCACTTCGAAACTTGTGATGGCGCCGCTGGTGAGCTGCGAGAAAGGCACCCGCAGGATCTGGCCTGGGACGACGGGGCTGCTGTAGACCTGGGTCCACGGCCCCCAGCCCTCGGAGGACCAGTTGTTCTCCTCGATCTTGCCGCGCTCCGGACGCGAGTCGATCCTTAGCTTGTCTGCGCCGGTGATTCGCAGGAAGAGTTCGGGTGGGGTGAACGGTCCTGGAGGCGGATCGTAACAACCACCGGCCATGTCCTCGATGTCAACCCAGATATATGGGATAGCCGGCCCCAAAAGCGCGGAATCCTCAGGGCTGCGTGGCAGCGGCGTGCGGAGCTGCAAGTAGCAGGCGGCGGGATGCTGGACACCCCATTCCACGAAGGGAATGTCGCTGGGAATGCCGCCGCTGGGAGAATCCTTGGGCTGGCCGGTGCACTGGTTGGCGATCTCCAGTGTCGTCGGAGTGGTGGCCTGATGGGCCGGAGCCGCAAGCGCGCCAGGGTGTGCGAGCGCCTCTTGGGCTTCGGAGCCTAGGCCGAAGAGAGCGGACGAGAGGAGGAGGACGAGCATTGGGGAGCCTGTTGGAACCCCCAGTCTACGACAGGGTGTGAACTCTATTCACGCCTTGCTGCTTCAGCCCGTCAAGAAGCCCTTCTCCACCAGGTAGTCCACGACCTGCTGGGCACAGGCGTCTACGTCCTGCTCGGCGGTCTTGATGCGGATCTCTGGGTTCAATGGGGCCTCGTACGGGGCATCAATGCCGGTGAATCCCTTGATCTCGCCGGCCCGGGCCTTCTTGTAGAGTCCCTTGGGGTCTCTGGCCTCGCAGACCTCTACCGGGGTGTCTACGAAGACCTCGATGAAGGTGCCCTGGGGGAGCTTCTCGCGGCAGGCGTTTCGGCCGGCGCGGTAGGGGGAGATGAAGGCGGTGCACACCAGAATGGAGGCGTCGGCAAAGAGCTTGGCGACCTCGGAGATGCGGCGGATGTTCTCCTTGCGGTCCTCTGGGGCGAAACCCAGGTCGGAGTTCAGGCCGAAGCGCACGTTGTCGCCGTCCAGTCCGTAGACAAAGGCCCCGCGCTCCAGGAGCATCTGCTCCACTCGGCGGCTGACGGTGCTCTTGCCCGAGCCGCTCAGGCCGGTGAACCACATCACGGCGCCTCTCTGGCCGGTGGCTGCGCTGCGCTGCTCGGCGCTGACGTTGGCGTCGTGCCAGGTGATGTTCTCGGAGGTGGGCTTGGCCATGGGGACATCCAGCTTGGTCCCCGTCCTTAACCGCTCAGGCCGTCCGCAACCGTGTGTCCTACGTGCAGGCCCATGGCCATGACGGTGACTTGGGGGTTCACGCCCAGTGCCTCGGGGAAGGTGCTGGCGTCTGCGACGTTCAGATTGTCCCAGCCCCAGACGCGGCCGTGCACATCGAGCACCGATGAAGCGGGGTCGGCTCCGATGCGGCAGGTGCCCATGGGATGGGAGCTGGTGGTCATGATGCGGTGGAAGGGCACTTCCTCGTGGAGCTCGGCGCGTACCTGGTCCATGTCGCGCACCAAACCGGCTCCGGCCACCGGCAGAACCAGGTATTCGGCGCCGGCCGCGAAGAAGACCTCGGCGACGGCGGTCAGGCCCCGAAGTAGGGTCTTGCGGTCTCCGTCTCCGAACTCGAAGAACACCCCGTCCTCGGTCACGCGCGCCTCGGTGTCCTCGTCGTGGACCAGCACACCGGCCAGGGCCAGCATGGGCAGGTCGGCCATGACCCGGTTGAGCTCTTCCCCGAACTCCAAGGGCATCGCGATGAAGTTGGCGTCCGGGGTGAGGGTGGCGGTCTCCATCAGGAAACCCTCCTCCCAGCGGTCCACCCAGTAGCCCTGACTTACCCCGCGCCAGTGCTCGATGACTTCTGGCATCTTGGCGAACACGCCGGTGGCCGGGTGCAAGCGCAGGTGGTGACCCAGGTGCTCGCTCTCGCTCAGGCCGTTCTTCATCAAGAAGCGGGGGCTGCCGAAGCTGCCGCCGGAGAGGATGACGTGCTTGGCTTTGACGCTCCAGGTGCCCGTGGGTTCCTGGGACTGGGGGTCCATGATCTCGCCATGGATGGCTGTGATTCTACTGCCCTCGCTCGTGACACCGCTCGCTCTGCAGTCGGCGTAGACCCCGACTTCTCCAGCCAGCAGGGCCTTGGCCAAGAAGGAGCGATCCGCGCTCCACTTCCCACCGCTGGGACAGCCCAGCTGGCAAACGCCGCAGCCCACACATCCTGGCGCCGAGCGAGGCATGAAAGCACCGCCGCTCCAACCCAGCTTCTCCATGCCTTCGGCGAAGATGGTGTTGTTGCGCCCCTGCACCTGCATGGGATCGACCCCCACGCGCAGGGTGGCCATCACTTCATCCAAGTAGGCCGAGAAGTTCAGCTCCGGGTCAAAGTCGTAGCGCTCCCGCCAGCCCTCCAAGAGCGCATCGGGGGTGCGAAAGCTGATGGCTGAGTTGATCAGGGTGGACCCGCCCACGCCCCGTCCGCCGTTGATGGGCATCCAGCCGTTGCCCACAGCCACGCGGTTTCCGCGCTCTGCGTAGACGTGGCGAAAGGCAAAGGCGTTGGAGGCCTTGAAGTCGCCTGGATTCCAGTGTTTTCCTTCCTCGAATAGGGCCACTCGAAAGCCGCGCTGTGCCAGGGCCGATGCCGCCGCACAGCCTCCGGCGCCAGCCCCCAAGATGGCCACGTCGCACTCCACGTCCAGGTGCTCGCCGTAGTCGGCGGAGCTGTGCTTGCCGTGCCTCCAAGTCATGGGGACTCCTCTACGTGGCAGCGCGAGGTGAAGCCGACGGCCTTCTGCACTTCGCGCACATCAAAGTAGGCGATGGCCAAGACCGACTTGAGTCCATCCAGGGACGCCCTGCGCGCCACATTTTCCTGGTTGCTCCAGTCCAAGAGCAGCTGAAGTCGGGTGCTCTGGTCCAGCTCAAGCAAGGGGGCTCCCATGGACATTCGCGCGCCGATGTCCAGGCTCTTGAGCACATAGCGGAGGGGCGTTGCCGCCTTTGGCAGCATGTACTCCGAGAGCAGGGTGTCCACGCGCATCGCGCCGTCCACCGAGTCGAAGCTGGGCCCGATGGCGTTGCCCACCGGGAAGAGCGCCATGCCCAAGGCCGAGACCCAGAGCAGCTCCTGCTCGCTGAGGGTCTGTGCCCCCGGTGCCGCCTCGTCCAAGATGGCAAACCATGCGGCCCCGCCCGCGGTCACTGCGGCGGCGATGAGGACGCTGCCTGCGATGAGACGGCGGCGGGAGATCAGGGCTTGGGCCAAGGGGGGCCTCCAGCTTCAAGGTAACCTAAGGCGACCTTTGCGGGTGGAGTGCATGAGCAGCTTCCTGGAACACATGAGCGCCGAGCGTCAGCAGCTCTTCGGAGAGCTGGCCGAGCCGCGCCTGCTCTCTGCTGGGGAGACACTGATCAAACGAGGGGACACAGGCGCCGACTTCTTCCGTGTTCAAAAGGGCAGCCTGGAGGTGGTCGACAGCTCTGCTCGGCCTGAGGTGGTCCTGGATGTTCTCGGTCCTGGAACCTTTGTCGGGGAGATGGGCTTCATCACCCGTCAGCCCCGCTCAGCAGATGTGCGCGCAGCCGAGGACGCTGTGGTGTTGACCTGGAAGGCCAGCACCTTGGAGCGGGCCCTCTCCACAAATCCAGTTTTGGCCAGCGACTTCTACAAGGCCGCCGCACTGTTGCTCAGTCAGCGCCTGAACAACACCACCAAGGCCGCCACGGTCGGCGCCCTGAGCGGACCGACTCTGGTCAGCGGACAGGCCACCGGGGCACGTGCCTTGGCCGAGCGCCTCAAGGCCGGGCTCTTGGATGTTGAGCGCCTGGTGCGCGAGGACCGAAACGGCGTCGCCCCTGAGAAGAGCGAGGAGGCTCAGAAGGAGCTGCGCGCCCACCTGGATGACATGGTCTTCTCGGGCCGAAGGCTCTTCGCCGGGTTGGGCCCAAGAGAAGCGACCGCCGCTGGAGAGCTGCTGCGCAACGAGCTTCAGCCCTATCTTCTGCGCTCACGCACGGGCCGCCTCTGTGTGGATCAAGGGGGTGGCGGAGCCCGAATCCTGGCCCACATCGAGCTGGGAGAGCCTCGGGGAGCCGACCCTCTGGGGGTGCTTTTGGATCAGGAGCTGCTCCGTCTGCCCACAGCGTGCGCCTTGCGGGATCGCGGGGCGATGACCGTGAATGCCATCGAGGACGTGCTGCCTGGCCGCGCCAGCCGCGCGCTGCTGATTCCGGCGGGCGCTGGGACCACCACCGCCAAGTTGGTCCCCTTCATGGCGGCCCACGGTGGAGAGATCACCGTCGCGGACTCGGATCGGGAGGCTCTGGGGTCTCTGAATTCCGGGGCAAGCCTGGGCAGCGCAAAGGTCCGCGTTCGCTTGGTCCATGAAGAGCTCGGCCTGTTGGCCATCCAAGGCAGCAGCACCTTCTTCGGTCCCCAGGACGTGGTCGTATTGGACGGCCTGGTGGAGTACCTGCCCATGCGGGTGCTGGCCCGTTTGCTGCCCACGCTGCAAAAGAGCATGGCCACTGGGAGCGCCCTGGTGCTCAACATGCTGGGGCCGACCGTTGACCGGGTGCTCTTCGACCACCTGCTTGGTTGGCGGACGCTTCGCCGGCAGCCTCAGGAAGTGCTGGAGCTGATGGGGGAGCTGGGCTTTCCAAAGGCGCGGATCGCCGCAGACAATGGTTCGGTTTCGGTGATCAGCTCGCGCTGAGTTCCTCTGAGAAGTCTGCGCAGCCTCACATTGTCCAGAGTGCAAGCTGAAGGGCCCTCGCGGGTTAGGAGGGCATCATGATCCAAAGCATCCAAGAACAGCACGGAATCGTCGGTCGAACCCATGAGCTGGGAGACCTGCTCGCCTGCATCCAGGCAGGCCGTCATGTGCTGCTGGAGGGGCCTGTTGGTGTTGGCAAGACCGCCGTCGCCAAGGCTGTTGCAGCCGCTTTGGGTCGCGGTTTTGTTCGAGTGGACGGCGATGGTCGCTACACCGAGTCGCGTTTGGTCGGTCAGTTCGATCCGCCGATGGTTCTTGAGCAGGGCTACAAGCCCGAGGCCTTTGTGGCCGGGCCTCTGCTGCGCGCGATGCTCGATGGTGGGGTGCTGCTGCTCAACGAGCTCAACCGCATGCCTGAGGGTGTGCAGAACGTGCTGCTGCCTTCCCTGGACGAAGGCTTGCTGCTGGTTCCGCACCTGGGCGCCATGCACGCTGCGCCCGGCTTTGTGGTGATCGCCACCCAGAACCCAGCGGAGTTCGTGGCGACCGGGGACTTGAGCGAGGCCCTTCAAGACCGCTTTGAGCTGGTCAAGCTCGACTACCAGACCGAGCTTGAAGAGCGCGCCATCGTGGCCTCTCAGACCCTCTGTTCGCCAAGCGCTGCGGTGATCGAGCAGGCGGTCCGCATGGCCCGCGCCACCCGCAATGACCCCCGCATTCGCCGGGGCGCCTCTGTACGGGCAGCCATCGCGATCGCCGACATCGCGATGCGCCTGAACGGGGACGTGGACCGCGCCGCCCGTTTGGCCTTGCCCACCCGCATCGAGCTGGTCGATGAGCGCGGAGATGCGTTGTCCTCGATCCTGGACAGCCTAAAAAAAAAGTAGCTGAGGAAGAGGAGGAGGAGGAGCAGCTCAAGCCGCCCAAGCCCACCTTGAACCTCACCAAGTCCGCGACAGTGGCGGCCAAGCCGGACCCCAACTCCAAGTTCATGCCCTTCTTTGAGGCGGACAGCGGACACGTGCAGCTCTCGGAGCTGCCGGCGGGTTGGGAGGCGGCTCAGAACCTGCACCGTCTCAAGAAGACCCTGCCGGACAAGGCACTCCGTCTGGTCACCGAGCGGGCCCTGGACGCCATCATCCAGCGGGCCAAGACCCTGCTGCGGCATGCAGCCCATCCCACCCACCTGGTGCGCTCATCCTGGCCGGAGCCAGGTGATCTGGATCTGGATGCGACCTTAGAGCGGCCCCGTCAGATCCCCATGCGTGGGCAGAAGGCGCCTTGGCGGCCAGAGGACATCGTGGTCTCCCGGCAGGAGCCTCGCGATGCGGACGTTGTGGCCATCCTGGACATGTCTCTGAGCATGACCGGGGAGAAGATCGCCTTGGTCGCTGTGGCCGCCGCCATCCTGCGTATGAAGCTGGAGTCGGTCTCCATCGTGGCCTTTGATACCAACGCCCACGTCTTGGTCCGACTGGGGGAGAAGTTGCCCATTCGTGAGCTGGTACGCCGAATTTTGATGGTTCCGGCTCAGGGGTATACGCACATTTCCGCGGGCTTGGAGGCGGGCTTGGAGCAGCTGCAGCGCAGCGGAAAGCGGGAACGGGTGGGCCTGCTGCTCTCCGACGGCATCTCCAACGTCGGCTGGGATCCAGTGCGTGTGGCCAAGCGCTACCCGACCTTGCATGTGGTGCAGTTGGGCCGAGATCTGCCTCAGGGTTCACGGGCTTGTCGTGGCATGGCGCAGGCTGGACGCGGTCGTAGATTCCACGCCCCTACGTACGTGGCGCTGCCCGGTGTGGTCAAACGGGTCATCCGTGAGGTATTCCGGGTCTGAGCATGGCTACTCCTTCCCAGACTGAACTCCCCCCGCATTTGGTGCTCATCGGCGCTGGCCACGCCCACATCCAGGTGCTGCGCAAACACTTGATGGAGCCCTTCGCGGCGCGCGTCACCCTGGTGGTGGACCGCTGTGAGGCGGTCTACAGCGGCATGGTGCCCGGCGTGCTCTCCGGGCAGTACCGAGCTGACCAAGTGGTGCTCGATGCCTGGCCCTTGGCGCGCAAGGCTGGGGTGCGGATCTTGGTGTCCAGGGCGGAGCGCATCGATGCCCAAGGCAAGCGCGTTCACATCCAGGGTCGGCCGCCTCTGCCCTACGATGTTTGCTCGGTGGACATCGGCAGCACGGTGCGTGGCTTGGAGCTTCCCGGGGTGGCCGAGTTTGCGCTGCCCTCGCGGCCCATCGCTGGCTTTGTGGAGCGCTTCGAGCAGGGACTCACTGACCTCGGTGGCGATGCGGAGTTTGTTGTGGTCGGCGCTGGCGCCGCTGGGATCGAGGTCGCGTTCTGCGCCCACGCGCGCCTGAAGAAGATGGGGCTAAAACCCAAGATTACCCTGGTCAATGCGGCGCAAGGACTGCTCGCAGAGAAGGGCTCCAAGGTGGGCCCAAGGGTGGAGCAGCTGGCCAAAGAGCGCGGCATTGAGGTGCTGCACGGGGAGAAGGTCGCCTCCTTGACGGCCGACTCTGTGGTGCTCGAGTCCGGGCGCACGCTGCCCGCTGCGCGCTGTCTGTGGGTGACGGGCGCCAAGGCCCGGCCTGTGGTCCTGGACTCCGCTTTGGCACAAGAGCGTGGCTACATGCGGGTGGGAGAGACGCTCCAGGCAGTGGAGCACCCGGAGCTCTTCGGAGCGGGGGACTGTGTTCACCTGGACCACGCGCCATGGGTCCCCAAGGCGGGTGTCTACGCGGTCCGAGCCGGGCCCGTTTTGGCCTACAACCTGCGTGCGAAGCTCGATGGCCTGCCTCTGCGGCGCTTTGAGCCCCAGAAGGACTTCCTCACCTTGCTCAACCTCGGAGACGGGCGCGCCATCGGGACCAAGTGGGGACGCCTCATCGAAGGGGAGTGGGTCTTTGGTCTCAAGGACCGCATCGACCAAGCCTTCATGGACAAGTTCCGAGTCTTGGACCACCAGGGCGCCTCCAACGCTGCTTTTGAGCGAGACATGCCGCCCATGCCCGAGGAGGAGATGGTCTGTGGGGGATGCGCGGCGAAGGTGGGGGCCGACCCCCTGTCCAAGGCTCTGAGCGAGCTCGCCCCTGTGCAGGACGCAGCGGTGGTCTTGGGCTTGGATGCCGCGGACGACGCCGCAGCACTGCAGCGCGAGAGCGAGGTCATGGTGCAGTCGGTGGACGTGTTCACCGCCTTTGTGGATGACCCCTTCGTGGTCGGCTGGGTAGCCAGCTCCAACAGCCTCTCGGATCTGCACGCCTGTGGCGTCGCCCCTCGGGTGGCCTTGGCCTTGGTCAATCTGCCCCGGGACTGCGAGCATGTAGACACCCTGCGTCAGGTCATGGCTGGGGTACGGGGCCACTTGGCCACCGAAGGGTGCACCTTGATGGGTGGCCACACCACCGTCGGTGAGGTCCTCAGCGTGGGCTTGTCGGTCACTGGATTTGCCACCAGCAAGGTGGACATTTGGCGCAACGCCGCCTTGAGCGAGGGAGATGCCCTGATCCTCACCCGGCCCTTGGGGACCGGTGCCCTCTTTCACGCCGACATGGCTGGGCTGGTGGGGGGAGAAGCTGTTCAGGGCGCCTTGAAGTGGATGATGCGCGGGAACGGTCCTGCCGCTCGGGCGCTGCGCCCCCTAAGTCCGAGCGCCGTCACCGATGTGACGGGCTTTGGTTTGGCCGGCCACCTCATCGAGATGCTTCGGCCCAAGGACCTGAGCGCCGTGCTCCAGGCCAGCACCCTGCCTTTCTTGCCGGGCGTGCGTCAGCTGATGGACTGGGGAGAGCGCAGCACCTTCCATGAACAGAACCGTGAGCACCTGCTCAAGGTCATCCGGGCCCAGGTCAGTGGGGCTCCCTTGGAGCTGCTCTTTGACCCCCAAACCGGAGGCGGCCTGCTCGTGGCTTGCCCAGCCACAGCGGTACAGGCCACCTTGGCCGCGCTCTGCGATGCCGGCGATCCGGCTGTGGTCATCGGTCGAGTGAGCCGGCGGGAACCCGAGGGCCCCCGCCTGACGCTCGAAGCGTAGTCTCGAAGCGCTGGGCGCTTAGAGACCGCCGCCGAAGATCACGTAGGCGCTGCCGGCGTCCACATCGCCGTTCGGGTCGGCGTCGCGGCCACCGATCAGGATGTCGGGCACGCCGTCCTCGTTCAAGTCACCCGGTACGTTCACAGGTGCACCCACGCCGTCTCCAGCGTTGGTTCCGGTGAAGATGCCGTCGGCGGTGCTGGCGGAGAAGGTGCCGGAGAGTGGGCCCAAGAACAGGTAAGCTGCCCCTGCACCGCTGTTGTTGCTGCGGGCCGCGACCAGGACGTCCAGCTGGCCGTCCACGTTTACGTCCACATCGCCGAAGCTGGGCGCCATCTTGTCGTTCGCGCCCTCGCCGGTGATGGTTGCGATGGCCACGTTGTTGACCGTGTCGCTTCCGGAGAAGGGTCCACCGACCAAGTAGACGGCACCGGAGAGCGAGGCCCCCAGGTCCGAGCGTGTGGCCGAGATCAGCAGGTCAGGGTTGCCGTCGCCGTCGTGGTCGCCGGAAGGCCCGATGCCCCAGCCCATCTGGTCGTTCCTGCTCTGTCCCAAGAGAACCGCGTCTGCGTCTGCGTCGGTGAAGGTGCCGCTCATGCCTGCGGCGCCGTAGAACACGTACACAGCGCCTGCGTCGGTGTCCGTGGTGTCGTCGTATGGGGCGCCCATGATGGCGTCGCCGATGCCGTCGCCATCCAGGTCGCCCACGCCGGCCAGGCCGCCACCGAACTGGGAGGCGGAGGTGCCGCGGAAGATGGCGGCGCTCTCCGAGAGACTCTGGTCGCCGCTGACGGAGCCACCAGGAATCATGTAGACGGCGCCGTTGCCGCCGTCGTTGCGCTGAACGCCGACCAAGAGGTCAGGAGCACCGTCGTCGTCCATGTCCGCCGCGGCGCTCAGGATGCCGGCTTGGTCGCCGGTGCCCTCGCCAGTCAAGGCTGCATCGGCAGCGGTCACCGACACATCGCCGCTGGGCGCGGTGAAGAAGAGGTAGACCGAGCCAGAGTTGTCGCCGGCAGCGTCGTTCTTGCGACCAGAGAGCGCCAGGGCATCGTTTCCAGTGCCGTTGAAGTCGCCCAAGCCGGTGACTGCGAAGACCTCGTCTTCGGCGTTTTCACCCGAGATTCGGGCAGTGGCGACCGTCTCGATGTCGTAGTCGCCAGCAGTGAAGGGTGCCTCCACCAGGTAGATGGCGCCCGCGCCGGCGTCGAAGCCTCTTGCGCTCAAGGCCAGCTCGATGTTGCTGTCCCCGTCCATGTCACCGACCGAGCGGACAGGTCCACCCATCTTGTCGCCGGCGTTGCTGCCATTCCAGGTGATGTTGGCGTTGGCCAGGTCCACGGTGCCCAGGGCGCCGCAGCCGTTGTCGCTGCCGTCGCAGTCGTTGTCCAAGCCGTCGTTGCAGATCTCGGTCTCGCCAGGGTTCACCGCGGCCTCTGCATCGTCGCAGTCCAGATCGTTGTCACTCAGGCCGGCGCCATCACAGCTCAGCACGGAGCTGTCGGGATCCCCGTAGCTGTCGCCGTCCGCATCGGAGTAGTAGGTGCCAGCGTCCGTGGCCTCGTTGTCCACTTCGCCGTCACAGTCGTTGTCCGCGCCATCGCAGATCTCGCTGTTTCCGGGGTAGGCGTCGGCGTTGGCGTCGTCACAGTCATCGCCGTCCTCGACCCAGTTGGCCTCTTCCGCAACGCAGGACACGGTGGCCGTGGCGGGATCGCCGAACTGGTCCGCGTCGCCGTCCACGTAGAAGGTGGTGCCGTCTACAGCGTCCTCGTCGACCTCTGAGTCGCAGTCGTTGTCGATGCCGTCGCAGAGCTCGTCCGCTGCGGGGTTGATCGCCGCGTCGTCGTCATCGCAGTCACTGCGGGTGTCATAGCCGTCGTTGTCGGCGTCCAGCCATTCGCCGGTGTCGTCTACCTCGTCCTTGGTGCAGCCAAGAGAGACGAGAAGGGCCAGTGCAGTCAGTGAGGTCATGAGGAACTCCAGGAATCCGTATATCCACAGTGTGACCTGATAGAGGACAGGTCCGTGCGGCTTTGGTGCACGCCTTAAAGGACTGCGCGGATTCGAGCCACCAAGGCGCTGAGTGCGTCATCTCTGCGTTCAAAGGCCTCACTCCCCAGAGCATCGACCAGGGTCGAGGTGGCGCCAAGGGCACCGATGACGTTGCCAAAGACCATCTGGGAGCGCGTGCGCAGGAGCTGCTTGCGGCAGATTTGCACCAGCTCTTCCGCTCCGGTGTCCGGGCCGGCTGCCTTGAAGGTGACCAGAAATACTTGAGGATCCCACTGTGGGATCAAGTCAGCGATCTTTGGTGTTGGACGCAGCGTCAGCGTCCACTCTCCTAGCTGACTGCTCACCTTGCTCTGCGCAGGCGTGCTGACCTCGTAGTCGCCAACGGCCGCCGCATGTACGACCACGCCGCCGGGATTGGCTTGCACCCAGGCCTTCATCTTCGAGAGCAGATCTCTCGTGTCCCCAAACTCTTGTCCGTCCACCCCTTCCCCGATGCGGAGCAGAGCCTGTGGACTGCCCAGAAGGGTGACCTGGCTGGCCCTGGAGAGGGCCATGGCGATGTGTGCGCTGGTACGACCGGTGGAGTTTGCGCTGATGTGGCGCATCGCGTCGATGGGGTTTCGGGTCGCGCCGGCGGTGATCAAGACTGGACGTGAGATGTGGTCCTCCAGGCGGACCCTGGGGCCGCTGCACCCAGGCTAACCAACCACGCACACCCGATTGCCGTCACGAGTCTGTTACAAAGGGTGTGTCTTGGAGGTTGAATGTCCGTCGTTGAACGCCTGCGCGCCCGCTTTGGGGAGGCTCCGCGCTCCGCGGTAGTCCTGGGCTCGGGGCTAAGTTTCTTGAGAGAGACGGCCGAGGATCGACAAGCCGAGGGCTACGGGGCCTTGGGCCTGCCAAAGACGGCGGTCGCCGGACACGCTGGGGAGTTGGTCGTTGGCACTCTGGGGACCGAGCGGGTCGCGCTGCTTGCTGGGCGCATCCACACCTACGAAGGGCGCCCCATGAACGAGGTCGTTGCGGCCGTTCGGGCCTTGGCTGCCTGGGGCGTGCAGCGCTTTGTGCTCACCAATGCAGCAGGCAGCGCAAACCCGGACTTCATCCCCGGGGACATCATGCTGGTCGATGACCACTTGAACTTCCAGGGGCGCAGCCCCTTGGTCGGTCCGCCGCCAGAGCAGGGCGCATTTTTTCCAGACATGAGCAACGCCTACGACGTTGAGCTCCGCGGCCGCGCCGTCGAGCACGCCATGGGACTGGGGATTCCGCTACGACGCGGGGTCTACGCCGCCATGCTGGGGCCCGCATATGAGACCCCAGCGGAGATCCGGATGCTTCGGCGCCTTGGGGCAGACGCCGTCGGAATGAGCACCGTGCCCGAGGTCTTGGCCTTGGCGCGCCTGGGCACGCCGGTCGTCGCGTTCTCCTTGATCTCGAACCTTGGTGCGGGACTCTCGCCGACCCCCTTGCACCACGCCGAGGTCCAGGATGCGGCCAAGGCTGCCGGTGGCAAGCTCGGCGCCCTGATTACCGAGCTCATCAACGGCGACTGAGCGCCCTGTATACTTGGTGAGACTGCCCTGTACCGGGCGATGGAGAGAGCGATGGTGCTGCTGATCACACTGCTGGGCTTGGGCTGCACGCCCGAGGACCAAGGACGCTTCAACGGTGGAGGGACCTCGGTCACGCCCATCGAGGACAGCGGCACAACCGAAACCGGCGACACCCAAGTCGGAGATGAGTTCGCCGTCGTCCAGGTCGAGGCAGGGTTTGAGAATCTGCCCAACGTGGGCACGGCCATCTATGCCTTCATCGAGGTGAGCGGCGCGCCAGGTCCACTGGACGGTGGCCTGGTCAAGGTGAGCATTGATGGAACCCCCATCGAGCCAGACGGAATGCCGGGCATTCCAATCGACAACACCCTGGCCTGGGTTGTCCCGGACACGGGCGAAGTCTTCACTGCCCTGCAGGTCCCCGAGCCGGGCAGCTACCAGGTCGAGATCAGCGTGATGACCGCAGATGGCGCGCCCTCCGAAGCTTGGTCGGGCACGGTGGATGGCGCCAACGAGCGCGACGTGCCGCCTAAGCCCTAAGGGCCAGCCCCGCGTTGCAGGCCCCTCGTCCCAGCCCTGCGTTCAGCGCCTGGGCTTTGGTGGAGCGGGCGCCATGCCCAGACGAATGGCCATGCCACCGGTGACCCCATCGGAGGCTTGTTGCCATTCCCCGAGCGCCGATGCGCGCCGCTCGTGTGCCCGCCCCAGATCCTGAATCTGAAGCTCCAGGGAACGACGGCGCAGCTCTTCTGCAGGGTCGGTGTTTGCGGGCAGCAAGCGCAGCTCGTCCAACATCGCATCGCTGAGCTGCTTGGAGGCCTGCACTTGTTCCTGTGGTGTCCCGGTGTCCGTGCGCTTCACCAGTGCCTCCAGGGCCGGTCCACGCGCCCCCATTTCGATGAGCTCGGCGGCCATCTGCTCTTGGGACACCACAGCTTGGGAGAGCTGGTCCTCTGCGGTCTCAAAGGAGCGGCTGGCCTCCTTGACCTCGCCTTGGCCTTTGAGTCCACCCAGGTAGCCGATGCCCACCATCAGCAGCACCGGGACGGCTAGGTAGCGCGCCGTGTTCCCCAACACGGTCAGCAGGGGCCACACGAAATCGCGAACCACGTCGTCCGCTACCTCGTGGGCTACGCGGTCTTGGCCGTCCTGCTGCGGCGCCTCGCCCTGGGTGTCCTTGTCGCTGTCTTGTTTGCCGGGCAAAGAGCTGATCTTTCGGCCTGGGACCTCGATGCTCGGGTCGTCCAGTCCGTATTGTTCCTCAACGGACATCGAATCTCGAACATCTTCAAAGCTGCGGTGCGAGGGCGAGGTCGGTGAGTCCCGGGGTGGCGCAGAGGGCATCGAGCGTCGGTCGGAGAAGGCCTGAGAACGGTTCAGGGACGGCCGGCTCAAACCTTTGTCTCGTGGTGGCAGAGAGTCCGGCCTGGAGCGAGGAGAAGGCATCTCCTTGCGGGAGAAGGTGTCCTCCTCGTCGGGTGCCAGCTCCACCACCGGGATCATCGTGGCGTTTCGAACAGGAGGCGCTTCTCCCACAGGCACGATCTCGACGCCTTCCGGCGGTGAGATGATGTTCACAGGAATGCCCAGGGCGTGGGCAAAGGCCTCGACGCTGTCGAAGCGTGCCTCTGGGTTGGGATCCAGCGCGCGCTCAACGGCTTCGATCACGCGCCTGGGGGTCGCCGGTGCGTGCACGGAGAGGGGCGTGAATGCGCCAGCGGCGGTGGCGTTCAGGATGCCCCGCAGGTCGGTGCCAGGAAAGGCGGGTTTTCCGCCCAGGAGCTCGTAGAGCAGGGCGCCCAAGGCGAAGATGTCTGCGCGCCGCGTGACGGTGGCCGAGTCGCTGACCTGTTCCGGCGCCATGTAGCCAGGGGTCCCCATTGGGGTGCCCCCCAGGGTGCCGGCGCTGCGCTTTCCAAACTTGGCGATGCCGAAGTCGGCAACCTTGGCGATGACCGATTCCCCTTGGGAGGTCAGCAGCACGTTGGCTGGCTTGATGTCGCGGTGCAGAATCCCCGCGGCGTGGGCGGTGCCGACCCCTCCGAGGACCTGAGAGAAGAGCACCAGGGCCTCCTGCAGCTCCATGGCCCCGCCGTCGCGGATGCAGTCGGCCAGAGAGAATCCTTCGACGAACTCCATCACCAAGCCGACCTCGCCCTCGGACTGGACCACGTCGGTCACCGAGACCACGTTGGGGTGACGTAGACGGGCCTGAATGCGTCCCTCACGCAGCAGACGCTCGGTCATGCGCGGGTTGGGCGCGCTGAGAAACTTTATGGCGTGCTCGGTGCCCAGCTGAAGGTGGCGCGCCAGGTGCACGGTGGCCAAGCCGCCCTCGCCGAGAAGGCCTAGCAGCTCGAAACGCTCGACGATGTCGCCAGCTTGGCGCAATTCACGGGCCTCGGTTCAAAGGAAGCATAGCCGCATCAGGCAGTCACGCGGGTGCCGCGCTTGCCTGCCAGGGCATCTGCGAAACAGTCGGGAGACGTGATGAGCACCTCTTGGCCGCCCCGCTGGAGGTAGTCCAAGGCCGCTTCAATCTTTGGCCCCATGGAGCCAGGGGGGAACTGGCCGGCTTCTTGATGGGTGCGCAGCTCGGCTGCGCTGACCCGGCCAAGGGCGCGGGCCTGGGGTGTGGCGAAGTCCACCATGACCTCGTCTACGCCTGTCAGGATGACCAGAGTGGGGGCGCCGAGGGTTGCGGCCAGCAGGGCACTGGCGCGGTCCTTGTCGATCACAGCCTCCACCGTGACCCGCTCCTCGTGGAAGTTGATCATGGGAACACCACCGCCACCGCAGGCGAGAACCACGTGTCCCGCCTCCAGCAAGATCTTGGCGGCCGCCAGGTCCAGAATCTCGATGGGCTTGGGGGAGGGGACCACGCGGCGCCAACCTCGTCCGGGGTCCTCTTTGACCTGCCAGCCCAGCGTCTGTGCGCGCAGTTTTGCTTCGTCTTCTAGGTAAAAGCGGCCCACGTACTTGCTGGGGTCCTGAAAATCAGGGTCCTGCGCGTCGACCAGCACACGGGTGAGGACGGCGCTGACCGGGCGCTTGAGGTAGCTATAGAGCGCTTGCTGGAGCAGCAGGCCAATCTGTCCCTGAGTCGCTGCGACTGCGATGTCCAGTGGCACGGGAGGCACCTCATCGGCGCACATGTCCGAGCGGAGCAGAATGCGCCCCACTTGGGGACCGTTGCCATGGGTGACGACCAGTTCTGTGTCGCTGGGCAGGGCCGAGAGCACGCGCGCCACTTGGCGAGCGCAAGCCAATTGCTGGGCGATTGTGCCGGTCTCCCCAGGCTGGATCAGGGCGTTGCCACCCAGTGCGACCACGATGCGTTGACCCACTCATTCTCCTAAGGGAGGAGGCTACACCATCGGTGGGGAGGGGTGTTCCGTACGCCCTGACCCGTTAGGGGGCGCAGCAATCGAGGAAGCATGGAACAAACGCCACTCATTATCGTCGACACACCTGAGAAGCTGGAGGAGATGGTCCAGCTCATCGCCGACGAGCCGGTGTTGGGCATCGACACCGAGGCGGACTCCATGTACGCCTATCAGGAAAAAGTCTGCTTGATTCAGTTCTCTGACCGGAACAATGACTACATCGTCGACCCCCTGGCGGGCTTCTCGCTGGAGCCGCTGGCGCCCTTCATGTCCGACCCGGATGTCGTGAAAATCTTCCACGGCGCGGACTACGATGTGGTGTCCATGAAGCGGGACCACGGCTTCGAGTTCCGGAACATCTTCGATACGATGATCAGCGCGCAGCTCCTGGAGATGCCACGGGTTGGGCTGGCTGACTTGGTGGGCCACTACTTCGCCGTCCCCATGGACAAGAAGTACCAGACCCACAACTGGGCTGAGCGGCCTTTGTACCCAGAGCACCTCTACTATGCTCGGGGAGACACCCACTTCTTGCTCGCCATTCGCGAGATGTTTGTTCGCAAGCTCAAGAAGATGGGCCGCATGCACATCGCCCAAGAGGAGTTCGAGCTCCTCGAAGACCGCACTTGGAGCCCGGGCATTCCACCCGAGCTGCGCTTCATGAAGACCAAGGGCATCAACCGGCTGGATCCGCTCGCACAGCGGGTCTTCCGCTCCCTGTACATGCTACGGGACGGACACGCCGCGCGCATGAACCGCCCGCCCTACAAGGTCATGCCCGATCAGGTCCTGATGAAGCTGGCCGAGGCCCGCCCATCCAACCTGGACGAGCTCTCCCGGCACGTTCGGGCCAAGAGCTCGATGGTTCGCCGCTACGGCGAGGAGATGGTCGCGGCCATCGCAGAAGGCTTGGAGACCTCGGACACCTTGCCGGACGTCCCCAAGAAGGTCCGTACGGGAACCTCGGCCCGCTACGGCAGCCGGGAGGTCGAGCGCCTCTTCAACGACTTGAAGGCGTGGCGCAAGCGCGTGCTCAAGCGCGACGATGTGCCCATGGTGCTCATCGCGAGCAACACCCAGCTCAAGGCCATCGCGGGCTACAGGCCGACCAGCATTGAGGAGCTCTCCGGACTGGAAGAGATTCGCAACTGGCAGGTGGAGATGTACGGCAAAGAGCTGATCGACATGGTCGAGGCCTTCGAGGCCAAGCTGCCCGCCAAGGGTGAGCGCAGCTCCAGCTCGGCTGCAGCCAAGAAGGGCCGCCGTCGCCGCAAGCGCCGCGATGACGATGCCCCTCCGGAGCAGGAGCAAGCGTGAAGCAGGTCCACAGCGATGCCGCTCCGGCGGCGATTGGCCCCTACAGCCAGGCCATCGTGCACGGCGGCTTGGTCTATTGCTCCGGGCAGATCGCCCTGGACCCTGTCTCGGGCGCCCTTGTTGAAGGGGACGTCCAAGCCGAAGCTCGCTTGGTGCTCAAGAACTTGGCTGCGGTCCTGAAAGCCGCTGGCAGCGGCTTGGATCGGGCCATCAAGGTCACAGTCTTTCTCAAGGACTTGAGTGACTTTGCAGCGGTCAACCAGGTCTACACCGAGGCCTTCGGTGACCACCGTCCCGCGCGCGCTTGCGTGGAGGTCGCCAGGCTTCCTCGGGACGTGCGTGTAGAGATCGACTGCATCGCTGCGGTGACCTGAGGGTCAAACCACACCTGGGAGGTCTTGCGCTGGGACCCTTGCCTGCGCTATACCGTCCCGTCCCGGCGTCCCCTCACCGACGCCACCCGAGGTATTTCATGCGTGCCCTGACCACCCTGATTGGTGCTTCTCTTCTGGCCGGCGCTGCGCTGGTGTCCACTCCTGCCTTGGCAGGTGGTGTGGGCCTCATCGGTGGCGGTGGATTCGGAACCACGCCGATCTACGCTTACGAAGCTGACAACCTTCAGCCCTTCATCTACAACCAGCTGCGTCCCCGTACCGGCCTGGGAGCCCAGCTTGTGCTCGGCGACCGAGATGACCGCTTTGTGGGTGTAGGCCGCTTCTACTGGCAGTCGGAGCTCCCTCAGAGCGATGATCCAGAAGCCATTCAGGCTGCTGCAACCGCAGGTGACTACGGGGATGTGACCTACGCCATCAACCCGAACACCCGAAACGTGGGCATCGGCACCGCCGGTATCCAGTGGGGAATCTGGGGCGATCGCACTGGCGGCTTGGCCTTCAACGCCTTGACCTGCATCGGCGCTGGCATCAAGACCGATGACGCACGTGAGTTCCTGGTCCTGGAACTGGGCCCAGGTGTGCAGTACTCGGTCAACAAGCGCGTTCAGCTCAACGCTGAGGTCCTGTACCAAGCCCGCTACCGCAAGGGCTTTGACCACGCCGTGACCGGCACCATCGGCGCCCGCTACCTCTTCGACTAGGTCGACCCGTCGCTGAATCGGGCTGCAGCCTTCGGGCTGCGGCCCTTTTTTGTTCCTTGGCTGGACCTCGTCTCGGGTCTTGGCTCAAGAACGTGATGAGATGGACAAACGAATCGGCCCTTTGTTGCCGGAATGATTCGGGACCGCGCTCCCGGCCTGCCCTACATGAGAGGGGACAGGAGAGGGCGTGCGCGATTCCCAGTACCAGACACTGCCTGCCCCTGGGCATGGCGTGGCCCACCGCTACGGGGCCGGTGTCCACATCCTCTCTCAGCCATGGGCGATGAGCTTGCTCACGGAGTTGTGTAGGCCGGAGACCACTCAGCCGCGCTTCAACCAACTCCTCACCATGCTCTTTGACTGGATGTTGCCGGAGATCGTCGGCCGGGAGCTGTCCAAGCGCAGCGTGCGACGCAGCACCCGCATGCCCCAGGGCGTCTACGAGGGAGAGATCGTCGACCCAAGCCAGGGGGTCGTTGTGGCCGCTGTGGCCCGTGGGGGAATTCCTCCCGCCCAGCGCTTCTATGACGGTCTGAATCAGCTCCTGGAGCCTTCAGGGGTGCGTCAGGACCACCTCTTCATGGCGCGCCAGACGGACAGCTCGGGCCACGTGGTTGGAGTGGACGTCTCCGGCTCCAAGCTGGGCGGTGGGGTGCAGGACGCGACCTTGCTTGTGCCTGACCCAATGGGCGCCACCGGGGGCTCCATCGTCGAGACCCTGCGCATTTACCGGGACCAGGTCCAGGGCACCCCACGCCGTATGGTGTGCGCCCACTTGATCGTGACCCCGGAGTACCTCAAGCGCGTGTTGGGGGAGTTCCCTGACGCGCGCATCTACGCGGTCCGTTTGGATCGCGGCCTGTCCTCTCCCCAAGCTCTGGCGGCAGCGCCTGGAGAGCATTGGGACCAGGAGAAGGGCTTGGACGACCACGACTACATCGTCCCCGGCGCCGGCGGCCTGGGTGAACTGATGAACAACGCTTGGGTGTGAGCATGCAGCAAGAGCGACTGAAAGTCCTACTGGACGAAGAGATCCTGGCCCAGCGTGTCAAGGCCATGGGCCTTGAGATTCGCGAAGTCTATGGGGACGTCCCCATCACCGTGATCGCTGTCTTGAAGGGCAGCTTCATGTTCATGGCTGATCTTGTGCGCGCCATCGGCGGCGACGTGAAGGTCGAGTTCCTGGGCGTGAGCAGCTACCACGGCGGCACACGCTCTACTGGAGCGGTCAAGATCACCCAGGATCTGCGTCATCCCATCGAGGGACAGCACTGTCTGGTGGTCGAGGACATCGTCGATACCGGCCTGACCATGGACTACCTGCGTCGCCTTCTGGAAGTGCGCGGTCCAAAGAGCCTGCGTGTGGCCACCCTGCTGGACAAGCCCATCAACCGCGAGATTGAAGTGGCCGTCGAGTTTGTGGGCTTCTCGATCCCCGATGAGTTTGTCGTGGGCTACGGCCTGGACTTGGGCGAGCTTTACCGGAACCTGCCCTACATCGCTGTGTACACCCCCTAAAAGGGCAGTCCTCCCTTGGCAGGCAGCGGCTTCGTCAGAGGCCGCGCCTTGGCTCAACAGGCCTTGGCGCTCAGTCTGCTGTATCAGCAGGACCCGTGTCACCGGTGTCCACAGGGCTCTCGCCCAGTGTCAGCGAGAGCGGGCTCTCGGTGACGCCGTAGACGTTGAAGAGCTGCAAGCCGTATTGACCGGCATCGAGCTCCGGGGCCACGAAGCTCAGGGTCTCCACACAGCTCAGGCAGTCCGTGTAGCAGGCATCACAGTCCTCGCCACAGGTCACACAGCCTTGGGTGGTCTTGCAGGTATCACAGACCTCGCAGTCGGTGCGGGTGACATCGGTGATCTGTGCCGAGGTGCCGCCGATCCAGAGCGCGCTGTCCGCCGCGGTGCTCATCGGCTTCCCCGTCAGGACAACGGTCTCACCGGGTAGCACCTCTGCTGGGGCCACCTCGCTGAGGGTGACCTGGCAGGAGTAGACCGCCTCATCTTGGTCGCCACAGGCCAACAAGGCCGCGAAAAGGGCCAGAGTCAGGGTCCACATCAGAAGATCTCCACGGTGTCGCTGGCGCTGGTCTGTCCGACCTCGCCCACGACGTTGTCAGGCACTGTACCCGGAACGAATGGCATTGAACGACCGCCGCGCGCGACGTTGCCGCTGCTCTCGTCAATGGCGGCGTAGGTAGCGCCTGGGATGGGACCAAAGGGTCGGTCCATCTCCTTGGTCCACGCCTTCTCCATGAAGGCCATCCACATGGGCAGGGAGACCCGGCCGCCTGTGGAGGAGACGCCCATGCTGCGCGGGGTGTCGTAGCCGGCCCAGGTGGTGGTCACGATGCCGGCGGAGTAGCCGGTGAACCAGCCATCCTTGAAGTCGTTGGTGGTGCCCGTCTTGCCAGCTACGTGGAGACCCAGGCGGTTTGTGGCTGCGCCGGTTCCGGCGGTAGCGACCTCGTGCAGAAGCCAGGTGACGATGCCCGCCACTGTGGGGTCCAAGACCTGGGGGTGCACCACTTGGTTGTGGGACTCCAGGACCACGCCGTCTCGGTCCTCGACCCGCTCGATGAAGTAGGGGTCGACCTTCTTGCCGTAGGTGGCAAACACCGAGTAGGCCCGTGCCATCTCGATCATCGAGATACTTCCGCTGCCCAAGCCCATGGACAGGTCCAACTCCATGGGGCTCTCGATGCCCAGGTTGCGCGCCATGTCGTAGACGGGCTGCAAGCCGATGACGTCCAGGACGCGAACGGTGACCACATTGCGGGACAGAGCCAAGCCCTTTCGCAGGCTGATCTCACCCAGGTAGTCCCCGCCGTAGTTGCCCGGCTTCCACATCTCGCCACGGCTGTGGTCGTAGAAGGTCAGGGGGGCATCGAGCACCATGGAGCCGGCGGTGAACTTCTTCTCGTTGATCGCCGTGGCGTACACGATGGGCTTGAAGGTGGAGCCGACCTGGCGTTTGGCCTGGATGGCCCGGTTGAACTCCGAGTCCTCGATGTCTACGCCGCCGACCATCGCGATGACGGCGCCGGTCTTCAGGTCATAGGAGAGCAGGGCGCCTTGAAGCTCGGGGGATTGGTAGAGCTTGGCTGCGGCCCGGTTCTTGGCTGCGGGGTAGCCCTCCAAGTTGTCTTGCTCCTCGGCGTCCAGGCTGGCCACGGTGACCTCGACCACGTCACCCACCTTGAGGGTGTCGGTCATGTCTGAGCTGGCCCGGTAGCGCCAAGAACGCTCCGTGTTGGGCTCAAAACCCCACTTGGTCCAGGACAAGGGGATGATGGCCTCGTTCGAGCCAATGCCGACGATGGCGTGCTTGGCCTCTACGCTGATGACCACGGCCTCGAAGCGTTCGTCGACGCGCAGGCTTGACTTGGCCGGAACGGGATTTCTACGGGCGTTGTCCGCCAGGAATTGGTCCATGTCTCGCATGGCCTCCTCCTGCTTGTCCCGACGGGCCTGAATGGCTGCTTTGCCGCTCAGGTTCTCCAGGGGCCCACGCCAGCCGAAGAGGGAGTCCTGCTTGGTGATGTGGTCGGTGACAGCGGTCTGAGCCACCTGTTGCAGCTCCAGATCACAGGTGGTGTGGACGACCAGTCCCTCGTTGTAGACCCGGTCAAAGCCGTACTCGTCGACCAGGTGACGGCGCACGTGCTCGGTGTAGTAGGGGGCCAGCTTGCGGATCGGGTTCTCACCCTTGACCACCGCGATCTCTTCCTTGAGCGCCGCGTCGTGCTCGGACTGGCTGATGAAGCCCTTGTCCAGCATCTGACCCAGCACGTAGCTCTGGCGGGCCTTGGCCTTCTCCCAGTGGCGGTGGGGGCTGTAGTCGCTGGGACGCTGTGGCAGTCCGGCCAGGATCGCGCCCTCGGCCAAGGTCAGCTCTTGTACGTGCTTGTCGAAGTAGATGCGGGCGGCCGCTTCCACACCGTAGGCCCCGGAGCCCAGGTAGATCTCGTTGAGGTACAGGTAGAGGATCCTGTCCTTGGAGAAGGTCTCCTCCACCCGGGTGGCCAAGATCATCTCCTTGATCTTGCGGGAGATCTTCTTGTCCTTGGTGAGCAGGAAGTTTCGAGCCACCTGCTGGGTGATCGTGCTCGCACCCTGGGCCATGCCGCCGGCCTTGAGGTTGGCGACCATCGCGCGGGCGATGCCCATCAAGTCCACGCCGCTGTGGTTCTCGAAGTTCGCGTCCTCCGCCGCGATGAAGGCGTACTGGACGTGCTCTGGGATGTCCTCCATCGGCACGACGTAGCGGCGCTGCTCATAGATCTCGCCCAGGAGCTCGCCGTTGCGGTCGTAGACCACGGTGACAGCCGCGGGACGGTAGGTCTCCAAGGTCTCCAGGGTGGGCAGATCTTGGCCGTAGTACCAGAAGGCCCCGGCCAGGGTGGCTGCCCCGCCAATGCCGCAGATCAGGGTCTGTCTCTTATACACATCTGACGCTGCCGACGAAGAGGATAG
>CAJXRZ010000089.1 GCA_913060515.1 uncultured Pseudomonadota bacterium | reverse complement strand
ACTATCCTCTTCGTCGGCAGCGTCAGATGTGTATAAGAGACAGCTTGTTGCGTTCACCCCCCGATGCCCGCCCACCTGTTGCGTTCACCCTGAGATGCCCGCCCACTTGTTGCGTTCACCCTGAGATGCCCGCCACAGAGCCACATCAGCGCTTGCCAACCTGACCTCGTCAGCGAATCCGTGCCGCGTGGGGGGTGCCCGAGGAGCTCAGCTTGAACTGCACCGAGCTCTCCAGGTCGGGACCGATCTCTCCGACCCCATAGACCGTCAAGGTCGTGCCGGACCAAGTGGCCAGCTCATCTTGTCCATCGTCGTTCAGGTCGATCCCAAAGGCGTGTACGGCGCCCTGAATGCGTCCCTCCCACCAGGGGACCTCCACGTCTACCAGGACCTTGTCGACGACGCGGTAGATGCGTACGTCGGATCCGGCCAGCTGCACAATGTCGTCGTAGCCGTCACCGTTCATGTCGGCGGTGACGAATGTGCCCACTTCCCCCAGCGAGGTCGCGGTGCCCACCTTGTCATCGACAGAGAAGCTGGCGACCACCAGTGGATAGACCAAGAATCGGCCGCCGGTGGTGTTGAACAGGCCGATGTCGTCTTTGCCATCGCCGTCAAAGTCGCCAGCAACCACCGGGCGCTTGGTGCCCACGTTGGTGTCCGGATTGAAGTCCGCGACCGTCGTCCAGACGCCCTCACCGTCATTGATAAAGACGCTGGCTTTGTCTCCACCGTCCGGGAGCTGCCAGATGTCATCGCGGGCGTCGCCATCAAAGTCGGCCAGGGCGGTCCAGCTGCTGCCGCCGCCCAGCTCTTGGGTGTCCATCGCGGTCTCGGAGAGCGCGTAGTTCACGTTCTCAAAGGCGACGAACTTGGTGCCGTTGTGGAAGACCACCGACTCCCCGTGCACGACCTCGACCTCCTCGCCAGTGTCGTCTACGACCCCGGTGTCGTCGCCACCTGTGGTGTCGGTCTCGTCAACGCTTCCGTCGTCTTTGGTACAGCCCAACATCGTGGCGAGCAGAGTTCCCATCAGGGCGAGGGTGCAGGTCATGTATCGCGGCCTCCTGTGGTGCATGATAGCGGCATCTCTCGGAGGTCGAATGATTCCCAGCCCAGTTGACTGCACCTTGGCGGACTTGGAGACGGCCCTGGATGCCGCGAGCCCAGCGGAGCGCTTGGCCTGGATGCGCACCCTGAAGAAGAGCACCATGACGCGGCTCTATGAGCTGGCAGAAGGGCGCGACGTCACCCCGGAGTTCTTCCTGACCCCGGAGGGTGGCGAGTGCACGTGGGCTGGTCGCAACAGCCTGCCGGCTTTCAACGACTTTGCCAAAGCCTTCGCAGACCACGAAGGCCGAATCCAGGGCTACAACGTCAACAGCGGCATCGCAGCTTGGTTCGGCGGCCCCGGTCACTACCTGACTCGGATCTGTGGTGAGGAGCATGGCCAGCAGCTCATCTTTGACTACCTCTGGCAGGCCGACTCCGCGCCCAGCAGCTTTCCGCCCCTGGCGAGCAATGACTCAGGCACCCACAAGCTGGTCTACGGGGGCATGAAGGACGTGGTCCGTCGCCTCAGCAAGGATCTGATCATCTCCAAGGCCTATCGAAACGGAAAGGCTGAGGGGGCTTTCTTTAGCCTGTGTAGGCCTGAGTAGTCCCGACGAGCCGGGCGCTTTGGCGGCCTCCAACCTGCGCAAGCTCTCCAGGGGCAGCCTCCTTGTCGCTGGGGTTTTCTGGGTGCTGGGCATCCTGGCGCCATTTGCAGCGACCCTTGTGGTTTATGGCGCCGCGGAGCTGATTCCGAACAAGTCGGACCCTGGCGTTCTGGCGACGGGTCTCTACATGGCAGTGGCCATGTTCACTGTGCTCTTGGCCTTTGGTGCCATGGGCTTGGCGATGTTTGGTGCGCCGATCTTGCACTTGATTGGTGCAGTCTCAGCGGCCTTTCTTACCTTTCGCTATGGCAAATGGCTGAGGGGGGGAGCGCTGCTCAGCGTGCACGCTTTTGTGCTTGTTGCGCTCGCATCTCTGCTCCTGGCGGCGGCCATTGCACCGGCGCTTCCAGAGTTGCCGGAGCTCCCGGACATGCCCTCGATGCCCTAGGACGGCTTGGTGCAAGGCGCTGGATCAGCGCGGCATCGGCACATGCACGCTGTACTCCAGGATCACCTCGCCCATCTTGTCCGTGCCGTGCACATCCCAGCTCCCGTCCGATCGCTGTGCTTTCCAGTCCCGCCCTTCGACTTCGGCCGGCTGCTGGAATGGACTCTCCCAGCTCTCGTAGATGTGGGGCAGCTCAGCATCCAGCGTCAGCGGGAGAGTCAGCGAGCAGCTTGGCGGCGCCGCCAAGTTCTCCGCACAGACCTGCAGGCGAGCCCCGCGCTCCATGGAGCTGACACCGCCGCTGACGTCGAAGAGCGCAATGGCGTCCTGACCTGGGCAACGCACGCGCACCGAGGACTTCGCGCTGTCCAGCGGGTGGGGCTGCTGCATCTGAGGGCAGCTGGGTGGGGGCGTTGAACACGCCAGCATCAACAGAATCACTGTGTCTCCTTCTACGCCGAGTCAACGCCGCTCCGAGGCTGGCCCTTACGACTCCCCACCCCCCGTCCTTCGGTTTGCGTGCGATCCTTGGCCCAGAAAATCGGAGTATTCAAGCTTGTAGAGACCGTATCACCACGCAATGGCGGAAGGGGGGGCGCAGGTCATGCCAAGCCGCTACCCTGTCGTCACCGGCCCACTTGAAGGGCCTTTGAACACTCACTTGAGGCTTTGAACCATGCGTAATCTCTTCCTTGTGTCTGCCCTTGCTTGTCTTGCTCTGGTTGGCTGCAAAGACGGCGGCGACTCCGAAGACTCTGGTCTGGTCAGTGGCGATGTCTGGACCTTGGGCAGCACCCCCTGCACCGGCAGCCGGGTGGACGCTCTGATCTGTGACGATGCCACCACTTGCTACGTGGGCTGCGGACAGAACGCCGAAGGCGACGGCCTGCACATGACCACCGACGGTGGCGCCTCCTGGTCCGCTCCGGACGACGAGGCTGGGGGCTACTTTGCCACCATGCGCGTGGACCACCTCTCTCGTGGTGAGGACGGGCTGCTCTATGTCGCCGGCGAAGGGGACAGCAGCTACCGCGTGGTCAGCCTGGACACGAGCACCGGTGCGCTGAACGCGGTGTTCACCAAGGGCTCGAAGGTGGACTTCTCCTTCACCGCCGGCTCCTTCGCACGCAGCTCGACCACCATGGTCGCTGAGTCTCTGACTGGCACCGGTATTGTGGTCAACCAGTACAACGACAGCACCTGGCAGAGCACCCACAGCGAGAACGATGGCTGGGCCAGCGGCTACGGCTGGTGGAACGGGTCGGGCCAGGACGGTCACGTCCAGGTCCTGGACATGACGGTCGTTGGGGATGAGATCCTGGGGGTCGGATCCACCATCAACTACCCGCCGGTTGTCTACTTGCCCCCTCGCTCTTTCGAGTTCGGCTCGGACAGTAACGGCGACAACTTGGCCGACCAAATGTGGGAGAGCGTGGTGCTCAACTCCGAGTCCTTCAGCGTCTGGGATGGCGAGTGTTGGGGAATGGACGGCAACGCGGACGGCTTGGCCGTGGCTTGCGTGGACCAGGACGGGGATCGCGGCATGGTCTACACCATCGGCAGCGACTGGAAGACCAGCGCCTATGAGTCCAGCAACTGGACCGAGACCGACATGAGCACCGTGCTCGAGTACGCCGACCCTGCTGGCCTGGGACACTCCACCTGGGCCCGAACGGTCTGCCGCGGAGATGACAATCTGATCGTTGCCGTGGGCGCGGACACCCAGGACGACACGGGCTGGCTGGCCGTGTCCAAGGACGGCGGTGGCTCCTGGACCGATCTGACCGCGGACATGGTCTCGACCAACCTGGATACCAAGTTCAGCGCGCTCTTCCAGTGCCAGGTGGTCGACGGCACGCTGATCGCAGCGGGCGCCGGTGTCTTGGCCACGGCTTCGGTGGCCGACCTCTAAGGGGCCCGCTGGGGTTCAGCTCAGGATGGCTTCCAAGGGGGCCTTCCCGTTGATCTGTGCGGGCTGGGGCACGCCCATCATCTCGCAGAGGGTCGCGCCCAGGTTGCCCGAGTCAAACAGGGTGCCCTGTGCATCGGGGAGTCCGGTGCGCAGGTCCATGGCCTCGCCTTCAAAGTCGGCGTTGTAGCCGCCGATGACTTGGGCGCCTTTCACCCCCGCGCCGATCAGCATCGCGCTGGTGTACACCCAGTGGTCCTTGCCGCCGGCGCCGTTGATGATGGGCGCGCGTCCCATCTCGCTGCACACCAGGACGGTGGTCTCATCCAGCAGGCTGCCTCCAGCCAGTCCAGGTCGAGCCTCCATCGAGTCCAGGATCTCCAGCAAGTCGGTGAACAGGAACTGGTAATGACCCGACTGCTGCTCGATGCCCGAGTGGTGGTCCCAGCCTGAACGGAAGCCCAGGTGTTGGGTGGAGACCACCCGGGTCAGGCCGGCCTCCATGCAGTCCAGCGCAGGACGCAGACGCTCGGCGACCGAGAGGTCTTCGCTGTACTCGATGCTCAGATCGATCTGGTCTTGGAGGCGACTGACCTGTGCCACGCGCTCCAGGGCCCGGGCGTAGTCCTGTGAGAAGGCGGTCTCGGGAAGCTGCGCTGCGCGCTCGGCCAGGTAGGCGTCGACGGCGTCCGATGCGCTGACGTCCAGAGGGCTGGCGGGCATCGTGGACCCGGCAAGGGCGCTGCCATCGAGCAGGCTGACCAGCTGTCCGCTCTCGCCAAGGCGGGTGATCTGCGCGCCGTAGGAACCCGGGAAGATGTGTCCGCTGGAGACCACCAGGGGCAGCTCCAGCTCCGAGGCCTCCGAGGCGATGATGCTGGACCAGTCTGGCGCCGTGGGGTTGTTGCTGTCCGTCATCAGCAGCTTGAGCGCCGCTGGGTGGGTCAGGCCTCGGATGCGCATGCCGTTGATCACGCTGGTCTTTACGCCCCACTTCTCAAAGAAGCTGCGCACTGCCGGTCGCTCAGGGCTGTCCACGTAAGGCAGACCGCCGGCGCCAATGGCGGCCTGCGCGCTGGGGTCAGAGTAAAAAGTAGGGTGACCCAAGACATCGGTAAACACCCAGGTTGGGTCCCAGCCACCCAGGGCGCAGATCACCAACAGGCGCCGCTTTGGGGTCTCGCTGCCGTTGCCGACCAGGGGCAACATCAAGCCAGCGCTCGCGGCGGCCAGCATCTGGCGGCGGGTCCACATCAGTAGCTCAAGAACGCGGGATGGCGAAGCAGAGCGGAGAGCGTGCCTTGCCAAGCCAGGGTGGGGGAGGCGCTCAGGGACTCCAGGTCTAGCCACAGCTCGCCCAGGTCTTGGAGCTGATCCTTCTCCAGGCGGGTTCCTTGCGTGCGCCAGACCAAGCGCTCCAGCACCGCATCAAAGTCACGGTCTCCCGGCCGCGAGGCCAGATCGGTGCCTTCCAGCAAGCCGCCCTCGGCGAAGGGCTGCCCGGCCATGACATGGGAGGCGGCGCCTTCGGCCAGACGCTGGGCCACCAGCGTGGTGCTCAGGCTCGGCGTGTGCAAGGGAACCGTGGTGTTGACCCCGTCGACCCCGCCAGCCAGGGTGCGAAAGCCCTGTTTGTCGTTGTCCATCTGGTCAAAGCCGGTGTCCATCCAGACAAACCCGGTCAGGTCCTGCACGCTGACCTTGAGCTGGGCAGGGGTCAGCATGCGCGTGGTGCGCTCGTGTTCTTGCTGCCAGTCGGTGGCCCCCGGACCCAGAGCGCCGGCTTGGTACTCAGGGGTCTGCGTCAGAGCCAGGATCACCTGCTTGAGCTGACCGTTGTGGGCCCCGTAGACCTCTTGTAGGGCCTGCATGCGTGGCAGGTCTTCCACCGGGTCGACCGGTCTGCGCCAGGTGGCCTCGGCCATGGACTGGATCGCGCACTGGGAGAAGCGGGGATCCAGTGAGATCTCGTGGCCCAGTCCCTCCAGGTCTCGTACCGGCTTTCCAAACCAAGCGGGCTCGACCTCCAGCACCACCGGGCCCATCGCCTCTCGCTCCAGGTGGTAGGTGCTCAGCTCGGTGGAGCTGTCCTGTACCGAGAGCCAGAAGCCAAAGAGCGTGCTGGCGATGGGGTCCAGAGTGGCGTGGCAGCTGGTGCAGGTCGGCACATTCTTGATCGCCGCTTCAAGGGCTGCCTCGTCCGAGAGCGGAGGAAGGTCCTCAAAGTCCACCTGCCGGGCGGTGTAGTCATCACAGACCAGCAGGCGCGCGATGGCGTTGGCGCGCCCGCGGTTGTTGCCCGTCAGGGTGGTCTGGTAGCGCCACCACAGCCCGTTGCTGCTGAGCACGCCTGCCGCAGGCCGTCCGTCGGTGTAGTGGGTCTTCTGCCAGCCCTCTGCCCCCTCCTCCCAGGAGATGGGCCAGATGCTGGCCAGCAGCGGGTTCCCGATGGTGTAGTCCGCGTGGACCACCTCCGCCCAAGGCCTGTCCTGCGCCACGACGTGGGCCAAGAAGCGCAAAGGCTCCTCTCCGATAGACGCCTCGAAGGGGTGCTCCAGCTCCGGGCTGTCCAGGTGCTGGTACTCGGTGTGGAAGATGTAGAAGCTCTCGATCCGGGTGTGCCAGCGCTCGGCGAAGATGTGAACCAGGCGCTCCTCAAAGGCTGGATCTTCCAGGTAGTCCGCGCGGATCTCGTACAGGGCACCAGGGTCCTTTTCCACCGCGTCCAGCTCGGCCACCTCTGGCAGTTTGCCTCGCAGGTCCAAGGAGACCCGGCGCAGAAGGCGAGGGGAATCCAGCGGAACCAGCGGTGGCTCCGGGGAGCACGCCAGCAGGGCCCAGAGCATCACAGGCCCACCCCGAGCAGCCAAGCCTCGATCGTCGGTGCGATGTCCAGGCAGCCTTGGCCCACCGCGGCCCCGTCCTCAAAGACCCAAGCGCCACATCCAGCCGGCCCCAGGACAGAGCGGTACCAGCCGTGCTCGCCATGAACCGAGAGCGCTCCACTGCGCACCTCGCCCTTCCACTCCAAGGCCTCAAAGTTGATGGCTTGCCCGCTGTGGCCCAGACCGCCGTTCAGGATCAGTGTGCCGTCTTCGCGGGCCTCGATGCGCAGGGCGGAGCTGAAGGCACCGCCGGCCAGCACCGGCTCCTCCATCCAGCCGAAGGTCCCAACCAGCAGGGTCCAGCGTCCCTTCCCGTTGGGGCCCACCTGCTGGATGGCTTCCCCGCCGCACTCAAAGCGTCCGCCTGCTGCTGGCAGCACGTAGGCGTCGCAGAGCAGCTCGACGTTGTCGGCATCTTGCTTCAGGGCCGTCATTCCTGAGAAGTAGGCGCCGGAGCTGGCCTCACAGCCAAAGGGCGCGTCCAACATCGAGTAGCCGACACGGTCCGGGCATTGGGCATCTCCATACAGGTCCACAAGCTCGGTCCAAGCTTGTGCGACAGGAGACGCGGTAGGCAGCCCCACATCCAAGAGGCTCTGCGCCAGGGCGGCCGCCTGCTCGCCGTCTAGTTCGGGTGTGCTGGGGGCGTAAGGCAGGGCGGTGTCTTGCTTGGCTCCACCCAAGCCGGGAGCGAGCTGTGTACACGCCAGCAGGCCCAGGATCACCGAGTCTGAAGCCAGCGACGGCCACGGCGCGTCGGCAGGACCTCGCCCGCGGGATCCAGCCAGCGGGCCCGGTTTGCGGCGACCACCCGATAGCGACGGCGCCAAGTCAGTGCGGGACCTTCCCGAAACTCCAGCTGAAGCAAGAGCTGGTCCGCAGGAGGCTGGACCTCGGGATCCTGTCCGCGAGAGAACACGCCCACAGCCAAGGTCTCGGGGTCTTGGGCCAGCTGTAGGGCCAGATCGGTGGCTTCCGAGTCCGCGGCGCGCTCGGGCATGAGCCGCGCTTCGATGACCCCGCGGCCGTAGCGCAACACAGCGTTCGGCAGGCGGCCCTTGGACACGAACCAGCTCTCCATCAGGTGCCCGGCCATGCGGGCCACGTCCTCTGGGGTGGCGCCTTCTGGCACCTGCACGATGGCCTCGGGCTCCAGATCCGGGGTGTCCGACATCAGGCGCACCGAGTCGGTGCTGGGCTCCACAAAGAGGGCAGCCAGTCGACCGCCTTCAGGACCCTCGCCGTCGCTGCGGGTCCACTCCGAGAGCCAAGCGATGCCCTGGGGGTGGGTGATGAAGGCCCGCGTGTGGACCTCCCAGGTGCCGCCCGGGAAGCTTCTGCGCACGAAGAGGTGTCGCAGCATGCCCGCGCCCGAGGCCAAGATGGCCTCGCCAGCGGTCACGACCCAGTCCACTTCCGGCTCGCAGAGCAGGGCGTATTCGGCCGCCGCGCACTCCGCTGGGCTCATGTCTGACCTCAAGATCGCCAGACGCTCCCGTCGAGAACCCCCCACGACCATCCAGGGCAAGCCACGGTGTTTTTCTGCGTTGCGCTCCGCCTCAGCCAGCAGACCCCGCATGGGATCCCCTGGGGCCAGCGGGAGTCGCGCCATTGCTAAGACAAGTTCAGCCACACCCAAACGGTAGCAGAACTTTGCGCCGGGTTAGTCGGCCCCATGCGCCTGTTGCTTGTACAGCCCCCTCTGACCCAGCTCAACACGCCCTACCCAGGGACCGCCTACCTGGCGCGTTTCTTGGGAGAAAAGGGTGTAGACGTCTCCCAGAGAGATCTAGGGATCGAGTTGGTTCATAGCCTATTTTCGAGGGAGGGTTTGTCCCAGGTTTTTGAGGAGATGGAAGCGCAGGAGGAGCTCCCAGAGCCGGCGTGGCGCGCCTTGGCCTTGGCAGATGCACACTTGGCCGCTGTAGGGCCCGCCATGCGCTTTTTGCAGGGGCGGGACAGCTCTGTGGCCCACCGCATCTTGCACACGGCCTTTCTACCGGTCGGTCCACGCCTGGAGCGGGCGGATCTGGAGGGCTTCGGACCGCTCTCCGCCCAGGACGCTGCGCGGCATCTGGCCACCCTCTACTTGGCCGACCTGGCCGACCTGGTCACAGCCTGTGTCGAGCCGGGCTTTGGGCTGGCCCGCTACCAGCACCACCTGGCCCTCTCTCCGGCGCCCTTTGGCCCCCTGTGGGAGCGTCTGCAGGGCACCAGCTTGGTCGACCAGCACCTGGACGCCTTGATTCAGAGCTTGCCCTTGGACGCCCCCATCGGCCTGAGTGTTCCCTTCCCCGGCAACCTCTACGGCGCCTTGCGCATCGGGCGCGCACTCAAAGCCCGGGGAGCCACGGTGTGGATGGGCGGCGGCTACGTGAACACCGAGCTGCGAGAAGTGACCGAGCCCAGGCTGTGGGAGTGCGTGGACGCGCTCAGCTTCGATGACGGCGAGGGGCCCATCTTGGCCCTGCTGGAGCACCACAATGGAGGCGCTGACCACCGCCACCGCACCCTGACCCAGGCCGGATGGCACCAGGCCCAAGTCCAGCGCCCGCCCATGACCAGCGCCGCCCACTACGGCGACCTGGATCTGAGCCTGTACCTGGACTTGCTCGACACCCTGAACCCCGCCCACCGCCTCTGGTCCGAGGGGCGCTGGAACAAGCTCACTCTGGCCCACGGCTGCTACTGGAAGCGCTGCGCCTTCTGTGATGTGAGCCTGGACTACATCGGCCGCTATGAGCCCGCGCGCATCGAGATGCTGCTCGACCAGATGGAGGAGCTTGTCGAAGAGACCGGGGTCAGCGGCTTTCACCTGGTGGACGAGGCCGCGCCGCCCAAGGGACTGCGAGATCTCGCCCTGGGCATCTTGGACCGCGGCCTAAGCGTGACCTTCTGGGGCAACATTCGCTTTGAGAAGGCCTTCACCCCAGACCTGTGTCGCTTGCTCTCCGCCGCCGGCATGGTCGCGGTGACCGGCGGCCTGGAGGTGGCCTCGGATCGGCTGCTCGAGCGCATGGCCAAGGGCGTCACTGTCGAGCAGGTCGCGCGCTGTGCCCAGGCCTTCTCGCAGGCCGGAGTCATGGTGCACGCCTACCTGATGTACGGCTTCCCGACCCAGACCGAGCAGGAGACCGTCGACTCCATGGAGCTCGTACGCCAGCTCTTCGCGGCGGGTCTGCTCGACTCGGCGTTCTGGCACCGCTTCACGCTCACGCGGCATGCACCCGTGCACGCTGACCCCGCCAAGTTCGGGGTCGTCATTCCCAAGTACAACCCTGGCTTTGGTGCGGGCGATGTGCCCCACTTGGACCCCCAGGGCGGCAACCATGACCGCTTCGATGCCGTGCTGCCTTTGGCGCTGGAATCTTGGCTTCGACGCCGGGACTTGGACCGGCCAGTGCACACCTGGTTCGACAAGCGCCAGGCCCCCACCACCGAGCCCCCAGACCGCATCGCCAAGGCCCTCCTCGCACCCCAGCCCCGGGGCCAGCGTCTGCTCTGGATCGGCGGCGGCGTCTGGGAGGAAGAGGGCAGCTTGGTCGTGCACAATGTGGACGGCGCCTCCAACATCCCTCTGAATGACCCGGACCTAGCCGAGTGGCTCAGCGAGGTCATTGAAGCCGCCTCTCCAGGCCAAGACCCACTCTCTGTCCAAGACGCGCTGGCTGCTTGGGACGGGGCGCCGCTCATGGCCAAGGGCGCCCTGGAAGCGGCGGGGGAGCTGGGGCTTTTACAGGTCTAAGGATACGCTCCACTTATGTCCCTGCTCCTCCTTCTTAGCTGCATCCCCAATCACCGACGCGGCGGCTCCACGAGTGGGGCCAAGCTCCAACTGGAGACCTTTGAGTACGTGTGGGAGCGCGTCGGCGCGGTCTACCCCGATCCAGACATGGACGGGTTGGACTGGCAAGGGGTGCACGACGAGCTGCTCCCCCAGGCAAAGAAGGCGCGCACTGCCGACGCCCTGCGGCCGGTGCTCAACGACATGATCTCCCGACTCGAGGTCAGTCACTTCGGGGTCTTTCCTGGCAACCAAGACGAGGAGCCAGAGTTCGCCCAGGCGCCCCAAGTGGGCCCCGGAATCCAGGGTGCGCTCGCCCAAGAGTCCTCTGCCGATGTGGGCTTGGAGGTGCGCTACCTGAGCGGTGAGCTGGTCGTGACCCGAGTCCGAGGGGGCAGCAGCGCAGACCAGGCCGGAATCAAGGCCGGATGGGTCGTCCTGAGCATCGGCGAGACCGACGTGGCCTCGCAGGCGGCAGAGGTCGATCCCGAGTCCCCCGCGGACCAGGGTGCGATGGCGCGGGCGGCTTCGCGTGCCTTCTTGGGGAGCCCTTCTTCCTCCCTCTCCCTCTCAACCCGCAGCCCCGATGGACAGGTCCAGGAGCTCAGCTTGGAACGCCAAGCCGCGGCCGGTGAGATGGTGCAGGTGGGCTTCATGCCGCCGATGCGCACGGAGTTTGAGCTTGCCCGGGTACGTGGCGGTGTGGGTGTGCTGCGCTTCAACGTCTTCATGCCGCCTGTAGCCCCGGCTGCGGAAGCCGCCTTGACCGAGTTGGCCTTGGAAGGCGCCCCTGGCGTGATCTTCGATCTGCGCGGAAACCCAGGCGGCGTCATCGCCATCGCCAGTGGACTGGCCGGCTACCTGGTGGACGAGCGCAGCTCGCTGGGCACCATGATCTCCCGAGATGCGGACCTAAACCTGACCGTCTTTCCAAGGCCCCCCGACCAGCGAATCCACGGTCCTGTCGCCATCCTTGTGGACGAGCTGTCCTACTCAAGCTCCGAGATCTTGGCCCACGGCCTCCAGGCCACCGGTCGGGCCCGGGTCTTTGGAACTCCCACGGTGGGCGCCTGCCTGCCGAGCACGGTCGACATCCTGCCCAACGGCGACCGCCTCCAATACGTGCTGGCGGACTTGGTCGGCCCAACCGGCGAACGCATCGAAGGGGTGGGTGTGACCCCAGATGTCATCGTGCCGCAGAACGCGGAGGCGCTTGCCGCCGGAAGAGATGAAGCCTTGGACGCTGCTGTGTGTTGGATCTTGGAGGACTGCGAATGACCCTGCTCTTGATGCTCGCTTGTGCCGGCCGCCGGAACCCCAATGACGTGAGGCTGCCGGACATCGCGCCCGAGGACTACCCCAGCTTCGAGCAGCTGGTTGCAGCGCACGAGGCCGCAGTCGGCGGAGAAGAGGCCAGCTCGAAGAACTTCTACATGAAGCAGTGGATCGCCGCGCCAGCCCAAGGTCTGACCGGAGAGATCGAGCTCTGGGCCCACGATGGACAGGTCTACACCCGCAGCTTCATCGAGGGCATGGGAGAGAGCACCTCCGGCTGGACGGGAGAGTACGGATGGGAGAACGATCCCAACCAGGGCCCCCGCATCCTGACCGACGATGAGATTGGCCCTATCAAGCTGATGGGCATGGGAAACCTGCCCATGACCGAGACCTACACCAACGCGAGCGTCGACGGTCTCAAGGTCTTTGACGATCAAGCTTGCTGGCAGGTCTCGGCCACACCGATCGCCTACGACGAGCCCACCAAGCTCTTCTTCTTGGTGGAGACCGGTGTGAACATCGGGACCAGCGGAAAAGTGCCCACTCCAATGGGGAAGATTCGTCAGCAAAGCGTCATGCGCGACTGGCAGATCGTGGACGGCATCGCGATGCCTCGGGTCACCGAAACCACAATGCTGACCTTGCTTATGGTCGCCACCCTCGAGACCTTTGAGCAGGACCCTCAGGAGGTCCCAGACTTTACACCCCCGCCAGGCGTACAAGCCCTGCTGGAGGAGTAAACCCAAGCCCGCTATAGGGCGGCCAACCAAACCAGGACGGTCTCCCATGAGTAAGAAGCGGGTCTTCATTGCAGGCAGCGGCGGAATCGGTCGCGCAGTCGGTCTCTTGCTGCGGGAGCTCGGCGAGCTTGAAGTCGATCTCATCCTGGGCGACGCCTACATGGAGCAGGCTGAGAGCGCTGTTGCGTTCATCCTCCAGGACAGCCAGGCCCCCGGCAGCGTCAAGGCCATGAAGATCCCGCTCAAGGGCACCACCACCCAGCTGACCGTGGCCCTCTCCGGCTGCGATTTGGTGCTGGACTGCTTGCCCGGTGGCCAAGCCCCCCGCGTCGCAGGCTGGGCTCTGGAGCACGGTCTCCACTACGCCAACCTCACCGAGTACGTGGCCGAGACCAAGCAGATCATGGAGATGGCCAAGGACGCCCCAACCGGATTCGCGCTGCAGTGCGGTCTGGCTCCCGGCATGATCAACGTGCTGGGCATGCGCTTGTTCAACGACTTCTGCGAGCGCTACGGCGTGGACAAGGTCGACGTGGTCAAGATGCGCGTCGGCGCCCTGACCCAGAACGCCGAAGCACCTCACTTCTACGGCTTCACCTGGAGTCCCATCGGGGTGGCCACCGAGTACGTCAAGAAGGCCGAGGTCGTGCGCGACTACAAGACCGTGTTGGTGGACTCCCTGGAGCAGGTCGAGACTCTGCTCATCGACGGCTTGGCCTACGAGGAGGCGACCACTTCCGGTGGCGCCGCCGACCTGCCCGAGGCCTTGGCTGGCCGGGCCCGCAACCTGGACTACAAGACCCTGCGTTACCCAGGTCACTGGGCTTGGGTCAAGGAGCAGCTCGCGCAGTTCGGCGACGATCCCGACCGCATCAACAAGCTGCAGGACCTGATGCAGAGCACCATCCCCGAGATGGAAGACGACGTTGTTGTTGTCTATGCATCCGTCGAAGGTCAAGGTTCCACCGGCCGTCGTCACCGCCTGGATGCTGCCTACATGGTGCTGCCGGAGGCCTTTGGTGGCCAGACCCTGCGCGCCATTCAGTCCACCACCGCGGCCGGTTTGGCCGAGTGTGCCCGACTGCTGCTGACCGACGAGTACAAGGGCACCCTGCTCCAGAGCGAGCTGGACCCGGAGCTCTACCTGAACGGTCCCTACGTGGGCGCTGTGTACGGCGTGCCCAACTCCGAGCAGTAGGCTCGGCGGCGTGGACCAGGCGCAGATTCGATCGGACCTTCTGGACCAGCTCTCAGAGCTGGCCAACCCCGAGTATGCGCAGGCCATGCAGGCCTACATGAAATCAGAGATGCCCTTCTGGGGCGTCAAGAAGCCGCTGCTCAAGCAGACGCTGCGCAGTGTCCTGGCCGACTACCCCAAGCTGGACTGGGTGGATGCCCGGGACACGGCGGCTGTGTTGTGGGAAGAAGCCCAACGCCGGGAGGAGCTTCACCTGGCCCTCGCCCTGACGGGCTTTCAGCGTCACCGCAAGCACCTGGACATCGGGCAGCTCCCCTTCTTCGAGGCCTGGATCACCCAGGCTTCTTGGTGGGACCTGGTGGACGACATCGCCGCCAACCGCTTGGGCGCCATGTACAAGACCAGTCCCGGACCCATGAGCGCCTCCATGCGTGCGTGGGCCCAGGATGACCACCTCTGGAAGCGCCGCAGCGCCATCATCTCCCAGCTCAAGCGAAAGGCGGACTGCGAGCTGGGCTTGCTCACCGACTGTATTGAACCCAACATCCACCGCACCGAGTTCTGGCTGCGCAAGGCCATCGGCTGGGCCTTGCGGGACGTGGGCCGCTTCCACCCGGAATGGGTGGTGGAGTTTGTAGAGGGCCACCCGGAGCTCAGCGGGCTCTCGCGGCGGGAGGCGATGAAGCACTTGGGGAAGTGAGCGTGCGTGGCTAACTTGCTGCAATGCGCATCTTGCACTCCTCAGATCTCCACGGCCGCTACAAGGCCTTGTTGAACGGTGGCCATGACTTTGATCTGTGGTTGGACACGGGTGACTTTATGGACAACAAAGGAAGAAAGCCGAATACCGCATACACCATCGATGCCGGTGTTGAGCGTGTGTACCAGTCCAAGCTCATTCGCTGGAAGAGCTTGACCAAGCGCTTCACCGCATGGCTCGCTGGGCGCCCGGCCATTCTTGTTCCAGGCAACCACGACTTCGTCAGCTTCGGCCGCCGTCTGCAAGCCGATGGCTGTCCCAATGTGCACATTGTCTCACCTGAAGGCGTGGACGTTCTCGGCCTGCGCTGGGCCGGCTTTCGGGAGATTCCACGGATGAGCGATGAGTGGGTGGGGGAGATCGAGCAGGAGGGTTTTGAGGACCTGGTACAGCAGACGTGGTCCTGCAATCCCGATGTGTTGGCGACGCACGCGCCCGCCCACGGACGCTTGGACCGCAGCAGTCTCGGCGAGAACGAGGGCATCGTGTCTCTGGCTCAGGCCCTGGAGCATCCCGGTGGCATCCGCGCGCACTTCCACGGACACACCCACTTCTCGGGTGGTGAAGTGCTTGAGCAGGGTGGCGTTCGCAGCGTGAATGGCGCGAAGCTTGTTCGGGAGTGGGAGCTCTAAAGCCGATATGTGCAGCCGCTGGATTGCGTTGCTTGTCTACTGACGTGGTCCGAACTGTTGATCCTGCTGGCGCGAAGAACCTGGGTCCGCTGGGAAGGCGCGAAACCGAAGGCGTGCGCCAGCCCGTCGAGCGTTGAGCAACGCAGCCAGCGGGTTCAGGGGCGAGTGCGAGTAGGCTCAACAGGAGTGATCACGTCAGTATGATGGAATCGAGGATGTTGATGCGCTGGTTTTCAAAACTCCCCTTGGGCTACCGATTGTTTTTGGGAACGGGCATTCCCATGGGGCTGATCTCGGGCTTCGTCTTCATCGCCGTACTCCCTCAGGCTAGCGGGCTGGCGGATTGGCCCTTCCTGGTACACCTGCTTGTAGGAAGCCTCGTTGGACTCACAAGCGGTCTTGGCTTTGGCGGGCTCATGGCCATCACACTGGGAGCGATGCAAGTCGTTGGCAGCTCGAAAGCAGGCACTGGCCAGACGGCTCTGAAGGTAAAGCAAGAAGGTACCTTCGTGGTCGTGGGGGACAAGGCGCACGCCTTCCGCCAGGTAAAGGCCGCCTTTGAGAAGCTGGGAGTCGAGACCTTCGACATCCTGGATGCCCAGGCTGGCGTGCTCACGGGCCACACCAAGTGGTCGTGGCACAGCTTTGGTGAGAACCTTGCCGCAGTGCTGCATCAAGAGCAGGGAACGTGTACGGTTACAGTCACCAGTGAGCCACGACTTGTCACAGTTCTCGTTGACTATGGCAAGAACCGCGACAACATCGATGCGATTCAGCAGCACCTGCTCACTGAGCTGGACCTACTGACGTGATGACCCCGCCTCAAGTCGAGGCATCCGATACAGAAGGGCGGAGGTCTACGCGCAGCCGGAAACAAGACTTGTCTTAGCGCTTGGTTGTCCGTGCCTGTAGGTCTCAGTGCGGCTGCAGCCGCCGAAACGTCTCCAAGGCTCGATCTCTGCGTCGCTCGACCAGCTGCCGCAGATTCAGAAACTGTATCTGCTCAAAGGTGTAGCCTGGCTGCTCCGGTGGGAACTCCGGATCTGGAGGCAGTAGGCCTCGTGCCGTATCTGCTACAGACGCGGTGTTGGAGTACTGAAGACAGCCCACCAGAAAGCGACGCTGAGTGTCCTGCTCAGTCTCTCTGGCCGCAGTCAGGAGCAGCTCTTGGGCCCAGGGCTCCTCAATCCAGGACAGATAGGCCGCCATCTTCTCGAAGGCGTTCGGCACCTCGGAGCGCAGAGCTTGCTTGACGAGCGCTGGCGCGTGTTCTGGAAAGAACTCAAGGGCCAAGAACGCGTACTCTGAGTCAAAAGGGTTCCCCTTGAATCCGGGGCTGCGTCGCTGCCGTGCGAAACGCTGAATGAGGTCCTGAGCCATCTCGAGATGAAGCCCAGTCGCCAAGCACCAGCGCGCCAGCCTGCAAGCTGAGAAGGGGTTGTGCAGGGTGGGATCCATCCGGGCAGCCAGAGCGATGGCTTGGCTGCCGGGCGCCTCCTTCAGCGCCATAAGGGCCTCGATCGCGCGCCCTGTCCCCGCTTGAATGGGGCCCTCCAAGACCTTCAAGGCCACCTCTGTCAGTGCGGCGTTGTCGACCACGGAGATCAGGTCCTTGAGCAGCCGCGCGTTCTTGCCGCCCCGGACCAGACCCAGTGCCCAGCTCTGAAAGGCCTGTGAGCCGCCAGGGTCCGCTTCATCGCCCATCTCGCCCAAACGTCGGCTCCACGCCGCAGCCACCTCGGGTGCCTCGAAGGCAACCTGGTTCAAGGCCTCACAGAGCTGCTCGAGCTCAGGCGCGAGCACGAAGACGTGCCTTGAGTCCTCGCGGTGCTCAACCAGCCCATTCTCTATCAGCGCATCCAATGCGGCGATAAGCAGGGGCTCACTGCCGCAGAGCCAGGCCTTGAGACGCCGTTCGGGCAGGGCGGGGTCTGCCAGAGACAGGAGACGATGGGTAAAGAAGTAGGGGTCGATCGATGCCCCAGTCAGGTCTCCGTGCTGGAAGTCCACGTCCAGATACTCATCGCCTGGGCCGCTGAGCAGCAAGCCGCTGCCGTGGTAGCGGAAGGTCCACCCAGGGTGGCCAGGCAACGGGCCGTCCTCCTCCTCGTCCTTCAAGACCTCACGGTGCATCTTGAGCAGCCAGCGCTGACGTTCCCGCTGCCTGCACAAGACCAGGGCCAGCCAGCCCGACCAGGGATTCTCCAAGGGCTCGCAAGCTTGCCCCAAAAGGGCAGCCTGCAAGGCGTCAATGACTCCGTCAGCCATCCCTAGAGATCCACCACAAAGTCGTAGAAGCTCTCAATCCCCACCGTCTCTACATAGGTGCAGGTGTGCGGGTCGTAGCCATCGTTGCTTGGCGTACAAACGATGGTCTCCGACTCCGGCAGCGCGTCCTGCAGCCACTCGGTCGTGATGTTTGGAACCTGCAGGTCGCCCACACCCAGTACGATGGTCTCGGGCACCACCTGGGTCGGCGCCAAGGCCAGGGGGTCACTGGGGTCCATGATGGTCTGGAACAGGCCCATCACCGGGTGGAAGCGGTCCATGTGTTCCCAGCCGCTCTCCGGCACGCCCACCAGGGCTGCGATGAGCTCGGGGGCTGCGGCCGTGGCCAAGGTGTCCTCGTCTACGCCGATCAATGGGGCGATGAGCCCCACTACGTCGTTGTTGGTGCCCAGCAGTCCGGTCTCCAGGATGTAGTAGGTGAAGTAGCCACCCGTTCCTGAGACCAGAGCGGCGGACGCGCCTGTTCCTTGTTGGCCCGCCAGACCGATGTGTACGGTCACGCTGCCCAGACTGTGGCCGAAGGCGCCGATGCGCTCGGGGTCGGTCTCAAACAGGGCTGGCAGCTGCTCCTCGCAGAAGCGGTGAAGCACCCGGTGGTCCACACCGGCCTGACGCTGGTTGTCGCGGAAGGCGGGCAGGTTGCCGATGTTGTAGAAGCCCAGGGAGGCATCAAAGCCCTCGTCGATCAAGGGGTAGCGGGTGCCGTAGAGGGGCTGATCGCGGCTGACCACCACGGCGCCCCCGTCTGCCAAGGACTGTGCGACCTGCTCGGCCTTGGAGCCGCTCACTGCGCGGCGAACGGCGTTGTAGGCGTGGCCTCCGGTGCCGTGGTCCCAGGTCATCACCGGGCGGTCCGTCGCGCTGTCTTTGGGCACCTGAATGACGATGCGCATGCTCTCTGGGACCGGGTCCCGGGTCAGGTTGCCCTCGGCGTCGAAGTCGATCCAGCCATCACCGCTGCGGTTGAAGTCGGAGATCAAACCCACACCGGGCTTGGCGTAGGGCTGCTCACTGAGGTCCTGAAAGGCCAGGGTCTGAATCTCGGCCTGGTAGACCTCCATCGGCCAGTCCATCAGGTCCAGGGACTGCTCCTGCAGATCCACGTAGTTGTCCAGGTAGGTCAGCTCCGTCTCCCCGTTCTCGAAGGTGATGGTCACCACCGTGGCCTCTTTCCCGGAAGGGGTCTCCCCGATGCGGTAGTCCAGAGCCGTGACGCGACGCAGGGAGACCGGCTCCAACAGGGAAGGATCCGCATCCAAAGCCGCGTCGGTGGCCGCCATCAAGGTCTCCATCTGACCCAGGCTGTCCTGTACCGGGAAGATGGTCGCCACCACGGCCTGCTTTGGGGCCTCCTCGGGCAGCTCGTAGTCCTCTGGGGACTGGGCCAAGCTCTTGTCCACAAAGGCCATGTAGCGCTCGCCAGAGGCCAGGGGCGTGGTGGGGTCCGGTGCGATGAGCAGGGTGTTGTCCCGCAGGAAGGGGTCGCCCTTGGCGTCTTCGACGAACTTGACCCAGATGGGGTGACGCTCCCCAGAGTCCAAGCTGATGAGCTGGATGGGGTCATCCTCCAGCCCCTCGTAGCGCTCCTCTAGGCCCTCCAGCGGGCCCTCAAAGCGGAAGCTGACCGCGCCCAGGTGGGAGAAGCCATGGCTGGTCTCGCCGGCCATTCGGGCCCACCCTTGGGTCATCGTCGTGCCCAACTCTGTGCCGGCCTCCGGGAACGAGGACAGATCGATGGTGCCGTCGGCCTCCATCAACTCCTCGCTGGGGAAGGGGCGGTCCAAGATGTGCTCGGAGCGGTCGGGAGCGACCAGAGCGGCGGGGCCGTTTGCGCAGGCCAGGGAGAGTAGAAGCGTCATGGGCGCCACGGTAGCCGACCCCGAGTCACCTCGCACCTACCCCACCTTCACACCTTGTAGACCAGCCCCTCGGCCGCGGCTTGAACGGGCAGCTCCGGCGAATTGAGCTGGGCCACCAAGGCGTCCAGGTCATCGTCGGATCGCGTGGGCTCGTGGCTGTCCAAGAGCAGGCGTTTGGCGCCCACTTTGCGGGCGTAGTCCAGGGCCAGCTCCGGGGTGCAGTGCCCCCAGCCGACGCGGGTCTGGTACTCGCTGTGGGTGTACTGGGCGTCGTGGATCAGCAGGTCGGCGTCCTTGGCCAGGGCTGCTCCGCTGAGCCAGCGCCCTTCGGGTAGGCCCTTGATGCAGCCCAACTGCGGCTCGTGGTCGGGCAAAAAGGCCACGACCTTGCCGGCCGCCTCGATGCGGAAGCCCAGGGTTGGACCCGGGTGAATGATCAGCTGGGCGTTGATCGAAAAGGGCCCGATCTCCCAGCGATCCCAGCTCGCGTCATGGCAGATGACCTTGGCCGGCAGCTCGTTGAAGCGAACCGGAAACAAGGGCGGCGAGAGGTAGCGACCCAGACGCTTGCGCAGGCTGTGGGTGGTGCTGGGCGGGCCCCAGATGTGTACCTCGCGTCCGGGCTGGAAGAGCGGTCCGAAAAAGCCCAGTCCCTGCACATGGTCCATGTGCAGGTGTGTAAGGAGGATGTCGATCCTCTCGTGGGGTCCAGCCTCGATCTCCCCGGCGCGCACGATGCCTGTGCCGGCGTCCAGGAAGAGCAGCCGCCCCTCGTGGCGCAGGATGGCCGAGGAGGTGTTGCCGCCAAAGCGCACGAAGTCCTGGCCTGGGCTGGGGAAGGACCCGCGCACCCCGTAAAAGGTCAGGTCCACTCAGCGCACCTCGTGCAGCAGGGCCATGACCCCGAGCTTGGTCTGACTCAGGCTGCCCAAGGGGACCGAGGTCACCTGCAGGACGCGAAGCTGGCCATCCATGCCACGCATGGCGATCTGGGCTTGGGCCGGAACTCCTTGGTCCAGGGCTTGTGCCAAGGGGTTCTCGCCCTTCGCGAGGGTCTCCCCCAGTCCGTCTTCCATGCGGAAGGCCGCCTGCCACTCAGGGCGGCTCATGCCCCCGGACTCGCCGTAGGTGCGACCCAAGAGCGCTGCTGCCGCCTCGTTGAAGTAGACGAGCGTCCCATCGGGCTCAAAGAGCAGCACCGGCGTGGTCAGTAGCGCGCACCATTGGCGGGCGAGGATCAGCTCCACGGGGCGGGGCACTCAATCTCCAAGACAAGGCAGGCAGTCTACACTGCGGTCCCCTGACTTGGTCCGCCGTGCTAAGACGCGACATCAAAGGAGCCCCACTATGATGTTGCTTGTCACCTTCTCCTTCGCCAACGGCGAGAACCCCGAGTTCGAAGCCGAGCTCAAGTCCTTGGGCAACTGGTCCAACCGCATCCCCGGTGCGTGGTTGCTGGAGAGCCCACTGGGTCCCCGCAAGGTGCGCGATCTGCTCGGCGAGAAGATGAAGGACGGGGACAAGATCTTCGTCGCACGCGTCTCCCGCAACTGGGCTGGCCGCGGCATGGGCAACGGCTTCCCCGAGTGGCTCAACCGCCGCGAGTTCGGCAAGTTCACCGAGAACAGCTAGCTCTCAGGGGCCCCCAGAGGGCCTGGTTGTCGTCAAAGGCAGTCCCTCGGGGCTGCCTTTGTCGCTCTGGAGAGAGTCAGGGAGGGGATTCAGAGCAGCGAATGCCTGCTCAGGAAGGCTTCCCGGCCATCTCGCCGCCAATGCCGGTCCAGCTCGGCAGTCCACCCGCCAACGAGGTCGCGTTGATGCAGCCCTTGCTTCGGAGGAGCTCGGCCGCCCGAAGGGAGCGCATGCCAGCGGCGCAGTAGCAGACGATCTCGTTGGCGTCTTCGACTTCCTTCCACCGCGCTTCCATCTGCTGCAGCGGAATGTGCATCGCGCCAGGGATCATGCCGCCGGCAACCTCACCGTCGGTGCGCACGTCGACGATGACGATCTCTTCCCCAGCTTCCAAGCGCTCTTTGAGCTCCTGGGCGTCGCACTCGATGTTGGCCAGATCCGCCGCGTTGTCCTGGTCCTGGGGCGGCACGGGCGGCGTGCGCTCGGTGGGCGCAGGCTTGGCCTGGTGCTCCATGCCCAGGGCACGCTTTACGGCAGACTTGATCGACGAGCGGAAGCCCATGGGTGCTCCTAGGTGCAAGAGGATGGGTTGTTGGGGGGTCCCTATTGCGTTCTCTCTCGCTCTGGGGTGCTACATCCCCCCAAGCGACCCCCTTCCCAAGCGAGGCCAAGGTGCTCCTGGCCCTGACAGCTGCCCTCTCCGCTCCGGCCCTCGCCGCCCAGACCCCGGCCCAGGTCTATGCGCAGTCCAAGACCAACGCCGAGCGCGCCGAGACCCTGATGGTGGCCGCACCGGTGCTCGCCCTGGCCCCAGTGGCCATCGTCTTGTCTCGGCAGTCCGATCCCCTGAGCTGGACCGACGCCCAGAGCAGCGTGGCCCTGGGGGGCCTGGTCCTGGGGGGAGCCAGCATGGCCGCGGCCCTCCCCTGGATGGCCGTCTCCGGTCTGCGGGCACAAGGTCTCGTGGTCTCCCAAGGAGGCGCCGGGAGGCCGGGCCTGGGCCAAGGGGCGCTGTGGACCTACGGCGCAGGAATGGTGACCCTGTTGGGCTACAGCAGCGCGCTCGTGCTGGCCGCCCAAGGTGGCACCTCCCTGCCAGGGTGGAGCGCGGCCGCGGCCTTCGGTGTGGGCGGCGGGCTGCTGCTCACCAGCGCGGTGCTCGGGGTCGCTCAGATTGAGAACCTGAACCGGGTCGGTATGGCTGGCCCGGAGCAGGGGACCGTGGTGCATCGTGTGTTTGTGGCGCCCGTGGTCTGGGGCGAAGGAGTCGGTCTCGGAGTGAGCGGACGCTGGTGAAAGTGTGCCGTCTTTCCGGCTTTTCGTGATGGGCGTTGCATGCGCCGCGCCAAATCACTCGTCGCGCTAAATCAATCGCCGCGCTTGACCATTCGCCGATCTGCCAGCTACATTAAGGCCATGTGGACGATACAGAGCCTTGTGATCGGGTTGCTCGCTTGCAAAGGCGATGATCCACCTGTGACGGACTCCCCACCGGTCACTCAAGATGACACAGGCGAGTCGTCTGATGACGTGGATGGAGACGGCTGGGTGAGCGCCGAGGACTGCGATGACGAGGATGCGGGCGTCAATCCCGATGCGGCCGAGCTCTGCCAGAGCGGAGTGGACGAGGACTGTGATGGCCTTGTCGATTGCGAGGATGCAGACTGTGTGACGCAGTGCATAGAGGACTGCCTGACCGCTGGTGACGAGGACCAAGACGGCTACGAGGACTGCCAGGACGAGGACTGCTGGGGCGTGGGGGACTGTGGGAGCCCAGAGGTTCAGGTCACAGGCGGAACCCTCTACGTGCGCAGGGCGCAGTACTTGTATGCCTCAGGAGTGGCGCACAGCTTTCACTACGCCAACTTTTACCCCAGTGGGCGGGTTGAGCACGGAGAGGAGAGCTGCAACTGGTCAGGCCGCCTCTTCGCGAGCGCGAGCTGGAGCAGCGGCCTGAAGCTCCAGAGCATGGCGCGGGTCAGCAGCAGCGTCTCCAGCGCCTGCACCATTCCGCTCGGCTCGGACTGGCTCCCGCCACTCTCACAGATGACTTGGCAGAGCAGCTCCGTCTTACAGAATGCAAGGCCCTGGATTGTGCTGGGTTCGCCCTACGGAACGAGCCACTATACCTGGGACTTTAGTGGCTCCTATAAGCCGGGCTGGGGGCAAATTTCGGACTTTAGTCGGCCGATTTTGTCGGGGGAACCCTACGCGCTGAAGTAGTCGGGGAAGGCCTTGTACTGTCTCACTCCTTCTCAGTGGACAGGCCCACTTCTTCAACCGGTATCCGATCCGCATCCCGCACAGTCGCGACAACGCTTTCAATGGAAGAGATCACAAGCTCCGGTTGCATTTCAGCAATGTTGTGAGTGCTCTTCATTGCGAAGACCTGGGTGCCTTGGCTGGAGAGCTGGGCGAGCTCCAGATCCAGCTGATTCCAGATCGGACGCTCACGCTTGTCCTCTTCAATCTCTTCTAGGTCAAGAGGATCGTAGTCCTCTTCCTCCGCCAGTGGCAGGCCCTGGGTGAGCACAATCAGGGGAATGTCGCCCAAGGAAGGAGGCGGGGCGTTTGCCTCCAAGTCCAGCTTGGCTGACATATATTCCCGGCTCATTGCGCCGGGAATGTGTGTCTGGCTCTGCATGGCGATGGCCTGCTCGAGCTCTTGGCCCGCCAAACCGGAGCCTTCCATCTTCTTCTCAACGAAACCGGAGAGTCGCAGCACCCCGATGGGCGCAAGGAAGGTTGCTGCTTTCAGGATAGGGTTCGGTCCCTTGGTTTCGGTCTCGCCGAAGCGTTGAACCTGTTACTCGTGACTGGAGTCTACAAGGACCATTCCACGAACGCGCGCTGGGTATTGGTGCGCGAACTGACGAACGTGTAGCCCACCGATGGAAGCGCCGACGAGCACAAGGTCTCCTTCGATTCCGGCTGCGTTCAGGAGCTTGTGCAGCCGCTGGGCGACTTGTTCGGCCTGGACCGGCGCATCGACTGGCTCGCTGTAGCCAAGGCCCGCGCGGTCGTAGGCGCAGGTCTGTGTTGTTTGGGAGATGCTTGGCTGGACGGCCTTCCAAGCGTGCACGCCGTTGAGCAGCCCTGACTCAAGAACAACTGTGGGAGCGCCCTCTCCTACGCACAGCAGATGCATTTGACTGCCGTCCACATCGAAGAGCTCTCCCGGCGGGGAATAGCGTTCTTGGTCCTTTGCTTGGGCGGTTGCCTGGTAGATCGCGCCTGCTGCGGGGAGCCCAATCAAGCCTGCAAGGGAGACCGAAGCGCCCACTTTCAGAGTGCTCTTCAACAGACCCATTTTGTCCTTTGCCGTTTGATTGCTTGTGATTGCCCTGGAGTCTCCTTCCTACCATGCAGGTCGCCGAGGGCGTCCTGTATCTGAGCTACTGGGGCTAGTTTCCGCTTGTTCTCGCGTGATCACGTCAGTAGTCCGCGAGAGCACGCGGCCCAAGCGTGTCGGGCAGGCTGCCGGTTGGGCTTGGGTGACAGCCATCCCCCATCCAGTCGTGAAGGACGCCCTCTCTTCCCATGCACTGGGCCAGTTCACTCGCGAAGAGACACTCCCCGGCACGCCCCCCAACTGTCAGCGGGAGCGCCCAGACCTGCTGTCCCGGGGCGGGGGGAATTCTCTGGGAGGGAGATCCGTAGTGCCCCAGCGCGATGTCACTGCGGTGCCCCAGTCCAAGAGACAGGATGCTGTACAGATCGACCACCTTCTGGGTGGAGGTATCCGGCGTGGCCCAGATGCCAATGGCCAGATTCGCCCACTCCGGCTCGCCGATCAGATTCAGAATCTGTGCGGAGTCAAAGCCTTTTTCCAGAGCCTGTACCTGGATCTCCGCTTCGCCTTTGCGCTGCAGCCGGAGCGCCCCGTCGCTGGAGAGCTCCGTTGCCCAGTCGTGGGTGCAGCCTTCATACTGACGTGGTCCGAACTGTTGATCCTGCTGGCGCGAAGAACCTGGGCCCGCTG